>NZ_WFKN01000005.1:0-575365 GCF_011007405.1 Sphingobacterium sp. xlx-130
CATCGACAACCGAAACATTGTTCAACGTAACGTTACCCGTATTCGTAACCGTGATCGTATACGTGATCACATCGCCAACGGCATCGTAGGTAGACACATCAGCTGTTTTAGTAATCGTAAAGTCAGGGCTCTGACAGAGTGTAGTAACAGTTTGTGTATTGTTATTAACGGCTGTTCCAGATTGATCCATTACTGTGCTACCCGTACTGGTAACTCCTTGTACAGTTGCCTGATTTGTAATAGAACCGCTATTAATATTTGCTTGAGTGATGGTATACTCTGCAGTATAGATCCAAATTTCTCCTTGGTTCAATTTGGAGTCAGAATTGGAATCCCCACTCACATAAGAAATTGCTACGGATGGATTAGGTGCTTGAAATAATGGATCGGTTATCGTTATACTCGAAATATCACTAGTTCCCGGATTCGTTACTTCAAAGGTATACGTTATTTGATCACCAAGAACGGTACAGCCATTTGTGCCCGTATTATTTACAACTGCCTTTTTTACCAAAGCAATACTGCAATTGTGAATAGTTAACGTGACTTTAGTTCGCGAAGTTGATGTACAGCCTGTAGCAATAGTTGTTGCTTCTGCCCAAAGAATTCTGGAACCAACGGCATTCAACGTAGGGGTCGCCACAATATTACCTCCTACTTCGGCATCGTACCACACAATATTTTGTCCACTTACCGTTTGAACCGCATCATTCGCATTCAGTGTCTGCAAAGGAGAGCTAGCACATACTGTTATAGTTCCGCCATTAAGCGCTGTTGGAGCTGCTGGTGCAGCATTGTTCGTCAGTATGACATCATCTGAAGTTGAACAGGTTCCGGTAGTGACTGTCCATCTCAACGTGATACTTGATCCTGCAGGTAAGCCTGTTACCGTTGTATTATATAAAGTAGCATTGGTAAAAGCAAATCCTGACGGAGCTGTACCAACAACCGTCCAAAGTCCAGAGCTAGTTCCTGGATTATTCCCCGCAAGGGTAAAATTACCATCATTACATTTTACCTGATCAGAACCAGCACTAGCCACTACTATTTTTGTATTGGTTATTGTCAACCCACTTATCGACTTACAATATCCAATAACAGGATCTTCATCAACAGAATATGTGTAGAGCGATCCTGAAGGCCCGTATTTAGGTACTTGTAAAAAAGTGTGAGACCAACTACTTCCAATACTTTGCCAAGAATAAGTAGACAACAGACGTGGAGTAATACCTCCAGCTTCTGTACCGTAAAGTGCAACATTTATTGTAGGGTAATTAGATCCTCCCCCAACCCAATTTTTAAAAACTGGAACATCAATTTTAGGCACTACAAAATCAAAAGGTACGTTATTTACATCATGTCCACCTCCATTACCCTTAACTGAAATAGTATTCTGCCCATCTTGCAGCTCCTGCAATAAAGTTAAATAATCAAACTGCACAACTGTCCATCTAGCTCCATTGCCGCCACCTGAAAGACCAGGAACTGGACTAAGCACCGTAGCAGAAGGCGTGGTATTTATCGTTAAATCCATTCCTACAGGACACTCATCTTTTGTAAAAGAGGTTATACCTTCAATTGTCATAGATTGAATCGAAAGTTTGGATTTGACCGCTACATAAATCGTATTATTGTACTTCCATAGTTTCGAGGCAATAGTTAGGTCATTAGTAGAAATACCTACTAAGTCAACAACTGTCGCATTCGGATCAATATTATAAGTACACTGCCCCTTCACCTGCGTCGAGAATGCAAATGACAACAACAAGGCTAAGATTGCTGTCTTAACAAAAAGAAAACGCTTTAATAAATTTGAGGCACGATGTAATAATCCACCGTTTTCGAATGACAGTATTGGCTTTGAATTTTCTCTCGATCCCAAGAAAGTCGCTAAACCTCTCCATCTTGTTAAATAGCTTTTCATAACCTTCATATTTTAACGATGCCTGCGCGACATCCGATTTGTTTGGCAATTGAAGTGATCAATAGAGTGTGAGCACCTCGCTTGTTTATTTCTTAGTTAACTCGTTTGTTTGGGGAATAAGAAACTTCATAGTCGGCACTAATCCATCATCACTTTGGGTCTTATTTCCTGAACGAAGTTTGCAATAAAAAAGAAAGATAATAGTGAATCTAAGTAGACACCTATGGGGACAAAATGCATCTATGGTGGACAACACCTAGGAAACTAACACAAATAACAAGTGGACAAATCCAAAATAAACCACTAAAAAACAACACATTAACAAATATCACTCGAGGACAGAGTGGGGGGGACAGAAAAAAAGCAGAATAAATCTCGGGAAAATAGTAAAGGACAAATTAGGACAACAAAACAGGACATACTGTCCATCCAAATTGATTAATTTATACACTTTATGTGAAAAAACTTCACGTACAAATTGACAAGTTCACAACTTATAGCATGCTTTGCCAACCTGCTAGATTCTGTTGGTGAGGCGCTGGATCGTCATAGAAAAGCAGCAGAGCATAATAGAAAAGCGCTAACAAAAAATGCCCCCAGTCAACGTATTTTGACTAAGGGCATTTAAAAAAATGCTATTTAACAACTTTATTATTTATGTCGTTCTTCCAGGTTCTTGGCTATGGTCTCTAAGGCAAATCCTTTTTCCCGTAGTAAAACCAGTAGGTGAAAAACCAAATCGGAAGTCTCATCGATAAATTCTCTTTCTGTCTGTGCTAAGGCAGCGATTACTGTTTCAACAGCTTCTTCACCGACCTTCTGAGCGATCTTATTTAATCCTTTGCTTCTTAAGTGATTTACGTAAGACTCTTCAGAAGGAAACTCATAGCGTTGTGCTATAATACGTTCCAATTCCGCGATAAAATTATTCCCGTAAGCGGTACCAAAACAGCTTCTACTTCCCGTATGGCAGGTCGGTCCTGCCGGTTGTACCTTTATAAGGATGGTATCTTGATCACAATCGATATGAAAACTCTTCATCCATAAAAAATTACCACTTTCTTCGCCCTTGGTCCAAAGTCTATTCTTTGACCGCGAGAAAAAGGTTACTTTTTGGTCTTTTTGTGTCTTTTCCCAGGCTTCACCGTTCATATAACCCAACATCAGAACCTCTAGTGTCTGAACATCCTGAATGACTACAGGAACGAGGCCGTCACCCTTTTCAAAATCTATCATTTGTTTGTTAGTATTGCGTAGTTATCGTACCGATATGCCTTCGGTTCGTAATCTTTCTTTTAATTCTGGTATCCGTATTTCTCCGTAATGAAATACGGAAGCTGCTAACGCAGCATCAACGTTGGCTTCTTGAAATACGTCAACAAAATGCTGCTCATTGCCTGCTCCGCCCGATGCTATCAAAGGAATATTAATCTGTTTATTAATAGTCCCCAACAGACCATTATCAAATCCATTCTTTGTCCCGTCATGATCCATAGACGTGAGCAAGATCTCCCCTGCTCCGCGGCTTTCAGCTTCTTTTATCCATTCTTCGGTAAGGATATCCGTCTTTTCTCTGCCCCCACTCAAATGCACATAGTTCTTTCCATCGATAAATCGGGTATCTACCGCCACAACAACAAACTGTGCTCCAAATGCTTTTGCCAGATCATCAATCAACTGTCGATTGCGAACCGCAGCCGAGTTGATGGATATTTTATCGGCTCCGCTATGGAGAAGAATCTCGGCATCACGCATCTCATTGATACCGCCACCGATTGTGAATGGGATATTAACCTGTCTAGCAACGGCCTTTACCAAGTCAATCGTGGTCTTACGCCCTTCATGCGTAGCGGCGATATCTAAAAAGACCAGTTCATCCGCGCCCTGCTGAGAATACTGCCAAGCAAGTTCGACCGGATCACCGGCATCACGAAGATCGACAAAGTTGACCCCCTTGACGGTGCGTCCATCCTTAACATCCAAACATGGAATAATACGCTTAGCCAGCATATTAGAATCTAATTAATGTTTTTAAGTTCCAGTCTTTAATTTCGTCGATAGAAATTTTATTCTCATAGATCGCTTTACCTACGACACAAGATTCTAATCGACCTAATTCATTTAAATTTTCAATATCCTTCATGGAAGATATTCCGCCGGATCCAATTAATTTGATAATGGGTGAATGATCCAATAGTTTCTTATATAGATCGAGACCAGCACCACCTAATTTGCCATCTTTTGAAATGTCGGTACATAAGAAGCGGAAAAAGCCTAAAGCAAGGCATCTATCGATATATTCCATCAGCTTGATTGGCGAACTCTCCAACCACCCTGAATACTTAATAACCTCATCCAAGACATCAATAGCAATCACGATATGGTTTGCATATTTGACACGTCCTTCATTCAATTGTGCAAGGTCTTCTAAAAATGTCGGATTAGTAATAGCCTGTGTACCTACGATAACACGATACACACCGGCATCAATCAGCTCCTTTACCTTTTCAATGCTACGCACACCTCCACCATACTGAACCTTCATATCTGTACGGCGTACAATATCAAAAAGATATTCTTGATTAGAGAAATCGCCTTTAGCACCATTCAAATCAATAATATGTACCATCTCAGTACCATTAGCATGGTACTTTTTCATCTGATCTTCTAAAGAAATATCATAGGTAGTAACATCTTCGTAAGAACCTTCTCTTAGCCGAACTACCTTCTTGTCTAAAACATCTATCGCTGGAATGATATACATAATAAAGTAAAAATTAAAAAGTTAAAAGTTTAAAAGCCTATTCTCTCCTCTTACCTTATAACAGGCCCAGGGTTGCAAAAGTAGTCTTTAATTTTTAATTATATTTTAGAAAAATTCAATAATAAACGCTCACCGTACACACCTGACTTTTCAGGATGAAACTGTACCCCATAGAAATTATCCTTTTGAATCGCAGCTGAATACGTTATTCCATATATACAGCTCGCAGCTGTAAATTCCGAACTATGTTCTATAAAGTATGAGTGTACGAAATAAAAATAAGTATTATCTGGTATTCCAGTAAACAAAGCACAATTGATTTCAGGAATAACGCTATTCCATCCCATATGAGGGACTTTTAGCGCCACCCGATTTGCAAAATGTAACGTATTTAACGGGAATACAGACAATAGATCTACTTTTCCTTCCTCCGAAAAAGCGGTTAACAACTGCATACCTACGCAGATACCCAGCACCGGCTTTTTTAAGGAAAGAATAGTATCCACCAAACCAGTCTCTCTAAGTTTTGTCATAGCAGTCCCCGCATGTCCAACTCCAGGAATAATCACACGATCATAAAGATCAAAATCTTCCTTATTGTTGATCATCCCATATCCTACCTGGATTCGATCTAATGCTGCCGTTAACGAAAAAATATTGCCCGCACCATAATTAACTATACCTATCATTGTTAGTATTTAGTAGTTAGATATTAGTAGTTAGATATTAGTAGTTAGATATTAGTAGTTAGATATTAGTAGTTAGATATTAGTAGCTATACAGTCTAAATACTAAGTACTAAAAACTTAATACTGTTATAATACCCCTTTTGTACTTGGCAACTGCATATTCTCTGCATCACGTCGTACAGCCTTTTTTATCGATTTTGCAAAAGCTTTGAAAATGGCTTCGATTTTGTGGTGCTCATTTTCGCCTTCTGCTTTAATATTCAAATTAGCTTTTGCAGCGTCCGAAAATGATTTGAAAAAGTGGAAAAACATCTCCGTAGGCATATCTCCTATTTTCTCGCGCTTAAATTCAGCCTGCCACACAATCCAGTTTCGACCGCCAAAATCCAAAGCAACTTGTGCCAAACAGTCATCCATTGGCAAGGTAAACGCATACCGTTCAATACCACGTTTGTCACCAAGCACCTTCAAAAACGCCTCTCCCAGAGCTATCCCCGTATCTTCGATCGTATGATGTTCATCGATATGAAGATCTCCTTTTGCATGCACTGTCAAATCAATCGCGCCATGACGAGCGATCTGATCCAACATGTGATCAAAAAATGGAAGTCCAGTATGGATATCAGCATTGCCAGATCCATCCAGATTGACCTTGATATAAATATCCGTTTCATTCGTTCTACGGTGATGTTCGGCTGTACGGGTACTCAGTTTTAAAAACTCATAAACAGCTTTCCAATCGGATGTCTGCAAGGCAACACCATCATCCGTAATGGCTACCTGTTCAGCCTTTCCAAGTTCATCATTATTGCGTAACCATATCGCCTTAGCACCAAGATTTTGGGCTAATTTCACATCGTTGACACGATCTCCAATCACAAATGAATCCGTCAGGTTATATTTTGTTTTATCAAAATACTCAGTCAGCATACCTATACCAGGCTTACGTGTTGCCGCATTTTCGTGTGGAAAAGTCTTGTCAATATGCTCTTCAGCGAAGAAGACGCCTTCTGCTTTAAATGTATCAATCACAAAATTATGTACAGGCCAGAAATTTTCCTCTGGATGTGATGCAGTACCTAACCCATCTTGATTGGACACCAAAATCAATTCAAAATCCAACTCACGAGCAATACGGGGAAGATACTGTAATGCTCCTGGATAGAATTTTAGCTTAGCAAAAGAATCAATTTGTTCATCTTCCGGCTCCAGGATGAGCGTTCCGTCTCGATCGATAAATAAAACTCTTTTTATAGGATTTTCCATAATAATTAGCTGTAAAATTGTCTAATAGCACGGATCAACTTACTGTTCTCTTCGCTTGTACCTATGGTCATCCTTAAACAACCGTCGCATAATTCTACTTTGGAGCGGTCACGAACAATAATACCCTGATTCACCAAGAAGTTATATAATTCACGAGGTTCCATCAAGTTGACCAAGATAAAATTGGCATCAGATGGTGTAATGCGTACAACCTGGTCTATCGTAGACAACGCGGCTACCAGCAACTCTCTTTCAGCAACCGTCTGTTGAATCCAATTATTAACCATGTCCACATTTTCCAGAGCTTTCAACACCAGATCCTGCGTAGCCTGATTGATGTTATAAGGTGGCTTAATTTTGTTAAAAACCTGAATAATCTCTTTGCTGGCAAAAGCCATCCCTAATCGTAAAGCGGCCAATCCCCAAGCTTTGGAAAGTGTCTGAAGAATTACCAAATTGGGGTACTCGGCAAGCTCCTGCGTGAAAGAACGTTGCTTAGAGAAATTAATGTATGCCTCATCGATCACGACCAAACCCTTGAAATGCGTCAGAATAGTCTCCATGTCTTTTCGGTTGATGCTATTACCCGTCGGATTATTGGGCGAACAGATAAAAATCATCTTGGTATGCATATCAAGGGCTTCGGCAATACCATTCAAATCCAACTGATATTCCTCCGTGAGGTTAACCTTACGGATCTGTACATCATTGATATTAGCCGATACCTCATACATCCCATAAGTGGGGGGCACCAAAATTACATTGTCTACTCCAGGCTTACAGAATGCACGATATAGAATATCGATGGCTTCGTCACTTCCATTTCCCAAAAAGATATGATCTACCGGTACTCCTTTAATCTGGGCTAGTCTTTCTTTAACCTGATGCTGCAATGGATCTGGATAGCGGTTGTAATGATGATCCAACGGTGAACCAAAAGCATTTTCATTCGCATCTAGCAATACAGACGCTTCTCCTTTAAATTCATCTCTCGCGGAGGAATAAGGGACCAGTTTTTTGATATTGTCCCTTAGTAGGTTATCTAAGTTGAAAGACATATTTTTTGTCCATTAAAATTGAGGTATAAAGATGGTTAAAAAATCACAGATTCACTAAACTTTATACCAATTGCCCTCTAAAGACAGTACACTTTGTTCAAACATAGTCTTAGCCTCTTTGAGCAAAGGTTCTAAATCTTTATACCTTGCTGAATAATGGCCCATTAACAAGCATTTTGCACCCACCAGCGCTGCCACCTGGGCTGCTTCAAGGCCGGTGCTATGTAGCGTTTCCATTGCCCGTTCCAACAAATCTTGTTCAAAGGTCGTCTCGTGATACAAAAGATCCACCCCTGTTATTGCCTGCATATACCCGGCGAAGGCTCGTGTATCTGAACAATAAGCATAGCTCCTGGAGGGGGGCGCAGGGCGCGTCAGCTCGGAAGCCAGGTATTTAATCCCGTCGGGGCCTTCACAATCTATGCCTTTCTTCAACTGCTGCAAAAACACCGTGGGGATATTTAATCCCGTGATTTTTTCAGGGATTAAAGAAGCAGATCTTTTTCCTTCATCAAATCGAAAACCTGTAGTCGGCACCCTATGGGCAAGGGGAAATGATCGCACCGTAAGCATCGGGGATTTCATAATTACCTCTTCGATATCTGGATTGGTAGGATAAAATTGTAGGTTATAGCGCAGAGTGGTATCCGAATGTTTAAACTGAAGAGTCAATATTTCCATAAGCGCAGCAGGGCCATGCAAGTGTAGCTCTGATTTACGGCCATTTAAATTCATAGATGACAGTAGACCGACAAGACCCAAATAATGATCTCCATGAAGATGACTGATGAAAATACGGGAGATTTTATTACTTTTAATACTGTAACGGTGCAATTGCATCTGTGTCCCTTCACCACAATCGATAAGAAACAACTGCTCATTAAAATTTAAAACCTGCGCCGTAGGGTGACGATCATAAATAGGAGTTGCAGAGCTGTTTCCTAAGATCAAGACCTCAAACTTCATCTCCTAGACACCCCCTATCAAGTCCCGCTGAATCTCATTACTAAAAATAAGATCTTCGGCTTCCGTAATCGATTTGACTATCGTAAAAAATTTATCCAAATGAGCTACCTTCAAAATATGTCGGACGCCGGGTGTTAATCCTGTAATGATGAACATTCCGCCCGCGCCCTGGCATAGTCGATCGGCCAATAATCCCATACGGACTCCCTCCTCGCAGATATCTTCAACCTGAGACAGGTCTAATACAATATTACGCTGACCCGAAGTATTCCGAAGCATAAACTCTCCCTTCAAAAAAGCCGCTGCAGCTGCATCTAATACAGAAGCAAGTGGTTCAATAACCACGTACCTCTCGTGTTTGTCAATAGTGTATCGCATCTTTAATTTTATTTTAAAGTTATGAGGTTAAATTTAAGTTATGTAGTTATAAAGGCGTTTTTATAACCTCGTAACCTTTATAACCTCGTAACCTTTATAACTTCGTAACCGTTATAACCTCATAACCCTTGTGACCTTTATAACTTTAATTTATAGTGCTGCTAATGCCTTACTGACATTACGCTCTACACGGCTCAACACATCGCCTTCCTCTGGATATTCAAAACGCTGTCCCGTAATATGCTCATAAAGCTCAATGTATCGTTCTGAAATAGAACCCACTATTTCATCCGTCATTTCCGGCACTTGTTGTCCCTCTTTTCCTTGAAAACCATTCTCGATCAACCATTGACGAACAAACTCTTTAGACAATTGCTTTTGCGCTTCACCTATAGCCTGACGCTCTTCATACCCTTCGGCATAAAAATAACGCGAAGAGTCGGGGGTATGAATTTCATCAATAAGGTATATCTTTCCATCCTTCTTCCCGAATTCATACTTCGTATCGACCAAAATAAGGCCTCGCTCTTTTGCTATCTCCACCCCACGTTGATAAAGTGCGTGTGTGTAAGCTTCCAATTGCTCATAGTCTTCTACACTCACAATCCCTTGTCTCAAGATCTCTGCCTTAGAAATATCCATATCATGTCCTACAGCAGCCTTAGTGGTAGGGGTTATGATAGGCTTCGCTAATTTATCATTTTCTTTTAACCCTTCCGGCAGAACTTCACCACAAAGTTCACGTCCGCCATCGCGATAAGTACGCCAAGCATGACCTGATAAATAGCCACGAATCACCATTTCGACTTTAAAAGGATCACACATCTGTCCAATCGTAACCGAAGGATCCGGAACAGTGAGCACCCAATTAGGGATAATGTCTGCTGTAGCTTTCAAAAACTTGGCAGCGATCTGATTTAACACCTGTCCTTTAAAAGGAATGGCTCGAGGGAGGACCACATCAAATGCTGAAATACGGTCTGATGCAACCATTACTAAGTATTTGTTATCAATGGTATAAACATCGCGTACCTTACCCCTGTAAAAACCTGTCTGCTTATTAAAATTAAATTGGGTTTCTTTTATTGCACTCATCGTATTGTATCGCCCCTATTTGTAATATATAAAGTATTAATTATCTGAATTTAAGTCGCCGTAAGCCTCTAAGATACGTCTTACCAGTTTATGCCGCACGACATCACTTCCTGTAAGATACACAATATCTATTCCGTTGATATTATCCAATATCTTAATTGCTGTAGCTAAACCCGACTGAGACTTTTTAGGAAGATCAATCTGAGTCAAGTCGCCCGTAACAATAAATTTGGCAGTAGGTCCCATTCGGGTCAGAAACATCTTCAACTGCATATCGGTCGCATTCTGCGCCTCATCCAAAATCACAAAACAATTGTCGAGCGTACGTCCCCGCATAAATGCCAAAGGAGCAACCTCAATCGTTCTATTTTCCAGATACCCCTTCAGCTTTTCGACAGGAATCATATCATCCAATGCGTCGTACAAAGGTCTTAAATAAGGATCTACTTTTTCCTTAAGATCCCCTGGGAGGAAGCCTAGATTTTCTCCGGCCTCTACGGCAGGTCGCGTCAGGATAATCCGTTTAATCTCCTTATTTCGCAATGCTCTAACAGCAAGAGCTACGGCAGTATAGGTCTTTCCCGTACCGGCAGGACCTACTGCAAATAAGATGTCATTTTTAGTGATACTGTCCACCATCTTACGCTGATTGGGTGTTCGCGCCCTAACGATAAGTCCATTTGGCCCGTAGACAATAGGCTCTCCTTTAATCCCGCCCTGTCCTTCTTCCGGTCTACCTTTCTCTACGCTCCCTTTCTCTCGAGGGGGAAGTCCTAATAATCCTTCCAGTTCTAAAGACTCCAAAGCATTGTACTTTAGTACATGATCCGTAATGGAGGAAAATATAGAGTCAAAAACGAGCTGTTCGGTTTCTTCACCTAACACCTTTAATTCTGTCCCTCTAGCTATCAGGCGTAACTTAGGGAACCTGCTTTTGATAGATTCAAAGTTTTCATTTTGAGCCCCCCACAAAGAGACCAAATTTACGTTATCCAAATTGATGACTAATTCACTCAAAGTATATGGTTTTTAGTATAAATTTCTGTAGATAAAGATAGATAAGATTTTCTATTTGTAGAATGAAAAAACATTCTTATCTAAGTAAATTATATTCAAAAATACAAACTAATATTTTCACATCTCATGAATCTGAAAAATATTCACTATTTTAAATGCGAAAGTCCATTATGAGGACTAGTTTTGCTAACTTTGTCTTTGCTTTTTTGTACAAAATGATAGTTTTAGAGCCCATATTTAGGATAACGGGCTGTTAGTATGGGAGTAATAACATTAACAACAGATTTAGGTTACCGCGATTTTTATCAGGCGGCATTAAAAGGTAGTATCATATCTTTGCTACCTGATGTCCGGTTAATAGACATCACACATGAGATACCGTCATTTAATATACAGCATGCTGCATTTATCCTTCAAAACGCCTATCATTATTTCCCCAAAGGAACGGTCCATCTTATTGGTATAGATACCGTATTCCAAGAAGGGTGTCGCTATATAGCTATGAAGTTTGACGGCCACTACTTCGTAGGTGCCGACAACGGTATATTTAGTATTATCTTGGGGGATAAAAAAGCCGAACAGCTTTTCGAAATAGAAATGATGCAAGACCTTCGTTTCCTACACTTCCCTTTAGCTGACATCCTCGTTAAGGCCACCTGCCATATTGCCAAAGGCAATCCAATAGAAGACCTCGGCTTACCGATCGACACGCCGTTGCAAAAAGTAACGTTACTACCTATCATTGAAAACAATTTCATAAAGGGACACGCTTCGTATATTGATTCTTTTGGTAATGTGATCTCCAACATAAGCAAAGACCTGTTCAATCAGGTCCAAAAAGGACGAGACTTTATATTACATTTCAAACGAAATGAAACTATAAACAAGATGAGCTGGCATTACAACGAAGTATCCGAAGGAGAAAAACTCTGTTTATTTGGAATCTCGGATTATTTGGAAATCGCCATTAATAAAGGACATGCCAGCAATCTACTAGGGCTTTACCCCGATGAAACGATTATGGTAGAATTTATCGGTTAAAAACCAATTCCGACCATTAGTGATAAGCGGTGCAGATTATAGTTCTGTTCACGCTTGACTTGATACCCCCGTAAATCCTGTGTCAAGGATGGCCTTTCCGTACTGCCTCCAAAATTATAATATCGTTTTACGCCGAAGGCAGTATACTTATAACCTACGCTAAAAGAGAAGAACCTCTTTTTACCCTCGGAGTTGATCCGTATTCCTACCTGTGGGTTCAACATCGTACCACCATCGTACGTATCGATGCTATTTTCTGTACGATTATCCTTATTTAATATCTGCAGTCCGTAGCCTATATCCACACTCCCGTAGAAAGCGGTCTTTCGCTCGGGATTCAACGTATATCGACCGCGTACAGCGATCGGAAACGACCAAAATGTAAACTCATCTTCAACCCGCAGTCTATCGACACCCAAGGTAAGCCCTACGGCATAATTGCGATGAAACTCCACACCATGAAACGTACTGGCGGAAAAACTTGCTTGTCCGGGATAAAACCCATAACTCAACGTACCGATCTCGGTGTGATTTACATATATCTTTTCTTGTCCCAAAACAGGAGATAGGCCACACAAAAAACCTAAGAAAATGCAAAAATATTTCATACACCTACCGCTCGATATTTCTGGAAATACAGCTCAGCAGCTTCAAATTAGATTTGTTGCTATAATCATATTGACATACGCCATCTTCACCTATAACGATCAACGATTTAGGGCCTGGGATCACATCTGTGCTGTTCAAGTTCGGTAGATGTTCCAATCGATTGCTGCCGATCTGAAACACATCGGCAGCATTAAAGCTCTTGAAACCGTACTTACCTTCACAGAGATAGAGTACATTTCCGGCAAGAGCCAAGCCGTGTGGATTTTGCATCTGGTAAGATTTGACCAATATGGGATTCTTTAGGTCTTTGATATCCAAAACCTCCAATACATTTTCTGTCCCCGCACAGATTGCTCCCGTACGCAGGGTAACAAAGGCATTCGTATCATTGACCACCACTGGATCACAGGCGCGCACATGGTTATATCGCGCCAACTGAACCGGATTGGACGCATTGGCAATATCGTAAATAAACATCCCCGTATTCGACCCTATAAATAGCTTATCTTTATGGGGAAAAATCGTCTCTATGCCCCAGCCTAAAGAAATGTTTTTCACAAATCGGGGATTTGCGGTCTCACGAACATCAAAAAGATGAAGCGTAGATGCATCGACAGCATACAGATGCTCCTGCGCTAGCGTAAAACGTGCCATGGAGCCCCCTTGACCGTAGGTACTCCCGGCTTCAGAAGATGAAAGATTCAGGTTAACCATATCTTTTCCCGAGTAAAATGGATTATACGTATTGACCTGGTCGTAACGTATCAAGGTATCCTTGTAACCGACCACAATACGATCATCGTCTCTTCCGAGCTGAAATCCATAGATATACAAAGACTGGAAAACATCCTTTTCTCTATCCATCAAGTTCGGCTTTGACGGGTTGGAAAGATCGAAGGTCAATAGATCAACATAACTATCAGCATATAGCGTGTTATCTTTTATTGCCATATCCACATTCCCCGGTATTTTGACAAATGAAACAGCTTTTGGATTCGCGGGATTACTGTTATTAAAAATATGAATCCCTTCTAAAGGCTCATTAATGAACAGGTAGTCTCCATAAATATAGATCTTGCCCGATGTGTGCAATGATTTTGCGGGCAACACAGAGATCTCATCTGCACGGATAGAGGCCATCTTTTCAAAGATAGGGACACGCGTGTGAACAAAATCTTTTTCATTGACTTTGTCGCAAGCCGCAAAAAGTACAATCGGCGTAATAAAGAAAAGGAGTTTAAGCAATTTATTCATAACTGGTTTCGTTTATTATCATAAGACGGAAAGTTCTTCATTAACGCTACAATTAAAAAATAATATCTTCTTTTTTAAACAATAGGGCAAAATCACAGTCATACAACGATAAAAACGCAGTAACATAAAACATGAAGTCTATAATTAACTACCTTTTCATTCTGATTCCCTTATATTTAATAGCATTCGATAGCCATGCACAGACAACGGTCGATAGCCTATCCTTTGAGTCGCAGCGCAAACGTGTCAATGACCTCTTGGACCAACGAAGTAAACGATTTGGGGACTACACTTCTTCTTTAGAGAAAAAAACAGGCATTTTTGGACTATTTAAGTCAAAAAGCGACATGCAACAATCAATTGACATCTTAAAATCTGTAGTCATTAATGATAATTTGATTTTTATAGAAACCCGCAAATTGCTCGACCTAAAAGACAGTGAAGCGCAACGTTTTCAGTCCTTGGCAACAGAGTACGACCAGCAGGTCACGGCTTATATGAAAACAATCTCCAAACTACAAATGGAGAATGAGCGGTTAAGATTACAAATCGCAAATTTAGAAATGAAAGACCAGAAAGACATTAAATACATCTTTGGTAGCTTAATCTTCCTCTTAATAATAGGAGTAGCAATTCGCTTTTATAAAAGCCGGAAATCACAAAATGTGACGAAAGTTTGATAAGGCTACTACATTATATCATTACATTTGTCGGCTGGAACAAAATGCTTTTTAAGATTACAAAATAATGGCTAGACCAAGACTGAATAGTGGCGACTCGCATTCCGATGATTTACCTAAGCCCAAACTAAGCAAAGAATTACTGAAGAAAGCGCTTCAAATTTTATCTTATCTGAAGCCTTATAAAGGTAAATTTATTCTGGGGATGATCTTTTTGATCTTGTCCAGTCTAACGATGTTAACTTTCCCGGCGCTATTAGGTGCGATGGTTGATGCCGCACAAGGAAAACAAACTTACCCATGGCTACAGTCCGATGTTGTATTCATCGGCGCGTTAGCACTCAGCATCCTGTTATTTCAATCAATTATGTCCTTTTTCCGAATTCGCTTATTCGTAGAAATTTCAGAAAAGGCATTAGCGAGTATCCGTCGAGAATCGTATCTGAAACTAATCACACTTCCTGTTGACTTCTTTGCCAATCGTAGGGTGGGCGAGCTAAACAGCAGGCTGTCTTCAGATTTGTCGCAAATACAAGACACGATGACAACCACACTCGCGGAAGTAATACGCCAAAGCATTAGTCTCGTGGTCAGTGCGTTTCTTTTGATTGTTGTATCACCGAAGCTGGCTTTGATGAATCTCAGTATACTGCCTATTTTGGTGGTTACGGCTATTTTCTTTGGCAGGTTTATCCGTAATCTATCCCGACAAACCCAAGATCAACTGGCCGACTCCAATAGCATCGTACAGGAAACATTACTTGGCATATCTAATGTTAAAGCCTTCGTTAACGAGTATTACGAATCCCAGCGATACAATAGAAAGCTTGACAATGCAGTAAACCTTGCTGTCAGAGCAGCAACCTATAGAGGGCTATTTGCCTCGTTCATCATCTTCTGTATATTCGGAGCAGTAATAGCTGTAATTTGGTACGGTGCATCACTGGTATCGGCCGGAGAAATCTCCGTTGGTGACCTCACTACCTATATATTATACTCTATGTTTGTTGCTGGATCCATGGGAAGCTCTCCTGAGCTTTATGCAGGACTACAACGCGCTTTGGGGGCAAGTGAGCGTGTCATCGAAATTCTGAATGAAAAAACAGAGAACATTGAGGTCTCCGAAGAAGATAAAAACATAAAACATCATATCATGGGCAAGCTAACCTTTGATAATGTAGAATTTGCTTACCCTTCCAGGCCTGAATGTAAAACACTGAAAAACATCACTTTTACGGCAAATCCCGGTCAAAAGATAGCTATTGTAGGGCCTAGCGGAGCAGGAAAATCAACAATAGCCTCTCTAATTCTTCAATTCTACCAACCCTCCTCCGGAGAAATACGATATGACGAAACACCTTCCAGCAGTTTTGCTATTACCGACATCCGCAACCAAGTAGGTATAGTACCTCAGGATGTCTTACTTTTTGGAGGAACCATACGCGAAAACATCAACTACGGCAAGCTCGATGCCAACGCTGAAAGTATAATTGAAGCGGCAAAAAGGGCTAATGCCCATGAGTTCATCATGGGATTTCCTAATGGTTATGACACGTTAGTGGGCGAAAGAGGTGTAAAACTTTCTGGAGGGCAGCGTCAACGTATCGCTATCGCTAGAGCCTTATTAAAAGACCCAGCTATTTTGATCTTGGATGAAGCAACCTCATCTTTGGATTCCGAGTCTGAAAGATTGGTTCAGGAGGCCCTTGAAGAGCTCATGAAGAACAGAACATCAATCATTATAGCCCACCGTCTTTCGACCATCAAGAATGCAGATGCCATACTCGTAATTGATGATGGAAGCGTTGCAGATTTCGGCAATCATATCGAGCTTCTGTCTAAAGGATCCGGTCTATATCACCATCTATATACCCTTCAGTCCAGTCAGAAGACATTGGAGGGTTAGAGAAGTGAAAGCGTAAAGAAATTAAAAATCCACCTTAATCCCTAGTACCCCTAACTTCTTACTTTTCTAAAGCAGAAAAGGGTCGTTAAAAATTTGTTAATCCGTCGTTTCAAAAAACTTTTTGGAACGATGGTTGTTTATTGAGTATAAATTGAATAGATAATAAAACAAATATTAAGTCATGAAACCATCCTGATTATTCAAACCACCCCGTGGCGTGAAATAAATCTGATAGCTTCATCACCATTAAAAAACAAATTTTATAAAGATGAAAAATAGGAATGGATTAGTTGCATTTGCATTATTAGGATTGGCTGTCGGAACAGCTGCGTATTACTTATTAGCGACAGAAGACGGCAAGAAAACGTTGAATAAAGCTAACGACGGCATTAAAGATTTGACGAAGTCGCTTAAAGATCTATCGAAAAGAGAGGCAAAACGAGCATCTCGGTTGGCTCAGGAAGCTAAAGAAGATTTGCGTGAATGGAAGTCAAAAGCAAAAGATGCAGGTAAAGATGTCCTAAACAAAGTATCGGAAAAAGCTTCCGACTGGGCAGGAAGGGCATCGGATACGAGTCAAAAACTTGCTGACAAGACAGAAAATCTGACAGAAAAACTAAAATCAGACATTTCGAAAGCCTAATTTTGAAAAGTAAATACCGAAGACCACAAAATATGTATCTTTGTAGTACATGAGTTTCTTGCAGCAGGTAAAAACATTAGTCTATAAAGATCTTACTTTAGAATGGCGTTCCAAATATGCTATAAACAGCATTTTATTATATGTAGTATCTACTGTATTTGTGTGCTATCAAGCATTTAAATCAGTAGATACTCAAATTTGGAATGCCTTATTTTGGATTATCTTACTGTTTGCTTCCATAAATGCAATAAGCCGATCATTCGTGCAGGAAAGCCAGTATAGACAACTGTACTACTACGCTATAGCGAGCCCAAAATCAATCATCATATCCAAAGTAATCTACAATGTAGTGTTGATGACAGTTCTCTCTGTTATTACTTACATTATCTACTCCCTAATTTTCAAGAATCCCGTAGGGGACCCTCTTTTTTATTACATAGCCGTCCTATTAGGAGCAATAAGCTTTGCTACAGTATTCACCATGGTATCAGGCATCAGTGCTAAAACAGGTAACAATAGTACGATAATGGCGATTTTAGCATTTCCGGTAATCATCCCTTTATTAATTGTTCTGATTACGCTTTCTCAAAATGCTTTACAAGGGATGGATAGAGCCGAAAGTTACAACGAAATAGGTGTTCTGCTCGCAATTAATGTCATAACTATTACTATTTCTTTATTGTTATTTCCTTACCTTTGGAGGGATTAAAATAACAAGTAGAAAATGAGAAAAAACTGGTGGAAAATACTAGCCGCTTTTTTAGTTAGTGCATCTGTAATTGCCGGATTTATGGGACCGGTACCTCAATTATTCCTCCTTCACGAGACCATAAGAAATGTTTATTTTCACGTACCTATGTGGTTTGCTATGTTTACTTTATATGGCATTTCTGTGGTCTACAGTGTCAAATATCTCAACAATGGAAACCCCAAACACGACCTTATTGCCGTTGAGGCCGTAAATACCGGCATAATCTTCTGCTTTTTAGGTCTTTTAACAGGTATGCAATGGGCAAACATCACTTGGGGCGAAGCTTGGCCTAGCGACCCAAAAACTAATGGATCTGCAATTGCCACTTTAATGTATCTTGCATATCTAGTCCTTCGTAATGCATTGGACGAAGAGCAAAAGCGAGCTAAAATTTCTGCTGTTTATAATATTTTTGCCTTCCCGATAATGATTGTACTGCTGTATATATTGCCTAAAATGACAGACTCTCTACATCCTGGAAGTGGCGGAAACTCTACGTTTGGGGATTTGGATATGGATAACAACATGCGTCCAATATTTTATTCGGCCGTTATTGGCTGGATACTTACAGGAGTATGGATCTGTACCTTGCGTTACAGATTAAGACTCTTAGAACGCAAAGCGAATCATATCGACTAAAACACGGATGCTCAAGAAGCAAAAACACCTATTATTCCGCAAACTGGCGGATAACAGATAAAAGAATAGTAATACACATATGAAAAAAATCAGCTTATTTTCCATCTTCACCTTCGCGACAATACTGTCTTCTTATGCGCAGTCTTCCGAAATAGAAATGGCCACAGCCCTTAGAAGTTCAGGGAAGATATGGGTTGTAGTAATGGTACTTTTGACCATTGTTATTGGCCTTTATGTTTACCTTTTTACAATCGATAAAAAAGTAAAGAAATTAGAAAATAAATAGATACTAATTTCCGATCATCAAATCTATCCATGTTAATAAATCAACACAGAAAATTCACTCCAGTTAATATCCTATCGGTATCAATCATTGGTGCATTTTTGTGTTTAGGGGCCTTTCTGCATCTCCCTGAAGAATTGCATCCGGTCTTTCTGGAGCCGGCAGCCAATAATCTTTTTGGGATTGAGATTGGGCTAGGATTAGTTCCAGTATCCAATGTCTTGTTGACTCTGGCATTAACGCTGCTGCAGGCTTTCTTACTCAACAGAGTTGTTAATCATTTTAATTTTCTTGGAAAACCAAATTTTCTGACTGCACTTCTATTCATGACTTTGGTCAGTTTGTTCCTACCCTTTTTGGTGCTATCCCCTACGTTGATCTGTAATTTTATCACGATATGGATGATGAGTAAACTTTTCAACATTTATAAACAGGCTGATGTAAAAGGATTGATGTTCGATTTGGGAATGATTGTAGGATTGGGAAGTCTAATATACTTTCCGTTTATAGTTATGTTTCTTTTACTATGGATCGCTTTAATTATCTTCAGACCGTTTATTTGGAGAGAATGGGTCACACCGCTTTTGGGATTTTCCATTATATATTTTTTATTGGGTGTGATATATTACTTATTCGATCGATTCGACGAATTTAAAGCGATATTCTCCCCGTTTACAAATCCACTACCCAGCACGTTACACGTCGATTATCACGACTATTTAGTAGTGGCTCCAATAATTATCGGTTTAATTTTCTTCCTATTCGTACTACGTGACCAGTACTTTAAAAGCATCGTACATATAAGAAAGTCATTTCAACTTCTTTTCTATATGCTTTTGTTGATCGTAGGTTCATTTTACTTAAACGAAAAGATTAATATTAATCATTTTTTACTATGTGCACCTCCATTGGCAATCTACTTGGCATACTATTTTTCTTTTGCTAAGAATAAATGGATTTATGAAAGTCTGTACCTCATAATTATAGCGACTATATTATACTTTCAGTTTATGTAAAAAACTGAAAAACAGCCGTTTAACCTTTTTTAACAAAATGAGCTAAAGGATTCATTAAAATTTAAATAGTTTTGTATCGAAATAAATCCATTACAAGGTGCCTCAACAGGCAATTTCAAAATGCCAGTTCGTTATTGGCCTATCAAGATAACACGAAAAAGACATCCGAAGTGCGGAGACGATAAAATATATGCATAAACTATCCAATGTTTTGAGTGCCCGAAAGGCTTTAAAGCTCGTAATTGCTGCAGGCTTAATCCTGGTCAATATTCAGGTAGACGCCCAGACCACCACGTCACATTCTCCCTATTCCAAATTTGGCCTTGGGCAGATGCGAGAAGATCTCCTTCCCCAGACCCGTTCCATGGGAGGAATATCTACGGCTATACGCTATCAATCTGGGCTACCAATTCTAAATATAGCCAATCCAGCAAGTTATTCTGCGTTCTCTAGAACAATATTAGAAGCAGGCCTTTACGGAAATTCAACGGAGCTCGCCAAAGGAAACGCGAAGGATAACACCTCTGATTTCGCCTTTTCTCATCTTGCTATCGGTGTCCCATTATCCCAAAGGTTCGGCGGTTTAGCATTTGGATTGATGCCCTATTCGGATGTTGGATACAATGCAACAGCAGTTAAAAGTAATGCCAACCTGCTTTCTCTAGAAACCAGCAGCGGTGAAGGAGGAATTAACAAAGCTTTCTTCGGGTATGGTGTATCGCCTATAAAAGGCGTGAGTATTGGTGCTAACGTTGGTTTTTTATTCGGAGAACTGAACGATATCAAGTTGGTCAGCTTCCCACAAGATCCAAACATGCTTAATGCACGGTATAATGAAACACGTCTGATAAGAGGAGCAACCGTAGATTACGGTATCCAGTACTCTAAAGCTATCAGCAAGAAACTGAATCTTACCTTAGGCTACTCAGGATCTCTTAATAATACCGTAAAAAGTAAAACAACGTTATTGGCAACGAGAACGGAGCCATCATCCGATCCAGATTTTCAAAATATAGCGTTAGATACTGTTTCATTTAAACAAGGATTAGCACGTAAAATAAACCTTCCATTAAAACACGCAGTTGGTTTCACCCTTTCCAAAGGTTATAACTGGATGATAGGTGCCGATTTCAAATATGCAGATTGGAGTGATTTTCAAACTCGTGTAGGCGAACCTTCACTGGGCAAAAACTACGGTTTTGCTGTAGGGGGCCAGATAAAACCAGACCCAACATCGGTAAGATACTGGAATATTGTCGATTATAGACTTGGCTTTAGGTACAACCAAACTCAAGTAAAATATAACGACAGAAATATTAACGATATGGCTGTTACGGTGGGAATTGGCTTACCACTACCTGAAACAAATTTCGGGATGACCTTTTCAAGAATCAATATCTCTGCAGAATTCGGTCAACAGGGCTCTCTTTCAAACAACTTGGTGCGAGAGCGTTACATCAACTTAAATCTTGGCTTTACATTAAATGACACTTGGTTCAGAAGAAGGAGCTATGACTAAGATCACTATCATCTCCAAAAATATTTTATCATTTATTCCCCTATTGTCTTTAAGCGCAATAGGGGTTTTCTTGCTTAGCGCTTGTGAAAATGATCTACGTGAGGTAAATAAAATTGAAAATATTCAAAAAGAAGAAGCAGTTGATATCTCTAAAGATGTAAAAATAATCGTCAGTGATTCCGCTGTCGTCAAAGCACAATTAACTGGTCCTGAAATGCGTGTGTATCATGATACCACGGGCAATAAAAATAGCAACTATGAATTTCAGAAAGGAGTACAGATTATATTTTATGATGCTATGGGGCGAGAAAGTCAACGCATTCGCTCAGACTATGGCAAACAACGTATACTTGACGGTATTACGGAATTCAAAAAGAATGTGGTTGTAAATATGTCCGATGGTTCTATTATAAAAACCGAAGAACTTTTCTACGACGAAAAACAAAAAACGTACTACAATAGCGTGCCTATAACTTTTGAGTTCAAAGATGCAAGAGGTAATCTACAGGCCACATCATTTACCTCCGATACAGAGTTTAGGAATATTAATGGCCAAAACATGACGGGTTTCTATATCCCCTCTAGTACAAGTCAACTTCCAACATTCGGCAATTAATTCAAACGCATACTCTAAAGCTTTAAATAAGTTTCATTTACATCATAAAAATTTACTATTTTTTTTATAAAAGTTGTATCTTGCGCCTTGTTTTAACAAAACACAATTAAATAACTAAAGAACACATAAATACAATACGAGAATATGGGATTAATGGGTAATTTGCGTAACCGTGCTGGATTGGTAATATTCGTAATCGGTTTAGCAATTGTTGCATTTTTATTAGGGGACATCATTCAGTCCGGAATGCCTTTTTGGGCTAAAAAGCAAAATGAAGTCGGTAACATTAATGGCAATTCAATTGACTATCAAGACTTCAATGCTCAAGTAGAACAAACTTCAGCAATGTATCAGCAACAAATGGGTGGTGCAGAAACACCACAAATCAAAAATTTTGCTGTACAACAAGTTTGGAATCAATTTGTATCTAAAGAATTGATCGCTAAGGAAATTGAAAAACTAGGACTAGTGGTCGGTAAGAAAGAATTTAATGATCTCATTACGGGGCCGAATCCTTCTCCACAGATTATGCAAACTTTCACCAATCCTCAAACGGGACAATTTGATCGTAATTACCTAACTCAAGTTATTAATGAGGCTAAAGGTGGTAATGCTCAAGTAGCCCAACAGTGGGAATTGCTCCTCGAAAATATCCGTACACAAAGGTTGACTGAAAAATATTCAAATTTAGTAAGTAACACCGTATACGTTACAGCTTTGGAAGCACAAGATGAATACACCGCTAAAAACAAATTGGCCAACTTCAAGTACGTCTTACTAGACTATTCTTCGGTCAATGAAGCAGACATCAAGCTAACAGACGCTGATTACAAAGAATATTACGATAAGCATAAAAATGCTTTTAAAAACCCAGAAGAAACTCGTGCAGTTGAATACGTATTATTTGATGCTAGCGCTACAGCGAAGGATTCAGCAAATACTTTAGCTGCAATCCAAACTTTAAAAGGCGAACTAGCAGCTTCCACAAACGATTCATTATTTGTAGTAGGAAGTTCTGACAACAAATACCCTGTGACTTATTACAGAAAAGGCCAAGTGAGCCCTGCATTAGATTCTGTTATATTCAATGCTGCTAAAGGTACTACAGTAGGGCCTTTCTTATCCAACGGAGCTTACGAAATTGCTAAAATAATTGACTCCAAATTTAGTCCAGATTCCGTAAAAGCGAGTCACATTCTTTTAAATGCAACCGCTGAAGGAGGAATTGATAAAGCAAAAGCAAAAGCAGATTCAATAAAAGGCCTTATTACAAAAGGAGAAAGTTTCTCGGCTTTGGCCGTGGAATTCAGTCAAGATCCAGGCAGCAAGGCTAATGGAGGAGATTTGGGAACTTTCCCCAGAGGTCAAATGGTCGGACCTTTCGAAGAAGCAGCATTCAATGGTAAATCCGGAGATGTAGTTGTTGTTGAATCCCAGTTCGGCATTCACATCTTAAAAATCGAAAAGCAAATTGGAAACTCTAAAATTGTAAAAGCTGCAATTTTAGATAAAGTAATTTCTGCAGGAAAAGAAACAACCGATGCCGTTTATGCTAAAGCCAATGCATTCTTCACTGCAGCAAAGTCAGCTAACTTCGAAGAGATAGCAAAACAACAAAATCTAAATGTACAAAAAGCTGCACGTGTGCAACCAATGGATAACTCACTAAATGGAGCTGAAGCTTCAAGAGAACTAATCCGCTGGATTTTTGATGCAAAGAAAGATGAGGTCTCTGACAAAGTATACGAAACAGAAAACAATTTTATTGTAGCTAAAGTTAATGCGATCAACCCTAAAGGTATCCAGTCGCTTGAGGCAATAAAAGGTGATATCGAGCTAGGGGTTAAAAACCTTGTAAAAGCGCGCATGTTAAAGGAAAAAATGAACAATGCACTAAATGGTGTTAGTTCTATTGACCAAGTAGCGCAAAAAATTGGCAAATCTGCTATAGCAGTAGAAAACATTGTATTGGCCAACCCTGTTATTCCTGGTGTTTCTTTAGAAAGTGCAGTAATAGGTACTGTATTCGGATTACAACCTAACAAACCATCAAAAGCAATTGAAGGTACACAAGGTATATATGCTGTTCAGGTAAATAGCTTTGTAAATCCTAAAGAAATGGTAGACACAGAGCGTAAAAATCAACAAAAACAAATGTTAGCATCCAAGCAGCAACGTTCTTGGGGCTCAATCTTTAAAGCCCTTCAAGACAATGCGAAGATTGATGACAATCGCATTAGGTTTTATTAAGATATTATAACTAATTTTATAGCCGAACATGAGATCATGTTCGGCTATTTTATTTCTAGTATATGGATATCCAAGAAAATATTGTTAATAAAGTCGCTCAAAGTGGATTGATAACCATAGATTTAGCGCAGTATGCTCCTCCAAAGGAGAGTATTTTTGTCTATGATATAAAGGAAAACCTTTTCCATGGTTTAATATTGAAAGAAAAGGATTTTAGAGCGTTTGTAAAGGAACATGATTGGAGCCAATACGCAGGCAAACACATAGGAATCACCTGTTCTACAGATGCAATCGTTCCTACTTGGGCCTATATGATTCTATCAAATAAATTAAGTCCATTTGCTAAATCCTTACATTTCGGATCCCAAGAAGAGGTTCTACGCGATGTTATTTCGGAGGCTATACAATCAATAGACTACGCACGCTATCAAGATCAACGCATTGTAGTCAAAGGATGTGGCGATGTATTTATCCCTGAAAGTGCCTTCGTATTATTCACCCACAAACTTACACAGGTTGCGAAGAGTATCATGTATGGAGAACCCTGTTCCACAGTTCCGGTCTTCAAACGTAAAAGTTAAACCTTATGCTATTTCCACCTGTCATATATCTATGAGAAAATTCTACAGCTTATTACTTATCCTATGTGTTATGTTGTCATTGAGCTCAGCACAAACACTCCCCTACCTTAATGAACCTACTTTTAAAGAAGGTGAAAAGTTATCTTACAAACTAAGATACGGTGTAATCTCTGCAGCACATGGGGTATTATCAGTCAATAAATCAAAACTGCAATTTAGCAATAAGAATACATTTCATCTCAATGCCTTTGGGCAGACTGCCGCTGCATTCTCCCTATTTTACACGGTAAGAAACAAATATGACTCCTATATAGACGGCAATACTTACCAGCCGTATCTCTATACGGAGGATATCCACGAAAATAGCTATACACGAAAGGAATATGCGACCTTTGACCATAGAAATGGAACTGTCAAAGGTGCAAAAGGCACTTTTAAAGGAAGAACATCCCAAATCTTCGATCTTTTATCCGCCTACTACTTTTCACGCAATCTAGACCTTTCTTCCCTTAAAAGCGGAGACTCCTTTAAAATCCCCTATTTTCTAAACGATGAGGTCGCCGAACTAAAAGTCTTTTATGTAGGTACTGAGCAAATAAAAACAAGTTTAGGCACTTTAGACTGTATTAAATTGAGTCCAGAAATCAAACCCGGACGTATCTTTAAAAAAGACAGTAAATTATACCTATGGGTAACCAACGATGGCAATCGCATTCCTGTAAAAGCTCAGGTAGAAATCTTGATCGGATCAGTTACAATGGATTTGACCAAGGCCGAAGGGTTAAAATATGAGCTGGGAAAAAAAGCAAGTTATTCAAAATAGTTAAGATTATGATTGAGGTTGATAATGTATTGGTCCACGAGGACTTGATAGGTAATGATTTTGTTTGCAATCTTTCCAAATGCAAAGGTATTTGCTGTGTAGAAGGCGATGCAGGAGCTCCTTTACGTGAATCAGAAAAAGCGATATTAAAAGAAATCTATCCAAAAATAAAAGCTTACATGACTCCAGAAGGTATTAAAGCTGTAGAAGAACAAGGCACACATGTCATCGATGGAGATGGAGACTTAACAACTCCCTGCGTAGATGGCAACAAAGAATGTGCTTATGTGACCTGGGAAAACGGAATAACAAAATGTGCTATTGAAAAGGCGTATGAACTGGGCGAAGTGGAATGGAAAAAACCTATTTCCTGTCACTTGTACCCTATCCGTACAACACACTATCCACAATTTGACGTATTGCATTACGACAGGTGGCATATTTGTAAAGATGCCTGTAGTTTTGGAAAAGAACTACAAGTGCCCGTTTACAAGTTCTTAAAGGATCCACTTATCCGAGAGTATGGAGCAGCATGGTATGCTAAATTAGAAGAATCCGTAGATTCTATCTAATGTATTTTTGTTATCTTTATTGCGTATAAATAGACGCTAATTGGTATTTACCATCATTCATGCTTAGTTTAAAGGAGATACAACGCCCCATAGCAACAGAGCTTTCGATTTTCGAAACAAAGTTTAAGCAGTCGATGCAAAGCTCTGTTCCACTTTTAGATATTATAACCCAGTATTTGTACAAACAGAAAGGAAAGCAAATGCGTCCTATGTTTGTATTTTTTACTGCGGGACTTTGTGGAGAGATAACAGAATCAACCTACAGAGGAGCATCCTTAGTCGAGCTTCTTCATACCGCTTCGCTGGTACATGATGATGTGGTAGACAATGCAAATGAACGTAGAGGTTTTTTTTCTATAAATGCACTATGGAAAAATAAAGTCGCAGTCTTAGTAGGTGATTTCCTGCTTTCTAAAGGATTACTGCTCTCCGTAAATTACGAAGAACATGCGCTGTTGAAGATTGTTTCAGAGGCCGTCGAACAAATGAGTGAAGGCGAACTCTTGCAAATCGAAAAAGCTCGGAAACTTGATATCAAAGAAGAAATTTATTACGAGATTATCCGTAAAAAAACGGCATCTCTTATCGCTTCATGCTGTGCATCCGGTGCGTCTTCAGCAAAAGCAGATACAGATACTGTAGAGTTAATGCGTCTATTTGGTGAGAAAATTGGTTTAGCATTCCAGATTAAAGATGATCTATTTGATTTCGGACTGGATGATATCGGCAAACCTGTAGGTAACGACATCAAAGAAAAGAAGATGACATTACCATTGATATATGCGCTAGCAAATACTTCGACCGCTGAAAAGCGCAGAATTATCAATCTCGTGAAAAATCATAACGAAGACTCCGAAAAAGTAGAAGAGGTAATTCAATTTGTACGCGCTAGCGGAGGTTTAGACTACGCGACGCAAAAGATGCTACAGTTTCAACAGGAGGCCTTCGACATTTTAGCCGCATTCCCAGATAACCCTTATAAAGAAGGATTAAAACAACTAGTAAAATTTACGACAGAAAGAAATAAATAAAAATGAGCAATGAAGTAATGTTTTTTGGAGGATTTATCATATTCATAATCCTCATGTTGGCAATAGATCTTGGGCTGTTTAGCAAAAGTGACAAACCTGTGAGCTTAAAAGCCGCCGCAATCATGTCCGTGATATGGATTTTATTTGCCTTAGGTTTTGGTATGGTGTTGTATTATTGGGGCAACGAATTGCACGATGTCCACGATTTAGCACGTTTAAAAGAAGTTATCGCCAAGCATTATCATGATATCAAGATCATAGAGAATGATCTCGCAGCAAGTATACATATTTATAACAAGAACCTTACACTAGAGTATTTGACAGGCTATGTTGTTGAGTACGCCCTTTCTGTAGACAATATATTTGTTATGGTGTTATTATTTTCTTCGTTTGGTATCCCAGAACGTTATTACCACAAAGTATTGGTGTGGGGTATACTTGGAGCCATTATATTACGCTGCATATTCATTTTCGTTGGCGCTGCGTTAATAGCCAAGTTCGGGTGGATACTCTATGTATTTGGCGCTTTTTTGGTCTATACAGGGTTTATGATGTATATCAACAGAAATCAAGAAGAAGAGGTCGATCCACAAAACCATGCTGTGGTTAAGTTTGCATCTAGATACTTCAAAGTAACACCAAAAATGGATGGAGGACATTTCTTTCATATTGAAAACGGTGTACGCTACATGACACCACTATTTCTTGTCCTTTTAGTCATTGAATTTACAGATCTGATTTTTGCTGTAGACTCTATTCCTGCGATTTTCTCCGTAACCAAAGATCCTTATATCGTATTCTTTTCCAACATTTTTGCTATATTGGGACTAAGATCTATGTTCTTCCTATTGGTAAATATCATTCATAAATTCCATTACCTCAAAGTAGGGTTAGCATTTCTTTTAATATTTATCGGCGCGAAAATGTTACTTCACGACTGGTTAAAAGGTTGGGGATTTACGACAACACATTCGTTGATCATTATATTGAGCATTTTGGCAATTAGTGTCATTGTATCACTCGTCTTCCCGAAGAAAGCGAATTACGACAAGTAGTAAACTCTATAAATAAGTTTCATAAAAAGCGGCCTACACTTTAAAACAAAATGTAGGCCGCTTTTGCTTTATATAAAGCTTAGGCTTTGTTACTGAAGATTAACAAGAAGGTATTACCAACTATTGCTGTTAAAGCATACCATTAAAAGTTCAAAAGCAGCACTTTTATGATCCCACACCGTTGGCAGATCACCAACAGCGACGAACCAATCCCGATATTATCTGGAGAGCTCTAGTATGCTTACCCTAAAGAATAACGTCATAAAACCAAATTATATACAGATGAAAAAAATTCTTGTTTCCATTTGAACCGAACCAAACGAGCTCATTGATTTCTCACGAAGTATAAACGGATCTACGAAATACGACCTAACAAAAAAGCGAGATTAAATCTCGCTTCAAATATTTAATAAAAGAATATTTCGTTATTTTAAAACAACACTAGAACGTCCCATTATAGCATTATCAGCATATAACAAGACCGTATAAGCCCCCTTTTTGAAGCGGTCTGCATCGCGCCATAAAAATTGATATTCCTCGCCCTTATTCGTGAAGTTGATTACTTCCTTAAACGTATATTGCAACTTATCTCCATTTACGTAAAACACATCCCCTGTCCTAGCAATAAGATTCCCTTGAGGATCAATGACACGGACAAAAACTTCTTTACGGCCTTCTTTAGCCAATGGGTTATCAGCAATGCTAAATCTTATCTGTAGATCATCAACACGCTTTGCTTTAGTTTCTATTTCCAAAGCACCTTTTCGTGTTTTCTCAACACCATTAACCAACACATTCGAGACCTTTATGGAAGAGGCTACGCTTACTTTTTCATTTAGGCGGTCGTTTCGTTCCCTCAGGCTTTCGACTTGGTCCATCTTCTCCTTTACGGTCGAACTCAGCTCTTTGTTCTGTTTTAGAAGTACATCATTCTGAAGCTTCAATTCTCCAACCTCATCTTTCAACGAAGAAACATTTTTCTTTAACTTTTGAATCTGATCTTTGGCTGCCTGAATCTGTGCATCAGAAATATGGGAAGTTTCCAGCTCGGCACGTAAATCATCTATGATCTTACGAGCAAATTGTTCTTCTTGAATTAAACTCTCGGGTAACCCCTCAACATTTTGATTCTTTATATTATCTAATTCAGCTTCTATTCTATCAATTTCGATTTGCAGGTTTTCTTTCTGTAAGGCTACGGTGTAAAGCTTCTCTCCCGAAGATTTGAACTTCACATAAAAATAAATATTTGTTGCCAGAAGCGAAGCAATAGCAATCATAAAAAAATAAATCTTCGAATTATCCTTCTTATTGTTCGGAACCTCACTTTCGACAGATGTATTTCTTACTTCCATTTCATACCTCCCATTATTACCAAAATCGCGTTTAAACTTCTATTTTCCATAGCTGAAAAATACTTATCAAAAACTATTCCAAAAAACACCTTATTCAAAATAGTTAAGTGTCTCGAAACCACCTTCTTTTAAGTATTGTTCCTTGCGCATCAATCGGAGATCCGACTGAACCATTTCAGAAACCAGCATTTGCAAGTTATATTTAGGCTTCCAGTTTAACTTAGTCTGTGCTTTTGTAGGGTCTCCAATGAGTAAATCAACCTCCGTTGGCCTATAATATCTCGGATCGACTTTCACCACTGTTTGTCCCAGTTTTACACCTTCAGGATCTATTCCCAATTCATTTAACCGACTATCATCTCGATCTATGATAACCCCTTTCTCTGATTCGTCCTTACCACTAAACTCCACCGTTATACCAAGTTCTGCAAAACTCATCTGCACAAAATCTCTAACTGTAGTCGTAACGCCTGTCGCTATAACAAAGTCTTCAGCAACATCCTGCTGTAAGATAAGCCACATAGCCTCTACATAATCCTTAGCATGCCCCCAATCCCGCTGCGCAGAAAGATTTCCCAAAAACAACTTATTTTGCAATCCCAAGGCAATCTTAGCCACAGCTCTTGATATTTTCCGGGTGACAAATGTTTCTCCTCGGACAGGGCTTTCATGATTGAATAAAATTCCATTACAAGCGTACATATTATACGCTTCCCGATAGTTGACTGTAATCCAGTAACCGTACATCTTTGCTACTGCATAGGGGCTTCTTGGATAAAATGGAGTTGTCTCACTTTGTGGTACTGCTTGTACCAAACCATATAATTCAGATGTCGAAGCTTGGTATATTTTGGTCTTTTCAATCAAGCCCAAAAGCCGAACCGCTTCCAGTATACGTAATGTCCCTATCCCGTCCGCATTAGCTGTATATTCAGGTGTGTCAAAGCTAACCTTAACGTGTGACTGTGCGGCGAGATTGTAGATCTCATCGGGCTGCGTCTCCTGAATAATCCGAATGAGATTAGTTGAATCTGTAAGATCTCCGTAATGTAAAACAAAATTTCTGTTGTCCAAATGCGGATCTTGGTATAAATGGTCGATACGATCCGTATTAAAAAGAGAACTTCTTCTTTTCAATCCGTGGACCAAATACCCTTTTTTTAATAAAAACTCCGCCAGATAAGCTCCGTCTTGTCCTGTAACACCTGTAATAAGGGCTACCTTTTGAATAGTGGATTCCTTCATAATGAAAAATTAGCCAAACTTAGATAAAATGCATTGGATTACGAATACCAGGTCGAAAAAAACAATTATTTGCATTAACTTTTTAGCCGTCAACAATAGATATACTGTATAAAAGCAAAAACATCTCTTCTGTCCAAACTCAGCAGACAAAAGAGATGCTTACATATGAATAATTTATGCCAGGCTACAAAGATGCTAGAGCAGCTTCATAATTCGGTTCATCGGTAGTCTCCTCAACTTGCTCGGTATACCGCACGCTCCCTGTCTCATCGATAACAACAACGGCACGGCTTAATAGGCCTTGTAAAGGTCCATCTGAAAAACGAACACCGTAAACTTCTGAAAAATTATTGTCTTTATATTCTGATAATGTAACAACATTTTCAATACCTTCTGCTGCACAGAATCGTCCCTGTGCGAAAGGCAAGTCTTTAGAAATACATAATACAACTGTGTTCTCTAAAGACGAAACTTTTTCATTGAATTTACGTACAGACATAGCACATGTACCAGTGTCAATACTCGGAAAAATATTTAATACAATTCTCTTACCTGAAAAATCCGATAATGACTTCTGAGAGAGATCGGCCGCGGTTAACGAAAATTCCGGCGCTTTAGTTCCAACAGCAGGCAAACTTCCTGTCGTGTTGACTGTTATACCTTTAAACAAAACTTGACTCATGATAATAATTTTTAATGCTTCAATATAGCAATTTTAGAGGAATACAGCTATTTAAAAAAGACAATAAATTATTTTATCTGCAAAAAAAATGCTATGTTAGCATTGTATTTTAAAGACTCTGGTAACCGAATAAGCTTATGAAAAAATTACTTTTATCCTTTTTATTAGCTAGCCCTACTCTCTTATTTGCGCAAGGCTCTCAAGTGAACACCCAAGGAATAAAGGCCTTGGGGATGGCTGGTTCTGGCTCGGCATTATTTGTCGATGAATCCAGTATATTCTACAATCCAGGAGCTCTGGCCAAAATGAACCATAACGCCGTTTCTGCGGGTGCAACGACCATTATGTACAGGTCTGCTTTTAAGGAAGTCAATGCTACACAACAGTATGACACCAAATTCCAAATCACCCCTCCCTTTTCAGTTTTTGCAACATTTGGCCCCAGAAACACCTGGTGGAAAGCTGGACTTGGTATTTACACCCCATTCGGAGGCGCTGTTGATTGGGGACAGGATTGGCCCGGCAGATTTGAACTAAACCATCTACAGATGCGCGCTATATATATACAACCGACTTTGAGTTTCAAAATCACAGATGCATTTAGTATCGGTGGGGGATTTGTATACAATCTAGGCTTCGTTGACCTATCGAGATCGATTCCTGTTTTTGATGCCAATGGCCAGCCCGGTCGAGCAGAGCTGTCCGGTATGGGGACAGGAACAGGCTATAATGTAGGGGTTCATTACAATTTAGAAGATGAGTTTGCTATATCATTAAGTTATCGCTCTAAAGTAATCACCAAGTTAAAGGATGGTGATGCAAAATTCACCGTACCGGATGTTCTCTCATCTTCTTTTCCAACCACTACTTTTGATGCTGAATTGCCATTACCTGCATCCTTTAATGTAGGGATTACTTTTCCTGTGACTGAAAAACTGGACTTTGCCGGCGATGCAACATTTATAGGCTACGACATCTACAAATCCTTAACATTTGATTATAAAGACAATACAGCAGCCTTAGAAGACACTTATCAGCCTAAAAACTATCAAAAAGCCTTTTCTGGAAAAGTCGGCTTAAATTATAAAGCTACGGATAAATTAGATCTCCGTACAGGTGCTGGCTATGTCTACACGCCGGTACGACCGCAGTATGTATATGCAGAGACTCCCGACAATAACCGTGTCATGGGATCACTGGGTTTTACTTATATGCTTTCCGAAAAGTTCGACTTGACAGGAGCATATACATTCCAACGAATTTTGGAACGTACAGTGACAAATACGGTAACAGGCTTGAACGGGACATTCAAGACCAATATTCATGCGCCAGCAATTTCATTCACCTATAAATGGTAATAATTATGAAATATTCACTTCACAACAACATTAAACTTTATATAGGCCTTGCTGCCTGCGCTATAGCCACATCGTGTGCACCGGAGATCGACAACGCAAAACCAGATCAAAATACAGGAAGTGCAAAAGCAGACTTCTCGAAATACATAGCTATTGGAAACTCACTAACTGCGGGTTTTGCAGATGGCGGATTGTATCTAGAGGGACAGCAACAAGCATTCCCTTTACTTATTGCCGAAAAGATGAAGGCTCATGGAGGAGGTGATTTCAAATCACCTTTCTTTACCGAAAGTCAATCCAATGGTTCGGGCTATATCCGATTAAAAGATCTAGTAAACGGTCAACCGGTAACCGAAGCCGTAACGGACAAGTTAGCGATACGCGGACTTTCGCCGACCGGAAAACCTCTATACACTAAATATACGGAGGAGATCAATAACCTAGGTGTTCCTGGAATGCGACTAGATATGATCGATAAACCGGGGGTCGGAACAGTACAGGGTAACCCCTATTTCGAAAGATTATTACCCGATGGGGCAAGTCCTTTAACCAATTATTTGGGATATGCTACCTCGAAAAATCACACTTTTTTTTCTTTTAGTTTAGGTAACAATGATGCTTTGGGCTATGCCACAAACGGAGCAGTGGCTACAGACGCAACCAATATACTTACCGACACAGCTACTTTTGGCAAAAACCTAAGAACAATTATTACGAAACTAACGGAAAACAACCAAAAAGGAGTAATAGCTACCATTCCAGACGTATCGGCTGTTCCTTTTCTAACTACAGTGACCAGACAGGCCTTATTACAAGCAGCGAGTGCTGCCTCCCAAGCGCAAGGCGGTCCGGCTGTTACTGCCCTCTTTATTGAAACGAAAACCGGGACAAGACCTGCTACCGACAAAGATATGTTTGTACTGCCTTTTGCTTCTTCGGGTTTATTAGGAAAGCCTAATGCACTAAAAATCCCTTATGGTCTTCATCCCAATAATCCCATTGAAAGTAAATATGTATTGGACGAGGCAGAGGTTGTAGAAGTACAAACACGTATTACGCAATATAATGAGAAGATTCAAGAAGTCGCTAAAAACCGAAATCTTGCACTAGCAGATATACATTCGTTCTTGAACAAAGTCAAGAATGGCTATGTTTACAACGGAGTCGTTATTAGTAATAAATACATCACTGGAAACGTATTTTCATTAGACGGGATTCACCTTACCCCGATGGGATATGCAATCATGGCAAACATCTTTATTGAAGCCACCAATGCAAAATATGGCAGTCAACTCGACAAAGTAGATGCTACAAAATACCGTGGAGTCAAAATGCCTTAAGATCACCTAACTATTAAAAGAGCCATTGTGATTACAAAGGCTCTTTTTTTGCAGACTGGACGCTGCATCCATCCGATAAGAAAACGATATGCCCATATACCTTTTTTTCTCAACTATTCTTTTATTATAGTCATTTTCTATAATTTTGATAGACAATAAATCCAACGACGATGAAAACAACATTACAAAGAATCAATAAAGCAGTACATTTCGAAGCATCTAGTGACTCCTCAACAGTCAAAGTTAACATTGATGGCCCCGATTCAATAGGCGGAGAAGGGAAAGGTGTACGCCCGGTAGAACTCGTATTAATGGCGTTAGGATCTTGTAGCGTATTCGACTTAACGACTATTTTACAGAAACAAAAACAGGATATCCAAGACATTCAGGTGGAGGTAGAAGGTCAAAGAAGAGACGAAATCCCTAACATTTTCACCAAGATTCACATCAGTTTCTTGCTGAAAGGAAATATCGACGAGGTCAAGGCGCAAAAAGCCGCAGAGCTAGCTGTGAAAAAATATTGCTCTGTGCATGATATGTTAGCAGCAGGAGGCGTAGACATTACCTACAGCATCAAGATTAATGCCGCTCCATAGCCGAGACAGGACCCGTTCCTTTTCTCTGGACAGAAAAGAAGCCAAAAGGTTAAGGCTTGGTTGCTCGGCTAGCGCTAGTAGCACCTTACAAGCTAAATAAGTATTGCCTGTGAAGCAACAGCTTTAGGAACGAACTAATAGCATATGGAGGTCAAGACGTGAAGCTACCGACTGCAATTCCTTAGATTTTGCTGTGGGTAAGAATTTCCCGTCGGTGGGAAGGCCAGAAGTAGGGGGACCTTGGAAACCGCCTTAAGACTTTCTAGACACTTCTTTTCTTCCATATCTTTTCAGACCATCGTCCAACAAGCCAAAATGAAATTGCTAAAAGCAGAAAAAAGATTGTACGATTAATATTATCCCAAAGGTACTCAACGAAACGCGTGTAAAGGTTCAATAGGAAGAATACAAATCCTATATCACGTATTACCGTATCCTTCTTTTTCAAGCCATATATGGCAAGCCCCAAAGACACCGTAATAGCCAGTATACCCCAATATAGAATCTCGTACTGACGTATAGCAGTCCAAGCTTCAAAATCACTATAGTTACCGAAAATTGAAAGACACCATAGTGCAATCATGGTATACAAAAGACCAATAACAAAACTAGTAGATTGAAAATAAGCCAAAGTGCTCCATCTCGGTTGAATCCAAATCGAAAAGGCAGTAAGCAAACCTCCAAAAATAGTAAAACGTAAAGGGAAATTCATTCCCCAAAACTTCCATCCCCACTCGCTATGAAGTGCTGTTTCTGTAGCAAACCAAATCCCCAATGCCACAAGTGTAAACACCCAAATCAGTTTAGATTTTAACTTTACGGCCAAAATTGCATAAATCAAAATCGAAAGAAAAAATAGAATGGTGAAGTAGTGCGTATTACGATCTAAAACCTGTCCTAAAAAGCCAATACTTGCAGCGGTAGAAAAAGAACCAGCCAACATGAGGGTCTCATTGGAAAACGTTTTATCTGGATATAGCTTTTTGTTCCGAAATCCTAAAAAATAGAAAAGTGCTGCCAGAGCGGCAAAGAAAAAACAAAACACAATATTCGGCGTTTCATAAAACCGTTCTACAAAACGGACCAACATATCATCCGCGAATAAGGAAACTACTGAAAAAATCAAAGAAGCCAACGCTACCCAAAATGCATATCGCGCCAAGACTTTCCATTCAAAACTACGTTCATCTATGCTCTCCTGTAGTTCTAAAACCTTATTTTCTTCCAGTAAACCCTGTTTTTGCCAATGCATTAATGCTTGGTCTATGATTTCCTTTTCCTGCTTACTTAAATCTAATTTCTTCGTCATACCTGGTTTAACAGGTCCAATTTACAAATAAAACCCCTAGGATTCCAAAAAACAAAACCATAACATTGCCCTTCCTATAAAGTCCGATTAATATTCAGTAACTTTGCAAGTTGCAAAAATTTAACGTTCCATGTCAAAAACAAAAGCAGTAGATTTAGGAGATCAAAACGAAGTTGAAGTATTCGGGGCTCGGGTACATAACCTCAAAAACATTGATATTTCCTTCCCAAGAAACGAACTAGTCGTCATTACAGGATTAAGTGGCTCTGGCAAATCATCTTTAGCTTTTGACACCATATATGCCGAGGGACAACGTCGATATATGGAAACCTTTTCCGCCTATAGTCGGCAATTTTTGGGAGGTATGGAGCGTCCCGATGTAGACAAAATATCGGGCTTAAGTCCTGTAATATCGATCGAACAAAAGACGACCAGTAAAAATCCCAGATCGACTGTCGGAACCATCACTGAGATATATGATTTTCTACGTCTTTTATATGCAAGAGCCAGTGAAGCTTTTTCTTATGTCAGCGGCAAACGTATGCAACGTATGTCTGAAGATCAAATTGTCGATCGTATTTTAGAAGACTTTAAAAATGAAGCTATTTTTATCCTTGCACCAATTGTCAAAGGTCGTAAAGGACATTATCGGGAGCTATTTGAACAAATACGTAAACAAGGATACACCAAGGTGCGTGTAGACGGAGAGTTACTGGATCTGGCGCCCAAAATGCAGGTCGACCGTTATAAAATCCACGACATTGAGATCGTTGTAGATCGACTGATTGTAGATCATGATGACCGAAAAAGACTGTATACATCTGTACTGCAGGCTATGAAATCGGCCAAAGGAATTATTAAGATAGCAAATAAAGAAAATACAAAAGAGCAGTTTTTCAGCCGCTATTTAATGGATGCCGAATCTGGAATTTCATACGATGAACCGCAGCCCAATACGTTCTCATTCAATTCGCCATACGGTGCCTGTCCAAAATGTGATGGTTTAGGCTATATATTCGAAATTGATAAAAAAACAGTTATTCCGGATCGTAAGTTAAGTATACAAAAAGGAGCAATTGTACCTTTAGGACCTTTTAGAGACTCTTGGAATTTTGCAGTCCTGAAAGCAGTCGCTCAAAAATTTGAATTTACACTCACTACTCCTGTCGAAAAACTCACAGAAGAACAGATTGACACCTTACTTTTCGGTGCAGACGAACCAATTTCTTTGACCGTATCTTACGGTTCCTACGGAGCAAGAGAATATAAAGTCAGTTTTTCCGGTGTTTTTAAGATGTTAGAAGAATACTCCGGTAAAACCAATGACGACGCTCCCGCATTGGAAGATTTTAGAACAAAAGTGTGCTGCCCTAGCTGTCATGGCGCTCGGTTAAAGCAAGAGTCCCTACACTTCAAAATAGACAATAAAAATATCAGTGAACTTGCTGCAATGGATATATCTTCATTGATGGCTTGGTTAGATAATATCGAAGACCGTATAGACGAGCGACAAAAGGTAATTGCAGTCGAAATACTAAAGGAGATCCGTACACGTCTAGGATTTCTTTTGGATGTAGGTCTAAACTACCTTACCTTGGATCGATCCTCCAAAACACTTTCTGGTGGAGAGGCACAGCGGATCCGTCTAGCGACTCAAATCGGATCCCAATTGGTCAATGTATTATACATCCTTGACGAACCTAGTATAGGTCTTCATCAACGAGACAATGAGCGCCTCATTAATTCCTTAAAAAACCTTCGCGATATCGGCAATTCTATCCTTGTTGTCGAACACGACAAAGATATGATCTTGCATGCGGACTATGTCATTGATATGGGGCCTGCTGCGGGCATCCATGGTGGACAGGTCGTCGCACAAGGTAAGCCTAAACAAATACTCCAAGCAGACTCTTTGACGGCAGATTATTTGAACGGCAAGAAGGAAGTTCAACTACCAAAAGAACGTCGCTCAGGAAATGGGCACACCTTATCACTACAAGGTAGCACTGGAAATAATCTAAAAAATGTGTCAGTGGATTTTCCTTTGGGAAAACTCATACTTGTCACAGGAGTTTCTGGTTCCGGAAAATCGAGCTTGATCACAGGTACCTTATACCCTATTCTGAATAAGCATTTCTTCCGGGCAAAAGCCACCCCTATGCCTTACAAAAGTATAGCGGGGCTTGAACATATTGATAAGGTTATTGAAATAGACCAAAGTCCCATCGGACGTACGCCGCGTTCAAATCCTTCTACATATACGGGAGTCTTCTCCGATATTAGAACATTATTCGTACAATTACCTGAAGCTAAGATTAGAGGATACAAGCCTGGTCAATTTTCATTCAATGTCAAAGGAGGAAGATGTGAAACCTGTCAAGGGGCGGGTATGAAAATCATTGAGATGAATTTCTTACCGGATGTGCAAGTACCCTGCGAAACCTGTCATGGCAAACGTTACAACCGGGAAACCCTCGAAGTCAGGTATAAAGGCAAGTCCATATCTGATGTGTTAGACATGAGTATCCATGATGCGGTAGCTTTCTTCGAACATATACCATCCATACACCGTAAAATCAAGACCCTCGAGGATGTAGGTCTAGGCTACATTACCTTAGGCCAATCTTCGACAACTTTATCGGGAGGAGAGGCTCAGCGCGTAAAACTAGCTACAGAACTATCCAAAAAGGATACCGGAAATACCTTCTATATCCTAGACGAACCCACCACCGGTTTACACTTTGAAGATGTAAATATATTATTAGGTGTTATCAATAGATTAGTGAATAGAGGAAATACCGTATTGATTATCGAACATAACCTCGACGTAATAAAGACAGCAGACTGGGTTATCGATATGGGTCCCGAAGGCGGTAAAGAAGGTGGTCAGTTAATGTTTGCCGGTTTACCTGAGGATCTGATCAAACAGAAAAAAAGTGAGACCGGACGCTTCTTAAAAGAAGAAATGAAATAGGGAGACAAAATGATGGAGTAACGAGTGGCAAGTACATAACTGATCACTCGTTACTCGTCACTGATTACTCGCAAGTACCTCAGCAACTACAAAATTAGAACCACCTACAAAAATTAAATCACCTTGGCGATAGGCGACTTTCGCTGTGTTCAAGGCATTTTCCACTGTACCACAGACATTACCTTTCAAACCGTAGGAAAGTGCTTTTTCGGCTAACTCTTCAGCAACCATAGCACGAGGCATATCTGGATTAGAAAAGTAATAATGAGCATCCTTGGGAAGGTATGGCAACATGTGATCCAAGTCCTTATCTTTCATCGCTCCGATAACAACATGCAGTTGCTCAAAATGTAGTTCTTCCAGATTTTTTATCACCTCCTTGATACCATCTTCATTATGTCCGGTATCACAAATGATTAAAGGTTCTGTAGATATGGTTTGCCAACGCCCTTGTAATCCTGTTCGACGTTGAACTCCTGCAAGCCCCAATCGTACTTGCTCTGTCGAAATGGTATAACCTAATTTTCGTAATTGCTCAACAACGCCAAGAACTCCTAAAACGTTTTTCAATTGATACGACCCCGTCAGATCCAATTCAAATTCTTCCGTAGAATCTGCTGAAACAATTTCCATTTTTTGATAAGTAGAGGTCTTTTCAATACACCGGGCTTTAATAAATTGATCCGCAAAAAACAAGTCTGCATTCAATTCAGCTGCCCGATTTATAAAAATTGGAGCTGTTATAGAGTTACTTTCAGAGATAACTACTGGCGTATTTGCTTTAATAATTCCGGCCTTCTCAACAGTAATCTCTTCCAGGCTATTGCCCAGGAGATTCATATGATCCATGCCGATATTAGTAATCAAGGCTACATCTGGATGAATAATGTTGGTGCTATCTAATCGCCCTCCCAATCCGACTTCAATAATGGCTACATCCACTTGTTCGCGCGCGAAGTAATCAAAAGCCATAGCCACTGTTGCTTCAAAAAAAGAGGGCTGCACCTCCTCAATCAATCCCTTCTGATTACTCACATGATCAACGACAAATTGTGCATCGATAAACTGCCCATTGACACGAATACGCTCTCTAAAATCAACCAAATGAGGTGAGGTATACAATCCCGTCTTATATCCCGCTGTAGCTAGAATAGAAGCCAGCATATGCGAAGAGGAGCCCTTACCATTGGTTCCTCCGACGTGAATAGTTTTGTAATTATTTTGCGGATTTCCTAATGCATCGCAGAGCGCTATAGTACGATCTAAGTCCTTTTTATAGGCCGAAGCCCCATCCCTTGTAAACATAGGCAATCGACTGTATAGATAGTCGATTGCCTCTGTATAAGTGTACATAAATGATTTTTATCTTAATTTGAAATTGAACTTGATAATACCAGTTTGGCTATCAGGTGCATTGGCGATCTGATTTAATCGGGCTCCTCTTACCGCTCGTTCACATTTTGACCAAAGTGCACCGTCCGAAATAGTAGTTCCTTTAGCTCCAGCACGTGCATAAGTAATCACTCCATTCTTATCTACCTTAAACTCCACCGCTACGATCCCGGCTTGTTGTCCATTATCATCAATTTTTGGTGCGACTGTGAATTTTCTATTGGCCAAAGAAATCATCGCATTACCAAATCCGGAACCACCCTCACCATAATTTGAAGCTAAAGGGTCACCCAACTCAGAACCCTGATTTCCAGGAGTAGACCCCGTCCCGTCCCCAGCACCTGTACCGTTATTTTTCTTTCCTTTATACAAGGCGTTTGTATTTACTGCAGGCGTACTTTTCTTCGTTTCTTTAGTAGTCTCCGCAGCCGGAGTTTTCACCGCCTTTTCTGCTTTTGCTACAGCAGGCGCATCTTCCATATCTTGTGTTGCCACAACCTTATCCGCTACCTGTTGGGTCGGTGTTGGTGTAGGTGTTTCTGTAGGGACGATCCGATCCGGTCTTACATCGTTTGCATTCTCATCCATGGATGGCTCCTCTACACTCATATAATCATCGCCCATTCCCTCATCAGATGTCCCATAGTTCACTATTATCCCCCCCATGCCAATTTCAGGAATTTCAGGTTGTCCAAATACGATAAAGAAGCTTATTACACCCAATATAGCCATTACTAGTGCCGAATATCCCAGCGCTTTTGGCATATTGTTCTCTTCCTTGAGATGATAATACATAGTACTTAATATTTTAAAAGCTTAGACTGCATTCATTATCAAATGTTTAATACAATCGATGCATTGCTTTATTAATCCTTTTTAGGTTCAGTCGCTAAAACCAGTTTTATCTTCAATCTATTTGCAACATCCATCACAGCGATTACATTCTGAATCGGCACCGTACTATCTGCATACAACATAATAGTCACCTCCTCTCCGGTATTGATCTGTGCCTGTAAAGTCTGTTCCAAAGCTTCATACGGAACGATTTGCTTATCGATATGATAAGCTAAATCACTGGTAATAGATACCGTGATCGTTTTCTTGGCAACAGACTGCTCTCCTGCGCTTGATTTCGGAAGCAATAATTTTACAACCTGCGGATTAGCCACGGCAGAAGCCAATAGAAAGAACAACATCAGGAAAAACATGATGTCATTCAGTGCCGCTGTATGCACTTCTGCTGTAGGTCTATTTCTTCTATTCCTTAAATTCATCTTTGAAAATTTAAACCCCAGGTTCGTCCAATAAATCGATAAATTCTACCGCTTCAGTTTCCATCTTTAAAATAAGACGTTCGACCATCATATTTAAAATATGATAACCGATATAGGCCAAAATACCAATCGTAAGACCAGAAGCCGATGCAATCATTTTGACGTACAAACCGCCAGAAACAGAACCGATATCTATGCCCCCTGCAATCTCTACATCACGAAAGATCTGAATAACTCCAAAAATAGTTCCAACGAAACCAAGCATCGGAGCAATACCTGCAATAATTCCTAAGATATTTATGTTCTTCTCCAAACGGGCTACTTCCAGTTTACCAGCATTCTCAATAGCACCTTCAATATCCTTAATGGGACGACCAACACGGGTTAATCCTTTTTGCAACATACGAGCCAAAGCTGAGTTGCTGGATCGGCACACCGCAATCGCTGAATCCAATTTACCGGAAAGCACATTGCTTTTAATCTGTGCCATCAGACTACCATCTGTCTTCGATGCATTTCGAATCGTAATATAGCGTTCGATAAAAATTACGAGTCCCAAGAAAAACAATAAAAGAATCGGGATCATAATCCAGCCCCCCTTCATCATCAGCTGAAGTAAATTCAGGTTTTCTTGTTGCGTAGCAAGTTGTACCGATTGTTGTTGTACTTGGTTTAATGTATCTACGGGTAGATTGCCTTGTAATAATGACATAGCGTTAAAAAAATATTTGTTTACAGGTTTATGTTCTCTATTTAATCACATCCGGCCAAGCGTCTGTCTTGATATGTTTCTTCACATATAGCAAAGCCGAATCTCTTTCTTCTTTGCTCGCATAAGTGTCCCACACGACCCGCTTCAAATTCTTAGCCAAGTTGGGAGTAATCACGCGAACGGATTTATGTCCATCTTTATTAAATGCTTCAGCTTCTTCATAAGCCTGTGCAAGTGTTCGGTGTGTACCGATCACGATAGTATATCTATGGTTGACAGGAGGAGAAGTGATTTCTTCGCTTTTCTCCTGATCAGGCTGTAAATCGGATGATGAAGCCACAGAATCTTGCGTAATCAAAGTCGAATCAACAGATAGATCTGCCACTAATGTGTCGGTCAACGTGCTGTCCAACGGTACCATAACTTGCTCCTCAGTCTCCACAACAGGACCTTGTTGCATATATGTACTGTAATAGTACAAGCCTCCTAACAATACTACAGCTATAATTCCGACTAAAGCATATACGTAAGCACTTGTTGATTTGCGTTCATTAGACGGCAACAAATCATTTTGTGCATCCGATTCTGTAAGGATATTCGTCTCTGCTTCAACAGAATCCGGCATATTTTCCAGCGCAACACCGGGCTCGGATTTAACTACATCATCCGAAATTTCCTCACTCAAAAGCTCACTTGTTTTCGAATCATCCGTTACTGCTGTTGCTGGTTGTGTCTCAACCGCTACATCCTCCTTGGCTATGGAGCTATCGTCAGCAGAGAAATTGTCCTCTACTGCGGTATAATTAAAACCTGAGAGATCGAGTGGTTTAAACACGTACGAATTGCCGTAACTGATCAATTGTCCGAGATTGTCAAGGCTAACCTGACCCGACTGATTCAATTTATCTAATACAGTAGCAACAGACTGTTCAACCAGTAATTCGGCTTCATGACGGTCAAGCTGATTGGCCTGTTGTACATAGGTTACGAAATCATAGCCATCGGTTGCAACACTATCGAACTCGATAAAAGTAATAGGAGGCAAAAAGACATGCCGTTTAGCATCAAAAGTAGCCGGTGTGTGCACACGCTTAAACACCCCCAATCTATTCACATAGACGGACGTCTGTCGCTTAAGTAATGTATGTATTTGCCTTCCTAAATTCATCTTTTTCTAGAGCACCGTGAGGTGCAAAGTTATAATCTATTTTTATTAAAATGAAAAATTAACGCCACCGATCACATTAAATCCCAACTTAGGATAGTACATGTACCTTTGATACTCTTTGTTCAGAATATTATTGGCTTTTACAAAAATCCCTAAATTGGACAATGCCTTATACTCCGCACCAGCACTCAAATCAAAAAACTCAGGAACAGTTTCTTTTTTATAAGGCGACACAGCTAAACCATTAGCATCATATTCATAAGTCTTCGCATAAGACATTCCGTGAAATAAAGCCTCTGCATCGATATACAGCTTTTCAGAGATATTAAAGCGAGCATTAGCTGCCAAACGAAGTTTTGGTGTAAACCAAGCTTCCTCTTCATTAGCCATCGTATAATTTTCAATATTCAATCTACCGCCTAAATTGACCAATTCAGACAAGCGTACATTAATCTCTCCCTCAACGCCAAGATACTTCACTTTGTCATCGCCGTTACCATCATAAACCAAATCAAATTGGAATGGACGCTCTTGATTGTTCACAAAAAGCGGCATACCTTCCAACGACTTGTACATAACTTTCGCTTTGTAGCCAAATGTTGCACCGGCATTTCCCTTGATACCCCCAAAGAAATTCAGACGCTCAACCATATTCTGATAAGCTAAGTCTGGCCCCAAGTAAGGGTTTGTTTGGGAGAAAGTCTTAAATGAAGCCTTTTGTACGCCACCATTTATACCTCCAAAAAGGTGAATATATCCCGGTACAAGAGAAAAATCGACTTCTGCAGATGGAAACACATTAAAACGTGTACTATCCCCAAATTCAGAAACAATATTGGCCCCTAGTGTCAACGTATAGTTTGTTCCTTTCAGACTGATGTAAGGATTAATATTCGCAAGAGAATTCTTAAACTTCGTATCCTTCGCTACATTTGAGCTTCCTCCTATCGAGTTTACATCCACGGCCATATTAGCACCTATATTAAAAGTCCTCAACCGTTTATTCAGATATCCGGACAATGCTACAGAATTCTCGATGGCCTCAAATTTATCTTTATACGTATAGGCATCTACCTTAGCCGAATAAGAAAGTGCTTCTTCATTATTTGGATCAAAATTACTGGTCAACTCGCCCGTAAAATAAATATCATTAAAACGTTGCGCTTCCCGCGAAGGGTTCAGCGTCAAACCATTTACGTCAACCGGGATTCCGTAAAAACGGGTACCATATCTATTATACCCCAAAACTCCATCTACGGTAAAAGCCGATAAAACACGACGGCCAAAAACGCCGACCTCCTGTCTGGAGAATTTCTGATCATCCAACGAGCCCTTTTGGTTAAGATGCTTGACAAATCCACCAAAGCGCATATCCTGGTAATCTTCCACTGCGATGTACGCCTCTCCTAATATCGTACCTAGATTACCAACACCCAATTTCACATAATTACTCGTAATATCCTGTGTCTTCGTAAAAGGCAGTTGCTGTACATTAAGCTCTTTAAGTCCGGTATTGATATCCAACTTTTTATCAGGCACACTCCCGTAACTCAATTTGGGCATATAACTACGCTTATTACTCATATCAGGACTACGGCGTATTTTTACCGCGTCCGCAAGAATAGGCTTATAATCACGTACGACATCAAAAGAATCTATCGTTACTGGCTTAGTTGGATCTTGCTGAGCATAGCCTTGATATCCGGCCCCCAATAGCAATGCAACTATTGCGTAATTTTTAAAAACTGTTTTATGCAACTTCATCTAATTATACTTCTTTATGGCCGATGAGAGCTCGTCCGACCGCATCGGACTCGGTTTCATCTTATTTCCTATTTCTTCTTATTTAAGCTTTTGTAAACGTTCTTTGGCAGCTTTCAAGATGCCATCTTCTTTATTCTCGTAATTATCAATCACACTCTCTAAAGTAGCTTTAGCTTGAAACTTATCACCCTTTCCAACGTAAGCATCTGCCATCAGGATAAACCCTTTTGCGACCCAGTAATCATACGACGAAAATGTGTTAGAAATATCAAAAGCTGATTCAATAGCTTTATCATACTGCTTTGCCTTTACTTGTTGCTCGGTCACTAAATAGCGCGCCTCTGCGCCCGTCTCCGTCTTCGACTTCAAGGCCGCCAAATTCAACTCCTTAGTAGCATCTGCCCATTTCGTCGTCGCTAGATAGGCCTTTGCAGCATACAGATGTGCCAAAGCAATATCCTCTTCCGAAGACTTCTCATATCCTTTCAACAAGTTTGCATAATTCAACGTCTCGATATAGTCACCTATATTAAAATAGCTCACCAATAAATTTTTAATGGCAAAACCGTAGTTCTCTTTATATTCCGACGTTAATTCCAGTTTCTTCAAGACCTGTACAGCCTCATTATAAGCTTTATTACGGAGATGCAGCTTAGAAACACTGAGCAAAGTTTTCTCTGTATAAGCAGAAGTCCAATCATTCATAATAATATTGAAATCATGTAATGCCTCTTTATCCTTTCCTAGATTAGCATAACTTTCGCCACGGATAAAACGAGCAAACTTCTCTTGGATAGGTTTAGGAAATTTGTCAAAGTAAGCGTTTGTTGCTTCGACAGCTCCCTGCCAATTTTGTCTATCAAAGAGGTTTTTTGCTACAGCGAAAGTATGTGCATCCTGTTCAGAGGTAGATAAATTCCCTATGTTTGTCGATGTAGCATACTTAATATATCCAGTAGCATCATTTTTGTCCAAATAGATGTTTTCAATCGAACGTATAGCCTGTTTTGCTTCGTCGGTTGTAGCATATTGATTCACAACACGCTGGAAAGTAGCCAATGCGGCGTCATTATTGTCCTGATTATATTGCACCAGTCCGATAGTCAATAGCGCACGTGGCACATACGAACTACGCGGGTATTTTTCTACCATAGACTGTAATCCCGAAATAGCCTTATCATACTGGCCCATTAAGAAATAGGTATATGGCACTTCAAAAGCAACATCATCCGCATAGTTCGATTTGGGGAACTTCGCAATAACAGAATTTAATGTGGCTAGCTTCGCATCACTATTACCTTGAAGTCCTTGGATAATCCCGCGCTGGAACAGCGCATAATCCTGACTCTGCGCATTCGAACTTATTAGGCGATCGTAATAAGACATAGCCTTAGCATAATTTTTGGTCGCAAAATAAGAATCCGCCAGACGGGCGATTGCATCATTACGGGTATTTAGCTCAATTCCATCCTTCCCTCCACCTGCTAAGAAGCGCTCAAAATAATTGGCAGAAGTATTAAAATTATCGTTCCGGAATGCCGCATAAGCTAATGCATAATTTGCGTAATGATAAACATCCGTATTGCGTGCAGCAGGAAGCTGCAAAAACTTATTAAAACTTGCTACAGCCTCTTTATATTTACGCACTTCGTACATAGCTTCCGATTTCCAGTAGTTGGACAAAGCATAGATGTCTTCGTCATAACGATTCGCTTCAGAACGCATAAACATGGAGATCGCATTTTCAAATGCACGCTCATTGTAAAACTCCAAACCACGGTAATATGTTACTTTCTGATACGCACTCTTTGTCTCTTTGGAGGTACGATCGATAGACTCCAGAACGTCAACTGCCGCACGATAACTCTTCGTACTCAAAAGAATTTCTGCTAACAATGTATTCGCTTCCTCTTTGCGCTTCGTTTGCTTATAGGTATCCAGGTACTCCTGTATCGCATCCAAGGCCACTTGATGAAAGTCCAGTTCATAGGAGAGCTTCGCATAATTAAACAATCCCTCCTCCTTCAATTGCGGGTCAAAATCCAATTTAGAGGCTCTAAAAAAAGCATTACGAGCACTCTGCTTATTATCGGTTTTTAGGAAAGCATCACCCAAAGTCACCATAGCACTTTGGTAATATGCATCCGGTTCAGTCAGCTTCTCCAACTCCGAAATTGCTTTTGGATAATCCTTCAATTTGTAAGCAATATATCCGATTTGATAGCTATCTTGATTATTTTGTGTCTTCCCTTGATCCTGAGCCTGAAACTTATCGTAAAACTCTTTAGATTTTGCTAAATCACCTTTTATAAAGTAGGTAGCTCCGATTACCCTGAACATTTCAGTTTCGTGCTCCTGTTTGGTCGTCTGCAAGATTGGCAATGCATAGCTCAATACATCGTCATAGCGCTTATCCAGGAAATACAATGCCGTAATATAATAAGGGTAGCTATTCGCAAAGGTCTTCGAGCCATTCAAACGCTCGAACTCATTCAGCGCAGTCTTATATTCTGCGTCCAAATAGCACAAATAGGCATAATAATAAATTGATGCTTCTTGAAACTGGCTACGTTCATCCTTAAGCTTCTCAAACAACGGCTTTGCCGACTTATAGTCGTTGGTCATGAAACGGGCATATCCCAATTTAAACCGATATTCCGTATTTTCCGCTCCAGCCAAATTTTTGGAATCAATTTTTGTAAACCACTCAATCGCCTTTATGTAATCCCTTTTGGCGTAATACGAACGTCCAATCTGAAAAAAAGCAGCTTTAGAATTTGCACTGGAAGGGTAGTCCTTGATATATTTTAAAAACTGTACCTCTGCGTCAGAATCTCCCAATTCTAAAGCACATACTGCCTGGTAAAAACGTACGCCTTCTTTTATTAGTGTCAACTCTTCGGTTTCATCCAATTGAAGGGTAGATTTGGTACGCAACTGCTCGACTTTATCAAATTGCTTCGTCGCAGAGCTATATTTACCTCTCTCAAACAATTCCAATCCCGTCTTATAAGCCTTATTAATGTCCTGCCAAGCCGTTTGCTGACCAAATGTAGGCAAAGTCATTAAGCTCAATGCGACCCCTAATCCGTAAATCTTTTTGTACATATCGGTGCTTAAATCTTTATGTGTGTTATAAAATTCAAAATAGTCTGATTCTACCACTTATTATGCCAGAATCCGCTTTTAAGTTGATACTTTTTATTCAGTATACTAAATTAAGGCATCAATATCAAGTTTTGCCCAAAAGTTGTTAACACCTGTTAATAACTCTCACGGGACGTCGCTACTCGCCTATAGCACACAACGCGTCATCCAACAGGAAAGGTAAAAATAAAGCCATCAATATTTTGATGGCTTATCAATATTTAACAAAGGTTTAACAACCTTTACCCTCTTTTTCCTGCCAATAGATAAAGCACTGCCATACGTACAGCGACACCATTTTCGACCTGGTCTAATATAATCGAATGTTTACTATCCGCAACATCCGATGTAATTTCCACCCCCCTGTTAATAGGCCCAGGATGCATAATGGTTATTTCTTTATTTAAAGAATCTAGTATTTCTTTGTTCAAACCATACAGCATAGAATACTCGCGCAAGGAAGGGAAATAAGCTATATCTTGTCGCTCTAACTGAATACGCAACATATTAGCTACATCACACCAGTTAAGTGCCTTCATTAAATCATGCTCTACACGCACCCCCAATGAAGTAATATATTTAGGAATCAAAGTAGTGGGGCCACAGACCATCACCTCAGCCCCTTGCTTTTGAAGACATAGAATATTAGATAGCGCTACACGCGAGTGTAGAATATCACCGATGATAGCAACTTTACGGCCAGCCACATCTCCGTAACGCTCCCTTATAGAAAAGGAGTCTAATAAAGCTTGCGTAGGGTGCTCATGAGCCCCATCTCCGGCATTAACGATCTGTGCATCGACATGTCTACTCAGAAAAACACCAGCCCCTGCATAAGGATGCCGCATCACGATCATGTCAACTTTCATCGCCAAAATATTATTGACCGTATCGATCAACGTCTCTCCCTTACTGACAGATGAAGACGATGCAGCAAAATTGATCGTATCTGCAGACAAGCGCTTCTCCGCTAACTCAAATGATAAACGCGTTCGTGTCGAGTTTTCAAAAAAAACATTCGCAATAGTGATATCACGCAAAGAGGGTACTTTTTTTATAGGTCTATTCAATACATCCTTAAAATTAGCTGCTGTATCTAAGATAAGTTGAATATCACTTTCAGTCAGGCCCTTGATACCAAGTAGATGTCGTGTACTTAACTGTTCTGCTGTTGTTGACATTTTTTCAAAGTAAAAATTAAAAAACCGAGCCCGCGAGCTCATCAAAGATAATTAAAAATAAAAACGCACTAACAATGCTAGTTCGTTCTTATTTTTTCTCCGTAATTAACACTATACTATCCTCTTTATCCACTTCTTCCCAACTCACGATTACCTTTTGAGAATCAATAGAATCCACTTGAATTCCAATATAATCGGGTTGAATTGGAATTTGTCTTGAAAACCGACGATCGACAAGCACCAATAACTCAATGACCTCTGACCGTCCAAAAGCTTGAATAGCATCCATCGCCGACCGGATAGTACGCCCTGTCCATAAAACATCATCGATAAAAATGATATTTTTACCTTCAACAATAAAATCGATCTGCGTACTATTTGCCAAAAGTGGTGTGGCACCTTTCATCCGAAAATCATCTCTGAAAAAAGTGATATCTAAGATTCCAGTATCGACATCCCTTCCTATCATTTCTTTCAACTCTTTAGCAATTCTATTGGCCAGATAAGTACCCCTAGGTTGGATTCCTATTAAAGCTGCATTACTAAAATCACCATGATTTTCAATCAATTGCTGACACAATCTCTTGATTGTTATTTGAAACTTGGGACCGTCTAATAAAATAGATTGTTTCATCTGTAATAACTTGTCTTTTAAAGGTCATATGGAATATCCACATTATTTTCCTTCTTGCCTGTGCCGCTTTTGATAAATGGATATTTCATTACGGGAATATTTAGCCAAAAATAGGCTTTTTTTTCGTTCATATGTGTATAATTTTGTTTTTTATCTGTCATCCGACAGCTGGCGGACTGATGATTGTTTGTGCTTCGCTAAATAGGTGTATTTTATATAATACATTTTGAAAGTAAAAAACCATAAAAACAAGAACAGCCACTTAAAATATAGTGGCTGTCCTGTTTTTTATAAGATTAAATATTATTTTTCACCAAAGAAGTAACCGAACTCTTTTAGCAGTCCATCCACGGACTTTTGAACATCAGCATCTTTACTCTCGTCTGCTATCATTTTATAGCGCTGAAGCCCCATTAAACCTAAACGCACATTTCGTTCTGATCCCAAATTCGTCAACAATTTATTCGAAGTATAATAGCGCATGTTATCTCCTATAAAAGCTAAATGTCGTAATGCAACTTCTTTTGCTTTGGCCGACTCCCCTGTCTTATACATAGCATCTACCAACAGCACATAACTCATTGGCTCACTCATCTGATAGGTTTTCTTAGGCATATTGTCGTATGCATTTAACACCACTTTACGAGCTTCTTCCTTCTTACCTTCGTGCAATAAATTCTGAGCTGTCTCACCAAAGATTGAACTGACATACAAACTGATATAACGGTAAGAATCGGGGTCTAGATAAGACGACTTTCCTATATTCCCCCACTTATATTTATTCATGATGTTGCTGTACAGACCATCGACATCTGTCACCGGAGCAAAACCCTCCTCCGAAGCACTATCCGCCATACTAACAGGCATCAAGCGCATCGAGAACCCTTCGGAAACCAAATATTTATCCAGACCGATATAATTGACCTCAGGCGTAGTAGAAGTAAAGTAAATAGGACGCTTCCAATTATTATTCGCCAGTATAGCCATTAAAGACAACTCTGCACGACTCACATAGTTCATGGAATAAGTCCATTGCATCGTATCTACAATCGCATCTTCCCAACCCTTTGGCACTACTTTATTAGCCAGCACTGCATTTTTATCAACAGTGAGTTTCATATTTTTGGTTGGCAACAGATTCACCCAGTCACCACTCTGCAATTGCACCTTATTCTGTGCGTTATCAGACAACATGATATCCAGCAAATTCTTCACTTCAATATGTCCCGGAATCTGAAAATCCTGATAGTAAATAACGTCACGTACGCCGTCCTTAAATTTCTCCGGGTCAATATTAATAGGGAGTGCATCTGCGTCATTTACCTTTTCCAACATCTGACGCATATACCAGTCGGAAGACAAAAGACTGAGGTTAACAACCCGCACGTCCGTCCTGAATCCCTCAACCTCCTGTACATACCACAGTGGATAGGTATCATTGTCTCCATAACTGAATAAAATGGCGTTAGGAGCACAAGATTCCAAATAATTCTTCGCCATATCTCTGGCCAAAAACTTATGTGACCGATCGTGATCATCCCAGTTTTGAGACGCTAATAACACCGGCGCTGCAAATAGACCGACCACAGAAGCAACTATTCCAGCAGTTTTGGCAGATACTTTTTTACTCAAGAAATCTGCAAGCGCAAGAACTCCAAGTCCAATCCAAATTGAAAACGCATAAAAAGAGCCCGCATAGGCATAATCACGCTCTCTAGGCTGTAACGGGGTTTGGTTTAAGTATAATACAATCGCTAACCCCGTAAAGAAAAACAATAACATCACGACACCCGCATCCCGTTGATTCTTTCCAAAATGCCAATATGCGCCGATCAAGCCCAACAGCAACGGCAAAAAGAAATAGGTATTGCGCGACGGATTCTCTTTTTCCGAATCAGGCAAATCATACTGCCCTCCCACAAACACGTTATCGATAGGTTTAATTCCAGAAATCCAATTACCTTCCAAAACAGAACCATGCCCTTGCACATCATTCTGCCTACCGACAAAGTTCCACATAAAGTAACGGCCATACATATGTCCGATCTGATACCCAAAAAAGAACTTTAAATTATCAGCAAAGGTAGGCTGCTCATCAGGTCCCAGCCCGAGGTACTGTCTATAAAATGTTGGATGATCACTCTTTTCACTATAAATACGTGGAAACAGAGTTTCTCTATCGTATTTATAATCCGTCTTCTTTTTCGCGACTACATATTTATCCTTATCCTTACGGTATATCTGACCCGATTCGAATATATCAATAGGCTTTGCATCAAAAAAACGTCCTTTAAATAAGGGCTCATCACCATATTGCTCACGGTTCAAATAACTCAAGAAACTAAATGCATTATCAGGATCAGAGTTGTTCAACGTAGGATTCGCTTTTGCACGAATCAATATCATCGTAAAAGAACTGTAGCCGAAAATCACAAAGCCCAATGAGATCAATGCGATATTAAGAATAGGCTTTACCTTTTTGATAGAATACCAGATTCCGTACACCATACCCCCAGCGATCAGCAGTACAAAGGCAGTGACCCCAGTACCAAAGCCCATTCCTAGTGTATTTACAAAGAACAAATCCGTGAAAGCAGCAAATTTAATCAAGTACTGTATCACTCCCCACAATATCAAAGCCAACACAATGACACCAATCAAAAGCGATTTTATAACCCCCTTAGTCGTAATTTCCTTACTTCTTCTGAAATAAACCACCAATGCAATTGCTGGAATAACCAATAAATTCAGCAAGTGAACGCCGATAGAAAGCCCCATTACATAGGCAATAAGGACCAACCATCTATCTGCGCCAGCCTCATCCGCTCTGACTTCCCATTTCAATATAGCCCAGAATACAATCGCTGTACATAGTGAAGACATCGCATACACCTCAGATTCTACCGCAGAGAACCAGAATGTATCGGTAAAAGCATAGGCCAAAGCACCGACAAGACCTGCTCCCATTATACGTAAGACATCATTCTCCGCCAAAGGAACTGTAATATCTGCTTTACCAAGGATCAACTTGCGACCTAACGCAGTAATAGACCAAAACAAGAATAAAATCGTCAAACCTGAAGAAACAGCCGAACCAATATTCATCCAATAGGCAATCTGTGTTTTATCTCCCATAGCTAAGTTTGAAAACACATTCTGCACCATCAAAAACAAAGGCGCCCCAGGCTGGTGCACGATCTGCATCTTATATGCCGACGCGATAAACTCACCACAATCCCACCAACTCGTGGTACGCTCAGCGGTGATAACATACACCAATGTAGCGACAATGGCACAAAACCATCCTAAAAGATTATTAATCTTGTTATAATTCATCATACTATAAATTGCTTTTCAAAAGACTTTCGGGTTTTAATTGAACAGAAACAACTTTAAGTCGTATGAGGTCAAACCCTAAACTTCGCTTCGAAAATAAGGATTACATCGTTACAAAAGAATAACAAATTAATATTTAACAAAGATTATCCTTAAAAACTTTCATGATCTGCCGGGTTGCGGATCATCACCAGAGATGAACCGATCCCGATGTTATCCGGAAAGCTCTCGAATGCCATTAGTAAAGAATAACTCCATGAAAAAAGTTTTTGATGTCCATTGAACGTCCCGAAGTAAGCATATTGACATCATAAAGAGTTAAAACGAATCAACAATACGGAAACTTTCTAAAAAAAAAGAAGCTTTTTAGAAAAGCTCAAATAAAGACAAAAAATATAACTCTGAAAATCAAGCTAAAACAAAATTAATGAAAATAAGTTTTGCACTTATAAAAAACAGGTGTATATTTGCATCATCAAACACGGAAACAACGACACAAAATGCTTGATAAATGAATGATTGTCCGATAGTATAAGGGTAGTACGACAGTTTTTGGTACTGTTTGTCTTGGTTCGAATCCAGGTCGGACAACAAAAGAGAGTTACAGATTGTAACTCTCTTTTTTTTATACATTATCTACAAGGCAATCGAAGCGCTATCTTTAGCTTTTTATTTCAATATCATTTCTCTAACTTTGCCCAAACATTTTAAATACATAATATATTTAAACCATGCCTTCGCAATTCAATACGGTTAAATTATTTGCCGGTTCTGGCACACAAGAACTTGCTGAAAAGATCTCTTCCGCATATGGAAAACCTCTAGGAGACAAAACACTCGCCAAATTCAGTGACGGAGAGATTCAACCCTTCTACAACGAGTCTGTGCGCGGAGCCGACTTATTCTTGATTCAGTCCACCAGCCAACCCACAGACAATCTTTTTGAATTATTATTGATGATTGATGCAGCAAAGCGCGCTTCTGCACACTACATCACAGCCGTGGTCCCTTACTTCGGTTATGCACGTCAAGACCGTAAGGACAAACCCCGTGTAGCTATAGGCGCTAAGATGATTGCCAATCTTATCACAGCAGCCGGAGCCCACCGCATTATGACAATGGATCTTCACGCCGCTCAGATACAAGGTTTTTTTGACATTCCAGTAGACCACCTAGATGGATCTGTGATTTTTGTCCCTTACATCAAGTCGCTGAACCTACCCAATCTAACAATCGCTTCGCCAGACATGGGTGGCTCTTACCGCGCACGTACTTTCGCTAAGTTTTTTAATGCAGAAGTAATCATCTGCGACAAGCGACGCAAACGTGCCAATGAAATTGAATCGATGTCAATCATCGGTGATGTTACAGGGCAAGATGTTGTACTGATGGATGACATATGCGACACTGCAGGAACGCTTTCAAAGGCAGCCGCCTTAATTATGGAAAATGGAGCAAACTCCGTTAGAGCGGTATGTACACACGCGGTATTATCAGGCAAGGCATACGAAACTATTGAAAACTCGGTATTAACAGAGATGATTGTTACCGACACCATACAGTTGGATCCCGAAAGATCAAAAGTCTGTTCAAAGATAAAAGTCCTATCTACGGCAGAACTATTTGCCAAAGCTATTAAAAATGTAAATGAACACGCTTCTATTGCAGAACTTTTCGTCGTCGAATAATAGCAATACACCTTATTTTAGAATCCAAGAAGGCCATCTGCAAATTTACAGATGGCCTTTTTCACATATAGTTAGTGCGTTAATAAGGCTTTCAAACTAAAAGTTTACAAAAAACATACCATAATGTGAGATCGAGTAAAAACAAAAAAAGTCGCCCCGAATCTACCTCGAGGCGACTTCAAACAATCACATAAGTTTTTATAGTTTTTTGACCCGGATATTTCTTAAGAACACTTCTGTACCATGTCCTAAAAATCCAATATGGCCCGTATTGGTTTTTAACCCTGGATGATTCTTTCCATCTGCGGCACCGCTTTTTGCTGCCGCCTTAATATCACCATCCACAATCACCTGACCGTTTACAGTTACTTTAATTTTATCACCCTGTATACGGATTTCCTCCTGATTCCATTCGCCCATTGGCTTCAAAGAACCTCTTTTGGCAGCAATGATACCGTATACAGATCCATGATATTGATAAGGCTTCAATTTACTGTAGACCTCTGCATTATCATCTAGGATCTGAATTTCATAGCCCAGATAAGCTGCATCTCCCTCCAAAGGAGCACGTATCCCAACACCATTGTTAGCTCCTGGAGTCAATTTAAACTCAAATCGGTACACAAAATCCCCATACTGCTCTTTGGTATAAATATTTTTACCAAATTTTGCTGTAGGGTTCGAGCGCAGGACACCTTCTTCATTGATTTCATACGCAGGAGACGATGTCCACTTATCCAAATTTGTACCATCAAAAAGCATTTCAAATCCTTCTGATTTCTCTTGGTCACTTAGCGTATAAACAACTTTCCGCGGCAATTCTTTCAAATACACATCTCTATACCAAACCCGGGATCCGTGAGCCTGTAATTCAATTTGTTCTGTTGGAAATATGGACTGATTTCTATCCCAGTAATTCTCCAAAGGCACATTATCCACAACCAACTCACCATTGAGCCACACCCATACATTCTCACCGACCATGCGGATTTTAAAGTTATTCCACTCACCCAGCGGATTGTCTGCAACTTTTAGCGGCTTCGAATTAGATTTATTATTGTACAAACCTCCAGATCCGACTTCAGCACCTACATTCGTCCTCGAAATATCCCAGATCTGTACCTGCGGAGTTCCTCTTAAATAAACACCAGCATCCGGCTCCTTGCCGTTTTTATCCAACTTCCAGTCCAATAGCAACTCAAAGTCTCCATACTGCTTTACCGTCGCAATATTATCGCCATGACCCGCAAATACCAGATCTCCATTGATCGCAGACCAGCTTTCTCGCATTTTTTTATCCGCTTCTATTTGCTTCTGCTCGAGTTCCTTGGGAGTCATTTTAGCGCGCTTAATGGGATTTTCTACCAACCCTTTCCAACCGGTGAGATCTTTCCCATTAAACAAAGCAATATAACCTTCTCTGGCAGGCATTTCCGTTAAATGTCGCACAATAGCTTCTTTCAAATAAGAACTTTCGCTTCCAGACAGATTGCCTTCAGCCATCTGCAACCAGTTACGGACATCCGTTCCTACAAAAGCTTTATTATCCATTATAATATTCATCACGACATCAGTAGCCACCCCCTTAAGCTCTGCATCATTCAAGTACTTACTTGCAAAAACAAGCGCAGGATAAGTACCCGTCGCTTTCATAGCCGAAAGCGCCGAACTACGTTGCTCTTTGGTCTGTGCATATTCAAATGCATCTCTTAACAACAACGTCTTTTGTTCATTCTTAATCCCACTTGCGTTCAACTGCTTTATAAAACCAGAAAAAACAGTTTTAAACAGGGCAGCGTCTTTTTCTGTGCGAAGCAACGTCGTTAATTCATCTAATGAAGAAGTATTAGACCAACTCGCTAACGCTTGTACCGCATCATTTTTAAGTGGATTTCCCGTTCCCACATACCCTTTTACCGTCTTTAAAGACTCTTCTCCACCTTCTCCGGCAAAAACAGGAAACAATCGAGCGGCAGAAGGTGCCTGAGATCTAGAAATGGTAGCAGAGAGGCGTTGAATAATAGCAGCCTTGTTACCATTATTTCTTAACGCGACTATAGCAGCTTGTTGTGCTGATTTCACATCGTCCCCCTCGGCTTTCCCCAACACATTAACGACAGCTTCAAAATCAGCATCGTTAACAACATTAGGCAATGCTTTATATGCTGCTGATCGGACAGCAGGACTACCCTGTTCAATTAACGCAAACACTTCCTTCGCAGAATTTTTATCGGAACGCTTAGATAACACATCCAACAAGGCCAATTTTGTCTTTTCATCAGCGCCAGAAATCGCTTTATTGATTTCGGAAACTGTATTCGCTCCCTTAGCCGTTAACAAAAGTGTTTTTAAGGTATTAACCTCCGCTTCATTTGCTGTTGCAAGCTGTTTAATAACAAAAGAAGTATTTGTACCCTTACTCAAAGCAGATAATGTATTGTAAGCAGCGATGCGAGATTCTGGATCTTTAACAGCTTTTAGGCTCTTTTCGATCACAGGAATAGCTGCTGTTGCATCTTTTTTAGTTAAAAAATTCAATACACTTTCTTGAGCCTCGGGTGACAATTTAGTCAGCGATGACGCAATCTTCTTAATATCCGATGCCGTAGCATCTGATCCCAGAAGACCCAATGCTACATTTCGCAAAATAGCATTCTCACCCGTAGACAACTTCAACAGATTTTTTTTCTGCTTACCCGGCTCTAGACGGCTCATTAGCTCCAAAGCTGCAACACGTGCACCAATAGCTTTAGGATCTTGCGCTTCAGCAAATACAGCAGAAGCCAACTTATACGCTAAATCTTTCTTACCATTATACGCCAACACATTCGCATATTCCAGTGTCAATGCAGCAACATTGGACTTATCAAAAGTATAATTTGTTGATTTAGCTTTTCCATAGAAGGTATCGTAAGACTTTTCCCCACCGATTTTACTCAATGTTGTCAACGCATTTCGTTGAAAATTCTCCGATTGATACTGACCGATCAATGCAATAACTCGCTCTTCAGCATCTTTAGACCGCAATTCACCAAGCGCACCTATTATAGCCGTAGCCGTTTGTTCGGTAACACTACCCGCCAAAGCTTTATTCAAAGCCACAGCAGCTTCTGGTGTATGTATGGCGCTAAGCACACGCGCTGCTTTTTCAGCAAAATAAGCATCATTCAGATAAGTGGCTACCTTGTCTACAGACTCATTTTTTCCACAAAACTTAAGCAACTCAAATACAAAAGCTTTGTTATTTTGATCCTTCAAATTGTCCAACGCCCCCAACAAACCTTTCGCATACTTCTCCCGCAGGGCATCCTTACCGGGTTGCATGACGTAGAAAGCGTAAGAGTTTGTAGCGTATTCGATAGATGCATTATTCCCGCCTTGAGGCTTCAAACCTTGCAACAAAGCAACAACATCATCCGAGTTAAACCCTTCCAATTCTTTCATCGCTGCCAAAAACTTAGATTGTTCTGCGGCAGGTTGCTGTGCCAGGACATCTGCAATCTTGGTAGCAGTTGTACGGTTAGCAGGCTGTTGTGCATAGGATGCTGTCTGCAACAACAACAATATAGATATAGTATTAAAAATCTTTTTCATGTGTTTATTTCAGGTTAAAAAGTCCAAGGACCTCTCATAGGTTGATTGATCAAACGGTTAGCAGCTTCGTCATTTACAAACTCTTGCTTAGCTGAATCATAATGCAACGTTCTATTAAGGCGCAAAGCAGCCAAGCCTAGATTTACCAACGTACAAGAATAGTAACCATTCTCTTCGTTAAGGGCAAATTTTTGTCTTGTACGTACGGCTTCGACAAAATCTGTCATTTGCGGGGCTGGATCCGGGTATTGAGCCAATTTGCGTTCCAAATCAGGAATATCAGAAACAAAACCTCTATACAACTTACCTTTAGGTCCTTCTATATAAGCCTTACCTACTTCTGTTCCTTCTCCATCCAATATAATCTGACAGCCATCCGCATACGTATAAGTGATCTTACGCCAAGTACCCACTGCATCAGCATGTTGCTGAGGCGCGTCCACTTCTATTTTAACAGGGCTTTCATTATCCTTACCTAAGAAATACTGTACAGGATCCAAATAGTGCTGTCCCATATCACCTAATCCCCCTCCATCATAATCCCAGTAGCCCCGGAAAGTCGTATGTACCCGATGTGTGCTATAAGGCTTATATGGAGCTGGTCCTAACCACATCTCATAATCCAACTCTTTGGGAGCCTGTTCAACCGGTAGGTTTTCTTTACCCACCCAGTAAAACTTCCAATCAAAACCTGTATGCTTACTTATAGTAACCTTCAAAGGCCATCCCAACATACCTGTATCAACAACTTTCTTGATCTTTTTAACAGGTACATTCATACCGTAAAAATTAGCATCAAAACGGAACCATGTATTCAAACGGAATATATTACCGTGTTGAGCAATGGCCTCTTTAACCTTTTTACCCTCACCTATGGTTCTTGTCATCGGCTTCTCACACCAAATATCCTTACCCGATCGGGCAGCTTCCAACGCCATTAAACCATGCCAATGCGGAGGAGTTGCGATATGTACAATATCTACCTCTGGATTGGCAATCAAATCGCGAAAATCGTGATGTTCTTTTACGCCTCCACCCAATGCTTTCTGCGCTAGAGCCAAGTGTCTCGTATCTACATCACATATGGCGACTGTTTTTGTGCCTGCGTAACCGAAATGTCCACGCCCCATCGACCCAACACCAATCACACCTTTAGTCAGATGATCACTCGGAGCCAAATACCCCTTACCCAATACAAACCGTGGCACAATAGTGAATGCTGCGGCTCCAATCAATGACTTTTTAATAAAATCACGTCTTGAAGTATGTTGTTTTTCCATGTTTATTATGATTATTTTAGGTTCCCAAGATTTAAAGTTAATTGTTTTTTTTAAACAACTCAAATATAAATACATAAAATTTTTAATAAAGAAAAAACAGCTAATGTATTACGGTTTTTACAAAAAGTCAAAAAGGATTGCGTTCTCATAATTTTTCATTACTTTTGCACCTCATATTTTAATATTTTAAACAACATGAAATCAATTGCTATTAGCGGTTCTCTTAGAGAGAGCGTAGGGAAAAGAGATGCAAAAGGATTGCGTTACGAAGGACAGGTTCCTGCAGTTCTTTATGGAGGAAAAGAACAAACTCACCTTTCTGTATCCGCAGCTGATTTGAAACCAGTTCTTTACACTGCTGATGTTATTTTCGTTGAATTGAACATCGACGGTAAAAAAGTAAGAGCTATCGTTCAAGAAGCACAATTCCACCCATTAACAGATCAAGTTACGCACGTTGACTTTTTAGAGTTATTCGATGACAAAGAAGTATCTGTAAACATCCCAATCAAATTAACAGGAACTTCTCCTGGTGTTAAAATGGGGGGTAAATTAGTTCAAAAATTACGTAACCTTCGTGTTAAAGCATTACCTAACAATCTTCCACAAGAGATCGAGGTTCCTATGGAGTCTCTAGAAGTTGGTAAATCTTTCCGCGTGCGCCAAGTAACATTAGAGAACGCTAAAGTATTAAACAACTCAGACGATACAATCGTTTCAGTAATCATGTCTCGTGCTTTACGTCAAGCAGAGCAAGAAGCAGCGAAAGCAGCTCAAGGAGGCAAAAAGAAATAATTTCGGTATTTAGTACTGAGTATTTATTATAAAGAGCATCGGAGATTCCGGTGCTCTTTTTTTTACTTTTCACTTTTTACTTTTTACTTTTACAGCCATGAACTATTTGATTGTTGGTCTAGGAAACATCGGACGGGAATATGCAGATACCCGACACAATATTGGTTTTATGGTAGCAGACGAGTTGGCTAACCAAGCAGGCTCGTCCTGGTCTACGTTAAAACACGCTTACTACACGGAGTTTAAGCAGCGAGGACACAATGTCTATTTGATCAAACCGACTACCTATATGAATCTCAGCGGTAAAGCCGTCAATTATTGGATGCAACAACTTAAAGTACCTATACAGAATGTCTTGGTAATCGTCGATGACCTAGCTATCCCTTTTGGTTCACTACGTATAAAACCAAAAGGCTCGGCCGCCGGACATAACGGACTAAAGTCCATTGAAGCCCTATGCGGAGGACAAGCCTACCCCAGGTTACGTTTTGGCATAGGAGACAACTACCCAAAAGGTAGACAGGTTGATTACGTCTTGGGGCCTTTTGACAAAGAAGAACAAAAAGAGCTGCCCGCATTGATTGAGCACGCAGTCAAGATGGTCCACAGTTTTGTCCATATCGGGATAGAGTTAACAATGACAAATCTCAATACTAAATGACAAAGAGAAGCCTGTTAACAGGCTTCTCTTTGTCATTTAGTCAGATCCAACCGGATAGGGAAAGAATATTCTACTCTTACAGGCACACCATCCTTAAGCCCAGGCTTCCACTTTGGAGCCCTTTTTATCAGATTGACCGCATTTTCACCTGTACCATATCCCAAGTCCCGAGACACATTGATATTGCTTAATGAACCGTCGCTCTCAACGACAAAAACCACATAAATTGTCCCCTTTACGCGTGCATCTATTGCTGCTTGAGGATAGGTAAAATTATTACCGACCCATTTTCTAAAAGCATCTATTCAACCTTCTGGTTCTGGTTGCGTATCCAATTTCTCAACCGGTTTACCTTTAGCATCCTTTGAAGCAAAACCAATTACAGTAACTTCTTTAATATCATCTTTGTATACCTTTTGTTGCTGACCGTAGAATACCCCCCGTTCGTCTTTAGTCGCATTCCGAGACAAGGTCCATGTTCTATTTAACGCCCCTTCTTTTTGTGGAGATAATTCATTCGCAATTTTAGTGGTGATAATTACCACACCTTCCTTACCCTTTGTACCGTAAATACTTTCAGCGGATTTATCTTTCAGCACAGAGATACTGTGAATGCTGCTAGCCTCTAAAGTTGATAAGTCAAAATCCACAGGCATTTCTCTACCATCAATAACAAATAACGGATTAGCTTTATTCATCTCCCCAACACCACGGATAACAACTCGTCCGAGCCCAGACTTTGTGGTGTCAACGGCTCCCAACCTAACTCCACTGACTTTCCCCTGCATTGTTTTCGCCGCCTTACCCGATTTGCTGACAATTAAGAGAACCCCGTTCTTTCCCTTATCCCCGTACAAAGCCATTGCAGATTTATCCTTCAACACGGTAACACTCTCTATATCATCGGGAGCTAAATTCTTCATCTCTTCACTCTTCACAGGTACTCCATCCAATACAGTCAATACATCTCCAAATCTCACATCACCGTGTATAAACAGTTGATCCCCATTAGTTCCTCCTATAGGAAATCCCTTTTCATTAGCTGCCACCTGTAGGGTATCAGCCTTATAAGAGATCCCAACAATTTCATCTTTCAAGGTATCCTGAGCAGAGACAAGCTGTTCTGTTTTAGATATCGGCAGTACCGCATCCACCGGAATAGCTTGCACTGTTTCCACCAATTCTTCAATTTTTCCTTCAGCATTGCTCACCGTAAAACTAGCTCCAGCTAAAATCACAATTGGCAATAGAAAAGCATACTTACTCAACTCAATCTTGGCGGAGCGTCTTTTGTTCATCATCATAATACGCTTTTTTAAGGTTTTAAAATTAAACTGATTACCGATAGCCACAGTAGCTCCCTGCTTAGTCACCGTCAGCAATGAATATTGATAGGTCTGTCGATCCACTCCTTTATCCAGCACCTGTTGATCAGTCAGGAATTCCAGATTTTGACGTACAGCTTTGCGCATAAGCCATACGAAGGGGTTATACCAACATCCTATCAATAGTATTTCAAACAAAAGAATATCCACCGTGTGAAGGCCTTTCACATGAATATCTTCATGCTTGAAAATATCAAACAGCTCAGGATCCTGATGTTGATCCTGATGGATATATATTTTATTGAAAAAAGAAAAGGGAACAATTGGAAACAACACATTCCTAAAAAAATAATGCTGCCACTTTGAGGGCTTAGAATAAACATGTATACGTAATAAGCTGATGAGTTGCATGCTCAACTTCAACAGCAAGATACCAGCTCCTACTGCCAGAGCAGCCAAGAATAAATGTCCAACTGTTAAAATCGAAACATCCTGCTCCGGTAGATAGTACTCTACATAATCCAACATCAAAGGAAGATGTATAGCAACATCTTCTTTAAACCAACTATGAATAGCCAAAAATGGATAAAATAAAGAATAGCCTCCTCCCACAAAAAGATATACTCTATTCAGTCTGTAAAACGTCAGTTTCCTCAATAGCAAGACGTAGCCTAAAAACACGATAGCCAACAAGAGGTTGACCTGCAGAATATATGTCAATATACTTTCCATAATTAATTTATCACAGTTATCCCTTCAAATGTCGTTCTGATTTCTGAATCCCCGTAACGCTGCACAATGCGATAAGGGATCATCGATGCCTTATCCACGTAAACACGATATACAAAGTCATATTCCGTCGTCATTTTATCAAATGCAGCACCCAAGTTTTGGATTCTCCTTTTACCTATGTTGCACACGAATACGTATGCATCTTTTTCCTCTCTAACTTCCCGGATTATATCATCTGTCTCCAAAAGTAAGGGTATTACATTGCGTAAGGTTACTAATGAATTATAAAGTGAACTCAATCGCTGTAACTCTAATATGGCCTCGCTCCCACTTCGCTCCTCTACCATTACCCCAGCCAAGTTTTTCTCCTGGTACTCCTCGTCGGCAAAACAAAATATTCGGTCCCCATCTAAGATTTCGAAGTTAAAACCAAACAGATCCTTATTGAAAAAAACAAGCTTTGTCTGCCATTGCTGTTTTGTATAATCTCTAGTACCTGCTCCCATATCATAATCCAACTCTCTCACCATTTTATATTGAAACTTCCCCACTACTATCCGTTCATAAACACGACTTAACAAAGAGTCTACTTCGACAGCGATGGCAGAATTTACACCTAAAAAGACAATTATCACCAACAACTTAACTGGGGCCATAACATTACGATTTGCCGCTTTTAATCATATCCATGATCTCCTTTAACTCTACTTCCGACAATTTTTCTTCTTTAACAAAGAAAGACACCATTTCTTTATAGGAATTACGAAAATAATCGCCAACAAAAGAACTCATATACTTCCCTTTATACTCCTCTTCCAAAATTACCGGTTCATACCGTTTCGCATTTGCATAACGCACGGGCTTTACATACCCCTTTCTTTCCAGATTTTTTATTGTTGATGCCAAGGTCGTATAGGGCACAGGCTCTCCTTTCATATTATCCAATATCTCCTTAATAAAGCCCCCTTTTAGTTGCCACACTGACAACATAGCCTGTTCTTCCTGAATGGTTAACTTCTCTATTTCCATATTACTAAATACTATTACTACGCAATTCTACGAAACAATCGTAGCAACTACAATGTTTTTTTGTTTTTTTTATAAAGCGTAGGCCCTGCAGCTTATTAATAATAAAAAATAAATAAATGACTGAATTGGATATGTAACAAAAGCCGGATCAGTGAAAATTTTGCAATTTTTACCAATAAATGTCATTTAAAAATTAAACTATGGATTATTTTGTCATTCATTTTTATATTTTTGTGAATACACATAAAATTTTGATTATGTCTGAAACAGCATCCTTTACTTTAAATGGCAAAACACTTGAATTTCCTGTTATCACAGGAACTGAAAATGAAAAAGCTATTGATATTTCAAAACTAAGAGATCAATCAGGATATATTACCATAGATCCTGGATTCAAAAATACAGGCGCAGCTAAAAGTGCAATTACCTTTTTAGATGGTGAAAAAGGGATATTAAAGTACCGCGGTTACAAAATTGAAGATTTAGCAGAAAAATCCACCTTTTTAGAGGTTGCTTATTTATTAATTTTCGGAAACCTTCCTTCTAAAGAGGTACTGGAGCAATTCAGGACAGATATCAAACAACAGATGATGGTACACGAAGACATGAAAATGTTTTTCGCTGGATTTCCGTCAAAATCACACCCTATGGGACAGCTATCCTGTCTAGTAGGTGCACTATCCGCTTTTTATCCAGAATCTCTAAACCCGAATCAATCGGAAGCGGAAGAATACAAGACGATCATCAACTTACTGGGCAAAATGCCAACTATCGTATCTTGGATTCAAAAGAAATCACTAGGCCATCCTGTAGTATACCCAAAGAAAGATCTAGGATACATCGACAACTTCATGAATATGATTTTTGGCGAGGTAAATTGCGATAAAATATTTGACGAGGCGGTATTAGACGCCATGCGAGTTTTGTTGATCCTTCATGCCGACCACGAACAAAACTGTTCAACATCCACTGTCCGTATCGTGGGATCATCCAACGCGAACTTATACGCGTCAGTGTCTGCAGGTATCAATGCTTTATGGGGTCCCCTTCACGGTGGTGCTAACCAAGCGGTGATCGAGATGTTAGAGGACATCAAAAATGATGGCGGTGATGTAGAAAAATACCTAGCAAAAGCAAAAGATAAAAACGACCCTTTCCGTCTAATGGGCTTTGGCCACCGGGTGTACAAAAACTTTGACCCACGTGCCAAAATTATTAAAAAGGCTGCCGATGATGTGTTAGAGAAGCTAGGCGTAAAAGATCCAGTCTTAGATATTGCTAAAGGACTGGAAGCGGCGGCACTAAGCGATCAGTACTTTATTGACAGAAAATTATATCCAAACGTTGACTTTTATTCCGGTATCATTTATCGCGCGTTAGGATTTAAATCAGATATGTTTACGGTATTATTTGCTTTAGGCCGTCTTCCGGGATGGATCGCACAATGGAAAGAAATGCGTGATAATAAAGAACCTATTGGACGTCCAAGACAAGTTTATACAGGCGAGACAGACCGTCAGTATATAGACCTCGACAAACGATAACAATTAAAAAAGGCAGAAATTCAAGTTTCTGCCTTTTTTAATTGTTATCAGCCTCTTCCCACCATTCGCTACTTTGAAGCCCATCAATCTCTCGACGATCACGCTTTGTTGGTCTTCCAGCACCGCGATCACGCTTCAAGACTGGTGCATGAAAGGTGGATTTAAATCCATAGGTATCCTCAAGAGGTGTCTGATCGGAATAATGAGCAGCTGCAATTTTAGCATCACCCCTTCGTTCCAGCAATCCTGTAACCAAAATCACCTTACGCTCAATCCCCTTCTGAATGCTATAGGTTTCCCCAACTTTGACAATATAAGAAGCCTTAACATTGGCGCCATTCAATTTAACACGCCCAGCCTTACAAGCCTCAGTTGCTAGGCTACGCGTCTTAAATAGACGAATAGCCCATAAATATTTATCAATACGTAGTTTTTCATTTTCACCTGCCATAAAACAAAAATACCGCTTTTCTAACAAAAAAGAAATCTCCCTCGAACTGCTGTAAAGCCAGTAAGCAACATCGTACACCAAATTGATAGATTGCAAATTAAAAAAAACCTACAATCCGGACTCAATCCCATCATTCCTAGCGAATAATTACGCTAGTCATTGGGTGAATACAAAGCATTTTTTCTAAGTTTGTAACTGAAAAAATAGTCATAACTAACACCGTAAAAAATGCAAAACTTGCAAAAACTAGTCGAAGAAGCTTGGGAAGAAAGACACCTTTTAGAATTTAAAGAATATTTTGAAGCCATACAAACTGTCATCATGAAGCTGGATAACGGCGAACTACGTGTCGCCGAACCTGTAGGTGACCGTTGGCACGTAAATGACTGGATTAAAAAAGCAGTTATCCTATATTTCCCTATACGTGAGATGAAAGAGATCGAAAACAAACCTTTCGTCTATCACGACAAGATGAAGTTAAAAACAAACTACAAAGAATTAGGCGTACGTGTTGTACCTGGAGCATCAGCACGTTATGGGGCCTATTTAGCTAAAGGAGTTATTATGATGCCTTCCTATGTTAACATAGGCGCTTATGTAGGCGAGGGCACTATGGTAGACACTTGGGCTACCGTTGGTTCTTGTGCGCAGATAGGAAAGCATGTTCATCTATCCGGAGGAGTCGGTATCGGTGGGGTACTAGAACCCGTACAGGCTGCACCTGTCATTATAGAAGACAATGTATTCGTTGGTTCTCGTGTTATTGTGGTAGAAGGTGTTCATGTAGAGTCCGAAGCTGTTCTAGGAGCCAATGTTGTATTAACAGCATCAACCAAAATCATAGATGTATCCGGTCCTGAACCGATAGAGTATAAAGGTCGAGTACCAGCGCGGTCGGTAGTAATCCCTGGATCCTACACCAAAAAATTCCCTGCAGGAGACTATCAAGTTCCTTGTGCGTTGATTATTGGTAAACGCAAAGAGTCTACAGACAAAAAGACATCTCTAAACGATGCATTACGTGATCACAACGTAGCTGTTTAAGATATGAACAGACCTTTTGTTGACAAAGAAGACATAAATCAAGCCTTAGAAACCTTAAAAAAAGGAGGATTGATTTTGTATCCCACAGACACGATCTGGGGTATAGGCTGTGATGCGACCAATCCAGATGCTGTTGAAAAAGTATTTGCTTTAAAAGGCAGAGATTTGAGCAAAAGTATGTTGATTCTATTACATAACGATAACCAATTAGCAAGCTACGTCCGCGAAATTCCAGAAGTAGCCTACGAGCTAATGGACACCTTCGATAAACCGCTCACAATCATCTATTCAGGAGCCAAAAACCTTGCTCCAAATGCCATCGCGCAAGATGGTACAATAGGAATTCGTATCGTAGCGCATCCCTTCTGTCAACAACTTTTACAACGTTTCAAAAAACCCATTATTTCAACATCAGCAAATATCAGTGGACAACCTTCTGCAACCACCTTTGACCAAATAGATAACTTGATCAAGGAAAATGTAGATTATATCGTTAAATTTGGACAAGAAGATAATACCCCTGGTCAACCCTCTGTTATTATGAAGCTAGATCCCAGTGGCAAATTCGAATTCCTACGTAAATAAGAAAATATGAAATATCCATTTATCCATTGCTACATGGATATTCCATATGACACTTAAAGAACAAATTTTATACATATGAACAAGTTAGCATCAATTTTTATCTTTCTATTCGCAATGACGACTATGGTATCAGCGCAACAGTCAATCCAACCTGCTAAAGCCGGTGTAAACTATGGAAAGGCTATTGAAAAGAAAAATGCAATATCTGTCAAAGCTTTAGAAACGACATTAAAAGAAAAAGGCAACTATACCGGAAAAGTGGAAGCACAGGTTGTAGAAGTATGCAAATCAAAAGGCTGCTACATGACTTTAAAACGCGAAGGGGCCGAACCTATCACTGTTCGGTTTACAGATTATGGCTACTTTGTGCCACAAGATCTTATCGGTAAAACCGTAGTGGTTGAAGGCAAAGCAAAAATCAAAGAGCCTAAACAGGACATTAGCTTTATTGCCGATGGCGTACTCGTTATCAAGTAAATCATCCATTTTTCCATCATTAAAGAAGGCGCTTTTTCAGAAGCACCTTCTTTTTTTGGAATCTTCTCAACCTTATGCAAACATTCCATACCGCTCCATGCTCTTCTATTAACGCCAATGGCACTTTGGTAACGTTCGAAAGTCCCCTAATCATGGGAATTCTAAATGTTACACCAGATTCTTTTTTTGACGGCGGTCAACACAACACGCTAGAGGCTGCATCAAAGAAAGCAGAGCAATTGATAAGTCAGGGGGCCGACCTACTTGATATAGGAGCCTACTCTTCTAGACCGGGGGCCTCGCTCATCTCTATCCAAGAAGAGATAGACCGTGCCTTACCGATCATTGAATATATTGCAACCAATTTCCCGGACACCATTTTATCCATAGATACGTTTCGTGCTGAGGTAGCTCGGGCTGCTATTCAAGCCGGCGCACACATTATCAATGATATATCGGGTGGAAATTTGGATGATGATATGTTTAATACTGTAGCCAAGCTCCAGGTTCCTTACATCCTTATGCACATGCGGGGTACTCCAGAAACCATGCAACAACTCACGGACTATGGAGACATCGTTGAAGATATTGCCGTCTATTTTGGCGAACGTATTGCCCAATTGAGATCACTGGGCGTCAGAGACCTTATCCTAGACCCTGGCTTTGGCTTTTCAAAGACTATAGCTCAAAATTACGAACTATTGCATCGCATCGATGAATTACACTACATGGGGCTTCCACTACTTGGTGGAATTTCAAGAAAATCAATGATATATAAAAAGCTAGAAATAACTCCCCAAGAATCACTCTCAGCGACAACTGCACTGAATACAGTTTTACTCCGAAATGGAGTACAACTATTACGGGTACACGATGTTCTTGAAGCAAAACAACTCATCCAATTATTTTACAACCAATAGACTTGAAGAGATATAAAGATATACTTACGATTGGCTTCGCGTTATTTGCTATGTTCTTCGGGGCGGGCAATTTGCTACTTCCACCCTTTATCGGTCTACAAATAGGCCCACACATCTGGATTACAATCATAGCCTTCGGGCTCACGGGGATTTTGCTTCCCTTTCTTGGGGTTTTATCTATTGTACAATCTGGAAATTCAATTCAGGATTTAGGGAATAAGGTACATCCACTATTAGCCCCGATCTTGGGGGCTGTGATTATGCTATGTATCGGGCCACTTATTGCCATACCAAGGACTGCGGCTACCACTTTTGAAGTTGGTCTCTTACCGCTATTTCCAACACTGAATCCGATTTGGTCTGCTGTTCTCTTTTTTTCCATCACTTGGGCCCTAACAATTGTTCCTTCCAAAGTTGTTGATATTATAGGCAACTTCCTGACACCGGTACTACTGCTGTTATTATTGTTACTGATAGGTGTAGGCATTAGTAATCCACTCGGCCCCTATTCTGCAACAACACTTTCATCTTCTGAAGCCTTTGCCTTAGGCTTCACCGAAGGATATCAGACACTCGATGTACTGGCATCAGTCATATTTGCTGGTATCATCATTACTGCCGCTCAAACAAAAGGATATCATCAGACCTCCGAAAAAAGTAAGGTCGTGATTGCATCAGGAGCCCTTTCTGCCATCTGTTTGTTCCTTATTTATGGAGGCTTACTGTATCTAGGTTCGACCTCCAATATTTCGAATACAAGCATTAGCAGATCTGCTCTATTAATACATATTGCAAAAAGCAATCTAGGCGATTATGGAATGATTGCAATAGCTTTTAGCATTGCGCTTGCCTGCCTGACTACTGCAATTGCGTTAACATCTGCCGTAGGTTCATTTTTCTCGCAACTGACAAATGGAAAATTAAGCTACAAAAACTTAGTTACAACTTGCTGTCTGGTATCCGCAGCATTATCCATCACAGGTGTAGATAATATCATACGGTTTGCATACCCCCCATTGGCATTTGTCTATCCTATCGTTATCACGCTCGTTCTCTACATCGTTATTTTCGGGAGATTCGTAAAGTCTAAACTGCCTTACATTGGCGCCTTGAGTGCCTCTGCGATAATTGCATTTCTGAATCTGTTTAACGTATTGGGCATTTGGTCAAAAGAACAGCTTACCTTTTTTAATAACATTCCTTTTTTCGAAATGGATTTAGGTTGGGTATTACCTTCAATTATCGGATTTGGAATAGGTTACCTAACTAGTTTATTCTATTCAAAAAAAGACACCCCTAGCAAAGGCTAAGAGTGTCTTTATGATTGAAAAATTCGAGTTCTTAACGCACCACACTTCCGTTTGTAATGGTCGTTTGTGGATTGACAAAATCCAATCTTCCATCTGCATCTTCCGCCATTAATATCATTCCTTGAGACTGGATTCCTTTAATCTCCCGAGGCTCTAGATTTACCAGAATTGAAACCTGTCTACCGACAATATCTTCAGGTGCGAAAAATTCAGCTATCCCCGATACAACCGTACGTTGATCGATTCCTGTATCAATCTTAAGTTTCAATAATTTCTTTGTTTTAGCAACTTTCTCCGCTTCCAATATCGTTCCCACACGGATATCCAATTTCATAAAATCATCGAAATTTATATTCGTTTTTGCAGGAGCTACACTGACGGCCGCTTTCGTATTATTTGCTTTAGCAGCAGCCAACTTCTCTAATTGAAATGCGACCTGTTCGTCCGTTATTTTATCAAACAACAATTGTACTTCACCTAAAACATGACCCTCAGTGATAAGATCTGAAGTCCCTGCTTTATCCCATTCCCGCGTAGAAAGCTGTAACATATCAAAAAGTTGAGTAGCTGTCTTCGGTAGAAAAGGCTGTGCCAAGATCGCTAAATTTGCCACGATCTGCGTAGCCACATTAAGTACGGTTTTCACCCTTTCTTCGTCTATCTTGATCACTTTCCAAGGCTCCTCATCTGCCAAATACTTATTCCCTAAACGGGCTGCATTCATGAAATGACTTAATGCCTCTCTAAATCTATAGCTTGACAAAGATTGTTCTATCAACGCCGGATATTTCGACAACTCATCAAAGACAGCGTTATCCACTCCATTGTAAGCACTTCCTTTCAACACTTTTCCGTCAAAATATTTGTGCGACAACACCATAACCCGATTGACAAAATTACCAAGGATAGCAACAAGCTCATTGTTCACACGTGCTTGAAAATCCTTCCACGTAAATTCGCTATCCGAAGTCTCCGGCAATATAGAAGTCAGTACATAACGTAATTCATCCTGTTTCCCTGGAAATTCTTCCAAATATTCATGCAACCATACGGCATGATTACGAGATGTCGATAACTTATCGCCTTCTAGATTCAAGAATTCATTTGCAGGCACATTATCTGGCAAAATATACTCTCCGTGCGCATGCAATATGGCCGGAAAAATAATACAGTGAAATACGATATTATCCTTACCTATGAAGTGAATCAATGTCGCGTCGTCCTCTGGATTCGATTGCTTTTTCCAATAGCTCTCCCAATCTTTTCCATTATCTATAGCCCATTGCTTTGTAGCCGAAATATAGCCTATCGGGGCATCCAACCATACGTACAATTTCTTTCCTGTAGCCTCTTCCAAGGGTACATCGACTCCCCAATCTAAGTCACGTGTCATAGATCGAGGCTGCAGGCCTGATTTCAACCAAGATTGACATTGACCAAAGACATTCGACTTTAGTACATCTTTCTTACCGTCGATTAACCATTTTTCCAACCAAGGCTGATATTTATCCAATGGTAAATACCAATGCTTTGTCTCCTTTAAAATTGGTGTTTTACCACTCAAAGTAGATTTCGGATTAATCAGATCTGTAGGACTTAAAGAAGTTCCACACTTCTCGCATTGATCCCCATAGGCACCTTCATTCTGACAATGCGGGCAGGTACCTGTAATATAGCGATCCGCTAGAAACTGATGAAATTCTTCATCGTAATACTGCTCCGAAAACTTCTCAATAAATTCGCCCTTTTCATAAAGGTTCAGGAAAAACTCCTGGGATAATTCGTGATGAATAGGTTCCGATGTACGGTGATAAATATCAAAAGAAATTCCAAAATCTTCGAAAGACTCTTTTATCTGTTGATTATACTTATCAATTATCTCACGAGGAGTAACCCCCTCCTTTTTAGCTTTAATGGTGATCGCAGCCCCGTGTTCGTCCGAACCACAGACATAAACCACATCCTTATTATTCAATCGTAAGAAGCGCACAAAAATATCCCCAGGAATATACGCTCCAGCCAAATGTCCTATGTGCAAAGGACCATTGGCATACGGTAACGCTGAGGTGATGGTATAACGTTTTTTAGATAAATTGCTCAAGATATTGTACTTTTAATGGTAATACTAAAAATTAAATGGTAACATTGTTTACAAAGATAACTCAATTTGCGCTTAATAAATAAGAGCCCGTTTAGATTTATCCCATAAAAATACTTATCTTTTATGATATAGGATTAAACACGACTCTAAAAGCTTTTAAAACAAAGATGAATACGCCAGCATATCTAAAAAAAGGAGATAAAATCGCCATATTATGTCCAGCAAGTTATATCTCCGGAGACCTAACACCAGCCTATAATATACTCCTCGACTGGGGACTTCAACTTGAAATTGCCCCCTCCACCGAAGCGCAGTTCCATCAATTCGCTGGCAACGACGAACTACGAGCACAGGATTTACAACAGGCTCTGGATAATCCAGATATCAAAGCCATTATTGCCGGACGAGGTGGGTATGGCTCCGTCCGTTTGATTGATAAATTAGACTTTTCAGCGTTCAAGAAAAAACCCAAATGGATCATTGGCTTTAGCGACATTACCGTAATTCACAGTCATATCCAACGACAATTCCAGCTGCCCACAATTCATGGTCAGATGGTGAAATCGTTCTTAGAAGCCAGTACCGAATCGCTACAGACTTTAAAAAACACACTCTTTGGAAAAAATCCAGATCTTCACTACAATACACCAAATCCGAATAATCGCGACGGACGCAGTCGAGGCATATTAACAGGAGGAAATTTAGCTATTTTACAAAGCATACTAGCCTCTGCTTCCGATGTCGATTACAAAGACAAAATTCTATTCCTAGAAGACGTTGGTGAATCCTATTACAATATCGATCGTATGCTATGGACACTGAAAAGGGCAGGAAAACTGGACAAACTGAAAGGACTTATTATAGGAAGCTTCACTTCACTCAAGGACGCTGATCCTCCTTTTGGACAGACTATAGAAGAGATTATTATAGATAAGGTTAAAGAATTTCATTATCCGGTTGCTTTCAACTGCCCTGCAGGACATATAGACGACAACAGGGCACTAATTTTTGGCGAGGAAGTAGAACTAACAGTAACAGGAGAAAAAATAGCAATTACCTATCCAAATAGAAAATGAGCACAGTCAGCACAAAAAAAGATATTGCCCTCCTGCTAATACGTGTCACGATAGGTCTCACGATGTTGATCTTTCATGGATTACCCAAATTAATGGGTGGGGCAGAAAAATGGGAAAAGATAGGGTTATCTATGGGCAATTTAGGTATAGACTTCTTTCCCGCTATTTGGGGATTCTGCGCTGCTATTGTTGAGAGTTTAGGCGCTTTATTCATTGCCCTCGGATTATGGACTAGGCCCAATAGCATCTTATTAGCTTTTACGATGTTAATTGCTACGATTTCGCATTTAACCGTTGGTGATGGATTTAATGTCGCCTCGCATGCTATCGAGCTTATGGCTGTATTCATTGCACTATTTCTTATGGGACCAGGGAAATATAGTGTTGACAAAAGGTAACAACAATTAACATATTTTGCCCAAACTAAGCCATCTATTCATTAGAATAGACACTTCCAAATTTAAAAAATTTCAAAAGTTAGGTTTATTCATCACTAAATAAATAAGATTTATTGAAAAATTAGTAAAATAAACGATAGATATCGGTCATTATAAGCATTTTTTACAAAAATAAACTTTGTTTATTTTCATTTTGCTATTGTACCTACCTTAGCTTCGTAAAACAAAATTATGGTAATAATGGAGCTACGTGAATTTGGGACAAAGAGTTCTTCATTCGATTTGAATTCAATTGGGTTAAATGCAGGAACAATACACTGGAACTTAAGCAACGAAAAGCTTACTGCTCAAACCCTAGAGCTAGGACAGGGCACATTAAATGACAAAGGAGCTCTTTGCGTAAATACCGGCAAATTTACCGGCAGATCACCTAAAGACAAATTTGTTGTAAAGGACAGCCTTACCGAAAACAGTGTGGACTGGGGCGACATTAATATCGCAATTTCAAAAGAAATTTTTGATAATCTATATCAAAAGATGCGTTCGTTTCTAGCAGGAAAAGAGGTTTGGATAAGACATTGTTATGCTGGAGCAGACCCGACATATAGATTAAATGTAACAGTGGTAAATACGATGCCTTGGGCGAATCTGTTCTGTAATAATCTTTTCATCAGACCTACAGAAACAGAATTAACGACTTTTGAAAAAGAATGGGTTATTCTTCAAATACCGGAGTTTGAAGCAGATCCAGCAGTAGACGGCACAAGATCAGCAAACTTTACAATTGTAAATTTTAGCGAAAAAGTTATTTTAATAGGTGGCACAGCGTATACAGGGGAAATGAAAAAAGGAATTTTCTCAGCTCTTAATTTCATCTTACCACACCAATATAATGTATTACCGATGCACTGTTCGGCCAATGAAGGAAAAGACGGTGATGTGTCCTTATTTTTTGGGTTAAGTGGCACAGGTAAAACTACGCTATCAGCGGATGCAAATAGATCTCTTATTGGTGATGACGAACATGGATGGGCAGAAAGCTCTGTTTTCAATTTTGAAGGTGGATGCTATGCAAAATGTATCGATTTGAGTCCAGAAAAAGAACCGGAAATTTATGCCGCAATTAAACCAGGTACATTGTTGGAAAATATTTCCTTTTTCAAAGATAGTAACATCGTAGACTTTGCTGACGCAAGTGTCACCGAAAATACCCGTGCAGCATACCCGATAGATTATATTCCTAATGCGAAAGAACCTTCTTTAGGTGGAAAACCTAAAAATATATTCTTTTTGACATGCGATGCTTTCGGTATACTTCCTCCGATATCGAAGTTAACGAAAGCACAAGCTATGTATCATTTTATATCAGGATACACCGCGAAAGTAGCTGGTACTGAAGTAGGTATAACCGAACCGCAAACAACATTTTCTGCTTGTTTCGGACGTGTATTTTTACCTCTTCATCCTACAAAATATGCAGAGCTTTTAGGCGAAAAATTAGAAAAAAACCCAGATGTTAATGTGTGGCTTATCAATACGGGATGGACAGGTGGAAAATATGGAGTAGGCAAGCGTATGAACCTTAAATATACACGTTCAATGATTAACGCTGCAATGCGTGGTGATCTGGACGACGTTGAATACGTACCGCATGTAGTTTTTGGTCTACTTAAACCACAGTCATGCCCTGGTGTTCCTCCAGAAGTGTTAAATCCTAGGACGACGTGGACAGATACAGATGCTTACGACAAACAGGCCCTAGCACTTGCACAGCTTTTCGTCAACAACTTCAAACAATATGAAGATGAAGCTAGTGAAGAAATCCGTTCCGCTTCGCCCAGAACATCTTTATAATCTTTTAAAAAAAAGCGCCCCAAGGGGCGCTTTTTTTTAAAAGACTTTGCTATGCCAACTTTCTTTAAATGGAATCTCCCATTGCGTAGCGAGCTCAAATGAATCTTTTATCAGATTATTAAACACAATAGTATCGGCAGTCACAGCCCCCTTTTTAATCAAGGACTCAAATTCTTCTCGATCTGTCAACATCACCTCACCGTTATTTCCTCTAAAAGAAACCTTCATGCGATCAAAAAAATCCACACTGATATCCTGACCAAGTTTCTTCAAGAAATGTACAGACTTGTCGATCGAACAGCCCGTAACTCCTGCCAGTTGCTCATTAACCTCCAGTACTAAAAAAAGATTATACCGGAGACTACCTGTACCAGCCAATGCCGATCCATGTGCAGTCCAAGATGAAACAAAATCAGCCAAGGCTGTTTCGACAAACCGAACTTCTTCATCCGTTAGAAACCTATTCGCCTGATATATCCAAACTCTATTCATTCTTTTAGTACTAATCACCCTCTAACCTTATAACTCTGTAACTTTATAACCTTATAACCTCTTAGCCCTAATGCACATAATACGGAGATATCATCAAATATACCACCACACCGGTTACCGCAACGTACAACCACATTGGATAGGTAATACGTGCTAATCGTTTGTGTCGCTCATATGCGCCGGCAATTCCTCGTACAAACGTGAACAACACGAATGGAATGATCACCACAGAGAGAACAATATGGGAGATTAAAATAAAAAAGTAAAGATACCGGATAGCTCCTTCACCACCAAAGGAAGTCGATACAGAAGTCATATGATAAGCTACGTACATCAACAAAAATAGAGACGAACATAGCATACAGATTTTTATCAAATTCTCGTGTAGTTTTAACTGACGTCGCTTAACAGCCGATACCGCCCAAACCAACAATACCGCCGTAAGGCCATTGATAGTCGCATAAATAGGTGGCAAAAATGATAATGGTTTTACATCATATCCCAACTTAGGCAAATTTACGCCAAATAAAGCCGCCACAGCTAAAGGAATAACTATGGACAATGTCCAAATCCATCCCTTGTATTTTTTTTCTTCTTCTGTCATTGCCATACTTATTTCTTTTCTACTTTTAAGGGATTATTCCGAGCTTCCTCCACCAATTGTACTTTTATTTCATCTTCTAAACGCTCGATATTAGATTTCAGGTTAATATCGTAAAATCCACGTATCCTACGTTGAGAATCTATTAATATATACTGATTACTAATCGTAAACTTTCGCGCTTCGTTGGCCTTCTGCAAAGCATCGCTTAACAACTCTCCCCGTACATACCCCAAGATATCACCACTTCCCCGAAGTACGAACCAATTCGCTTCGAGACCAGACCTGAACTGAGCCAATGTCTTCTCCAAATCTACGGAACTGTCTGCGGTATCCACAGAGATCGAATAAAACTTTACCTTATGATTATTTTTAAAGCGCTCGGCGACGCTACGTAAGTTCTGTAACATCGCTACAGACAACCCTTTGTCTGTAGCATAAAAAGTGTGGACGACAGCTATGGAAGAATCGGCGGCTAAAAAGTGAACCGAATCTCCTTTGATATCCAACAAAGAAATGGGCTTAATTTGATGAAAAACCGTATCCGGAATCTCTCGGCCCATCTTCCGGTTCATCTTACCAGACAAATGCTTCTCACCGTACACGGGCAGTTTCAAATAGGTATTTGATCCTATTTTATTCAGCGCTATATACAAAAATCCTGGCACTAGGAGTACTATTGCCAGGATTATGAAAGTCGAAATATTCTTTCTTCTCGTTTTATTTTGCATTACTACTTATTTGGAAAAAGCGCATGCTCTTGAAGATGATGTAACAGATAATCTCCTTCTACTAAAAGCAAGATAATAAAATAAATAATAAAAAGGAATACGATAGAACAGGTTACAATAAAACCAGACTTCTCAAACTTCAAGTGCATAAAGAATGCTACAATATAATAAGCCTTTACAAGTGTTAAGACGATATAAATTGTATTAACTAAAGCTCCCTTTTGCATGATCTGCCAATGATGAACAAAGCCCAATGCAATTAAGAACTCTAAACATGTAAGCGCTAATAAGACAAAAAATACAGACCAAATACGCTTCTTATCCATGCCTTCCCCATGCTCGTGTGCATTATGTCCAGCTATATGTTCGTTATGTGCCATTTCTTTAGATAAATTTCTTAGTTAAAAATTAGATTAAGTAGAAGAATGTAAATACGAATACCCACACTAAATCTACAAAGTGCCAATAAAGACCTACTTTTTCTACCATCAGGTAAGTTCCTCTTCTTTCAAAGGTATTATTCAATGTCATACACAGAATAATAATATTCAAAAGGATACCTATAGATACGTGAAAACCGTGAAAACCAGTAATCGTAAAGAATAAGTTTGCAAACTGCAATGCCGCGGTATAGGAAATATCATTCGTAAAATAAGGTCGTAACGTTTCGGCAATCAACGCAGGGTCCGTCATACCTGTAGCAGGGTTTCTTCCAAACCAAAATCCTTGGTGATGTAAGTGAGACCATTCCAAAGCTTGACAGCCGACGAACATCAGACCTCCCAAAATAGTCCACAACATCCATTTCACGACCTCTTGCTTAGCGTTCCGATGACCTGCCTCTACAGCTAACACCATAGTAACAGATGACATAATCAAAATAAAAGTCATGATACCTACGAAAACCAATGGTTGGCCAGAATCAGCTATTCCTGGGATAGATTGAAATACCTTATCGGCATCAATCCAAGTAGGCTGCGCGAATTTCTGAGCTCCATAATAAATTAGGAATGCTGAAAATGTAAAGGCATCCGACACCAAGAAAAACCACATCATGATCTTTCCATACTCTAAGTTCCAAGGTGACTTACCACCATTCCATGGTCCGTCTTTAACCTTATCCAATTGCGATACAGTTGTACTCATTGTTTACTATTATTGATTCAAAAGTAAGAAAACATATATATAAATCCATAAAAGATCTAGAAAATGCCAAAAAACAGCAGCTAGATCCATTCGAAACACATTATCCCCTTGAGGAATACCGCGAATCGCACCTAATAAAGCACGAAGCAAAACGAAAATTCCTGCGACAATATGTAAAAGGTGTAATCCGGTAAAGATGTAGATGAAGGATTGTGATGCGTTATTGTTAATAAAATACACACCCTGCGACGTCAATACCTTCCAAGCTTGTACCTGCAATACAAAAAATACGATACCGAGAATAACTGTAAACAGCAACAACAGTTTCTGTTTACCGATATTCCCAACTTTAGCAGCAGCATACGCTAAATGCAACGTTATACTACTGACAATAATAGTTAATGTACTATAAATAAAAGCCTGTGGTAAAATAGTTTTAATTCCCTTATCTACGCCACTAGCGGTATAAACTATAAATCCGCTAGAAAGGGCCGCGAACATCATAAACATACCAATAATTCCCAACCAAAGGTTAAACTTCTTGGCTTTTCGCGATTGTTCTAAGTCTTCTAAGTCCATTGCTATATTTCCCATCTTTAATTAAAAGGAATAAAATCAAATAAAAGCACCAGCTGCGTCAGCGGTAAATACAAAAAGGAAACATACATCACCTTCTTGGCCGAAGCATCCGTACGTAACATATAATGTTGATAACCGTACCAAGTAAAGGCCAATCCTCCTATCAGTGAGACTGCCGTAAAAGCAAGGCCTCCAAATCCGTAATACATCGGCAGAAAGCCAACAGGAATCATCAATAAAGCCGATATCATAATCATCGCAGCTGACGTTGAGTCCTTTTTTGTGGTCGGTAGCAATCGAATACCAGCCTTCTTATAGTCTTCGTCTGCAACCCAAGCAATGGCCCAAAAATGTGGGTACTGCCATACAAACTGAATCGCAAACAAAACCAAAGGCGTTATTACAACCGCCGCCTCGCTAACCGATGCATATGCCAAACCAAATCCTGCGGATTTAAAAGCCGCATAATAGCCGATTAAGGGTGGTAGCGCTCCCGGTATAGCACCGACAAAAACTGCTATTGGCGATTTTTGTTTCAACGGTGTATATACAAAAGCATATAGGAATATGGAAAAAACAGATAGTAGCCCAGCGATAAAATTCAACTGCACCAATACCATCGTACCCAATATCCCCATAAAAACGCTCAATACCAATGCCTGGCCTGTAGTCATCCTACCCGAAGGCAAAGGGCGATCCATTGTGCGTTTCATCAACTTATCGATATCCTTCTCAATGATTTCGTTAAATCCATTAGCTGCTCCCGTAACCAAGAAGCCACCAATAGTTAACATCAACCAATTGAACCACATTACTTCACCCTGCTGTTTCGCACCAATTAAAAACGAAATAGATGCGGAAAAAACAACAGTTAACGTTAATCTTAATTTGACTAATTTGTTAAAATCAGAAATAAAAGTACTCATTTAATTCATCACCTCCCAGTGCACTAAATATAATAATCTAACCGAAAAGACTTTCACTATCTTTTTAACTTAGTCATCAAAAGCATCAAATAATATTGCGCTCCAAAAAACAAACTAGCAATTACTAAGTGCGTAGTTTGTGCAAAAGCAGGTACCGCAAAACGTGCTAAAGTGATACCTGACGCCATCTGAATCAATACGAGAATCAAAACAATCCATGCGTATCGACTTTGTATGGAGAGCTTGCTAAACCTATTTTTCACCAAAAAGAAAAAAAGAACGGTAATACCCAAAGTCACGTAAGCCAAAATCCGATGAACATCATATAGACCGCCAATAGATTCAATCCAGGTAGATCTTTCCTTACCCAGGTAATTCAAATGATCTATCGCCTCCCGAACTTCCGTTCCGTATACCACCTGAACCAAAGTAATGACTAAAGAAAATATCGCCAATGCTTTAAGGCCAGATGAAGGATAATTGATCAAAATAGTCTTATCTCTAAAAGTTGTAGCCATATAATACGTATATATGCTAATTGCTACAATAATAAGAGCAAGCAACATATGTACTGTAATAATCCATGGCATCAAATTCGTCGAAACCACTATAGAGCCCAACCAAGCTTGTAATACTACTGCAATAAGATTAAGAACGCTCCATACAAAAATGGAAGGCTTGGACTTGATGTAAGTAAAAGCGGCAACAGCAGAAAAAAGAAGTGCAAAACCAGCAACCACCCCAGCCAGTCGATTCAAATACTCTGTCCAAGTCTTCACCGCATTGAATTCCTCATGCTTCAAGATGGAATCATCGTGCCTAATCTTATCAGCCAACTCTTTAAAGCCGAAAGCTTCAACAAGCTTTGCAAACCTAACATTCTTTTTAGCTCTTCCTTCTATATAATGCTCCTCATAGCCTGCTGGCAACTGAGAAACATGCGTAGGTGGGATAATCCGATTAAAACACTTCGGCCAATCAGGGCATCCCATTCCGGAACCGGTACTTCGTACTATCCCACCAGCTGTAATAACGACAAATAAAATAAATATCGTGAATCTATTAATTTTAACAAATCGCTTCTCTCCAGCTGGATACATGTAGCTACACTTTATCTAATGAAAAGTAGTGGAAGGAAGGATATACCTATCCTTCTACTACTCTATTATTCTCCTTATTCCACTGCTCTTGAATACGAACAGCATTTTCATCTCCTTCAAAATCATGCATCATGTTAGAGCTCATAGTCTCTGAAAAAGGCACATTTTGAGGTATAAAATCTTGATCATGACCTGGTTTCGAATAGTCATAAGGCCAACGGTATACGGTAGGAATATCTCCCGGCCAGTTACCGTGGATATGTTCAACAGGCGTCGTCCACTCCAATGTATTTGAGTTCCAAGGGTTCTGCGTAGCCTTCTTACCGTTCCAAATAGATCCGAAGAAATTAATTAAGAATGCAAGCTGACCTAAACCAGCAACAATAGCTGCCCAAGTAACCAATACGTTTACAGAAACCCATTTCTCCATGAAAGGAAACTCTGTAAATGCATAATAACGACGAGGCACACCATCTATCCCCATGAAATGCATCGGGAAGAATACCAAGTAAGCACCGATAAATGTCAACCAGAAGTGGAAGTATCCCAATTTCTCGTTCATCATTCGTCCAAACATCTTAGGATACCAGTGATAAACCCCACATAACATCCCGAAGATAGACGCAGATCCCATTACCAAGTGGAAGTGAGCCACTACAAAATATGTATCGTGTAAGTTGATGTCCAACGTTGCATTACCCAAGAAAATACCTGTCAAACCTCCAGAGATGAAGAAAGATACCATACCTATCGCAAACATCATCGCAGGAGTAAAGCGAATATTGCCTCGCCATAATGTAGCCATGTAATTAAAGGCTTTGACCGCTGACGGGACCGCAATAATCAATGTCGTGATCATGAACACACCTCCTAAGAACGGATTCATACCCGTTACAAACATATGGTGTCCCCAAACGATGAACGACAATACTGTAATACCTACTAGAGAGTATACCATCGCGTGGTAACCAAAGATTGGCTTACGCGAGTTTGTTGAAATAACCTCCGAAGTCAATCCCAACGCAGGCATGACAACGATATATACCTCAGGGTGACCTAAGAACCAAAACAAGTGTTGAAACAAAATCGGTGAACCACCCTCGTTTGGTAAGATCTGACCTCCTACTACTAAGTCTGATAAATAGAAAGATGTTCCAGCAGAACGGTCGAAAATTAACAATACAACCGCAGAAACCAACACAGGGAATGAAAGTAAACCAACAATCGCTGTTAAGAAGAAAGACCAAATAGTCAATGGCATTCTCCATAGGTCCATACCTTTTGTACGCATATTCAAAACAGTACTGATATAGTTAACACCACCCATTACCTGAGACGCGATAAACAATACCATACTAGCTAACCATAATGTCATACCTAGTCCAGATCCAGAAATTGAAGTAGGCAGAGCGGATAGTGGGGGATAAATTGTCCAACCAGCCGATGCGGGACCACTTTCTACGAAGAAAGATCCGATCATAATCACACAGGCTACAAAAAAGAACCAATATGACAACATATTCATAAATGGAGACGCCATATCGCGAGCTCCCAATTGATAAGGTATCAAAAGGTTACTAAACGTACCAGACAGACCTGCTGTCAATACGAAAAACACCATCATTGTACCATGAATAGTAACCAATGACAAAAAGAACTCCGGCTTAATACGACCACCTTCAGCCCATTTACCCAAAAATACTTCTAAGATCGGAAAATCCTTATCCGGCCATGCTAATTGAATCCGAAACAAAAGTGACAATAACATGGCAAAAACTGCCATAATGATACCCGTGATCAAGAATTGCTTCGCAATCATCTTATGATCCTGACTAAATATATATTTAGTTAAGAAAGTCTCATGGTGATGACCATGTGCCTCATGATGACCTGCGTCGTGTGATATAACTGTACTTGACATATTCTATTATAAATTCTTTTTACAATTAATTTACAGAAGCTGTTGTAACCCCTTCTACTTGGCTGTTGTTAGCAAACTCTTTTTGAAGATCCTCCGTAAAGTACTTCTCTTGCTTGCTCAACCATTCTTTATATTCAGCTTCAGTAACTACTATTACTTTCTTAGCCATATTCCAGTGACCAGAACCACAGATCTTATTACACAGCATAATAAAATCGTACTTTGGATCATTCATGCGGTCACGCATCTCCTCCGTAGTCACAGTAGGCGTAAACTGGAAATAATTCGTCATACCCGGTACAGCATTTATCTGAACACGGAAGTCAGGAATAAAGAAGGAGTGAATAATATCTTTCGAAATAATATGGAAACGAACTGACTTATTAACAGGAATAACAATGTCTCCACCACGAATATCGTCCCAAGAGTTCTTATCGTTAAAATCGATACCGTAACCGTTAGTAGCTGTGGTAAGCTTGTAGTTACGTTTTCCTATCTTACCGTCGGTTCCTGGGTAACGTACATGCCACTGGAACTGCTCACCTAAAACCTCAACTTGCAAAGCTGATTTCTGAAGCTCTTCCGGAACATTAGTGATAGATCTCCACGTGAAGAAACCAAACAAGACCAAAACAGTCAAAACGATAGCTGGAACAATCGTCCAAATACGCTCGATAGCGTCATTGTGTGGATAGTAATAAGCCATACGCTTAGCTCTCATTCTATACACATAGGTAAATGTCAACAAAATGATATGTGTCACTACCAAAACGAAAGTCGTAATGGCTAAAGTGATAATGAACATCTTGTCGATCTCTTTACCGTGTTCAGTAACAGCATCTCTCCAAGCCCAGCTCCCCCATACAGCATACGAGTAGTAAACACCTGCCAGGAAAACAATCAAAAACAAAAACAACAATGCAGCTTGCCAGTTGTTGTTGCTCAACGGATTGTGTTTACCATTCATTTTACGTGTCAGTACATAAACCGAATGAATCTTTCCAATCACAGCGATGATCGTGCATGCTACAAAAAATAGCAACAAATAATAGAAAAAATTCTTATAGACCTGAGGGTCGATCTTTTTAACTTCTGCTACTTTAGCAGCCGCAGCACCATCAGCAACTGTCGCAGACACCGTAGTTGCGTTAGCATCGGCAACAACAGCTCCCGCAGTAGAATCTACAGTTGCAGAGTCAGTCGTCGCAGTTGTAGCAACAGCCGCCACAGTATCCACTACAGTAGAATCACTTTGTGCTGCCGTAACCGGAGCCACAAAATACAAGCTGATCAATAGTAGTAAACCCAATATGGATTTGAACCTGTTATTTATTTTTAAATTCATTTCTTATAATAAACGTTTGAACGTGATCTCGTTAGTCCTATTAAATCTGATGATGTAAACTTTCGTCTAAGAACGGATGATGCTTAGGAGCCAAAGCATGTTTGCTTATCTTATTAAGCACTAAGAAAGTAAACAATCCAAAGAAACCGATAGCTGTACCTATCTCAATGATACCAAATCCTCTTTGTGTCTCCACTGTACCTGGCATAATCATGATATAATAATCCAACCAGTGACCACATAACAGCAATATAGCTACAAATAACATCATGTTTTGCTTACGTTTTACATCTCTATCTACCAATAACAATAAAGGTGCAACAAAGTTAATGATAATACTTAACCAAAACCATGGTTTATATTCCGGTTCAAAACGCTTGTAGAAATAAACCGTTTCCTCAGGGATATTCGAATACCAGATCAACATAAACTGTGCAAACCAAACATAAGTCCAAAAGATAGAGAAACCAAACATCAGTTTACCCAAATCATGTAAATGATTTTCGTTAACCCAAGACATATATCCACCCTTTTTCAAGAGAATCAATATTACAGTGATAACAGATATACCAGATACCCACATCGCTGCAAAGTTATACCAACCGAACATCGTAGAAAACCAGTGTGCTTCTAAAGACATGATCGTATCAAAAGACCAAATTGGTGTTGTAAATCCGAAAACAACTAAGAAAATCGCTGAAAGCTTAAAGCCTTTCTTGTAGGATGTCAATCCTCCCTGCAAGTCTTCGTTGTAAGATAACTTAGCAAGAATGAACGCAAAGATACTATAGCTACCCATAAACAAGATCTGACGGATCAAAAAGCCTGGTACATTTAAGAAAGCAGCCTTACCAGCTACCAACGCATCGTAATTCGGGCTATTCGGATCCATAAGACCGTCGGCATGCCAGTGATGGTAAAGATTGTGCGTATATAAACCTAAAGCAACAATTACTAGAAGTAGTAAGGATGCGATTGGAAGAATACTAGCCATTGCCTGAGGGATACGGATTAATCCTGCAGACCAAGCAGATTGTGTTACTAATTGAAGAGCGACGAAAAACGCACCCGCTGCACATACACAAGTGAAGTAATACCCCATCAACAATAGGTTAGCATATGTACGCTCAACAATAATATGTTCACTTGATAACATACCGAATGCGATGGCAGCTATACCCAATACGATAGCAACTAAGCTAACTACCTTAGCCGTGCCAGCAAAAGTATACTGCTCGCTGAAATTATAATCGTGATGATGATTGTGAGTTCCCATTTATAAAATTGATGTTAGGTTATTTCTTTTGTAATTCTTGTACGTACATAACTACTTTCCAACGTTCTTCTGGATTCAATTGAGAAGCATGAGATCCCATTGTATTCAAACCGTAGTAAATAGTATGATAAATTTTTCCTGCCGTAAGATCTGACATCAAACCTCCTCTAGAAGAGTTTGCACCAGAAGACTTCGCGTATGATGGCGGAGGAGGAAAATTCTCCAATTTTCTAGTACCTCTAGAATCTGTAACTTGCCGATCCTTGGTGATAGCACCATCTCCTTTTCCTTCCTTACCATGACATACTGCACAGTTGGCTATAAACAAATGCTCACCTGCTGCGATATTTTCACTGGTCACGGCCAAAGGATTAGTTACTTCAAGACCAGCTTTGGTATAATCCTCAATTGTATTCTTGTAGTCAGCACCAAATCTTTCAAATCCGATAGGATCAGTTCCTGCAGGAGGAGTTTGAGCTGTCTGTTTATTTTCAAAATTATTATTAGGCTGATCCGGATTATAAGCGATCGGATCATACATATTACGCGAAAATTCCATACCGGTGCTACGCGTTGTACCGTCGCCACAAGCAGTAGTTACTGCTGCAAAAGCAAACGCTACACATACAGCGCTAAGAAAATTCTTCTTATTCATAACTAACATATTTTCTTTCATTGTATTTAACTTCAACTGCTCCAGCTTCTTTCAACAAACTATCTATTAAAGCGTGATCTGCATTATCTCTAGCATCTATGGCAATGATAAAACGATCATCTGTAGCTCTCAAATCCATAACTCGAGGTGCGCGACCCGGAAATAAATGATTACGGAAAAAGAAAGTAGCAACCATACCCAAAGCACATAATAAAATCGTTACCTCAAAAGTGACCGGCACGAAGTTAGGTAATGGCATGGAAGGCTTTCCTCCGATATTCATCGGCCAATCGTAAGACATGGTGTAATACAATAAGCTAAAACCTAATATCGTACCCAAACATCCGAAGCAAAATGCAGCTATTGGTAATCTTGAAGGCTTCACTCCCAGCTTGGCTTCAATACCGTGAATAGGCATAGGTGTAAAACAATCGTATATGCTGACATTATTTGCTTGCAATTTATCAATCCCGTGCATCATATCATCAGGATCCGCAAAACTTCCTACTATATATTTTGTATTGCTCATTGCTATTATTTTTTACGTAATGCGTTAATTTCTTCTTCTGTAACAGAATCGTATTTTCTCAAAGAATCCTTAAAGAATTCAACCTGATCGTCAGGGAAAGCGCCTTCTTGAACAAGCTTAGTTTTATGTTGTAAACTGGAGCTTTTCAACAATAACTTCACTTCGGCAATCGCAATACCTGGTAAAAATCTTAAGAATAATAAGAACAAGGTAAAGAATAAACCAATTGACCCTACAAAGATACCCACATCGACCCATGTAGGATAGAACATCGCCCATGAAGATGGTAGATAGTCACGGTGCAATGATGTAACGATAATTACAAAACGCTCAAACCACATACCAATATTTACGATAATAGATAGTACCCAAGAAATTGGAATACTTGTACGGATCTTCTTGAACCAAAACAATTGCGGAGAAATAACATTACAAGTCATCATCGCCCAATATGCCCAAGCATAAGGCCCTGCCACACGGTTTGCAAAAGCATACATCTCATATTCCGAACCAGAATACCAAGCGATAAATAGCTCTGTAAGATAAGCAATCCCAACAATTGAACCTGTAACCATGATAATCTTATTCATCGCTTCGATATGGAACATTGTGATATAATGCTCAAAGTTCATTACCTTACGAAGAATAAGTAATAAAGTCTGTACCATCGCAAACCCCGAGAAAATCGCTCCCGCCACAAAATAAGGAGGAAAGATGGTCGTATGCCATCCTGGAATTACTGATGTTGCAAAGTCCATGGATACGATCGTGTGTACAGATAACACCAGCGGTGTAGAGATACCCGCTAAGATTAGCGATACAATCTCAAATCTTTGCCAAGACTTTACCGATCCATTCCACCCAAACGATAGAATAGAATATACTTTCTTTCTTACACCTTGCGCACGGTCACGTACCGATGCGATATCAGGTAATAGTCCACAGTACCAAAACACTAATGATACCGTAAAGTATGTTGAAATCGCGAAGGCATCCCATACAAGCGGCGAGTTGAAGTTAACCCATAATGACCCAAACTGATTTGGAAGTGGGAAAATCCAGTACGCCAACCAAGGACGTCCCATGTGAGCTACGACATACGTTGCAGCACAGATTACGGCGAAAATCGTCATGGCCTCTGCTGAACGGTTGATAGAGTTACGCCAGTTTTGGCGGAAAATTAATAATACCGCTGAAATTAGCGTTCCGGCGTGACCAATACCTACCCACCATACAAAGTCGGTGATATCCCAAGCCCAACCTACTGTTTTGTTTAGACCCCAAGCACCGATACCCGTCCAAAACGTGTATCCAACACTCACAACCCATAACATAGCTCCCAAAGCCGCTACGATAAATCCAATCCACCAAGCTTTGTTTGGTTTATTCTCAACCGGCAATAGGATATCATCAGTTACTTGTGCGTAAGTGATGCCCTTACCGGTCATTAATGGTTCTCTTAATATTGATTCGTTATGCGATGACATAGTTGTTTTATTTCAGATATAGAATAAAATTATGCTTCAAATGTATTTCTTACCTTAGTCATATAACCGATGTTCGGCTGAACATTGATCTCCTCTAATACGTAGTAAACACGCTCGTTACGTAATGCTTTTGAAACTTCAGACTCTGGATCATTAGCATCTCCAAAGATGATAGCGTTAGCAGAACATGCCGCCTGACAAGCCATTTTAACATCCCCATCTTTCAACTTGCGGTTCTCCATCTTAGCCTGCAACTTACCAGCCTGAATACGTTGAATACACATGGAACATTTCTCCATTACCCCACGTGAACGTGTCGTAACGTCTGGATTCAACACCAGCTGCGTAAACTCATTGTTCAAATAATTGTCAAAACGTGAATCATTCCAGTAATTAAACCAGTTAAAACGACGCACTTTATATGGACAGTTATTTGCACAGTAACGTGTTCCAAAACAACGGTTGTAAGCCATATGGTTAAGCCCTTCCGAAGAGTGGACAGTCGCCAATACCGGACATACCGTTTCACATGGAGCATGCTCACAGTGTTGACACAACATTGGTTGGTGTACTACCGTTACATTTTCGAAATCTTCTATGTGTGCAATTTCTTTCTCTTTTGTATACTTCGTACCGTTATCTTCGATCGTGTAGTAACGGTCGATGCGTAACCAGTGCATTTCACGACGACGGCGAACCTCATCACGTCCTACTACAGGGATATTGTTTTCTACGTTACAAGCTACAATACATGAACCACAACCTGTACAAGCGTTCAAATCGATAGCCATCACCCATTTGTGACCTGGCTGCTCAAATTTGTTCCACAAATCGTATGTCTTGTGCGAATCTGAAAAACGTCCGGACTCCGAATTTGGATCTTTTAAGTATTTAGCAAATGTAGTTTCGCGAACGATATTACGTCCTTCAATAGTATGGTGTGTTTGCGTTTGAGCTAATTCGTACGTACCAGAAGCTTTAGTAACTGTAGCTTTAGCGGCTAACTGTACTGTACCATTTACTAAAGAAGCAAAAGGATATGCATTCTGTCCAACATTATTACCTGCTTTACCAACTTGTGTACGACCATAACCTAATGCTACAGACACCGTACCCATTGCTTGACCAGGTTGCAACACTACTGGTAACTCTATGCTGTAACCGTTTGCTTCAACTTTCACCTTACCGTTTTCGCCCAAGCCCAATTGCTCAGCAAACTTTGGATTAAGAGCAGCGTAGTTGTCCCAAGTAACTTTAGAAACTGGATCAGGCAACTCTTGCAAGTAAGCGTTGTTTGCATAACGACCGTCGCGCATTACTGTCGACTCGTACAACTTCAATTCTACATCTCCAACAATCTTCTTCGCGTCAGCAACGATAGCAGAAGCAACCGCATTAACATCTACATTAGCTGAATAAGCCGACCCTTGATTAGATCCTTTATAGATATATCCCGTTTGCAAAACATCCTTCCAAGATTTACCCGTACCGGCTAAAATACTAGCATCCCAAGTTTGCTTTACGAAGTCATATACACTAATCGTCTCTCCAGCCCAAACTAACAAACTCTGTTCGGCCTGTCTTGTGTTGAAAACTGGATTAATGGTAGGTTGTATCACTGTAAATAATCCTTCTTTACTAGAAGCATCACCCCATGACTCTAAATAAGTAGGAGTCGGAGCGATAGCTTTCAATGTAGAAGCAGTCTCATCAGAACGATCCGCAAATGATAATGTAAAGTCGATCTTAGCGATAGCAGCTTTAACATCATCCGCTTTGAAATAATCGTAAACAGGGTTACTGTTCAAGAAGAATGCGACACCGACCTGTCCAGCTTTAGCAGCTGTCAAGAACTGCTGGAAAGAAGCATCAGAGCCTTGGTGTTGTTTCGAGTAATTATCTAAATCGATAATAGCGCCATAAGCGCCCAATTGCGTATTGATTGCATTCACCAACTGCTGTACATTTACATCGTTAGATCCTGCGACAACAACTGCTGATCCTTTAGCATTTACTAATTCTTTAGCAGCTAACTTGATAGCAGTCTGTGCTTTTGCATTCGCAGTTCCACCCGCTAAAGACTGACCAGTAATCGCATTGAACAACGCGATTAACACAGCTCCCTCTTCCGATGGCTTAATAGCGATACGCACATCCGCATTTGAACCTGTCATAGAAAGACCAGATTCAAATTGAATATGACGCGACATCTTACCGTTTTTCAACGATTTGTAGTCACGATTTTTAATATAATCTTGGGTATGTTCTTCTCCAGCCAACCAAGATCCTAAGAAATCAGCAGCCACAGAAACTACCACTTGTGCATTCCCAAAGTTGTAGCTCGGAACTACCGCTTTGCCAAATGAACTTTTGTTTGCTTCAACGATACCACTGTAAGAAATAGCGTCTACCTGAACGTGATTTGTCGTAGGGTATTTCGCTGTCAACTTAGCGATAGACGCTAATGTTGAAGGCGAATTAACTGTATTTGAAACGATCGTAATTTGTTTTCCAGCTGCAGCGGCTTTAGTTAATGCCGCTATTACAGTACTATCTAATTTAGACCATTCTACATCTTTACCTCCTAGCTGAGGGTTCTGTAATTTGGACATATCGTACAAATCAAGAACAGATGCTACCGTGTTTGCATCAGTACCTTGATTCAAACCAACCGCGTTTGGATTTGCCTCTACTGAAATAGGACGTCCCTCACGTGTTCTAACCAAAATACTTTGTCCATTAAAAGAAGAAGCATAATAGTTTGGAATACCTGGAGTAATTTCCTCTGGTTTGATTACATAAGGAACAGCCTTGTGAACCGGAGTACGGTTACACGCTGCCAACGTAACAGCTCCTAAACCAAAACCTAAAGCCTTCAAGAAATCACGACGTGGAGTTCTTGTACTTAAGCCTGCTTCATTTAATACATCTTCTACAGGAATAGGTTCAGCAAACTCCGCTCTGTTATTTTCAACGAAAGCTGGTGTCTGATTCAACTCTTCTAAACCTTTCCAATATTTTTTATTGCTATCCATTTAAGCTGTATATAAGATTGCGTTTCCCTAATTAATTATTAATAGTGACACTTACCACACTCTAGACCACCGATCATCGCTGCAGTCATTTTTTCACCTTTCTTCAACTTCTCGTGTGCCTCGATCAACTGATCATAGTATTTATTATCAGCATTAACTTCTGTCGTTTTATGACAGTCCACACACCACTTCATCGTTAATGGTGAGTACTGATAAACCTCCTCCATAGTCTCTATAGGACCATGACAAGTCTGACATTCCAAACCAGCTACAGTAACGTGCTGCGAGTGGTTAAAATAAGCAAAATCAGGCAAGTTATGAATTCTAACCCATTCTATAGGACGTGGATTATCACCATACGTACGTGTATCTGGATCCCAATCTACAGCACGGTAAAGTTTCAATATCTCCGGAGAGGTCTCTCCATTGTAATGATCTGACGCTGTAATTGTGTTATGACAGTTCATACACACATTTGCAGAAGGAATAGAGGCATTCTTTGATTTATAAGCACCGCCATGACAGTATTGACACTCAATCTGATTCACCCCAGCATGTATTTGGTGGGAGAATTTTATCGGTTGAACAGGCTTATACCCCGTATGCACACCCACATTCCACATTGCCTGCCATCCTAAAACAGACAATAAACCAACAAACATCAGTACGGCAAAACCAACTAGCTTCTTGTTCTTAAGAAATTTTTGAGCAAATTTAACCCGGCCACTCTCTTCAACAGACTCATTACGTACACGAGCCGCCTCTACAGCCGCCTGGTTGTTTGCAATCACCTTCTCCAGTGTCTTCGTAACACGACTTAAGATAACAATCACGCCGATAGCCAACAAGAAAATAGCAGCCATACCAATAATCATAAAATTATTAGCATCAGAACTCGCAGCAGCACCACCGGTAGCAGCACCACCAGCAGCAGGTCCGGCAGCTAAACGAGCTTCCTCCTCTTTAACAAAGGCAATAATACCTTTAATTTGATCATCAGAAAACTGCGTAAACGCAGGCATAGGCACCTTGTTAAACTCTTCAAAGATCTGCTTAGCCATTGGATCTCCAGCAGCGATCATCGCTCCAGAGTTTTTAATCCATTTTACCAACCACTCTTCATCATGCCGTTCAGACATACCCGCCAATGCAGGTCCTGTAAATTTCTTATCAATTTTGTGACAAGAACTACAGTTAGCCTTAAATAACGCAGCTCCTTCTTTTGCATCCTGCGCGTTGGATGTCATTGTAACGGCAAACAACAATACCAAACTGATCGATATTGACTTCGCAAGTCTTCCCAATACGGATGAGATATTTCTCATATTTAGCACTTTATACTATTTATTTATGAATATAAAAATTACTTTACTCTATTGCCGGAGCACATAGTCCTACCAAACAATGCACAAAAGTATGACTTTATAAACAATCCCTGACAATTTAATGACGCAAAATATCAATTTAAAACCATTCTAAATAATTACATCTGCAATAAGAAAACTTAGCTCACGATACTAAAAACAAAGCTATGCTTCCAACAAAAAGACTTGCAAACGGATCATCTATAAAATAAGTGACAGGACCAACACTTTAACGTAGCGAAAATCATTTATTGATAAAATTAAAACAACTACCTTGATATCTGTGCCTAAAGAAAAACCTATGTAAGCTATAAAAAACAAAAAAAGGTCATATCCTAAAGATCGCTTCTACAATCTACAAAAAAAAAGACCCCTAACACTGTAGAGATCCCTTACCAGAAATTGCCCGCAAAGAGAGAACAACTATTAACGCGCAATAATTTCGCAAGGGACAACCACCTGCACAAGCCCCTGATTTTTACCGTTAATTTCATTAATCAAGATATCAACTACTTTTCTAGCGATTTCGTGAATATTTTGGGAAATCGCCGATACAGCAGGTTCAACCAAGGAGAAAACAGCATTTTCGTCAAACGATACGACCTTTGTAATATCAAGGTCATATCGCTTTATAGCTTTCAACCCTGAAAGCGCTAAATAATTTGTAGCAAACAAAACCCCATCCAGTCTATTATCCTGTATAAAGTCCCTTATTTGTAGAATTGTATCTTCATCGACCTGCGACCGCACTATTTTCTTGATCAGCATGTCTTTGCCCATCGCATCCACCGCTTCCATATAGCCTTCCATACGGCCACGCATTTGCAACTGATTGGAATTTATAGTCACCAAACCAACTCTGGAAGCTCTCTTTTCTTCTAATAAAAAACGCGTACCCAAATATGCTCCATTATGATTCTCCGAAATAACAAAGTTCGTTTCTAAATCTTCCAAATGCCGATCGAATAAAACAACAGGAACATTATTTTTTAGTAATTTCTGAATCACCTCGGTCAACCCTTCCGTAGGAGCAATGATAAAACCATCGATCTGCCTATCGTAAAACAACTGTATTAACTCCTTTGCCCTATTCACATCATTATTCATACTACAATACACAATATGATAACCAAAGTCGTAAGCTAACTTTTCGATTTGGTCCGCGATATTAGCAAAAAAAGAATTCGAAATATCTTCTACAAGAAGGCCCAAGGTCTTAGACTTTCCTGTTCTCAAACTTTTGGCCAACTGATTTGGCTTATACCCTACTTTATTCACGTAATCCAAAACCCTTTTGGTCAATGCTTCGCTTATACGCTTTTCTTTAGCTTTATCATTCAAGATAAACGAAACAGTAGTTACAGAAACACCTAGGTTCTTGGCAATATCGGAAATAGATAAACGCTTCTTCATTTCCCTAAACTACTAAAATATTACAAAATTTTAGCAAGCAAATAACCAATTATTTGCTAAAAGGTTTTATCTTCACAAAAATAAGATCATATTCATAAACTAAACTCATGACGTACAAATCAAACAAAATCCGGTTTGCTGTCGCCATTGTATTCTTATGCTTGGGACAAGGTAAAGCACAACAAACAGATTACACACAATACGTGAATCCTTATATCGGATCTGCAGATCACGGACACGTGTTTGTCGGTGCTAACGTCCCATCTGGAGCCGTTCAACTCGGCCCCAGTCAGATTGCTCAGACCTGGGACAAATTCAACGGTTGGGATTGGTGTAGCGGTTATAACTATAAAAGCGAAGAAGTTTTAGGCTTTACACACACACACCTCAGCGGCACTGGAATAGGAGATCTCAACGATATCTTGATCCTTCCAGCGACAGGCAAGAAACACCTGTCGCCCGCCCCCTTCGGTAAAATGGATCAAGGTTACGGATCCAAGATCAGCAAAGCAAACGAAGCTGTAAGCCCGGGCTACTACCGTGTCCTCCTAGAAGACTACAACATACTGGCCGAAATGACCAGCTCCGAACGTGTCGGTTATCACCGATACACATTCCAAAACAAAGACAATGCACATTTATTGATAGACCTCAGCTTTCGTATGGGCTGGGATACACCCACCGATACCTATTTAAAACTCGTCAATGACAGCACAATCGTTGGCTATCGCTTTTCAAGAGGTTGGGCAAATGATCAAAAAGTATATTTTGCCATAAAAGCTTCCACTTCACTAAAAAACATCACGTTTTACAATGTCAACACCCCGATCAATGGATCACTAGTTGTAAAAGGAGAAAACATCAAAGCCTTGATAGACATCGACCCCAGCCGTCCGGTCGAGCTAAAAGTTGGCCTTTCCCCTGTAAGTTTCAACAATGCATTAGACAATATTCAACAAGAGATTCCATTCTGGAACTTTGAACAGGCAAAAAAGAACGCAAAAAAGAAGTGGAATGAGGTATTATCCAAGATTGATTATCAAGCGGATGAAAAACTGAAAACAGTATTTTACACCGCGTTGTACCACTCCTATTTCGCTCCAACCCTATTTAATGATGCCAATGGCGATTACATGGGCACAGACAAACAGATCCATGGTCGTGAAAACTTCAACAATTATACCTTATTTTCACTTTGGGACACCTATCGCGGACTACACCCACTGATGACCATCCTTGAAGACAAAAAGAATAAGGATTACATCAAAACCATGCTCAAGATTTATCAGCAACAGGGTAAGCTTCCTGTATGGCATCTTTGGGCAAACGAGACAAACACCATGGTCGGACTACCTGCAATACCCGTCGTAGCAGACGCGCTATTGAAAGGTCTCATTGACAAGGAGGATCAGGAATTAGCTTTCGAAGCGGTAAAAACCACAGCTATGGGGTATGACAACGGTTTAAAATTCGTCAGAGATCTCAACTACATCCCAATGGACAGCATGGATCACGAATCTGTCGCATGGGCATTAGAATACGCTATCGCTGATTTCGGAGCCTATCAAATGGCAAAATTCTTAAATAAAAAAGATGAAGCCACCTATTTTGAGAAACGCTATAAACTTTACGAAAAGTACTTTGACAAAGAAGTGGGGCACTTTGTAGGAAGGCATGCTGACGGAAAATTCCGTAGACCATTTGATCCACTCATGGCCAAACATAGAGAAAATGACTATTGCGAAGGAAATGCATGGCAATACACCTGGCTAGTCCCCCAGGATGCGCATGGCCTAATCAATCTATTCGGTGGTGATCAAAAATTCATCAACAAATTGGATGAGTTCGTTCAGCTACCAGAAGTACTAGACGATGCTTCCCCAGACATATCGGGAATGATCGGTCAATATGCACAAGGCAACGAACCCAACCATCATGTACCTTATTTGTACGCCTATGCCGGTCAACAATGGAAAGGCGCAGAATTGGTCCGTAAAGCTATGACTAAATACTATACAGAATTACCCAATGGCCTATGTGGGAATGATGATGCCGGACAGATGAGCGCTTGGTATGTATTTTCAGCTGTAGGTATCTATCCCGCAAATCCTATGGACGGCAAATATGTTTTTGGTTCACCCCTGATGGAATCTGCGAAAATAAATCTACCAAATGGCAAGCAGTTTGAAATTAACGTAACAAATGCAGGAATCGACAATGCCTATATACAAAAAGTAACATGGAACGGTAATCCTTACGAGAAAAGCTATATCCTGCATACCGATTTAATTAAAGGAGGCAAGCTTGTCTTTGAAATGGGATCAAAACCGAATAAAAAATTCGGAAAAGCAAAAGAAACAAGACCATAGTTATTGGCCGATAGCAGATGGCTGATGGCTATAAGCTATCGGCCATAGTCTGTAAGCTATAAGCCCTAATCTGTCAAAATAACATAGGCATAGTAATTGCAATTACCATTCGAAAGAAAGGAAATTATTACATGAAAGATTTGGGAAACATAAACATTAAGGACATCAATGAAAATGATGGAAAAGACTTCTACACCAGTTTCAGAGAAAAATTGGTTGATGTCGAGCAATTCCCCACATTATATACCTTTAAATTTATTGTACCTGCCACAGAAGAGAACAAACTAGCAATAGAAAAACTCTTTGAACACCCTAGTACAAAAATACAGGTAAAAGATTCAAAGACGGGAAAATACAACTCGTTGACGATTGAGACTTTTGTAAACAGTGCCGATGATGTTATTGATTATTACAAAAAAGTATCGTCCATTGAAAAAGTGATTATGTTATAATACAAAAAAGGCTGTCAATATGACAGCCTTTTTTATATCCTTTAAGCTTCTACTTCTTCCGAAGCAAATTCTTCGTACAGTGTTGCAAAGTTTTCGTAATCCTCAGCAGATTCTGGCTTAAACACCCTGATTTTTTGATCCTCAACAAATTGAAGAACATCATTATTCAGATTATCATCTGCCATCACCACGACATCTGTGTAACTTAACGCTCCTTTATGAACATCCGCATAACTTCCAGAACCGTATACTCCGGCATCTGCTTCCGAAACATCTTCCTGCGCAGCCATCCCGGCATACTTAGCACCTAGACTATCCGTAGCTGCAAAATCCTTATCCTCGTTAAACAACGAATAGAAAACCTTTGCATCTTTAAACGTAGGATCATCATGGTACACCTTTTTAAGATACATTGGTATCATAGCTGTAAACCATCCGTGACAGTGTACTACATCTGGGGACCATCCCAATTTCTTGACTGTCTCCAGAGCACCTTTGCAGAAAAACAATGACCTTTCATTGTTATCATCAAAGAACTTTCCACTCTCATCCCTAAAAATCTTCTTTCTTTGGAAGTATTCCTCATTATCCAAGAAATACACCTGCATACGTGCCGCAGGCAAAGAAGCCACTTTAATGATTAATGGATTATCGTTATTATCCACCACTATATTCATTCCCGACAACCTTATCACCTCGTGAAGACGATTTCTGCGCTCGTTAATATTACCAAATCGCGGCATTAGGATGCGTATTTCGAATCCTTTTTCCTGCATAGCTTGTGGTAATTGACGAGTTATTTCAGAAATTTTACTTATTTCAAGGAAAGGCGACATCTCGTGGGTAACAAACAATATTTTCGTTTTTGCCATCTCCAATTGCTTTTTTTATTTATTTGAACAGTAAAATCGGTCTACAAAGATACGAATAATATCCAAATTTTACAATTCATTAAAAAAGACACCTTTCTAATTACAAATATATTATGCAATTTTGTCCCCTATTTTGCTCAAGCAGCTATGGAAATATACAGTACAAAAAGCGAACTTCAGCACCAGCTACAGCTTTTACGAGAGGCTGGTAAAAAGATTGCATTGGTACCCACAATGGGTGCCCTTCACGAAGGCCATATTTCACTGATACAGGAAGCTCAAAAAGCTGCTGATGTAGTGGTATGTAGTATCTTTGTGAATCCCACGCAGTTTAACGACCCACAGGATCTGGAGAAATATCCCCGTCCGATTGCAAATGATATTCAATTGTTGGAAAGGCAGCAATGTGACATCCTTTTCTTACCCCCCGTCGAAGAAATGTATCCCTCAGCTAATGAAAGTTGGGAAATAAATCTGGGAGACCTGGACAAAATATGGGAAGGCGCGCAAAGACCTGGACATTTCCAAGGTGTCACACAGATTGTACACAAGCTATTTAACCTCGTGTCACCAGATGTGGCATGCTTTGGACAAAAGGACTTTCAACAGGTGATGGTCATACAGCACATGATTGATCTCAAAAAGCTTCCTATTTCACTTATTATATGCCCGACCATACGCAGTAGTGATGGACTGGCCCTGAGCTCCAGGAATGCACGTCTCTCCGATAAAGGTCTACAGGAGGCTTTAATTCTTTACAAAACCTTAGCACAGACTAAAGTCGATTTTGAAAGCAAGACACTAACCGCCTTGAAACAGGAAGCCGAAGATAGGTTGACCACAGACGAACACGTCAAATTGGAGTATTTTGCCATATGTGAGACCCGAACTTTGAAAGAAGCCACCACCAAAGACCAATCTAAAAAATATGTTGCCTTAGTCGTCGCCTGGGTAGAAGGTGTACGCCTTATAGACAACATGCTATTAAACTAGTAACAATTAAATAACAATTTAAAGGACAACTTTTAATAAGATAAAAGCTAATTTTGTATTATGATGATTGAAGTAATGAAGTCGAAGATTCATAGGGCACGTGTCACACAAGCCGAACTGAATTATGTGGGGAGCATCACCATCGACGAGGACTTGATGGATGCAGCAGATATAATTGCCAACGAGAAGGTACAGATAGTCAACAATAATAATGGTGCTCGCTTAGAAACTTATGTCATCCCCGGTCAAAGAGGATCTGGGACCATATGCCTTAATGGCGCCGCTGCCAGACTGGTTCAAGTGGGCGATATCGTCATCATTGTTTCCTACGCGACAATGGAAAGAGAAGAAGCAAAAAAACACGAACCAAGATTGATATTTCCAGACGACCACAATCGCCTGATAAAATAAAGTAATTTGATACACACTATTTCCAGATATCGCAGACTATTCGCCTACCTTCTTGCAGGGTGGATGTCTGTCATTATCGTCAGCGGAATAGTGTTTATGCACAAAGAGGTAACTTCTAAGGGTGAAATTATCACACACATTCACCCTTATAACTTTACCAAGAAAAAAGACAAACACCACCATAAGAACGATGCGGAGATCCAATATCTTAACGTCGTTTTTCAAGGGACATTTATTGAGACGGTATTTACGGTATTCGAAGCGCCCTACTTTCAGGAATTCGACTATATAGCTTACCCGTCTTACACAAAAACCTATCATTTTACCGAACACCTCGACACCTACCTCCGAGGTCCGCCCGCACTTGTTTAGTTATTAATATTACTTGCAAATATGTCGATTCGCAAATTTGCGGATTCGCAGATCTGTATTTTTCAATTTATTAAATTACTAATCAAAGGTTACACGGCAAATTTCTGTTTTTACTAGAAACATGTCATTGCAGAGGTGAGTTTTTGAAACAAACACATCGAAGGCTAATGACAGTAAACGTCACCTTGAGCGGAATGCAGTGGAGTCGAACGGGTCTAAAGATATAGCTTGTAGATCCTCCGATGTTCCGAGTAGGCTCTCCGATTCGATTCACGAATAAATTCGGAACACAGCGGAATGACGGTATAGTTTATAAATCGAGTTTTTGTCGTGCACCCAATATCAAGCACAAGATATTATTATGTCTAAATTTTACTATGGCCTTGTCACGGCCGTATTTATACTATGCCACACACTCAGTGTATATGCACAACAAATAGCCGGTTACGTCCACGATGCAGACGGCAATCCGCTAGAAAATGCTACAGTGCGCTTTGAAGGAAGCAGCACTGGAACAAAAACTGCATCTGATGGTAAATTCGAGCTACCATTACCAACTTCAAAAACAAAAATCTCCATTCGTGCAATAGGGTATGTGACTGTACAGCAGACTGTTGAAAAATCAACATACAAAAACGGAAACATCTTTATCTTGGAAAAAGACAACCGCAACCTGGATGAGGTCGTTGTATCCGGTACCTTGAAAGAAGTATCCCGCTTAGACAGCCCGATCCCGGTAGAGGTGTATACCGCCAAGTTCTTCCGGGCCAATCCAGCTCCGACCATCTTCGAATCACTTCAAAATATCAACGGTGTACGTCCGCAGATCAACTGTAGCATATGTAACACCGGAGATATCCACATCAATGGCCTAGAAGGACCTTATACCATGGTACTTATCGATGGTATGCCTATCGTATCGGGTCTATCAACGGTGTACGGATTAAATGGTATTCCACAAGCACTGATCGAACGCGTTGAAGTTGTCAAGGGACCGGCGTCCACGCTATACGGCAGTGAAGCTGTTGGAGGTCTAATTAACGTTATCACAAAAGCTCCATCCAACGCCCCCCTATTTAGCTTGGAAACATTTGGAACCACCTGGCAGGAATACAACCTTGACCTTGGTGGTAAGTTTAAAGTCGGCTCTGCCCAATCACTATTGGGAGTAAACTACTTTAACTATTCCAACCCGATCGACAAAAACAATGATAACTTCACGGATGTAACCCTACAAGATCGAATCTCCATATTCAACAAATGGAATTTCGCACGCAAAGACAATAAAACATTCTCCGTAGCGGGTCGCTACGTGTATGAAGACCGTTGGGGCGGTGAGATGCAGTGGAACAAAAAATACCGTGGAGGTAATGAAGTCTATGCCGAAAGTATCTACACCAAACGATGGGAACTAATGGGGATTTATGACTTGCCAGGCAGTGAAAACTTTTCACTCTCCATAAGTGCCAATGGTCACAATCAAAACAGCTACTATGGCACCACACCATACATGGCGGATCAACGGATTTTCTTCGGTCAACTGACCTGGAATAAAACCCTAAAGAATCATGATTTATTAACAGGGCTTGCCTATCGGTACACATACTATGACGACAATACGCCTGCTACAGCCGAGGTATCACATACGCACTTACCGGGTTTATTTTTACAGGACGAAATCACACTACACCCGCAACACAAATTGCTAATCGGAGCACGCTACGACTATAACTCGCTACATGGAAGCATTGTGTCTCCACGGATCAATTACAAATGGAATTCCAAAGACAAAAGTCAGGTATTGCGTATTGGCGGTGGTAATGGATATCGAGTAGCCAATGTATTTACAGAAGATCATGCTGCCCTGACTGGCGCACGCGATGTGGTCTTCGATGGTGACCTAAAGCCGGAAACGTCATGGAATGCAAATGTCAACTATGTAAAGAAGTTCTATGCCGATAACGGATCAGTCTTCGCTATTGATGCGACAGGCTTCTACACGTACTTTACCAATAAAATTATCCCAGACTACGACACGAACGTAAAACAGATTATCTATTCCAATTTAGATGGCCACGCTATCTCCAAAGGAATATCTCTGAACCTGGATTGGGCACATCACAGCGGACTGAAAGCCATGATCGGCGGTACGATAATGGATGTATACAGCGAAGAGAACGGCATACGTGAAGTACAGAAACTCACCGAAAAGTATATGGGAACATGGACTATTGGCTACAACATTAAACAGATTGGATTAAATATTGATTATACAGGAAACATAATAGGCCCTATGCACTTACCCGTATTAGTAGGCATACCAGATTATACCGACCCACGCCCAGAACAGTCTAAAGCTTTCAGTATACAGAACATACAGCTAACAAAGCACTTCAAACATGGTATCGAAGTATTTGGTGGCGTAAAAAATCTATTGAACTGGACACCAACAAAAGGCCTACCATTCTTAATCGCCCGGGCACATGATCCATTTGAGGACATTCAAGACTCTAGCCTCCCTCCATTTGACCCGAACTACGTATACGGGCCTAATCAGGGAATTCGCGGCTTCCTCGGCGTAAGGTATAATGTATTTAAATAATGGTTGATGGTAAATTGTTAATGGAGAAATATCTATCCCACATACGAGCTTTACTTTTAATATCGGTTTTATTTGTGACAGGCACTAGCCTGTCACAAATAAAACCGATATCCATTGCATATGTCGACAGTCTATTAACGCATGATGCTAAACCAGTCCTGGTCTTACTTTCTACGGAATGGTGTCAATATTGCCAGATGCAAAAACTACAAATCCGCAAAAACAAAAAGTTCCTTCAAATGGAACATCTATTCTACTATGTAGAATTTGACGCGGAAAGTAAAGATCCTATCCAATTTCAAGGAAAGGAATACGTCTTCAAACCTACCGGTGCCCATGTCGGTACCCATGAGCTAGCAGTAACGTTAAATGGCCCCAATAAACTGGCATTTCCAACGTGGGTACTATTGGACAAAAACTACCAGGTACGTTTTCGACATGGCGGAGTACTACGCCCACAACAGATAAACGAGTTATTATATACCCTAGAAAAAGAACTGCTCTAAAGTGGAATAGTAAATAGATTTAAGGGATATAAGACGAAAACAAAGTGCCTAGTTTTAAAGCAGTTGTTAAAATTTTACTAATTTTAACAAAATTATGTAGCGCTTCATTTAATTTTAGCGTTTTAACCGTTAAATAACAATTAAATTTATAAACGTATATATCCCTAGGCTAAAACCAGGTGTATATTATTGCCACTAAAAAACAATTTATATACAATGAAAAATCTATTTAAGACCGTATTGTTCGCTGCAGTTGGTACTGTGATGTTTGCCTCTTGTAACAGTAAAGACGATTATGACTATGATGCAGATAATTTAAAACAAGAAAAAGCTATAGATTCTATTTTCACCAAAGATAGAGCGATAATTGAGAATTACATAGATGAAACTTTTCAAGAGGATAGTTTGAAGATTACTTACAACTATTTAGGCAAAACCATTAAAAGAGGATTGTGGTATAAAGTAATCACAGCTGTAAGCGATGAGAACGAGCAGGCATATAAATACCAAATTAACACCTCTGGCTACGGTTTACCAGTTGTTGCTCCAAAAGTAACCTTGAAATATACAGCAAGATTATTAGATGGTACAACTTTAGAAAATGGAACTCTTGTTGAAAACGAAGGTGGTGGAGAGTATGATTTTAGCACTAATGCTTCGAAAGTAATCAATACCGCATGGTATTTATCATTCTTCCCATATAATATCAGAGTAAACGAGCAGGATACTAGAGTTATTGGTGGGCTAACTAAAAATGGTTTGAAAAAAGGAAGTAGAATTATTGTAGTAACACCTTCATATTGGGCGTACGGAGCAAGAGGCAATGGTCAAACTGGAGATAAAGCAATCCCAGCAAATTCGCCACTTGTTTATGACTTTGAAGTATTAAGTATTCAATAAGTAAAAAAAGACTTATATTTAAAGGAGAAGACAATTGTCTTCTCTTTTTTATATCACAAAACCAAAACACGTAAATATATAAATGAAAAAAATATTAACGAACATAGTCTCTGCTTTCGGCTTGATCCTACTTATCAGCTCTTGTAGTAAAAATGAAGACACTTTTGATGCTGCCACTAGATTTGAAGAAGAAAAGGGTATAATAGCAACATATGCTAAAAGTAAATATCCCAACATGAACATTTCTAGTGACACCACAGGAATTTGGTTTGAAGTAATTAACCCTGGGGAAGAAGGGAGCTACGAATACAAGGTTATTGACACTGTCTATAACGGATATAACACGAAAATGGTTCGTCCTGCGGATATTACGGTTCGATATACAGGCAAGTTAATATCCAATGAAACTGTTTTTGATAGTAATACATCTGAAGCCGGAATGTCAGGAAAAACAACGGACTATATCTCTGCTTGGTACTATGCATTTATGCCAAAAAGCATAGGCGAACATAAAATTGGTGGCCTTACTTTAAAGGGACTACAGAAAGGGAGTAAAATAAGAATAATAACCCCTTCTTATTTTGCCTATGGTAATAGCTCCGTGGGTACAATACCCGCAAATTCACCCTTATATTTTGAAATTGAAGTGGTCAGCATAAAAGATCATAACCCCAATAAATAAAGGCATTTAAAATAATAATAAAAACACAGTGTCCCAAAAATTGGGCACTGTGTTTTTATTTTGTATACCTTTTCACCATCCTCCTCCCTACCTCCCCCTACAGCCCTCTAGGGATTAACTAGGTATCAACTCGAGTACAAGTTATTATATAATAGGTATTTTATTCGAACATTATACGGAGATTATACGGACTTCATTCGGATAGAAACGAATAATCTCCTTGTTACATACATGTAGTATCCTGATTTATTTTGTTTTAAAATATAAGTAGATATTAACTTGTCCCCTATTATTTAGTATATTTAGTATCAACTAAATAAACTTAAAGTAAGATGGGAAAAACTGAAAATGGACCTATGGGATCTGCTAGAGGGAAAGTTGGGCCTCTCGTATATTATAAATGGAAAGATAAAGATTGTGTCCGTAGCAGACCTCGAGTCAATAAAAAACGTAAACTCTCAACAGATGAGAAAAAAAATCGAGGCAAATTTGGCTACACGCAAAAGTTTTTAAGTAACCTTACGGAGGTATTAAGACTTGGATTTCACAATTATAGCAAGAACCAGACTGCCTTCAACTCGGCAATGTCCTACACTCTAAACAATGCCGTAAAGTCTGACGACAATGGTTTTTACATCGACCATTCCTTATTCCACATCAGTAAAGGAATTGGATCCCCATTGACAGGAGCGACAATAACCTATGAAGATGGCATACTAAGTTGCCATTGGGATTACGATCCAAAGACAGTTAACGGTGATGGCTTCTTTCGTACGCTTTTCATAGCTATACCCGAAGATCCAAATCTTGATGTCTGCGGCGATATTTTGAATAAAGATCTAACACATAGACAAGAAGATATGATTATTCCAGCCTCTCCTGACAAGGATAAGCTCTATCATATCCACCTTGGCTTTGTCGCAACAGATCATAGCAATCAAAGAATAGACAGTATTTATGTCGGTACAGTTACAGCTTAACGGCTGAGAATGTCCTCTTATTATTTACCTTTAAACTTAGACTGCTCCAATATCTTTTGTGCGTCTTTCTCCTTGAAAAGCGCTGCAAGGTCGATTTCGGGATGATGCTCCATATATTTGCGTACCATCATCCAGCCTATATAAGAACCTAACTTGGGTGCTGATTCATTATTCTCGCCCAGCTCTGGAGTGAAAGGTGCGTCCGTAAAGTATTTTTGCGTCTTTAGGTAATCCGTATCGTACAAAAGCCCCTCTTGGAGAAACCAGGCCCAGATATCTTGCTGATATTTCTTTGTCCATGCAAGCTGCTCCGGCGTATAGCCTATTTTTGTCTCATCGGAAGTCTCCTCCAACAACACATCCATCGCATACAATATCTTCCCGTTGTACAGCATGTGCTGCAACGTATTCTGATTGACATTATCTTGCTGAAGGATTTCTTCACGCAGTACGGTCTCTACCACACGTGGTGTTATGTTTTCGGGGGTAAACCGTCGCGACATATACAGTGGAATAGAACGCACCAACGCTGGATAAAATTTGGAATCGGCACCTAAAAACATATCCAATCCTATTCCAACATAATCTTCTCCAATCGGAGTCTGAAAGGAGAAACCTCCCATAAAAGCGATAAACCGAGGTATCTTATATGCGGGGAAATAATACTTAATATACTTGAATGCCTTCGTCAATTCTTTTTCCTGCTTATCCAAATTCGGGAATTTGTGCGCAACTTCATAAGCCAGATCTATAAAATCTTTTTTCTTCAGGATTTCGCGTAAATGATCCGCCAGTATCAAACTATCTTTCGGATCGCCTACTTCTAGCATTTGATTCAGGTAGTCCGAATAGAAATAAGGATATTCTTGCTGCCATTCCTTATTTTTAAGCATGATATCCGGGTCTTTCAATGTATTAAACCGCTGATCGAAGCGCTCGATCTTAACAGCGAGATCTATCTTGGAGACGTCCGGCCTTTTTATGGCGTCTTCCTGACTACAGGAACTTATTGTGACGTGGAAAAGAGTAATAATTAAAAAAAAGGAATATTTTTGCAATAGTTTCAGATACATAGCTATCAACTTAAAACACAAAAATATAATTTATATAACAATTAAAAACTATGGTCCATATTACAAAGGCTTTCTTTTCTTTCATTTTTATATGTAGCATCTTTATTTCAGCACAGGAAGCTTACGCACAGAGCTACTACAGCGGTAGAGAAAAAAATATACGTTTAGGTCTTAGTGTAAATCCGAATCTTGGCTGGTTGCGTTACGAGAACGATCAGGAGTCTAGTCCTAAACTCGGTTTTTCTTACGGTCTAATTGCCGACCTTGGTTTCGCAAAAAATTACTATTTCTCTACGGGGCTATTAATCAACTCCATTAACAGCCGCACAGAGCCTGTATTCCTAAATATTGATCAAAATGACTTTGCTATCCCTGACTATAAAGACATTTCGCTGAAATACGTAGAAGTACCGTTGACAATCAAACTAAAAAGCACAGAAAATGAGCTCGGCAGATTCTATGGACAGTTTGGTTTTACGGCGGGTGTAAAAGTATCGGCGAAAGAAAAGTATGAGGGTGATGACAAACGGTCTATGAGCGGCGCAGATTTATTCCGCCTAGGTCTTCAGATTGGTGGCGGTGCGGAATGGAGACTGGGCAATGATATGGGATTTATGACCGGTTTGACATTCAATAATGGCTTTACGAGAGCTATAAAAGACGGCAAGCCAAGATCATCTTATGCAGCAGTAAATATAGGCTTGCTTTTTTAAACAAAAGAATCTAACAAAGCGGAAAACAAGTTAAAACAGGTATGAAGATAGCATTAGCCCAGCTTAATTATCATATTGGTAATTTTGAACAAAACGAAGAAAAAATACTTAAAGCCATTGACCTGGCCAAACAAGCAAACGCAAATCTTATCGTATTTGCTGAGCTGGCAATAGGGGGCTATCCGGCAAAAGATCTTCTGCGTAACGCTGTTTTCCTGGATCAATGTCAACAGTCCTTATCCCGGATCGCAACGCGCTGTGATACTATCGACTGTATTATAGGTGCTCCTATACGTAATGGCAGGGAAGAAGGAAAAGCCTTGTCCAATGCAGCGGTAGTTCTGTCTAAAGGTAAAGTACAAAATAGCTACAAAAAATCCTTACTCCCGGACTACGATGTATTTGATGAATACCGGTATTTTGAACCAAACCGCGATCTACACTGTATTGAACTATCTGACCTCAAAATCGCACTCACTGTTTGTGAAGATTTATGGGACAATGACCAAGACAATTCTTATAAAGGCGATCTGATGCTGGAATTGGCCCAGGAAAAGCCGGATCTCATCATTAATATTGCAGCGTCTCCATTTTCATACGTACATTACGAAAAACGCATAGCAGTACTGAGCGCAAATGCTTTGAAGGCTAATGCGCCTTTAATATATGTCAATCAAGTTGGTGCTCACACGGATATCATTTTCGACGGCCGTTCACTCGCTATGACTAAAAGTGCATCCATCATTGCTGAACTCCAGGCCTTCGAAGAGGATCTGCAATATGTTACCTTAGAAAGGGGCGATCTACAGCCTAATATTGATTTTAGACCCGAAGAGCTAACAGAAACTGCCCGTATACATCAAGCTTTGATCTTGGGTATGAAGGACTATTTCTCCAAATCGGGGTTTAAAAAAGCCGTATTAGGTCTATCGGGCGGATTAGACTCTGCTATCGTAGCAGCTCTAGCCGTCGAAGCCTTAGGTGCAGATAATGTATTGGCCGTATTAATGCCTTCGGTCTATTCTACCGAGCATTCTCTTAAAGATGCATTGGATCTGGTAAACAATACAAGTTGTCAACACCTCGTGTTACCCATAAAAGAGATCGCTCAATCTTTTGAAGAAACTTTAAGTGATGCCTTCAAGGGCTTATCGGCAGACACGACAGAAGAGAATATACAAGCCCGCACCCGGGGCACCTTATTAATGGCTATTTCCAACAAGTTTGGTCACATCCTTCTTAATACCTCCAACAAAAGCGAAGCAGCTGTTGGTTATGGCACCCTATATGGTGACATGGCGGGGTCATTAAGTGTAATTGGCGATGTGTATAAAACTCAAGCTTATGAATTGGCTAAATATATCAACAGAGAGCGGGAAATCATCCCTATCAATACGATCGTAAAACCTCCCTCTGCCGAACTGAGGCCTGATCAAAAAGATTCGGATTCACTGCCGGATTACGCCATACTAGACGCTATCCTCTACCAATTGATTGAACTGGAAAAATCCGGGTCTGAAATCATACACTTAGGTTTTGAAGAGCAGCTAGTCAGGCGAGTTACGAAATTGGTAAATAACGCTGAGTTCAAACGATTTCAGGCCCCCCCCATATTGAGAGTAAGCCCAAAAGCTTTTGGTTCAGGGAGACAAATGCCGTTAGTTGCAAAATTTTCTTTCTAAACGTTAAACCTTTTGAATTCCAAGCAGTCATACCGTATATAATTAGGTTTGGTTATGAAATATCCATGTAGCACGGTCCGTCATATCACGAATAAACTTCGTTGGGATATTCCATATTGCAGGTTAAAATCAAATTAAGCAAATATGAAAAATTTAGCACTATTTATAACAGCATTTGTACTTTTAGCGTTTGCATCTTGTTCTTCGCACAAATACCATACAACGCGTGTTCAAAATCTCGACTTCAGTCAATTCAAGACTTATGGCTGGTTACCGCCTTTGGATTCCCTATCCAAAGACTATTACAACAATGATATTGCAAAGGGTAATATTATGACTACAGCCAACAAAGAAATTGAAGCTCGTGGTCTAACCTATTCGAAAGATAACCCGGATATTTTGTTCCGCTATATTGCCATTGTCAACAATAAAAGCAGAATGATATACAGCACCCCTTATTATGGAGGCTGGGGATGGGGTGGCCCTTGGGGATGGGGTGGATACTGGGGCTGGGGCGGCTATTATGGTGGTTCTTATCCGGTTGCTAAAGAAAGAGTGAGATACGGTCACATTATCTTTGAGGCCATCGATCGCAAAACAAATAATGTTATCTGGCAAGCTAGAGGTACGTCAGAGGTTAATGAACCGGAAAAAGCAATAAACGAACTACCTAAAGTAGTCTCCGGCATCATGAAAGAATACCCTTTGCCGATACTAAAATAATAATATCAGAATAATAGTTAAATGAATAAAACCGTTAGATCGTTACTTTATTTTACGATCTAACGGTTTTATTCATTTATTGTTTTTATTCTGAAAGTGTCCGTTTTCAAAGGCCATCAAGAACTTTCATGATTCAATTGAATCATGAAAGTTTAATTTTTCTTGTATTCCTTCATTATATTTAGGACATTTATGATGTATTTAACATCATTTATCTATTTCTAACTATGCATAAGTCTATTTTATCTTTAGTTTTTCTATTCTTAGTATCCCACAGCTTCGCACAATTGACCTTACAGCAAAAATTACAGTCTAACTTAAACCTAACCACACAATTTCAAGTTCTGTTGGCTCAGTCCAGATCTCAAGATGCTGATTTTAAAATAATAAGAAAATCTAATATAGAAATCATACAGAAAAATGTAAGTGACTCCATCTCTAAATACACAAAAGAAATCGCGTCTCTTAAAAACAACTCTTCTTCGTCAGTCGCTACGGTAAAAGGCTTAAGAGACTCGTTGGGTTCAGTCCAAACCGAACTACAAACCGAAAAACAAAAAACAGACAGCATCTCTTTTCTCGGAATAGATTTCGCCAAAGGCGCATACCACACTTTAGTATGGGTAATCATTGCCGTATTGGGTATTGGCTTCTTTACGATGCTTATTTCTTTCCGTAAAGCCAAAGTAGACACCGTAGAACATAAAAAAACGGCTGAAGAGGCTCAAAATGAGTTTGCACAGTACAAAAAGAAGGCTATGGAAAAAGAGCAATTATTAAAAAGACAACTACTGGACGAGCAGTTAAAAAGGGATTCGTAAATAGCTTCAAAAAAACTTCCTATTTATTTTTTTATATGTTTTGCTTTTAAATAGATATACCTTATTTTTGCATTCCAAAATACAGCTATGAAAATAGCTGTTTATAAATAGATTAATAAATTTTAGTCCCTATAATATGCCCAATATTGGTAAAATAGCGCAGATTATCGGCCCAGTGGTTGACGTCAACTTTGCCGACAATGAAAATCTTCCTAAGATTTACGATGCATTGTACATTGAAAAAGAAAATGGACAACGTGTCGTTTTAGAAGTTCAACAACACCTTGGTGAAGAGCGTGTTCGTACGATTGCGATGGATGCAACAGAAGGTTTGGTACGTGGCATGAAAGTAGTTGATACGGGTGCTCCGATCAAAATGCCTATTGGTGAAGAGATCAAAGGTCGTGTATTTAACGTAGTCGGTTCGCCGATTGACGGCCTTCCTGAATTGGACAAAACAAACGGACGGTCTATACACAACACTCCTCCTAAATTTGACGATCTTTCTACAGAGTCAGAAGTTCTTTTCACAGGTATCAAAGTAATTGACCTTTTAGAGCCTTATGCAAAAGGTGGTAAAATCGGATTATTCGGTGGTGCTGGTGTAGGTAAAACAGTATTAATTCAAGAATTAATCAACAATATCGCAAAAGGACACGGTGGTCTTTCCGTATTTGCCGGTGTTGGAGAGCGTACACGTGAAGGAAATGACTTACTTCGTGAAATGTTGGAATCTGGTATTATCAAATACGGAGAGCATTTCATGGAAGGCATGGAAAAAGGTGAATGGCCTTTAAATACAGTAGATTCAGAGTTAATGAAAGACTCTAAATGTACATTTGTATTCGGTCAAATGAATGAGCCTCCGGGTGCGCGTGCTCGTGTAGCATTATCAGGTCTTACTATTGCAGAGTACTTCCGCGATGGTGATGGCGAAGGTCAAGGACGTGACGTCTTATTCTTTATCGATAATATCTTCCGTTTTACACAAGCTGGTTCTGAGGTATCTGCTTTATTAGGTCGTATGCCTTCAGCTGTAGGTTACCAACCTACATTAGCGACAGAGATGGGATTGATGCAAGAGCGTATTACTTCAACTAAAAATGGATCAATCACTTCCGTACAGGCCGTATACGTACCTGCCGATGACTTAACTGACCCTGCTCCAGCGACAACTTTCGCTCACTTGGATGCGACTACAGTATTGTCTCGTAAAATTTCTGAGCTTGGTATCTACCCAGCGGTGGATCCATTGGATTCAACTTCACGTATCTTATCCCCTGCTGTCTTAGGTGATGAGCACTACAACACTGCTCAACGCGTAAAAGAAATTCTTCAACGTTATAAAGAACTTCAAGATATTATTGCGATCTTGGGTATGGATGAATTGTCAGAAGAAGATAAATTAACGGTAACCCGTGCTCGTCGTGTACAACGTTTCTTATCGCAACCATTCCACGTAGCAGAGCAATTTACAGGTTTAAAAGGTTGTCTAGTAGATATCAAAGACACCATCAAAGGATTTAACATGATCATTGACGGTGAAGTAGATGAATACCCAGAAGCAGCTTTCAACTTGGTAGGTACAATTGAAGACGCTATCGAGAAAGGTAAGAAATTATTAGCAGAAGCAGTTTAATATAGAGTAGATAGTATTTAGTATATAGTAGTTAGATATCTTGTCTTACTATCCATTAGAAAAATATATTCTAAATACTAAGTACTAACTACTTAATACTATCAAAGCATGAAATTAACAATAATAACTCCAGACAAATTAGCTTACGAAGGCGACGTGACTGCTGTCACTGTACCGGGATCGGCAGGTTCTTTTCAAATTTTGAAAGGCCATGCTGCTATTGTGTCTACGCTAGACGACGGAAAAGTCATTATTAAGGATATTAGTAATGTCAATCACGTCATTATTATTAAAGGCGGTGTGGTTGAAGTAAAGGACAACAATATCATCGTTTTAGCGGAAGGAATTGTGCAAGAATAAAGAAACAGAACGATAATAAAAAAGCCCTTAAGACTTCAAGTTTTAAGGGCTTTTTTTTTGCTTTATAAACCAGCAATTTTAAAAAAATAATGTGTCATTTTGCGATTTTAGGAAGAAATTGGCAGAATTTTATAAAAATGATAAATCCCAAAAAATGAACCGATTTTAATTATGGTTCATATTAAACAAAATAAAATTCTGCAAAAACAAGTATTCAAGATTTCAAAAAAACAAAAATAAAAACATAATAAAATAATAAACTTTTTCAAAATACTCTATTTGCCTATTGTATAGAATTTTAAATCGAGCTAACTTGAGGAAGTGAATAAATGGTAAGCGTATGCAATACTATAATCAAAGTACATTAGTCTATCTTAACGGCGAATTTGTAAAAGCAAATCAAGCTGGAGTTGACCTGTTTGGCCAATCCTTGCATTACGGTTATGGTGCCTTTGAAGGGCTGCGTGCTTACAACACACACAATGGAACCCGTATATTTAAAGCAGAAGCGCACTTCGAACGTTTAAGAAAATCCTGCGAGGCGATAAGATTGCCTTATAACTGGGACAACCGTACGCTCATAGAAAAGAGCTATGAACTGCTAGAGACAAACAACCTAAGATCGGCATACATTAGACCCTTGGTCTTTTCGGGATCAAACATGCATCTCACTCCTTCGCAACAGGCTAACATCATGATCGCAGCCTGGGAATGGGGACCTTATCTAGGACAGAATCTGCTTAGGGTTAATATCTCTACTATTGAACGTCCGAATCCAAAATCCTTTCCTATAGAAGCGAAGGCATCTGGACAATATATAAACTCGATACTGGCTACTAGCGAAGCTTTACGTCATGGTTTTGACGAAGCGCTGTTACTGGATCAAGAAGGATTTGTAGCTCAAGCGTCGAGCGAGAATATTTTTATAGAAAAAGATTTTAAGATATATACCCCTCCTTTGGAGAATGTATTTCCGGGAATCACCCGTAAGACCGTCATTAATATCTGTAAAGAATTAGGATTTGACATTATTGAAAAAAAATTAACGATCCAGGATATATATGGCGCAGACTCTGCCTTTCTAAGCGGAACTGCTGCTGAAATTATCGGGATCAAACAAGTAGACCATGTCATCTATAAAGAAGAGTGGGCACATAGCATAGGTTCATCTATCCAAAGAAAATATAAAAACTTAGTTTTAGAACAAGAAAATTATGAAGTCATCATCTGATAACGAAAAAGTATTAAACAAGTACAGTAGAATATTCACGCAGGACGAAACACAACCAGCGGCCAAAGCGATGTTGTACGGAATCGGCCTTACTGATGCTGATATGAGCAAAGCTCAAGTCGGTATTGCCAGTATGGGATACGATGGTAATACCTGCAACATGCATTTAAATGACCTTGCACAAATTGTTAAAAAAGGTATATGGGCCAATGACCTTGTGGGGTTAACATTTGGTACTATCGGTGTCAGTGATGGGATGAGCAATGGTACCGATGGTATGCGTTATTCATTGGTATCGAGAGATGTTATCGCCGACAGTATTGAGACAATCTGCGGTGGACAGTACTATGATGGCGTAGTAGCTATACCTGGCTGCGATAAAAATATGCCTGGAGCTATCATGGCAATTGGTAGACTAAACCGCCCAGCTATCATGGTATACGGTGGGACAATAGCTCCTGGCCATTATAAAGGTGAAGAATTGAATATTGTATCGGCTTTTGAAGCCTTGGGAAAGAAAGTTGCAGGTACCATATCTGATGAAGACTATGACGGCGTGATACGCCATACCTGTCCCGGTGCTGGTGCATGCGGTGGTATGTATACAGCAAACACGATGGCGTCGGCAATTGAGGCACTGGGCATGAGTTTACCATACTCGTCTTCCAATCCAGCTGTATCTGAAGAAAAGAAAAAAGAATGTCTTGAAGCTGGGAAATATATCCGTATTCTATTGGAAAGAGATATAAAGCCTTCGGATATCATGACACGTAAAGCTTTCGAAAATGCTATCCGTACGATCGTAATCTTAGGTGGTTCGACAAATGCTGTATTACACTTTATAGCCATGGGACATGCCGTAGGTGTAGAGATTACACCGGATGACTTCCAACGTATGTCAGACGAGACGCCTGTATTAGCAGACTTAAAACCGTCAGGGAAATACTTAATGCAGGATCTACACAATTATGGTGGTGTCCCTGCTGTCTTAAAATACTTGTTGAATGAGGGGCTATTGCACGGTGAGTGCTTGACCGTGACTGGAAAAACGCTTGCTGAGAATCTAGAAGGCGTCAAATCGATCATAGACTATGAACAGCCGATCATACAGCCACTAAACAAGCCGATCAAACAAACAGGGCATCTACAGATATTATATGGCAATCTGGCTGAGCAAGGATCTGTCGCTAAGATATCGGGCAAAGAAGGCGAAAAATTTGTCGGTCCTGCCCGTGTTTTTGATGGAGAACACGACCTTGTTGCCGGTGTTTCTTCGGGACGCATTAAACCAGGTGATGTGATTGTCATTAAAAACGAAGGCCCCAAAGGAGCTCCAGGTATGCCGGAAATGCTCAAACCAACGGCACTAATCATCGGCGCGGGTCTTGGTAATTCTGTAGCATTGATTACTGATGGCAGATTCTCTGGAGGGACACACGGTTTTGTTGTCGGACATATTACCCCTGAAGCATACGAAGGAGGTCTTATAGGACTCGTACAAGACGATGACACCATAGAAATCGACGCGGTGAACAACACCATAAGTCTAAAGGTCTCGGATGAAATAATAACAGAACGCCGTACGGCATGGAAACAGCCTCCTCTAAAAGTGAGTAAAGGTGTTTTGTATAAATATGCTAAAACAGTAGCGAATGCTTCGCAAGGCTGTGTAACGGATTTATAAAAAGAGATGTGCGTATTGCGATACGGACATCTTGATAGGCAATACTAAAATCTAAATACTAACTAATAAAATGAGTACACTGGAAAAAACCGAAACAAAGGAAAACCAAAACACTGCGAAAGCCTCCCAATTGACCGGCTCACAAGCCGTATTGGAGGCTTTAATCCACGAAGGTGTGGATACCGTATTTGGCTATCCAGGTGGCGCCATTATGCCGATTTATGATGCATTGTATGATTACAATGATCGATTGAAGCATATTTTGGTACGCCATGAACAAGGTGGAATTCATGCTGCACAGGGGTATGCACGTACGTCAGGACGTGTAGGTGTAGCTTTTGCAACAAGTGGTCCTGGTGCAACGAATCTGGTCACGGGATTGGCTGATGCTATGATTGATAGTAACCCTATCGTCTGCATTACAGGACAGGTATTTGCGTCACTATTAGGTACAGACGCTTTTCAGGAAACAGATGTCATCAACATTACCTCTCCGGTCACCAAATGGAGCTATCAGGTAACAGAAGCTTCCGAAATCCCTACAGCACTAGCTAAAGCTTTTTATATAGCTAACACTGGAAGACCAGGTCCCGTCTTAATTGATATTACTAAAAATGCGCAAATAGAGCTATTCGACTATTTAGGTTATGAGAAATGTACTCATATCCGCTCTTACCGTCCTGCTCCTATCGTAAGGAAAGAATATATACAACAAGCCGCCGAGGTAATCAATGCAGCAAAGAAACCTTTTGTTCTTTTTGGACAGGGAATCATACTCGGAAAGGCCGAACAGGAATTCAAGACGTTTATCGAAAAAGGAGGCTTTCCTTCCGCGACTACCGTCATGGGATTAAGCGCCTTGGAAACTGACCATCCCCTACACGTAGGGATGCTAGGCATGCATGGTAATTACGCACCCAATGTCATGACCAACGAGTGTGATGTAATCATTGCTGTTGGAATGCGCTTCGATGACCGGGTGACAGGACGTCTGGACAAGTATGCCAAGCAAGCGAAAGTCGTGCACTTGGATATAGATCCTGCTGAAATAGACAAAAATGTAAAAGCTACTGTTCCAGTATGGGGCGACTGTAAGGAAACATTACCCCTATTGACTGAACTGATCAATAAAGGCGACCATGCTGCATGGTTACAACAATTTCGCGAGCTGGAGAAAGAGGAAATTAAAGAAGTCATCCAAGATGAACTAAACCCGAAAGGTGACATACTAACCATGGGCGAAGTCGTCAATGTTTTGAACGAATTGACAGGTGGTAACGCTATCATAGCAACCGATGTCGGTCAACATCAAATGATTGCCTGCCGCTATGCGAAATTCAATCAATCTAAATCAAATGTCACCTCCGGCGGTTTGGGAACTATGGGGTTCGGACTACCTGCCGCTATCGGAGCTTGGTATGGTGCACCAGATCGTGATGTAATCGCTATTATTGGTGACGGTGGTTTTCAGATGACACTACAGGAGCTGGGAACGATCATGCAATTTGGAGCAAAAGTAAAGATATTGATCCTGAACAATCAGTTTCTGGGTATGGTACGCCAATGGCAACAATTGTTTAATGACAAACGTTACTCCTTTGTCAACATTACAAGCCCTGACTTCGTCGCGGTAGCAAAAGGATATTATATCGATGGAAATAGAATCTCTGAACGCAAAGACCTTCGTGGTGCATTGGAAACGATGTTAAACCACGATAGCTCCTACTTATTGGAAGTGATGGTAGGCAAAGAGAATAATGTTTTCCCCATGGTTGCACAAGGGACGAGTGTCTCAGAAATAAGATTAAAATAAAATGGAAAAACAAGAATTTACCATCACTATATATACAGAGAATTCGATCGGTATGATCGGTCGTATATCGAATATATTCTCTCGCCGTAAAATCAATATAGAAAGCTTAAACACCTCTCCTTCAGAGGTTGAAGGTATCCACCGCTTTACCATCTTAATATCGGAAGGCGAAGAGGTGGTACGCAAACTGTGTCGTCAGATTGAAAAACAGGTGGAAGTCCTAAAAGCGTACTTCAATACGAATGAGGAATTGATCTGGCAAGAGCAGGCTTTATACAAGGTGCCAGCAGATGTCGTGAACGAGAAGGTCTACGTAGAGCGCTTATTGCGTCAATATGGCGCGAATGTGGTGGTTATACGTCCGGATTATATCGTCTTTGAGACTGCTGGTCACCGAGAAGAAATCGATCGACTAACACGAGAGCTAACAAAATACGGCTTAATCGAATTTGTCAGAGGAGCGCGAATCGCAATTATCAAAGATAGTGCGGGATTCCATACGAAACTAAAACAGTTTGAACGTGAAGAGCCTGCTCCAGAGATTGTAGAGAACGAATTCTTAGACCAACAGGATCAAGTATTTACGATGTAAGACTACAAGGTTACAGGGCTTATGAGGTTATAAGGTTACAACCTTATAACTCGATAACTACATAGCTTCGTAACTACATAACTTCTTAACGACGTAACTTGATAACAACAACATGGAAAATACATTTAAATTCATAATACAGACACGTAGGGCTTTCATTCAATTGATAGACAGTTTGACCATAGAACAACTTAATGAGATACCAACGGGTTTCAACAACAATATCATCTGGAATTTTGGCCATATCGTCGTAGTCACGCCGGCTTTATGTTATTTAAGAAGCGGAGTAAGTACGGACACCGCTATGGTAAAATACCTCAAGTCCTATGTTAAGGGCTCAAAGCCGACTTATACAGTTACGCAAGAAGAAGTAGACGACTTAAAAAGGTTAGCAATAACGACTATTGAGCAAATAAGAAAAGATTACAACGCGGGGGTATTTAAGGAAATCATACCATTCGCTACTGACACCTACAAAGAAACGTTGTCCGCTATCGAGGAAATAATCCAACTGTCTGCGGGGCATGATAATCTACATTATGGATACGCGATAGCGCAAAACCGAATAATCAACAATAAATAACTAAATCTAAACAGAGAAAAACTTTAAATAGTAAAAACAATGGCAAATTATTTCAACACCTTACCTCTTAGAGAGCAATTGAACCAATTGGGTATTGCAGAATTCATGAATTCGTCCGAGTTTGCGGACGGTGTGGAAGCTTTAAAAGGTAAAAAAATCGTTATCGTAGGTGCAGGTGCACAAGGTTTAAACCAAGGATTAAATCTTAGAGATAGTGGACTTGATGTATCTTACGCTTTACGCAAAGAAGCTATTGAACAAAAAAGAGACTCTTGGAAAAATGCAACAGATAATAATTTTACTGTAGGTACTTATGAAGAGTTGATTCCGACAGCAGACCTTGTCATCAATCTAACTCCCGATAAACAACATACTTCCGTAGTGAATACAGTAATGCCATTGATGAAACAAGGCGCTACACTTTCTTACTCACATGGATTTAATATTGTGGAAGAAGGTATGCAGATCCGTAAAGATATCACTGTCATCATGGTGGCGCCTAAGTGTCCAGGTTCGGAAGTGCGCGCGGAATACCTGAGAGGTTTTGGGGTGCCAACACTCATCGCTGTACACCCTGAAAATGATCCACAAGGCAAGGGATGGGCTGAAGCTAAAGCTTACTGTGTAGGTACAGGTGGACACCGTGCAGGTGTATTAAAATCTTCTTTCGTAGCTGAGGTAAAATCTGATCTTATGGGCGAACAGACAATCCTTTGTGGCTTATTACAGACAGGCTCTATCCTATCTTTCGATAAAATGATCGAAAAAGGTATCGATGCTGGTTATGCTTCTAAACTGGTACAATATGGTGTAGAGGTAATCACTGAGGCTTTAAAGCATGGTGGAGTAAGCGGTATGTTGGACCGTTTGAGTAATCCTGCAAAAGTGAAAGCGTTTGAGCTTTCTGAGGAATTGAAAGACATAATGCGTCCTCTATTCCAAAAGCACCAAGATGACATCATGTCTGGCGAATTCAGTAAGACCATGATGGAAGACTGGGCTAATGGCGATGCGAATCTATTGAAATGGAGAGCTGAAACGGGAGAAACTGCCTTTGAAAAAACCCCTGCCGGTGATGTAAAAATTGCAGAGCAAGAGTACTTTGACAACTACCTATTGATGGTTGCTTTTGTAAGGGCCGGTGTGGAGTTGGCTTTTGAAACGATGGTTGAAGCGGGTATCAAACCAGAGTCGGCATACTACGAATCCCTGCACGAAACACCATTGATAGCGAATACAATCGCTCGTAAAAAATTATTTGAAATGAATCGTGTCATCTCGGATACAGCAGAATATGGCTGTTACCTATTTGACCAAGCTTGTAAGCCATTACTGAATGACTTCATGGCAAAAATCGATACAGATGTAGTCGGAAAAGATTTTAACAGTGGAAAAGATGCGGCTGTAGATAATGTGAGATTGGTTCAAATCAATGAAGTATTACGTAACCATCCTGTTGAGATAGTAGGACGTGAATTGCGCAAAGCAATGACTGCAATGAAAGCTATTAAAACAATATAGATTAGGGTAGTTAGGAAGGTTACAAAAGTTATAGAGGTTATGGGATTAAGAAAGTATCATCACTTTCATAACTCCCATAACCTTCGTAACTTTAACAAAAAAGAGAGAAAATGGGAAAAACATTAGTAGAAAAAATTTGGGATGCACATGTCGTCAAGCAGCAAGAAGGGTTCCCTGATATATTGTATATAGACACCCATCTTATCCATGAGGTGACGTCACCTCAGGCATTTGACGGGTTACGCAAGAGAGGCCTTCCAGTGTTTCGTCCGAAACAAACCGTGGCTACGGCTGATCACAATGTCCCAACTTTAAATCAACACCTGCCAATTAAAGAAGAATTATCACGCTATCAGGTGGATATGCTGACCAAAAACTGTAAGGAATTTGGGATAGAATTATATGGATTAGGACATCCTTATCAAGGTATTGTACATGTTATCGGGCCTGAACTAGGCATCACACTACCCGGAAAAACCATGGTATGTGGTGATAGTCATACCTCTACACATGGTGCTTTTGGTGCTATTGCGTTTGGTATAGGTACGTCTCAGGTAGAGCAGGTTTTTGCTACACAATGCCTGCTGTTGCAAAAACCTAAGACCATGAAAATCGAAATTAATGGACAACTGGGTAAAGGTGTAAGTGCCAAGGATATTATATTATATGTCATTTCAAAAACTACTGCTGCCGGTGGTACGGGTTACTTTGTAGAATTTACAGGTTCTGCGATCCGCTCATTAAGCATGGAAGGTCGTATGACAGTGTGTAATATGAGTATTGAGATGGGTGCACGAGGTGGTCTGATCGCTCCCGATCAAACTACTTTTGATTATATAAGGGGGCGTGAATTTGCTCCAAAAGGTGAGGATTGGGATAAAGCGGTATCTTACTGGTCGACCCTATATTCGGATGAAGACGCGAACTTTGATGCGGTATTAACTTTTGATGCGGCTGATATCCAACCTATGATTACCTATGGTACAAACCCTGGAATGGGAATAGGTGTTACTGAAACAATTCCAACTACGGTATCTCAACCGGATAATGAACGTCCTTCGTACCAAAAAGCACTTGATTATATGGGCTTTCATGATGGCGAGCAGGTTTTGAATAAACCGGTGGACTACGTGTTTATAGGTAGCTGTACAAACTCTCGCATCGAAGACTTACGTCAGGTAGCGGAATTTATAAAAGGCAAACAGAAAGCGGATAGCGTGGAGGTATGGATCGTACCGGGATCGAAACAAGTCGAAGCACAAGCGAAAGCAGAAGGTATTGATAAAATATTTGAAGCGGCTGGTTTTCAATTGCGTGAACCGGGATGTTCGGCATGTCTGGGTATGAATGAGGATAAAATCCCTGCAGGGAAATACTGTGTATCAACATCAAACCGCAACTTTGAAGGGCGTCAAGGGCCTAATGCACGTACGATGTTGGTGAGCCCATTGACAGCAGCAGCGGCAGCTATTGCAGGAAAAGTTGTGGATGTAAGAGAATTAATATAGATCGAGGAGGACGGAAGAAGAAATGTGTCATATTTGCCAAACAGTAGAAGTATCTCAAAATAAGGTGATCCATCGGGAATCCCAGTCTGCCAATAGTATTTTTAACCAAAGATCCTTGGGGCAAGATTATCGTACGTTGATGTCTGCCCTAAAGCCAGGTCTCCGCGTTCTAGATATCGGATGCGGAACAGGAGCTATCACCAGAGATATTGCTAATAGTGTTGGTCCGACTGGCTATGTTGTTGGTATCGACAATACCGCATCCTTTATAACGGAAGGTCAGAACTTATATGCCGAGGTTCAAAACTTAGAATTGCTCCATTGCGATGTGCTTGATTTTGATTCGGAGGAAAAATTTGATTTAATTGTATCAGCGCGAACTTTTCAATGGATTTCGACAATAGGACAAGCCATTGATAAGATCAAGACGCTGCTAAAGCCTAATGGCGTAGTTTCGATTCTTGATTATAATCATGAAATGATCGATTGGACACCAAAAATCCCCAAAAGCATGCAAAATTTCTATAATATGTTCTTGATGTGGCGTAAAGATGCGGGGATGAACAATAGGATCGGATTTGATATGGCAGATATCCTTGAAGAGCATGGCTTTGATCAGATAGAGGTTTTCAATGCGGATGAACATTACGAGAGCAGCATTCCGTCGCACAAATCAAAAATCAAAATCTGGTCCAATTTAGCCAGCTCAAGACAGATGGTCGATGAAGGGTACCTCAGCAACGAGAATCGTTTAGAAGCAATTGAGGACTACAATAACTGGGCGGACAACGAAGCCCAAAGTATGACATTAAAACTTAGAGAAGTAAGAGCCGTATTAAATATATACAGATGAAAAAATTTGAAAAACTAACTTCAAAGGTAGTTCCATTACCTATTGAAAATATTGATACCGATCAAATCATTCCTGCTCGTTTCTTGAAAGCAACGACACGTGAAGGTTTCGGAAATAACTTATTCCGGGATTGGCGATTTGATGGGAATGATCAGCCTAAGGCAGATTTCGTATTAAATGACCCCACTTTTACCGGCAAAGTACTGGTTGCTGGAAAGAACTTTGGTTGCGGATCCTCGCGCGAACACGCCGCATGGGCTATAGAAGATTATGGCTTCAATGTCGTAATCAGCTCATTTTTTGCAGATATCTTCAAAGGTAATGCCCTCAACAATGGTGTATTGCCAATCACTGTACCCGAAGAGTTTTTAGAAAAAGTATTCGCTACAGTATTCGCTGATCCTGCGACTGAAATCGAGGTGGATCTGGAAAAACAAACCGTGACGCTATTGGCTACAGGTGATACCTTTGAGTTTGAAATAAACCCTTACAAAAAATCCTGCTTAATAAATGGCTATGATGATATCGATTTCATTTTAAGTCACTCAAAAGAAGTAGAAGTATTTGAACAAACAAGACCCTTTTCCTTTTATTAAGAGATAGATGACAGAGCCTTTTGTGTACATTCAAGATTTAACTATTCAATACCAAGATAAAAAAGTATTGAATGATCTGACTTGGGTATTAAACAAAGGTGAACATTATCTTTTAGGAGGCGAAAGTGGCTCTGGTAAGACGACGCTAGCGAAGGCTTTTGCAGCGGCTAATCCTGCAAAAGCATTATACATTTCCAATTGGTACCAGTTTACCAATTTAGAGGGAGACCGCAATTTCTATTATCAGCAACGCTATAATAGACATCAGGGACATGATACCTTAACAGTATTAGCTGAACTGGAACATCATGCCCAAAAAGAAAATCTCAACCTCTCTGATATACAGGAGCGAATTGTGGATTTCGGGTTTAAGGACATGTTGCAATCACAGCTTATTGAGCTATCTAGCGGAGAACACAAGAAACTTCAGCTTATCAAAGGGCTATGGTCTAAGCCGGAATTATTGATTATCGATGAGCCTTATACCGGACTGGATGCGCAATCCCGAATCACGCTGAACAATTGGCTGGACGATCTTGCTAAAGTAGGTGTACAGCTTATGTTAATCAGTAATGATAGGCAGTTACCACGCGCTATAAATCGCTTTGTTCATATCGTAGAGGGTAAAATAGAACAGGTGGATACTCCCGAGCTATTGTCCAAAAATCCAGAAAGAGAAGTGATGAATTTCCCTGGATTCTTAGCTTCATCACCTCAACATGATTATCGTTATATAGCCCAGCTCCATAACGTCTCTATCCGATATGGAGAAAAAGAAATTTTGAAGAATATATCCTGGGAGGTAAAGACAGGTGAGAAATGGCTCTTGCAGGGGCCTAATGGGTCGGGCAAATCCACCCTATTGAGCCTGATCAACGGGGATCATCCACAGTCTTACGGGCTAGACATTCATCTTTTTGGCCAAAGGCGGGGTACAGGTGAAAGTATCTGGGATATCAAAAAGAAAATCGGTATCATCTCGCCGGAGATGCACTGGTACTTTGACCAAAACGCCACCGTATGGCATACACTTGCCTCAGGCTTTTATGATAGCATCGGTTGGTTTATCGATGTTAAATTTCAGGAGAGACAACAGATCGAAGAACTCTTAGAATTCTTTGGATTGACAGCTTTCAAAAATCAAAAACTACAACACCTCCCTCTCGGTCAACAGCGCCTAGCATTATTGGCCCGTACGATCATTAAGAATCCGCCACTGCTGGTATTGGATGAGCCCTGTCAGGGGTTAGATGCTGCGCAGACAAGTTACTTTAATGCTGTCGTCGATGAGCTCGCTCAACACGGCACAACCCTTATTTATGTAGGGCATTACGAAAGTCAGTTACCGAGCTGTATTGATCATAAATTGGTATTGGAAAGAGGAGAAGTGAAGACCACAACATATAATATAAAACAAAAAAGCGCTTTAGAAAAAGAAAGCGCAATATTGTAAAACGAGCGTAAAGAAAATATAATGAAGAAAAATATTCTAATTATTCCAGGTGATGGAATTGGACAAGAAGTCACTACATGGGGAAAGCAAGTCTTAGAAACTATTGCTCAAAAAAATAATCATGAATTTGTTTTTGACGAAGCTATCATGGGACATACCGCCATCGAAGCTACAGGCAATCCGCTTCCTGACGAAACGCTGGAAAAAGCAAAGTCTTCTGATGCGATTCTTTTTGGCGCCATAGGACATGCTAAATATGACAATGATCCTTCAGCGAAGGTACGCCCAGAGCAAGGACTCCTTAAAATACGTAAGGAACTGGGTTTGTATGCCAACTTACGCCCCATCTTACTATTTGATGAGCTATTGGATGCTTCAAGTTTAAAGCCTGAAGTGTTACGTGGAACGGACATTTTATTCTTCCGTGAACTGACTGGAGATGTCTATTTCGGCGAAAAAAAGCGTAATGAAGATAATACCTTCGCGTCCGACTTAATGAATTATCACCGTTATGAGGTGGAACGTATTGCACGAAAAGCTTACGAAGCGGCTCGTACACGCAGTAAAAAATTATGCTCGGTGGACAAAGCGAATGTTCTAGAGACGTCTCGTCTTTGGAGAGAAGTCGTTCAAGAAATCTCCGCTGAGTATCCAGATGTTGAGACAGAACACATGTTTATTGACAATGCGGCGATGCAACTAGTTAAAAATCCGAAAAAATTTGACGTAGTTCTTACGGCAAACCTCTTCGGCGATATCCTGACGGATGAGGCGTCACAGATTGCTGGTTCTATGGGTATGTTAGCTTCTGCATCTATTGGGGACGGAACAGGTTTTTTTGAACCTATACACGGCTCTGCTCACGATATCGCCGGTCAGAATAAAGCTAATCCATTGGCCTCTATTCTTTCGGCTGCTCTAATGTTGGATATCGCATTTGGCTTACAAGAAGAAGCGAAATCAGTAACATCAGCAGTTGCAGATACCTTGAAAGCGGGATGGAGAACAGGTGACATTGCCAACAACAATACGCCTAAAGATATGATCTTAGGAACAAACGAAATGGGACAAAAAGTACTTGAATTTTTAAAGTAGAAATAACCAAAGTATAAACATAGTCGATTAAAAAAGCTCAAGGACCGCTTATGGAAGCGATTTTAGCTTTTGATTTTAACTTTTAAATTAAAAAATTATGTTACACGATCCTAATCACTTATACATCTTCGACACGACATTACGTGATGGCGAGCAGGTTCCAGGATGTCAATTGACCACTACGGAAAAAATCGAAATAGCGAAAGATCTAGAAAATCTAGGCGTCGATATTATTGAGGCTGGATTTCCGGTGTCTAGCCCAGGAGATTTTCAATCGGTGGTAGAGCTTTCCAAAGCTGTAAATGATGTCATCATCTGTGCTTTGACCCGCGCCAATAAAAATGATATAGATGTCGCCGCTGAAGCCTTAAAATTTGCTAAGCGTCCACGTATCCATACGGGGATAGGCTCTTCGGATATGCATATCAAGTATAAATTCAATAGTACGCGAGAAGAAATCCTGGAAAGAGCTGTTACAGCTGTAAAACATGCTAAATCTTATGTAGAAGATGTAGAATTTTATGCGGAAGATGCCGGACGTGCTGATTTGGAATTTTTGGCGAAAATGGTGGAGGCTGTCATCAGAGCAGGTGCTACCGTAGTAAATATACCCGATACAAATGGTTATTGCTTACCAGACCAATATGGGGCCAAGATTAAATACCTAACAGAACATGTGAGCAACATTGATCAAGCTATTATCTCGGCACATTGTCATAATGACCTTGGGCTAGCAACGGCAAATTCTATTGCTGCTATCCAAAATGGCGCTCGTCAAGTTGAATGTACCATTAACGGCATAGGCGAACGTGCAGGGAATACTTCACTGGAGGAAGTTGCAATGATCTTAAAAGTCCATAACCAAACATTCGGAGGGTTGACATCGAATATTAACAGTAAGATGTTTACCTCCCTTTCTAGAAAAGTTTCGGAGATGATGAATATGCCTGTCCAACCGAATAAGGCTATTGTGGGCCGAAATGCATTTGCACACAGCTCGGGTATCCATCAGGATGGCTTCTTAAAGCATCGTGAAAACTATGAAATCATCCGTCCGGAAGATGTCGGTCTAGAAGAAGCTGATATCATCTTAACAGCACGCTCGGGACGTCATGCCTTAAAGCATCACCTAGAGCGTCTAGGTCATCACCTAGACAAAGAAAGTCTTGCGAGTACATATGAACGCTTTTTAACGCTGGCAGATGCCAAAAAAGACATCAACGACGAAGACTTGCTTTCATTGATTAAATAATTACAAAAACTGTCTAAAAAAGTTGATCTATCGTTACCCAACAACGATAAGTTTGATTTTTTAGACAGTACCTTCATTTAAAATGAATTTAAAACTTACCATAGCTCTTTCTTACCTACTTATAATTATAAGGACGCAAGCTTATGGACAAGAAAGAAAAAAGTTGACTGATTTTGAAGAAGAATATCTTGAACGGGTTTATATTAAATATGAAGATAGATTAACGAAACCTCCTTTTGTAAACAGCAGCTTTACAAAGCTCTACAGTTGCATTACACTTAAAAATTTACCAAAAGAGGTCCCCTTTCCTTTCTCATATGATACGTTAGTCAATACTTGGATTAAAACGGCTTCAGATTCTATTACATTAAATGAAAATAACATAATAGAGCTATCGGATATTTTATTAAATAGTGCTAATGCAGAGAATGCCTATAAATTTGCAGAAATACATTATAAAGACTATCTCGGATTTATACAAACGAATAAAAACAACAACGAATTTTCAGCAGGATACGCCACAGGTTGGACAAGAGATTTCCCTCCTAGCCTTTTTCTAATACAACCTACCTATTTATTCGTCTTCTATGATCAAAATAAGAAATTATTAAATTATATCGGCATTAATTCCAATATCAAAAGTATACCTCTATTTTCAAAAAGAGATCATGATCCCATAACCTTTACGGTTCGAAATCAAATTAAATACTATATCGAAAACAAACTTCACCCCAAACAAACTAGACAACAAAACAATGAGCTTTGATTTAGCTACCTTACCTATAAATTGCCTGCAGGCGAAAGCCCGCTTAAAGGATGTGGTAATACGCACACCCTTGCAATATAATTTGCATCTATCTGAAAAATATGGTGCAGATATTTACTTAAAACGAGAAGACCTTCAAGTCGTTCGATCCTACAAATTGCGTGGCGCATTCAATAAAATCAGCAGTCTTACCGATGAAGAACGTGCGCGCGGAGTTGTGTGTGCCAGTGCAGGCAATCATGCTCAAGGGGTTGCTTTCTCCTGTAAACGACTAGATATTAAAGGTGTCATATTCATGCCGGGACCTACCCCACGCCAAAAAATCACACAAACGGAAATGTGGGGAAATGGGAATATCGAAATCATTCTCGTCGGCGATACATTTGACGATTGTCAAAAGGGAGCTCTGGAATATACCAAAGTGCATAACATGACTTTTATACCTCCTTTTGATGATCTTAAAATCATTGAAGGGCAGGGAACTGTAGCGGTGGAAATCCTGGAAGATCTACCTGATCTCGATGCGATCATCTTACCTATTGGTGGTGGTGGGCTCTCTTCCGGAGTCGGATATCACATCAAAAAGAATACCCCTCATACCAAAGTATATGGTGTAGAACCAGAAGGAGCTCCCTCGATGCAGGCTGCGATTCAAAATGGAGGTCCCATTGAACTGGAACATATCAACAAGTTTGTAGATGGTGCTGCTGTAAAAAAGGTAGGTACTCTGAATTATGAAATCAGCAGTCAGGTTCTTGATAGTATCAAATCTATTCCCGAAGGTAAAGTATGCACTACCATCCTGGAACTCTATAATAAAGATGCCATTGTCGTCGAACCAGCAGGTGCACTGTCTATCGCTGCGCTGGAATTTCACAAAGAAGAAATTAAAGGTAAAAAAGTGGTCTGTGTCGTCTCTGGCGGCAACAACGACATTGACCGGATGAGTGAGATCAAGGAAATGTCTTTATTATATGAAGGATTCAAACATTACTTTATCGTTCGCTTCCCACAACGCCCTGGAGCTTTACGCCTACTCGTGACTGAAGTGTTAGGTCCTAAAGATGATATCACGCGTTTTGAATACATCAAAAAAACAGAACGTGAACGCGGCCCAGCATTAATTGGAATCGAGCTTAATGATCCGAATGATTACAAGACATTCATTGAAAGATTAAAAGCCTATAAATTCGACTTTATAGAAATAAATAAAGATCAGACTCTTTTCGAGTATCTGGTTTAATAACAAAGGCTGCCCGAGGGCAGCCTTTGTTATCAAATATTACTTTGCTTTCAGGTATTTCTCCAGAAATTGATCCTGTTCCCATAGGAGATGAAAGATATTTTCTTTGGCAACATAACCATGGGACTCTCTTGGCAAAATAACCATCCTTACCGGTGCTCCTAAATTTTTCAGTGCCTGAAAGTAACGCTCAGTCTGTAAGGTAAATGTCCCTGGGTTGTTGTCGGCAGCGCCGTGTACCAATAGCATTGGTGTTTTCATACGATCAGCACTCATAAACGGTGACATTGTCATATAAAGCTGCGGATTATCCCAAAAATTTCTTTGCTCGCTCTGAAACCCAAAAGGTGTAAGTGTCCTGTTGTATGCTCCAGAACGGGCAATACCAGCTGCAAAAAGATTAGAATTAGATAAAAGGTGAGCTGTCATAAACGCTCCGTACGAATGTCCACCTACTGCTACCTTCTTACGGTCAATATAACCAAGTTTATCTACGGCATTTATAGCCGCCTCGGCATTGGCCACAAGCTGTGCTATAAAAGTATCATTCGGCTCTTGATTACCCTCCCCTACTATCGGAAAAGCAGCGTTATCTAGGACCGCATAACCTTTCGAGACCCAATAGATAAACGATCCATACCCGGGAAAGGTAAACTCTTTAGGATTGGCAGTACTTTGTCCTGCTGTGTTCTTGTCTTTATACTCACGAGGATAAGCCCAAATCAATAATGGAAGCTTTTCTTTCTTATCATAATCAGCGGGGAGATACAGCGTTCCCGACAAGGCAACTCCGTCATTCCGGGTATAATTTAAAACTTCCTTATGTACCTTTTCCAAAGATTTGAATGGATTTTCAATATTCGTAACCGCGATCTGTTTACCGGTCTTGATATTCTTACGGTAAAAATTAGGATATTGCGTAGCCGACTGTAACGAGATTAAAATCTCTCCTTTTGTAATATCGATAACTTGTGCTATGCGCTCCTGTAGATCGGACTCCTTTGCCACATACATCCGGTTCTTCTTAAACGACTTTAGATTCAACTCATCTATAAACGGAAACTCACCTGCCTTTGTAAAACCGTCGCCTATAAAATAAACCTTGTCTTTATTGATATACATGGTATAGACACCAAACTCATTTTTATCCCGAAAGACGTTGCCAGGATTTGAATAGACATCCTGACTGTTTCGATCGGTAATCACTTGGTTATATCCTGAAACCGGATTTAACAAAAATGTTTTGACATTGCGAGTGTCGTACCATTGAGAAGAAACTAAAGCGTAATTAGCATTACCCCAAATCACCCCGGCAAAACGATCCTGTAGCTTCATTAATGATTTTGGTTCTTGATCGAAAGGCAGATCCCAAACAAAAAGTTCGTCTCTAAACTCGGCTTGCTTATTTGCATCACCTCCATCTAATGCCTCGACAAAAAACAAAGTAGCGGCCTTGTCAAGTCGCCATGCCATTGACCGCTTACCTACGCGCGTCGAAGAAAAACCTTTGGGTACTATTTCCAACAATGGAGTCTCATTTACCTTTTTGATTATTGTACCATCAATATGATATACGGAGGATTCCTGAGGAAATGAACTATACCCTACTATGTAAGAAAAGGGCTTTTTGAGCGAAGATACAAGGACATACTTACCATCAGGAGATAAAGAGCTTTGCGTGTACATGCCTGCTGGTAAAAACTTTTCCTGTGCACCTGTCAGGTCCAACCAAAATAGCTCAGAGGTAGCAAGGGTCTCAAAATCCTGCTCATCCTGTGGATTTTTTAATAAATCCTGATAAGTACGCAACTGAGAAACCTTGCCATCGCTCGTAGATACCACAGGACCCGTAGGCAGATCTTTACTATGATCAATAAGATCTTTGGCCACAACAGGTCGTTTACTGATTAACAAACGGTCGCTATTACGCATCCATTTGTAGGGTGCATCAAGCACTGCGTTCAGATCATACGCTGTCAATTGCTTAGCTGTCTGTGTAGTTAAATCAATAATCCATAAAGATAATCCGCTATCATTTGTATTGGTAAAAGTAACATACTTACTATCTGGGGAATACTCAATATTGGCGATTAATGCATTTTCTGGCAATCCCTTTATCGCATATTCCTGACCAACATCTATAGATTTTAATCGGAGATTGTTAAAGTAAGTCTCTGTACTTGCTATTCTGGCTTTAGCATTGATCCTTAATCCAGCCAACCGTAACTCCTCTTGTCCCAATTCTTCCAGCGTCTTATAAGTGGGTCGATATAGAAATAGAACCCACATCTTGTCTGGACTCAATTTAATACCGGGTGGGCGCTCGTAATCGGCAAGTGCCATAATTTCTGAGGAGGGGTGTTGAAATGTAATATTTTCTTGTGCGCTCGCCCTCAGACTTAATCCCAAGAATAGTACGATCAAATTAAACAAAAACAAGTTAATTATCTTCATTGCGTATTGGTTTATAAATTTATTATGTTTTATTTTACAGGCACAAATTCGACATATAATATACATATTCTTCTTCATATTCAAGCAAAGAATATCTTTTTTTTGACACTAAAAATACTTAAAAAATAGTTGTTTTCAAGTTATAGAAATAAGTTGACAAAAGCTTTTTTAAAGTTATCAACATAGATTAAGTCTTGTTTTTCAAGTATTTACCCAAAACCCACCGCTACCACGCGCATTTTGGACGACTTCGCTAGAAGAGTGTGGAAAAGTATGACTAACGCTCCGAATGAAAATATTAGATATTTGTTCTTGTTGAGACTGTCACTGTCTCTGCAATCAGCGTTTTTTTATACACTTTAGTAAACTATTCACCCTATGAAGAGGACAGTTTACAATCAAACTTAACACAACATGGCAAGAATCATCAAATTCGAGAAAAACGATTGCGTACCATGCGATCAAGTGTCGACTTACTTAGACAACAAGGGTATTTCGTACGAGAGAGTTAATCCGTTTGATTCCCCTGAATTAGCTGTAAGGTTTAAAGTGCGTACGGTTCCTACTGTAATTGTTTTGGATGGTGAAGAAATAAAACACCGAATTATAGGTTTTAAGCCACAAGAACTAGAAGAAGCTATTGCTCAATAAGGAAGGTATTCATAAAAAGCCAAGATTATGATACATTTATATTTTGATAGCAAGACTGGAAACGTACAACGCTTTATCGATAAAGTGGTACAGATAACAGGATGGCAGGCAAGCAAGATACAAAAGGACATGATTGTCGAAGAATCTGGACATTTAGTTACGTTTACGACAAATTTTGGAAAGATTCCGCCTTTAACGGAAGAGTTTTTGACGAACAACAGCAGCAAGTTATTTTCTGTGACGTCAAGTGGGAATCGCAATTGGGGCAGAAACTTCGCCGTAGCGGCTGACAAGGCTTCGGAAATGCATGATATCCCGCTAGCATTTAAATTTGAGCTATCGGGCACAATGGAAGATATAAATCAATTTATAGAAATAATTAAGAATCAATACTATGATAGCAAACGAGGTAGCAAAAAACTGGATATTGCTTAATAACGAAATCATGATCAAACATGATGACGAGTATAGCCTTCACAAAGATAAAGAGGCTGTGCGCGCTTATTTCCTAGAATATGTAAATAAGAATACTGTTTTCTTTTATAACCTAAAAGAGAAAATAGATTATTTAGTGGAGCATAACTACTACATCAATTTCTATCAGTGGTTTACATTCGAAGAAATGGAGCAGGTATTCAACTATGTATATGCTAAGAAATTCCGCTTTGAATCCTTTATGGCTGCCTTCAAATTCTTTCAGAGCTATGCTTTGAGAGATGATTCGGGTGAGAAGTTCTTAGAGCGCTATGAAGATCGTGTTGTGGCTGTTTCTTTATTTCTAGCTCGTGAAGAGGGCTTTCAGAAAGCTATTGAATACGCCGAAATCATGATCAGTCAAGAATATCAGCCTGCTACCCCGACGTTCTTGAATGCTGGAAAAAAACGTTCTGGAGAATTGGTCTCTTGTTTCTTGGATGAAATCGGGGACAATTTAAACGGTATCGGTTATGCTGTTGATTCGGCAATGAAATTGTCTTCTATAGGTGGAGGTGTATCATTTAATATATCCAAAATCCGCGGTCGTAGTGAAGCTATCAAAGGTGTAGATGGTCGTGCAGGAGGTGTATTGCCAATTATGAAGATCATGGAAGATACATTCTCTTATGCGAATCAATTGGGACAACGTCCAGGCGCAGGTGCTGTATATCTTAATATATTCCACTCGGATATCGAAGAGTTCTTAGATTGTAAGAAAATCAATGTGGACGAAAAAGTCCGTATCAAATCATTATCGATCGGTATTATTGTGCCAGACAAATTCATGGAACTGGCAGAAAAAGATGAGCCTGCCTATCTAATCTATCCGCATACAGTCATGCAGGAATATGGCCAATACCTGGATGAAATGGATATGGACGCGATGTACGATGAATTGATTACCAATCCGAACGTCAAGAAAAAGAAAATAAATGCTCGCCACTTGTTGGTGAAAATCGCACAGACGCAAAAAGAATCTGGTTATCCATACATATTCTTCAAAGAGAACACCAACAAAGAGCATGCGCTGAATGGTCTGGGTAAAGTAAAATTCTCCAATCTGTGTACAGAAATTATGCAAATATCAGAAGTGTCTGATATCAATATCTACGGTAAAGAAGATACTATCCGCTACGGTATATCGTGTAACTTAGGTTCTTTAAACATCGCTACCGTAATGGATAACAAACGTATTAAGGAAACCGTAAAAACGGCAATGCGGGCTTTGACTGTAGTTACTGATGTAACAGATATTGAGATGGTGCCGTCTATTGCAAAAGCAAACCGCGAATTACATTCTGTAGGTTTAGGTGCCATGAATTTACATGGGTTCTTAGCAAAGAGCTTCATTATGTATGAGTCACATGAGGCTTTGGATTTTGCGAATACATTCTTCATGACAATGAATTATTACTCCTTAGAGGCTTCTATGGAGATCGCGAAAGAACGTGGTAGAACATTTGTAGGTTTTGAAAAGTCCGCTTATGCCGACGGAACATACTTTGACAAATATCTGAATAGAGATTACCTTCCAAAAACAGATAAGGTTAAAGAACTATTTGATGGTATCCACATTCCTACAATTGAAGATTGGGAAAATCTTAAAGCGCAGGTGGCTGAACATGGTATCTACCATGCTTACCGTTTGGCAATAGCTCCAAATCAGTCAACGTCTTATATCATGAATGCGACTGCCTCTGTGATGCCTATTGTAGACATTATCGAAGTACGTGAATACGGAGACAGTACGACATACTATCCAATGCCTTACTTGACAAATGATAATTACTTCTATTTCAAATCGGCATATGACATGGATCAGATGAAGGTTTTGAAGTTGATCTCGGTAATTCAACGTCACATAGACCAAGGTGTATCTACGATCCTGCACACGAACTCAAAAGATAGTACGCGTGATCTGGCAAAATATTATATCTATGCACATAAGTTGGGCTTGAAATCCCTGTACTACACACGTACAAGGAAATCAACGATCGAAGAGTGTATCTCCTGTTCAGCTTAATAGACATCAGATTTGAAATAATACAGACTAAATCAGGAGAATTTTTGAACAAGACTTCTCCTGATTTTCACTTTTTAAACGAGCTTCAGCGAGCTCATCGTTGATAATTTTTATTTTTTAATTAGGACATGAACAAACAATTTACAGCCGTCAACTGGAATACTCCCGATAACGATTATGCCCTGATGTTTTGGGAGCAAAATATCAAACAATTCTGGATTGACACCGAATATATTCCATCTAAAGACATCGATAGCTGGAAGGGCCTAAGCTGGGACATGAAAGAATGTTACAAAAAGGCATTAGGTGGATTGACTTTGTTAGATACATTACAGAGTCATACGGGTATGCCTAAAATTATAGACCATATCGACTCGCTCCAAAATAAGGCTGTACTATCCTATATGTGTATGATGGAAGCTATTCATGCTAAATCATACTCTACTATATTTACTACGGTATCCACAACCAATGAGATTAACGATGTATTTGGTTGGGTTTCGCAAAACAAGTTTTTGCAGTTTAAGGCTAATACAATTGACAAATATTACCGCGGTATAGATAAGCAAAACCCCACTGATGAGGAATTGTTTATGGCATTAGCCTCTTCCGTGCTTCTAGAATCTTTCTTATTCTACTCTGGATTTTTCTTGCCTTTATGGTTATGTGGTCAAGGACAGATGGTGGCATCGGCAGATATCATCAAAAAAATCGTAGCAGATGAATCCATACACGGTGTATTTGTAGGATTGATCGCACAAGAAGTGTTTGCTAAACTACCTAATAAAGAAGAAGTAAAACAACGTTTCTTAAATCTTCTTAACGAGCTTTATGAAAACGAAATCAAGTACACGGAAGAACTCTACACTGTGGTAGGATTAACCTCTGAGGTAAAAGAATATGTTCGCTACAATGGCAATAAGGCATTGATGAATCTCGGATTTGATCCCATCTTTGAAGTAAAGCAGGTGAATCCAATAGTTTTGAACGGTCTAAATACAGAAACGACACAACACGACTTTTTCTCTAAAAAGTCTACGAACTACGAAAAGTCTATGGAAATTGTTCATCTAAAACATGAAGATTTTGAAATGGATGCAACAGTCGATATTTAATTAATTCCCAGACACAGTCATTCTCCCCCTTTTCGAAAACGAAAAGGGGGTTTTGTTTTGGCATTCTTTGTAAAACACGTATTACACAATCGTTTGCTATAATCTGTCCGTCCGAAGTATTCGAACTATATATGTATCTTCATTAATAAACCTGAAACATTAATTATGAAACCATCATGATTTATTCAAAACGAGTGAAACGAGTTCATGAATACAGCTAAGGAAACAAGCTATGAATGAATGAATAATCACACAAGGGAATGAATAACCGAACGAGGTGAGATCACGAATGCCGCTTAAACATATTCTCGATGAATAAATCTGATAGCTTCATCACAAATGAAAAGCAAATATAAACAGATGAAAAAAATAGCATTATCACTACTACTATCGACTTGCCTTTTCCTAGGCTTCGCACAAACGGATAATGATCTCAAATTCTTTTCGAAGGAAAATTTTACCGCCATAAAGAAAGGAAATACAGCTGCCCAACTAGCTCAGATCACTTCACCCAGCTTAAGAAATACCGCATTACAGCTGCTGGATAAAACCTATCCCCTCAAAGATAGACACAAAACGTATCTCGCTTACCTTGAGCCTAAAATTCTTGCTGAACAATTAAAAACCAGCTCATACTCACAATACGAAAACCCAACTGGGATTTATTTCACAGAAGAAGAAGAAGCTGTGATCTGGGTCGGAAAAACCAAAGGACAAGTACTTAACCTGGTCGTGGTCAACTGGGATGATGAACATTTCAAACAAAGTAAATATAAACTGAAAGAAGGGATAAATACCTTTATAATTCAGAATAAAGGAAATTCCTATATCGAGTATTTCAGAAATGATAACAAATCAGGTACCCCTATTGATATTCATATTCTTTCGGGTAAGGTTAATGGTGTATTTGACCTCCGTAAAGACGATAACAAGAAATATCAGCAACTTCTCAATACTGCCCAGGGACCTATCCTAGACTTAGTTGGGCACAAAGTTCATCTTGCTTATGCCGTAAGTTCATTGAAAAAAGAAAACCCGGAAAATGGCATCGGCTTAATGCAGTTATACGACTCTATTATCAATATACAGCATGAAATCATGGGGTTAGTAAAATACCATAGAGAACCAAGAAATCATATGTTCGGCCGGGTGATATGGAAAGGCTTCATGCACGCAGATGGTATTGGTGCGGCCTTTCATGATAATACCATGTCCTCTGTAGCCAATATACCGAAGCTACGTAAAAATTCTTGGGGCGTAGCTCATGAATTTGGACATGTCAATCAGGTGCGCCCCAATATGAAATGGGTAGGTACCACAGAGGTTACCAATAATATCTATTCGGTATGGACCCAATACCTGTATAATCCAAAAGAACCCAAATTAGAACGGGAAAAACTGAAAGATTATGATGAGGCGAAAGTCGGAGGGAGAATCACATCTTATATGGAGTCGGCATTCGTACATGGTCAACAATGGTTGACACAGGCGGGTCCAGATCGTTGGCAGCGAGAAAGACCTCGCGATTGGGGTGGAGATCATTTTGTAAAACTCGTACCATTGTGGCAATTGCAACTTTACTTTGCTAAAGTCGGTGAAGGATTTGCTTGGGGTAATAAGGATTTTTATGGGGATGTCTTTGTCAAAGCGATAGATGACACTGTTCGACATGCTACACAAGATAGTTACTATCAACTGCAATTTGTAAAAAATGCTTGCGAGGTAGCCAAGTTAGATTTAACGGATTTCTTTGAGAAATCTGGAATTTTGACTCCTATTGATCTAATCGTAGACGATTACACTGTCGGTCGTATGAAAATAACAACGGAAGATATCACTAAAATAAAGTCCCATGCGGCGCAATACCCTAAACCAAGTACACCTGTATTGCACTACTTGACGGCAAACAGTATAGATATATACAGACTACAGCAACCTGTAGCAGGTAGTAAGCATGTGGGATACGAAAAGGAACAGGGAAAAATAATAATTGACAATACGAAATGGTCTAATGCAGTAGCTTTCGAAACGTATAAAGACGAAACCTTAATTAAAGTAGCATTCCGTGGTGCAGGGTCGGAAGATGCAAGTAAGACCACTGTACATATACCGGATGGATTTACATCGGTCAAAGCTGTGGGATGGAATGGTCAACGTATAGATGTTTTATAAAAAATAAGGGGCTGCACTATGTGCAGCCCCTTATTTTTTATAAAAGCTGATTACGATGGGCTAAAAATTACCCTTCTTCATCTCGGTAACGGCATAATCAACCGATCGTGCCGAAAATGCCATATAAGTCAATGAAGGATTTTGCGTAGAGGTCGATGTCATACAGGCACCGTCTGTCACAAACACATTGGGTACTGCATGCATCTGATTCCATTTGTTGAGCATCGAAGTCTTGGCATCATGCCCCATACGTACACCACCCATCTCGTGAATATCTAGACCAGGAGCTTGTGGGGCTTCATCTCGACGAATGTTCGTAAAACCGGCTATCTTAAACATTTCCTCCATCGTGTCGAGATAATCTTTTTTCATCTTATGATCATTCTCATCGTAATCAATCGAAATTTTTAATAACGGGATTCCCCAATTGTCCTTTTTATCGGTATCGAGTGCTACATAGTTAGCAGCCTTTGGAATAGTCTCTCCCATCATGTGAGATCCTACTCCCCAATTGCCAAGCTCCGGATTCAACAAGGATGCCTTCAGATCCTTTCCCAGTCCAGATTGATCTGCTGACGTAGAACGCCATGCTCCAAATCCAGCAGCATATCCCCGTAAATAATCAGTCTCCTGCTTGTGTAGATTGCGGAAGCGTGGCATATAACCTCCCCCAGCAGGATTACGTCCCTCAGTTTTGAAGTCTAATAATCCTTCATATTCGGCATACATACGTGCACTATAATTGTGAAAGGCAACGTATTTACCTAAAGTCTCACTGTCATTTCCAAGTCCATTAGGAAAACGATTCGATATAGAATTCAGAAGTATCAAATTCGTGTTTATGGCAGCAGCATTCACAAAAATAACCTTGGCATAGAACTCGATTTCTTCTTTTGTGTTACGATCGATCACCTTTACACCGATGGCTCTACCTTTACTCTCATCGTATAAAATTGAATGAACTACGGAATCAGGTCTTAATGTCATATTTCCTGTCTTAGCCGCCCAGGGCAACGTAGACGAGTTGGAACTGAAATAACCTCCGAATGGGCAGCCCCGTTGGCAAAGTGTACGATTTTGACATTGTGTCCTTCCTTGTTGGATATGTATCGGTTGTGGTTTGGATATATGAGCACAACGGGCTGATATGACCTTTCGATCCGGATACGTGCCTTCGATCGTTTGTTTAAAATACTTTTCAACAACATTTAACGGATAGCCGGGTAAAAACTCACCATCGGGTAGCTCTGCTAACCCATCTCGATCACCAGCAATACCCGCAAAACGCTCTACATGATCATACCATTGCTTTAAATCGGCATAACGTATAGGCCAATCTACAGCAAACCCATCCCGAGCGGGTCCATCAAAATCAAAATCGGACCAGCGTTGCGTCTGTCTCGCCCATAAAAGCGATTTACCGCCTACTTGATAGCCCCTGATCCAATCAAACGGTTTGTCCTGTATATAGGGGTGTTCTTGATCTTTAACAAAAAAATGAGCTGCATCTTCGTGAAATGCATAACACTTGCTCACAATAGGATTATCTTGTTTGACTTGATAGGGCATCTCATTGCGATGCTCAAATTCCCAGGGGAACATATTGGTCGTCGGATAATCTTTGATATGTTTTACGTCTCTTCCTCGTTCTAAAACCAAAGTTTTTAATCCGCGTTCACAAAGCTCTTTGGCAGACCATCCACCGCTAATCCCTGAACCGATTACAATAGCGTCATAAGTTCTATCTTTCTCCGAATCTATATTTAGATTTGCCATACTTTTTTATGCCTTAACTTTTACGGCTCCGTTATAACGTCCCGGTACCAATTCGTAAACCAACTTATTCTTCATCACATATTCTGAATTAAGATATCCTTGTATTGTACGCTTTTTCAAAATTTCGTAAAAAGCGTCTTTTTCAAGCCCTTTCAAGTAAGCCAATCGTTCAGAATCTGTCTTCAATCCAGCTTTCTTTGCAAGTTTAAGTCCCGCTAAAAAAGCCTGTTGATCTTCTGGACTGTGACAATCATCCAACATTTTCATCACAAAAAGGTGTAAGTTTAGTTCCTTCGCTCCCGGAGTATCTGTTTTAGGAATTATAGCCTCCACCAAATCACCAATAAGTGATTCATCAGCCGCAGACAACTTGATGTTCTCTAGCACGATGGAAGCGTCTTTTCCTCCTTGTGTACACGATGAAGCTATTACCAGCCCTCCTGCGACTATGAAAAGCTGTTTTAACGCTGTTCTTCTGTTCATTACATTCATAATTCAGGAATCTAATTTAAGATTATTTTCTAAAAAAACGTTTTAGCAAAATGATTTAAATTACAAAAACGATGTATTTCTTCCATAATCAAACACATCTCCCAGATTCGTAACCAAATGATCAACGGTTTTGTCTAAACGAGAACGCTCAACAGCATGTGCACTAACACCTATACAATACAAGCCTGCGGCTTTGGCTGATGTTGCTCCCGTGATCGTATCTTCTATCGCTAAAATCGACGATACCGGCATCTCCATTCTGTCTATTCCCTGTAGATAAGGTTCGGCATTAGGCTTCGGGTTTTCAACATTCTCTCGAGTCACAAAAAAATCGAAATGGGACAACAACTTATGATGTCCTAAAACGGTCTGAACAGTAGACTCATAGCTAGAAGTAACTAGACCTATGCGAATTTTGGCTTTCTTCAAATACGCTAATATCTCTTTAGCAAAAGGCATCAATTGAATTACGGTCATATCTGACTGGGCATAACTCGCTCTTGTCTCCGTCCACATAAATGTTTCGTCCGTCTCTATACCCCAATTCTCTCTAAGAAAGGCAACATTCCTTCTCAAGGTATGTCCCGCAAAATAGGTTAGCCAATCATCAAAGGTTATTTCTAAACCAAAACTTCTGGATAGGATCGGCTGCCAATTGGAAAAATAATAATACTCCGAATTAATTAAGGTACCATCTAAATCAAAAAGTACACCTTTAAACTTTGTCATATCTTAAAGATATAAAATCGATTGGAAATTGGGATGTAAGCATGATGATCTTATTGGATATAAAAGCAATTTTGGTTAAGTTTGTTCTTGGAGGTTTTGTAAAATATCACCTATTATTTATGCACTCGTGCTGAATACATCGGAAATATAACCTTCATCCCTTGAAACACCCCTGACTCCGCCCGCGGGCGGATGATAGATAAAAAACAAGTTATATACATATGAAAATAATAGCTGTAGGCCGTAACTATGTCAATCATGCGAAAGAATTAAATAATCCAGTTCCAGATCAACCCGTCATCTTTCTAAAGCCTGACACCGCTGTTCTTAAAGACAATAAAGATTTTTATATTCCTGAGTTCTCAAAAGACATTCATTATGAGTGTGAGATCGTAGTGCGTATCTGTAATGAAGGAAAACATGTGTCCAAAAAATTTGCCCACAAATATTATGATGCTGTTGGTTTAGGTATAGACTTTACAGCTCGTGACCTACAAAGTCAACTTAAAACCAAGGGCTTACCTTGGGAACTAGCCAAAGCCTTTGACCATTCGGCAGTAGTAAGCCCACTTATACCTAAAGAGAATTTTACGGACATCAACGCAATTCCCTTTTCGCTAACAAAAAATGGACAGACTGTCCAATCCGGAAATACGTCGGACATGATATTTGATATCGATAGTTTGATCAGTTTTATCTCTGCATATATTACGCTACGTAAAGGCGACTTAATTTATACGGGCACGCCCGTAGGTGTAGGTCCTGTTGCTATAGGCGATAAATTAGAAGGCTTTATAGCGGATAAATTAATGTTTACCACACATATCAAGTAATAGGATGCGCAAAAAAACAGGCTATTTAGTACTACTACTTCTGTTGCTGTCGTCATTGTCAATTGGTCAAAAGAAGGAGATTATTACTTCTCGCAACTATCCGCAGGGATATTTCCGAAATCCTTTAACAATCGCCATGGATGCTTCTGGCACATTTGGTGAGCTGCGTTCGACGCACTTTCACGCCGGTGACGATTATAGAACACAGCAGCGTGTAGGATTACCACTACATGCCGCCGCAGAGGGCTATGTATCACGGGTACGGGTTCAGATCGGAGGCGGTGGTAACTCGGTATACATCGATCATCCTAATGGTTATTCTACCGTTTACTTGCATATGGATGATTTCAATGAGGTACTTACTAACATTATTCGCGCAGAACAATATAAGCAGCAACGCTTGGATGTTGATTTAATATTAAATCGGAACCAAGTCGTCGTCAGCAGAGGAATGCTAATCGGCCACGCAGGCAATTCTGGTGGCTCTGGGGGGCCACATCTCCACTTTGAGATACGTGATACCAAAAGTCAGCACCCTCTAAATCCTCAACTCTTTGGATTAAAGTTTAAAGATAATTTCAAGCCTATAATCAACGGAATAATGCTGTATGACCTGAACGTACCATTATTCAACGAGCACACCCCTAGAAAATCATTAAGTGTAAAGGCTTCGCAGACGGGCATTTATACATTAGCGCAGGCTAGCCCAATCGCTGTCAATGGCCGCTTTGGACTAGGCATCAATACGGTAGACAGACATCGCAGTGGAGGGTTTCAAAATGGCGTATATTCGATTGAACTTTTGATTGATGAAAAACCCGTATCAACAGTCGTTTTTGAAGAGTTGGATTTTAATACCTCGCGAGGAATTCATTCTTATATTGATTACTCACACTGGAAAAAAACAAAAGTAAAAATTCAAAAGAGCTTTAAAGATCCGGGAAACCCGATAGAAATATTCAAAACATTGCCCAATACAAGGGGAATAGAACTGCAAGAACAAAAAGTATATGATGTAAAATATATTGTCAAAGATGTGGCAGGAAATACGAGTGAGTTGAATTTCAAAATTGATAATAAAATCAATAACAGAACTACTGACCATAAATTCCGAGGCTTGCAACTGTTAAAATTTGACAAGACAAATTCCTTTGAAAGGTCAGATGTTAAAGTTAATATCCCACAAAAGGTACTTTATGATGATTTGGATTTTGAATATTCTGCGGCTTCTGCTCCGGCAAATTCCTATTCACAGCTACATAAAATTCATAATAATTTGACGCCTATTTTTCAAGCGTACAACCTCGCCATAAAACCGACGTCGCTCCCTCTTCACCTCGAAGGGAAGGCATTGTTAGCCTCTGTCGAAAATGGTGCTGAAGGTGGGGCTTTTGAGAACGGTTGGGTTAGTGTAAATACAAGAAATTTCGGTAGCTTTTACATTGTTGTTGACACAATAGCTCCTGTAATTACACCACGTAACCTTAGCTCAGGAAAGAATGTCTCTGCACAACGGAAAATAGACTTTACCATAGCCGATAACCTATCGGGCATTCAATCCTTTGATGGTTATATTGATGATAAATGGGTACTTATGGAGTACGACTCGAAGAACAGGCATCTTTGGCATACCTTCGATCCTTCATTAACTAAGGGGACACATACTTTTAAGCTTATTGTAAAGGATTGGAAAGACAATCAAAAGGTCTACCAAGCTAGCTTTATTAAATAAGATTTCATAAATTAGGAGATTGCCCTATAAATTCAACCGAATATGTCAAATTTGAAAATTGGAGATCAAGCTCCGCCGATTCAAGCGAAAAACCAAAACGGAGATCTAGTAAATCTTTCGGACTTCGCTGGGAAAAAAGTAATCTTATATTTTTATCCAAAAGATAATACACCGGGCTGTACAACGGAAGCGTGCAACTTTAGGGACAATTATCAATCATTGTTGGAAAAAGGATTCGAAGTATTGGGAATCAGTATTGATAGTGAACAATCTCATCAAAAGTTTATCACTAAATTTGAACTCCCCTTCAATCTTCTCGCTGATGAAAATCAAAAAATAGTCAATGACTATGGTGTTTGGGTAGAGAAAAACATGTATGGCAAGAAGTATATGGGTACTGCAAGAACTACTTTTGTAATCGATGAAAACGGGAATATAGAACATATCATCAAGAAGGTAGATAATAAGAATGCTTCCCAGCAGATTCTTGATTTGTATTAGTTTTAATCTTTTATATATATTTGCGCCTTATGAGCAAGCAAACAGACGATTTATTTAAAAATATAGTATCGCATGCCAAAGAATACGGTTTTGTATTCCAGTCGAGTGAAATATATGATGGCTTAAGCGCCGTTTACGATTATGGTCAATTAGGTTCAGAACTAAAGAACAACCTAAAGACTTACTGGTGGAAATCCATGGTTCAACTGAATGAAAACATAGTCGGTATAGACTCTGCTATATTCATGCACCCTACAATCTGGAAAGCATCGGGACACGTAGATGGGTTTAATGACCCAATGATTGACAATAAGGATTCGAAGAAACGCTATCGCGCGGATCAACTGATTGAAGATAAAATCGATCGTTATGAAAAAGATGGTAAGTCGGATAAGGCAGCACAGCTTCAAAAAGATCTGGATGATGCTTTAAACGCAGACGATTTAGTTCGTTTGAAGACGATCATCGAAGAACATAACATCGTATGCCCTATTTCAGGCACTAAGAATTGGACAGACGTCAGACAATTCAACTTGATGTTTGCTACCCAAATGGGAGCTATGGCTGATGGTGCTGAACAAGTATATTTACGTCCTGAGACTGCTCAAGGTATTTTTGTAAACTTTCTAAACGTCCAAAAGACAGGAAGAATGAAAGTCCCATTTGGTATAGCTCAGATTGGCAAAGCTTTCCGTAATGAAGTAATTGCACGTCAATTTATCATGCGTATGCGTGAATTTGAACAGATGGAACTTCAGTTTTTCGTGCGTCCAGGCACAGAATTAGAATGGTATGAAAAGTGGAAAGAGACGCGCCTAAAATGGCACTTAGCTCTCGGTTCAGATCCGACTAAATACCGCTATCATGACCACGTTAAGTTGGCTCACTATGCAAATGCCGCCGTAGATATCGAGTACGATTTTCCTTTTGGCTTTAAAGAAGTAGAGGGTATCCACTCTCGTACCGACTTCGATCTAAAGCAACACCAAGAGTTCTCCAAGAAAAAGATGCAATATTTTGATCCGGAAATAAATCAGAACTATATCCCTTATGTCGTCGAAACATCGGTAGGACTAGATCGCCTATTTTTGACTGTATTTGCAAACTCGCTGGTACACGAAGATTTGTCCACAGAGGAAAAACAAGATTCTAGGGTGGTATTAAAATTCCATCCGGCAATTGCTCCTGTTAAAGCCGCAATCTTCCCGTTAACAAAAAAAGACGGCTTACCAGAAAAGGCTAGGGAGATCATGAACAGATTGAAATTGGACTTCAATATGCAATATGACGAGAAAGATGCTATCGGTAAACGTTACCGTCGTCAAGATGCTATCGGAACGCCTTACTGTATTACGGTAGATCACCAAACGCTAGAAGATAATACGGTAACAATACGTCACCGTGATACTATGGAGCAAGAGCGTGTGGCTATTGACCAATTAAGAAGTATTATTGGTGATTTAGTAAGTTGGAACCACTTATTGGCTCAACTTCTATAATCGGATACGTAATAATTCTATAAAAAAAGAACCGCGCTATATCTATTTGATATAGCGCGGTTCTTTTTTCTCTCAGCTTGAGGTTTCCCTCAATTAACGTATAATCTCGTCCAACAATTGAATATAAAATGCTATACCTTCCACAACCTCATGCTCATAAATGTACTCATCTGCAGCATGTGAACGCGCGGAATCCCCTGGTCCCACTTTTAGTGAAGATATTGGCAAAAGTGCCTGGTCGCTCATCGTGGGACTGCCATACAACTTCTTTCCAAATTTCAATCCAGCCTGAACGATAGGGTGAGTTATCGCTATTGTAGACGGATTTAGTCTAGTCGATCTGGCCGTTACTTCAGACTGAACGTGTTCACGGATAAGTTTGAGTACTTCTTCATTAGTATATACATCAGTCGTACGCACGTCGACCACAAATTTACAGGATGAAGGGACAACATTATGCTGAGTACCAGCCTCGATCATAGTTACAGACATCTTTACTGGCCCAAGGTACTCTGACTGCTTGGGAAATTGATAGGAATTAAACCAACGGATGTCTTCGACGGCTTTATAAATAGCGTTAACCCCTTCTTCACGTGCGGCATGGCCGGACTGTCCTTGTGCCACACAATCCAACACCATTAATCCCTTTTCCGCAATTGCCAAATCTAGCAAGGTAGGCTCTCCTACAATTGCAAACTCACAGGGAACAATATGCTGATAAACCTGTTCTATACCATTGCTACCAGAAATTTCTTCCTCAGCAGAAGCAACTAAGCACAGATTATATTTTAATTCCCTTACCTCATAAAAATGGAGAAAAGTAGCAATCAAGGAAACCAAACATCCACCGGCGTCGTTACTTCCTAATCCATACAACTTACCACCCGATCTTACAGGTAGAAATGGGTCGTTTGTATAGCCCGAGTTTGGTTTTACAGTATCATGATGTGAGTTTAGCAAAATAGTAGGTCGCTCTACTTGGAAAAACTTATTATAAGCTATCACGTTATTTCCAATGCGTTCCACATTACAGACCCCGTGTTCTTCTAAGAACTTTACCAATAAATCTGCTGTAGCATCTTCCTCTCTACTAAAAGATGGTGTAGCAACGAGATTTGATAGTAACTGAAGACTATCTTCTATCAACGAAGTAACACTACTATTCATTATAGAGACCACCTGCTTTTAAAGCTGAAAGCTTAATCCCCTTTATGAAAGCAGAACTAAGCCCATTATGCTCCATCTCGTTTAATCCCGCAATAGTGCAGCCTTTTGGAGATGTTACTTTATCAATCTCACTTTCAGGGTGACTATTCGTCTGCAATAACAAATCCGCAGCGCCCTTAGCTGTCTGTATAGCCATCTTCAGAGCATCATGGGCATGGAAACCTATCTCTACCCCTCCTTGTGAAGCAGCGCGGATAGCGCGCAGAAAAAAAGCAATACCACAAGCACATAATGCCGTTGCCGAGGTCATCAAGTCCTCGTTAATCACCACGACAGAGCCTACAGCATTAAAGATACGCTCAACTTTAGAAACAGCATCATCGGGAGCATTATCGGTGGCTATGCAAGTCATCGATTGCCCAATTGCAATTGCTGTATTTGGCATGGCCCTCACCACTAATCGGTCTTCTCCTAAGATATCTTTAATATCCTGACACGACACTCCCGAGGCAACGGAAACTATAAGTTGATCAAATTTCAAACTACTAGCAATTTCTTCCATCACTTTACGGATCTGTTGCGGAAGGACACACAATATGACAATTTCGGAGTTTTGAATAGCGACTTTATTATCTATATTGATTTCAAAACCAAGATCTTTCTCCTCTTCTAAGGCTGCGAGCGAACGTCTTGTCAAGACAATCTCATTCGGTTGATAATACTCCGATTTGACCAATCCTTTTGCTAAAGAAAGACCTATATTACCGGATCCAATTATAGTTAGCTTACTCATATTGTGTATTAGGTTGATTACTTGTTTACTAGACAGGTACCGAACTTCTGCTGTTGAAATAAATGTAAGTTGGCTGCATTCCCAATATAAACAGATTTCACACCTTTATTTATTGCATCAAAAGCATTCTGTAACTTAGGAATCATTCCATCGCTAATAATTCCTTTTTGCTTATAATCTTCAAATTTCTTAGCCGTTATGGTTTCTATAACCGAATTATCATCAGAGATATCGGCTAAAACGCCATTTTTTTCAAAACAATAAATCAAAGATGTCTCATACAATCTTGATAAACAAGTTGATAGCGCTGAAGCAATAGTGTCTGCATTTGTATTTAACAACTGCCCAACACCGTTGTGTGTGATTGCTGAAAAAACAGGGGTGAAACCCGCATCCAAAAATTTCTTAATGGCCAAGGTATTCACTGAATCGGCTAAAATATCACCTACAAAACCATAATCAATTTCGCGCGCAGGGCGTTTTACTGATTTAATAACATTTCCATCAGCACCGCTCAACCCAATAGCATCACATTGATACTTCTGCAATTTTGCGACAATCTTCTTATTGGTCAATCCAGCATACACCATCGTGACCACATCAAGCATCGATTCATCGGTAACTCTTCTTCCGTCAACCATCTTCGCTTCGATATTCAGCTTAGCAGCGATACGGGTTGCAATTTTCCCTCCTCCATGTACCAAGATCTTCTTACCGGGGATGGCTGCAAATTTTTCCAAAAATGCTTCTAATTGAATATCATCATCAATTACGTTGCCTCCTACCTTAATAATATTCAATGTACTATTCGACATAGTTTAACTTTTAACTGACCTCTAAAATGAGATTTCTTTTATATATTCTTATTGAGTCTTTCTAGCATACGCTTCAAAACAACCTGCGCAGCCCATACCCTATTACTAGCTTCTTTAATAACTAATGAATTTGGGCCATCTAGAATCTCCGCCGATAACTCCAAATCCCTACGGACAGGTAGACAATGCATAACTTTGGCGTCGTTAGTTTGCTTAAGCTTCTCATTATCCATCATCCAATTCTCCGAGACTGGATAGACCTCGCCATACTCTTTGTATGAGGACCAATTCTTCACATATACAAAGTCTGCGTCAGATAAAGCATCTTTCAGGTCATGTGTTATAGTCACTCCAGCTGTAAACTCCTCTGCCAGTTCATAACCAGGAGGGTGTGCGATAGTAAAATCGAGTAGGTTTTGTTCCTGTGCTTTGCCCATCCATTCGGCAAAGGAATTAGGAACAGCTTGAGGAAGGGCTTTTACATGAGGAGCCCATGCCAAAACCACTTTAGGTCTATCGACCTTCTTATACTCTGTAATTGTTATAAGATCAGTTAGACTTTGTAAAGGGTGCCTAGTTGCACTTTCCAAAGAAACAACAGGTACGCCACAGAACTTAATAAACTTATTAAACAAGTCTTCACTGTAATCTGCTTCCCTATCTTTTAAGGAAGGGAAACTACGCAAACCGAGAATATCACAGTACTCGCCCATCACAGCAGCAGCTTCGCGAATATGTTCTACTGTCGTACCATTCATCACGACTCCGTCTTGTGTTTCTAATGCCCAACCGTCCTTGTCCATATTCATGACCATCACATTCATTCCTAAATTCATGGCGGCCTTTTGCGTACTAAGTCTAGTACGTAAACTCGGATTTAAAAACACTAGACCTAAAACTTTATGTTTACCTAAAGATTCCTCGGTATTTGGGTTAGCCTTTATAGCCAGAGCCTCCTCTACAAGATCACTCAGATTATCGATATCTGCAACGGAGAAAAAATTCTTCATCTTATTATAAGTTATCTGTGACAAATAGTCTATATATCGTCTGAAATAATAGTATCTTAAGCTTTTAAACGTTCGTCTAAAGCTGTCAAGAATCTATCAGCTATAGCTTTATCAATGTTTAATGCCGGAAGAATACGGATAACATTCGGTTTAGCCTCTCCAGTAAATATACCATTTATTGTTAGTAAATCCCTCTTCACATGTGCCAACTCTTCAGGAAGATCTATACCTATCATCAGTCCCCGTCCTCTTACTTCTTGAACCCTATCAAGCTTTTTCAATTCGGCAATCAAATAATCGCCGATACTTCCTGCATTTTGAATCAAACTTTCCGATTCCATCACATCCAACACAGCCACGGCCGCTGCGCACGCCAAATGATTGCCTCCAAATGTTGTTCCCAATAAACCATAGGAAGCCTTAAACTGAGGCGCGATACTGATTGCTCCTATAGGAAATCCATTTCCCATTCCCTTCGCCATCGTATAAATATCTGCCTGAACTCCAGCGTAATCATGGGCATAAAATAATCCCGTACGTCCATAACCACACTGTACGGAATCTGCGATAAAAGTGGTTTCATATTGATCACAAAGACTGCGAATCAATCGAAGGAACGTAATAGATGCCTCTCGTATCCCACCTACCCCTTGTATTCCTTCAATAATTACCGCTGCAACATCGCTTCCGTAGGCTTCAAAAGCCTCTGACAATGCCTGCTCATCATTGAATGGTAAAAAAACTACATTATCTGTCTGATTCACCGGCGCTACTATAGCCGGATTATCTGTTGCTGCCACTGCTAGTGAGGTACGACCGTGAAATGCTTTAGAAAACGCTATAACTTTCTTTCTTCTGGTATGAAAAGACGCTAATTTCAACGCATTTTCATTTGCCTCCGCTCCGGAATTACACAAAAAAAGTGAATAGTCCTCTTTCCCGGATATTACTCCAAGTTGTGTAGCCAACCGCTTCTGGATAGGGATCTCAATTGAATTAGAATAGAAACCAATGTTATTTAACTGGTCGGTAATGGATTTAACGTAGTGGGGATGTGTATGCCCTATAGATATCACTGCATGGCCACCATACAAATCTAAATACTCATTACCTGCAGCATCCCAAAGTTTGGATCCTGCGGCCCGTACGATGTTAATAGGATTAACGGGGTAAACATCAAACAAATTCATCAATTAAATAATAATTAGTGTAAACAAAACTATGCACAAATATAACTAAGACGCACTTAATACGCTATGAATAAACGAAAAAACCTGTGATAACTAGCTTTATAAAAGATTACAAAAAAAGCCTATCATCGCTGATGATAGGCCTAATATTTCTAAAGAAAGAAAAAATTAGTCTTTTTTCTCTTCTGTAGCAGGAGCTTCTTCGGTTGCAACAGCTTCTTCAGCTTTTACTTCTTCAACAACTTCTACTGTTTCTGTACCTTCAGCAGCTTTTTTCTTAGCACCACCGCGGCGACGAGTAGTTTTCTTCTCAGCTTTAGCGTCTTTGCCGTAAACTTCGTTATAATCTACCAACTCAACAAATGCCATCTCAGCATTATCACCTAAACGGTTTTCTAACTTAATAATACGAGTATAACCACCTGGGCGTGTTGCCACTTTTTCAGATATTTCGCGGAACAAAATAGTTACTGCGTCCTTATCTTTCAAGTAAGCAAATACCGTACGACGAGAGTGTGTCGTATCATTTTTAGATTTCGTGATTAATGGCTCAACATAAGTACGTAAAGCTTTAGCTTTTGCTAAAGTAGTAGTAATACGCTTGTGCTTGATTAATGAAGTCGCCATATTAGCTAACATCGCCTTACGGTGACTGTCAGTGCGGCCTAAGTGATTTACTTTTTTTCCGTGTCTCATTTTCTTAGTGTTTTTTCGTGCGTACCGTTCTTAAAGAAATGAAGTCAATAAGAGAAGGTTCTAATCTCTTACTTAATCCACTTCGTTCGAGGAATTACGCAACAGGTCGCTTTTATTTTTATTTATTATTCTTCGTCCAATTTAAACTTAGACAAGTTCATTCCGAATGATAAACCTTTTGATTTTACCAATTCTTGAATTTCACTTAAAGATTTCTTTCCGAAATTACGGAATTTCAACATATCAGCTACGTCGTAAGTAACTAACTCAGCTAATGTGCGAATATCCGCCGCTTTTAAACAGTTCAATGCACGCACAGAAAGATCTAAGTCTACTAGTTCTGTTTTCAAAATCTTACGCATATGTAAGATCTCCTCGTCAACGACTTTGGTTTCCTCTTTCGTTTGCGACTCCAACAGCATATTCTCATCAGAGAACAACATAAAGTGCTGAATAAGAATACGAGCAGCTTCTTTCAAAGCATCCTCTGGGTGAATTGATCCGTCTGTAGATATATCTAACAACAATTTCTCGTAGTCAGTTTTCTGTTCTACACGGTAATTTTCAATGGTATATTTCACATTCTTAATCGGAGTGTAAATAGAATCGATAGCGATTAAACCTACAGGTCCATCAGTTACCTTATTCTCTTCCGCATTTACGTAACCACGTCCCTTTGAAACAGACAACTCTACTTCAATAGTTACAGAGCTTTCCATGTTACAAATTACGAAGTCTGGATTCAATACCGTAAAGTTGTTAGAAAACTTAGTGATATCGCCTGCTTTAAACTGTTCTTGACCATTGATAACTACAAAAATCTTCTCGCTGTCGCCTTGTTCACCACTCTTTTGAAAACGAACTTGTTTCAAATTTAAGATGATCTCAGTTACGTCTTCTGCTACACCTTTGATCGTAGAGAATTCGTGTGACACGCCTGAAAATCTTACCGACGTAATCGCATATCCTTCTAGAGAGGACAATAAAATACGGCGTAAAGCATTACCAATAGTAACACCAAAACCTGGCTCTAATGGACGAAATTCGAAAGTACCATCAAAATCTGTAGATTTTTGCATGATAACTTTATCCGGTCTTTGAAATGCTAAAATTGCCATTTATAATATTTTAATATTTTTCAACAATGTATATCTTAATAACAGATGCATAATCCCGAGAATCGGAATTATGCATAGTTATTAATTATTATTTAGAGTATAACTCTACGATTAAGTTCTCTTTGATATTCTCAGGAATGTCAGCACGCTCTGGATAAGTCAAAAACTTACCTGTTAATGCTTTTGCGTCCCACTCTAACCAACCGTATTTGTTGATTGTTCTTCCTGCTACAGAATTAGAGATAGCCTCTAAAGCTTGTGAGCGCTCACGAACAGCGATGACGTCGCCTGGACGAATGCTATATGATGGAATGTTAACGACATTACCGTTAACAGTAATATGCTTGTGCGAAACTAACTGACGAGCAGCAGCGCGAGTCGATGCGATACCTAAACGGTATACTACGTTATCTAAACGTGCTTCTAATAATTTCAAGAAGTTTTCACCTGTAATACCTTGCTTTGCAGCAGCTTTTACAAATAAGTTAGCAAACTGACGTTCTAAAACTCCGTAAGTATATTTAGCTTTTTGCTTCTCTAACAACTGAATAGCATATTCAGATTGTTTTCCTCTTCTTTTTGATGGTCCATGTTGACCAGGAGGATAATTCTTTTTTTCTAATGCCTTATCAGGGCCGAAAATTGGCTCTCTGAATTTACGCGCAATTTTGGACTTTGGTCCTGTATATCTTGCCATTTTTTTCTCTGTTTGAAGTATCTACCAGCCTAAAGCTGATGAATCTTAATCTTAAACAATACTGTTATTAAACTCTTCTGCGTTTTGGAGGACGACAACCATTGTGAGGAAGTGGAGTAATATCCTTGATAGTTGTTACATCGATTCCTACGGTTTGTAACGTACGGATAGCAGACTCACGTCCAGCACCAGGTCCTTTAACGAAAACCTCTACTTTGCGTAATCCTAAATCATGTGCAACTTTACCACAATCGTTTGCTGCTTGACCTGCTGCATACGGAGTATTCTTTTTAGAACCTCTGAAGCCCATTTTACCAGCTGAAGACCATGAAATAGTTTGACCAGAATTATTAGTCAAAGTAATAATAATGTTGTTAAAAGTAGCATTGATATGAGCTTGACCTACAGGCTCGATAACAACGATACGTTTTTTTGTGACTTTTTTACTTTTAGCCATTTCTTACTTGTTATTTAGTAGCTTTTTTCTTGTTTGCAACTGTCTTACGTTTTCCTTTACGAGTACGTGAGTTGTTTTTAGTACGCTGACCACGAACTGGTAAATGCTTACGGTGACGTAAACCTCGGTAACAACCAATATCCATTAAACGTTTGATATTCAATTGAACCTCTGAACGTAAAGCACCTTCTACTTTAATTTCATCATTGATAATCGTACGAATAGCAGCCAATTGATCATCATTCCATTCCGAAACTTTTACATCTTGACTAATTCCTGCTTTATCTAAGATATATGCAGCAGTCGCACTACCAATACCAAAAATGTAGGTAAGGCCAATAACGCCTCTTTTGTTTTTAGGTAAATCTATACCTGATATCCTTGCCATATAATATTTTAAGCGATTTTGTTAATTAATTATCCCTGACGTTGTTTGAATTTAGGGTTCTTTTTGTTGATCACAAAAATCTTTCCTTTACGACGGATGATCTTACAATCCGCACTACGTTTTTTTACTGATGCTCTTACTTTCATTTTACTAAATTGTTAAGCTCTTCACAGAGCAATACCTTATTTATAACGATATGTTATCCTTCCTTTAGTTAAATCATAAGGAGACATTTCCAATTTAACTTTGTCTCCAGGTAGAATTTTAATGTAATGCATACGCATTTTACCAGAAATGTGTGCAATAATTTCATGCCCATTTTCTAACTCTACCCTGAACATCGCATTAGATAATGCTTCTTTGATAACACCGTCTTGTTCTATCGAGGCTTGTTTAGCCATATATCAATTACTAATTAACGTTTGTATAGCCTGCACCAACAGGAGTGCAAAGATAAATAAAAATATTGAAAGCTAACTACTTTTTATTCAAAACTTTCTCTACTTCATCAAAATTCAATAGCACATCGGGTTCTCCCTTTCTTATAGCTACCATTTGTTCAAAATGAGCAGAAAGTTTGCCATCGATGGTACTGACAGTCCATCCATCGTCCCAAAATTTAACACCAGCTTTACCGGCATTTATCATTGGTTCGATACAGATCACTAATCCAGGCTCCAACTTTGGTCCAGAACCGCGCTTACCGTAATTTGGAACTTCTGGTTTTTCATGTAAATGTAATCCTACGCCATGACCTACCAACTCTCTTACAATTCCAAAATTATAAGGTTGAACATATTCTTGAATCGCTGATGAAATATCTCCTACTCTTTTACCCGCAACTGCCTGCTCTACCCCTTTATAAAGGGATGCTTTAGTAACGTCCAACAATTGCTGAGCTTCCTGCGAAATTTCGCCCACTCCAAATGTATATGCAGAATCAGAAATGAAACCGTTTAAGTTAACACCTCCGTCTACGGAAACTAGGTCCCCGTCTTTAATCTCATAGTCACTTGGAAAACCGTGTACTATCTGATCATTAACTGAAATACATAAAGAAAAAGGAAAACCATGATAATTCAAGAAAGCTGGAGTACCTCCATTATCGTGAATAAAATCATAAGCTAATTTATCAAGGGATAATGTAGTAATCCCCGGAGTGATAACTTTGGCTATTTCAGCAAGTAAGCGCGAGAGTACATTTGCAGACTCTCGCACTTGCTCAATTTGTTCTTCTGTTTTATAAATTACTTTAGACATCTAAAGATATTAAATAGCAGATTGATCATATCCTTCAACACCTACAGCCGAACGTCCTTTAACACGTCCTGTTTTCATCAAACCATCATAATGACGCATCAATAGATGAGACTCGATCTGCTGAAGGGTATCCAATACTACACCCACCAAAATCAAAAGTGACGTACCTCCATAAAAATGTGCGAATTGATTATTCACACCAGCGGCACTAGCTATAGCTGGCATAATAGCAATGATTGCTAAAAAAACCGCACCTGGAAAAGTGATACGAGAGATTACATTGTCTATAAACAAATTCGTATCATATCCCGGTTTAATCCCTGGTACAAAACCTCCATTTTTCTTCATATCCTCAGACATCTGTTGAGGATTTACCATGATAGCTGTATAAAAGAACGTAAAGGCAATAATTAATACTGCAAACGTCACATTATAAGCCACTGATGTAAAATTCGTCAACGATGTTAAGAAATCGGATTGAAGATTTGGGAAGAACTGTGCTAAGGACATTGGTAAAAACATAATCGCCTGAGCGAAAATAATTGGCATAACACCAGCCGCATTTACCTTTAAAGGTATATACTGGCGCACACCTCCCACTTGCTTATTCCCAACTATCTTTTTAGCGTACTGCACTGGTATTTTACGTACTCCTTGAACAATCAATATAGTAAAGATCACTATAAAGAATAGCGCAATAGCTTCGATCAAAATAGGGATGATACCACCACCGCTAGGACTCATTCTCGAAGCCCACTCAGCCACGGCACCGCCTGGCAACTGCGCGATAATACCAGCCATAATGATTAAAGAAATACCATTTCCAATACCCTTATCGGTGATTTTCTCACCCAACCACATCACAAACAATGTACCTGCAGTCAAAACAATAGCAGCAAGAATAGTGAACATAGGGTCTGCAATAGTTTTTGCAGCCGGTTCGATTTGTGTCTTAACGTAAGCGATAGCTTGCACCAATGTGATAGCTAATGTCAAATAACGAGTTATCTGAGTCATCTTTTTACGTCCAGACTCACCTTCTTTTTGCATTTTCTGAAACGCAGGAACAGCAATCCCCAATAATTGTACAACGATTGATGCAGAAATATAAGGCATTACGCCTAAAGCAAAGATAGCTGATCTAGAGAATGAACCTCCAGCAAACATATCTAAAAGTCCAAGAAGACCTTCTTTTTGCCCTGTAGCTAATGCATCTGGATTAACACCTGGCAATACCACGTGACATCCAATACGATAAATGAGAAGAAATAACAACGTATTTACGATACGATTGCGTAAATCTTCAATTTTCCATATATTGGTTAAGGTTGTGATTAGTTTCTTCATGTATTAAAGTTTTACGATGGAACCACCTGCAGCTTCGATAGCTTTCTGAGCTGAAGCTGAAAATGCATGTGCTTTAACCTCGACTTTAGCACTAAATTCTCCACGACCTAAAACTTTTACTAAGTCATTTTTAGAAACTAAACCATGCTCTTTCAATGTATCGAAATCAACTACAGTAAGGTTGTATTTTTCTACTAAACTTTGTAGAACATCTAAGTTTACACCATTGTATTCAACACGGTTTGCATTTTTGAATCCAAACTTAGGCACACGGCGTTGTAAAGGCATCTGACCACCTTCAAAACCGATTTTTGTAGAGTGACCAGAACGAGATCCAGCACCTTTGTGACCGCGCGTAGATGTGCCGCCACGACCAGAACCTTGACCACGGCCTATACGTTTTCTGCTTTTTGTTGAACCAACTGCTGGTCTTAAATTACTTAAGTTCATTTTAAACTAAGATTATGTTGTGCCTTCGCTTTCACTAAACAGGTCACAACGATTAACAATTAAATTATAAACAACTGATGGAAAGAACCGAAATTCTTTCCATAGTACTGTTTTTAGATAGTCTCAATAGCCACTAAGTGGTTCACTTTACGAACCATACCGATAATAGCCGGTGTAGCCTCTACTTCTACCGAGTGGTTGATTTTCTTCAACCCTAAAGCCTCAATAGTTTTCTTCTGGCGCTCGCTTCTGTCGATAACGCTCTTTATCTGGGTGATTTTAATTTTTGCCATGATAATTAACCGTTAAATACTTTATTTAAATCGACACCGCGGTGTTGAGCCACTGTATATGCATCACGCATATTAGCTAAAGCATCAATTGTTGCTTTTACCACGTTGTGCGGGTTTGATGATCCTAAAGATTTTGCTAATACGTCTTTGATACCAGCAGATTCTAATACAGCACGCATTGCGCCACCTGCTAATACTCCTGTACCACCTACAGCTGGTTTAATCAATACTGAACCACCTGAAAATTTACCGTATTGCTCATGAGGAACAGTTCCTTTAATAATTGGAACTTTCACCAAGTTTTTCTTTGCATCATCGATACCTTTAGTGATAGCCTCAGTTACCTCTTTAGCTTTTCCTAAACCGAAACCAACGATACCGTTTTCGTCACCAACGACTACAATAGCAGAAAAACTGAAAGTACGACCACCTTTAGTTACTTTCGCTACACGCTGGATGCTTACTAAGCGATCTTTCAATTCAATCTCGCTTGATTTTACTCTTTTAATATTGCTTAATGCCATTTTTTCTATCAATTAAAAGTCTAAACCGCCTTCGCGAGCACCCTCTGCCAATGATTTCACACGGCCGTGATATAAGTACCCATTACGGTCAAAAACTACTTTACTAATACCTGCTGCCACAGCTTTCTCAGCTACCAATTTACCAACAGCTTTAGATTGCTCTACTTTATTTCCAGAAGCTACAAAGTCTTTTGCTAAGCTTGAAGCTGACACCAAAGTTTTACCTGTAGTATCATCGATAACTTGTGCATAAATACCTTTATTCGATCTGAAAACAGACAAACGAGGACGTTCAGTAGATCCAGTCAGGTGTTTTCTTATTCCTTTTTTAATTCGCTCTCTGCGAGATGTTTTAATTCCTGCCATGGTTATTATTTTTTAGCTGATTTACCTGCTTTTCTTCTTAATACTTCACCTACAAACTTAACACCTTTACCTTTGTACGGTTCTGGTTTACGGAAGCCACGGATTTTTGCAGCAATTTGTCCGATTAATTGTTTGTCTGTCGATTCCAAAGTGATAGTAGGGTTTTTACCCTTTTCAGCAGTTGTTGTAACTTTAACTTCCTGTGGCAATACGAAAACAATCGGGTGAGAGAAACCTAAAGTCAACTCCAATGTGTTACCATTGCTTGAAGCACGGTAACCAACACCGACTAATTCTTGTGTAGTTTTATAACCTTCTGTTACACCCACAACCATATTCTGGATTAATGCGCGGTATAACCCGTGTAATGCTTTGTGTTTTTTCTGCTCAGTAGGGCGAGATACGACGATGTTTCCATCTTCTTCCTTAACAGAGATGTCGCTATCTACTTTCTGAGTTAATTCACCTTTAGGACCTTTTACTGTTACCAGATTCTTATCTGATACAGAAATCGATACTCCCGAAGGAATAGCGATAGGTGCTTTTCCAATTCTTGACATGTCTTTGTGTGTTTTTTCCTAGATTAATAAACGTAACATAAAACTTCACCACCAACATTCTGTAAGCGGGCTTCTTTATCTGTCATTACTCCTTTAGAAGTTGACAAGACAGCAATACCCAAACCGTTCAAAACGCGAGGCATGTTTTCAACACTTGCATACTTTCTTAAACCAGGTTTACTCACACGTGTCAATGTGCGAATAGCCGGTACTTTGCTAATTGGGTTATACTTCAACGCAATTTTGATAGAACCCTGAGGTCCTTCTTCTACGAATTTGTAATTAGCAATGTAACCTTTGTCAAAAAGAACTTTAGTAATTTCTTTTTTAAGGTTCGATGCAGGAATTTCAACAACCCTATGGTTGGCCTTAATGGCATTCCTTACTCGTGTAAGGTAATCCGCTATTGGATCTGTATTCATTATGTAATATAAATTGTGATAATGGTTTCAAATCCCGACTTTCGGGAGACGACCTACTATCTGTAAATAAAATTTGCAATACAAAAAACCCGATAAATCCTTAAAAAGGATTTATCCGGGCAAAAGTAAGTATTTTTTTAAACCTTACCAAGAAGCTTTTGTAACTCCCGGGATTTTTCCGTCTAAAGCCATCTCGCGAAATGTAACACGAGAGATGCCGAACTGACGCATATATCCTTTAGGACGTCCTGTTAATTTACAACGATTGTGTAATCTAACTGGTGAAGCATTCTTTGGTAATTTATCTAATCCAGCATAATCACCAGCTTCTTTCAAAGCCGCACGTTTTGCTGCATACTTAGCTACCAATTTTTGACGCTTTACTTCGCGTGCTTTTAATCCTTCCTTAGCCATTGTTGTTCGAGTTTTGATTTTTGAATGGTAAACCGAATTGTTTTAATAACTCCAATGCTTCAATATCATTTTGAGCTGAAGTCACAAAAGTGATATCCATACCTGTAATCTTGTTGATTTTATCAATGTTGATCTCAGGGAAGATGATCTGCTCTGTTACTCCTAAATTGTAGTTACCTCTACCGTCAAATCCTTTATCATTGATTCCACGGAAGTCACGGATACGTGGCAAAGAAACAGCGATCAAACGATCTAAGAATTCGTACATGTTGTTGTCACGTAATGTAACGCGAGCACCAACAGGCATTCCTTTACGAAGTTTGAAGTTTGATATATCTTTTTTCGATTTCGTAGGAACAGCTTGCTGTCCAGTTATCATTGATAACTCAGCAATAGCGCTATCGATTAATTTCTTGTCTGCTGTAGCAGCTCCTACACCTTGTGATACTACTATCTTCTCTAGCTTCGGAACTTGCATAACGCTCTTATACTGGAATTTTTCTTTAAGCGTAGTGCGGATCTCTTCCGCATATTTTGCTTTTAATCTTGGTACGTAAGTCATTATTTAATTTCCTCCCCTGATTTTTTAGCGTAACGAACTATTTTACCATCTTCATTCACTCTACGTCCTACGCGAGTAGTCTTACCAGTTTTTGGGTCGATCAACGCTAAGTTTGAGATAGTGATAGCAGCTTCTTTCTCAATGATACCACCTTGAGGATTAGCTGCACTTGGTTTAGTGTGTTTTTTAACGATGTTAGCGCCTTCAACGACAGCTCTATTAGCGTCCACTAAAATAGACAATACTTTTCCTTGAACACCTTTAGAGTTACCAGCGATAACTTTCACTAAATCACCTTTTTTGATTTTGATTTTGTGAGTTGTTTTTGTTTTTTTAATAGCCATAATTATAAAACCTCCGGTGCTAGTGATACAATTTTCATAAACTGCTTCTCACGTAATTCACGAGCTACTGGGCCGAAAATACGTGTTCCACGTGGTTCATCGTTATTATTCAACAATACTGCCGCATTATCATCGAAACGAATGTAAGAACCATCTTTACGACGGATTTCTTTTTTTGTACGTACGACAACAGCTTTAGATACTGATCCTTTTTTAACGTTTCCTGAAGGGATAGCGCTTTTTACGGTAACAACAATTTTATCACCGATTGATGCATAACGCTTACGCGTACCGCCCAACACACGGATTACTAAAACTTCTTTAGCACCGCTATTGTCAGCTACATTTAGTCTTGATTCCTGTTGTACCATGTTATTTAGCTCTTTCTAAAATTTCAACTAATCTCCAGTTCTTTGTTTTACTCAGCGGACGAGTTTCCATAATTAATACCGTGTCGCCGATACCGCAGGTATTTGTTTCGTCATGAGCTTTGAATTTAGTAGTTTTCTTAACGAACTTACCGTAGATAGGGTGTTTTACTTTACGTTCTACAGCTACTACGATAGACTTGTCCATCTTATCGCTAACTACTAAGCCGATTCTTGTTTTTCTTAAATTTCTTTCCATTTCGACTTAAATTTTACGCCTCAGAGGCTGTTTCAGATTTTGCTGCATTTTTACGTTTCGAAATCTCAGTGGAGATACGAGCGATATTTTTGCGAGCTGCAGTAAGAACGTTAGGGTTCTCAATAGCAGAAACAGCGTGTGCAAATTTTAACTTGTTTAAAGCAGCTTTCTCTTCTACGAGTTTAGCTGTTAAAGCTTCTGTTGTTAATTCTACGATTTCTGAATTCTTCATTTTCTTTCAGTGTTGTGTTGGGTTTTCAACGATGTTTATATTGAGCCTTGTGGGTAACGGCCACAAGGCTTAAACGGTTGACATTACCAACGATTTTTATGCTTCAACGTAATCTCTACGTATAACAAACTTAGTTTGTACCGGCAATTTTTGAGCTGCTAAACGCAATGCTTCTTTTGCCACCTCTAGAGGCACACCTTCAGCTTCGAATAACATACGTCCTGGGCGTACTACGGCTACCCAATACTCGGGAGCACCTTTACCTTTACCCATACGTACCTCTGCAGGCTTTTTAGTAACCGGTTTATCAGGGAAGATACGGATCCATACTTGACCTTCACGTTTCATGAAACGTGTTACGGCGATACGAGCTGCCTCAATCTGACGGCTGGTGATCCATGCTTCTTCCATTGATTTGATACCGAAAGAACCAAAAGATAACTCCGCACCACGCGTAGCGTTACCTTTCATACGGCCCTTCTGCATCTTTCTGAACTTCGTTCTTTTTGGCTGTAACATGTTCGTATTTTATTTAAGTCCCGTCAGCGACGGGACACTTTTAAATCTTGTTATTAATTAATCTCTTTTAGCTGCTGCTCCACCGCGGTTATTTCCGCCACGGTTTCCGCCACGATTGTTGTTATTATCACGACGAGGACCACGGTTATTACCACCACGGTTGTCACGACGATCTGCAGCACCTTCATTTCCACCACGAGTTTTTACGTTCGAAGTTTGACCAATGTTAGGAGATAAGTCACGTTTACCGTAAACTTCACCTTTACAGATCCATACTTTGATACCGATTTTTCCGTAAGTTGTTAATGCTTCAGCTAATGCGTAATCGATGTCTGCACGTAAAGTATGAAGAGGAGTTCTTCCTTCTTTATACTGTTCCGTACGTGCCATCTCAGCACCACCTAAACGGCCTGAACACATGATCTTGATCCCCTCAGCTCCCATACGCATAGTAGAAGCGATAGAAGTTTTCATTGCACGACGGAATGAAATACGTGCTTCTAACTGCTTAGCTACACCTTCCGCTACTAGTTTAGCATCAAGCTCAGGGCGTTTGATCTCGAAAATATTGATTTGAACATCCTTTTTAGTCAGTTTTTTCAACTCTTCTTTGATCTTGTCAACTTCTTGACCACCTTTACCAATAACGATTCCTGGACGTGCTGTGTGGATAGTAACCGTAACACGCTTTAGAGTTCTTTCGATAACTACTTTTGCTACGCCGCCTTTAGCGATACGTACAGAAAGGTACTTTCTGATTTTTTCGTCCTCAACTAATTTATCGGAATAGTTTTTTCCGCCGAACCAGTTAGAGTCCCATCCTTTGATGATACCTAATCTGCTACCTATTGGATTTGCTTTTTGTCCCATTCTTATAATAAATTAGTTGTTAACTTTATTTAAACTATCTACTACCAAAGTTACATGGTTAGAACGCTTACGGATTCTATATCCACGACCTTGTGGAGCTGGACGCAATCTTTTCAATTGACGGCCACCGCCTACAGATACTTCTTTCACAAACAAAGCGCTGTCTGCTACTGAAGAGCCTTCATTTGCAGCTTCCCAGTTTTTAATTGCTGATAATAACAATTTTTCAACACGAGCAGCAGCTTCTTTACCTGTATGCTTAAGAATATAAAGAGCGTTCTCCACTTTTTCGCCACGGATAAGATCCACTACTAAACGCATCTTACGAGGTGAAGTAGGGCAATTCAATAACTTGGCAGTAGAAGCTCCTCCTACTTGAGCTTTTTCCTGCTCTTTGCGCTGTCTAATTAAGACAGATTTTTTGAGTTTTTTTGTTGCTTCCATTACCTATTATTTTTTCTTTTCTGCGTGGCCTTTGAATGTACGCGTAGGCGCAAATTCACCAAGCTTATGACCGACCATATTTTCTGTTACATAAACAGGGATAAATTTATTCCCGTTGTGCACTGCGAAGGTATGGCCAACAAAATCAGGAGAAATCATTGATCTACGAGACCAGGTTTTGATTACTGACTTTTTGTTTGATTCATTCTGAGAAAGAACTTTTCTTTCTAAGTTGTGATCGATATAAGGACCTTTTTTAATTGAACGAGCCATTATTTTTTCCTTCTTTCAATGATGTAACGATTCGATGTTTTCTTCTTGTAGCGTGTTTTGTAACCTTTAGCCAACACACCTGTACGTGAGCGTGGGTGACCTCCGGAAGTACGGCCTTCACCACCACCCATTGGGTGATCGACAGGGTTCATAGCAACACCACGAACGCGAGGACGACGACCTAAGTGACGCTTACGTCCTGCTTTACCTAATACTTGATTTGCACGCTCTGCGTTAGAAACAGAACCAATAGTAGCAACACAAGTCAACAAGATCATACGAGTCTCACCTGAAGGCAATTTGATAATAGCGTACTTACCATCACGAGCAGACAATTGCGCATACGTACCAGCCGAACGAGCGATCGAACCACCTTGACCAGGATTCAATTCGATGTTGTGGATGATAGAACCCAATGGAATGTTTGCTAATGGTAATGTATTACCAACTTCTGGGGCTACTTTTTCGCCTGCTACTATAACTTGACCAACTTGTAATCCTGTTGGAGCAATAATGTAACGCTTTTCACCATCTGCGTAGTGCAATAAAGCAATACGTGCTGTACGATTTGGGTCGTACTCGATAGTAGCTACTGTTGCAGGGATATCTTTTTTATCGCGTTTGAAATCTATAATCCGGTATACTTTTTTATGTCCCCCACCGAGATAACGCATAGTCATTTTACCGGACTTATTACGACCACCTGATTTCTTGTTGATACCTACGACTAATGATTTCTCAGGAACGTTAGTTGTAACGTCTGAATAGTCAGCACCTACTCTGAAACGAGTACCAGGGGTAACCGGTTTGAATCTTTTAACTGCCATCTTTACTTATATAACACTGTAAAAATCAATAGTTTCACCATCCTTAATTGTAATGACGGCCTTTTTATATTTAGGAGCTCTTCCAGATACAAAGCCAGCTTTAGTATAACGGCTTTTTGCTTTTCCAGCTACAACAGAAGTATTTACTGCAACTACAGTCACACCAAACATCTCTTCGATAGCAGATTTAATCTGGATTTTGTTTGCTCTATGATCTACTTTGAAAGCATAACGGTTTAATTTTTCCGTTAACAATGAAGCTTTCTCAGTTAAGATAGGTTTTTTAATAATCTCCATATTACTTAGCTAATGCTTCCTCCAAAGTTTTAACAGAATCTGCTGTCAACAATAATTTAGTAGCATTTAATACATCATATGTATTTAAATCAGAAGCTACTACAACTTTTGCTTTTTTCAAGTTTCTGCTTGATAAATAAACATTGTTATCGTAAGCTGGCAACACTAAAAGTGTTTTTTCGTCAGCTACATTTAATGCGTTTACTAAAGACACATAGTTTTTAGTTTTGATTGTATCGAAACTAACTGCATCTAAAACAACAACATTGTTTTCTTGCGCTTTGTACGACAACGCTGATTTACGTGCTAGTTGCTTCAATTTTTTATTCAATTTAAAGCTATAGTCACGAGGTTGAGGACCGAATACACGACCACCACCATTAAACAATGGAGATTTGATAGAACCCGCACGGGCACCACCAGTACCTTTTTGTTTGTGTAATTTACGCGTAGAACCCGCGATTTCATTACGTTGTTTTGACTTGTGCGTTCCTTGACGTTGATTCGCTAGGTATTGCTTAACATCTAAGTAGATCGCATGGTCGTTTGGCGTTACACCAAATACCGATTCAGGAAGTTGCACCTTGGCACCTGTTTCTTTACCTGATAAATTTAATACGTTAACTTCCATCTCTACTATTTGTCTACGATTACATATGAACCTTTAGCTCCTGGAATGGAACCACTAACAACGATTAGGTTTTGCTCAGCGTAAACTTTCAAAACCTGTAAGTTTTGAACTTTCACTCTGTCACCACCTGTACGACCTGCCATGCGCATTCCTTTGAATACACGTGAAGGCCATGAAGCCGCACCAATTGAACCTGGGGCACGCAATCTGTTGTGCTGACCGTGAGTCGCACCACCTACACCACCAAATCCATGACGCTTCATTACACCTTGAAAACCTTTACCTTTAGAAGTACCGACTACATCTACGTACTCTCCTTCTTCAAATAAAGTTACATCAACGATGTCTCCTAGTCCCTTCTCATCCTCGAAAGTTTTGAATTCAACTAGTTTACGCTTAGGAGCCACTCCTGCTTTTGCAAAGTGTCCTTTTAAAGGGGCCGTCGTGTTCTTTTCCTTAGCATCATCATAGCCAAGCTGAACTGCCGAATAACCGTCCTTCTCTACCGTACGTATCTGCGTTACCACGCACGGCCCAGCCTCGATTACTGTACATGGGATATTCTTCCCATCAGCGTTGAACAGGCTGGTCATTCCTACTTTTTTACCAATAATTCCTGACATTTTTTATATTAAATTAATTAAAGTCCATCGAAGCAGTAGGGCTTCGCTCAAGACATACTTTCCCCAATAAGGGATTGCAAAGGTAAAAAGTTTTTTATAACTATCAAATAGTTAATGTATTATTTTTTTTATTTTGAAGATCAGACCCCTATTATTTCTTTCGTTTTAAAAAAAGGGAATGCCTGCCGTCACAGACCGAACAAAACTCAACTATTTTTGTTATTAACAAAAAATAGACTTTATGAAAGACAAACCGATTCGCCAGCTGGCGGATCATGAAATAATTTAAACAGATGAAAATCAAATTATACACATATGAAAAAACTTTTTTCCTTTCAACAACACTAATGATTTTAAGCCTCAGTTGTGCAATGGCCCAAACTGACTCTACAAAAAACTGGACAATCAAAGGCGAAAACACTTTTCTAATTAATCAAAGTACATTTTCGAACTGGGCTGCCGGAGGAGTAAACTCGTTTGCAGGAAATATTGTACTTAATTACGACCTCAACTACAAAAAAGACAAATGGAGCTGGGATAATAAAGTATTGGCAGCTTACGGTCAAACTTTCCAAAAGGAAACCGATTGGAGGAAGAATGACGATCGCTTTGTTTACAGTTCTTTAGTTGGCCGTCAAATCAGTGAAAAATTACTGTATACCTTCTTCACAAACTTTAATACACAGTTTGCCAAAGGATACAAGTACAACACCGATGGTACAGATAAACTTTTGTCTGCAGGATTTGCTCCAGCCTTCTTGAGTTTTGGTCCGGGTATTGCATTTAAAGAATCGAACAACTTTAAAATAAACGTTTCTCCTGCTGCTGCACGTTTGGTTTTTGTGACCAACAAAGATATAGACGAAACCTCATATGGTCTTGAGGAGGGCAAAAAATCGAGATTCGAATTCGGTGCGTCCTTAGATGCATACTATAAAGTAGATCTGATGGAAAATATATCGTTTGAAAACATATTTAAACTTTACTCGAACTATAAGGAAAAACCACAAAATGTTGATGTCGACTATACGGCTAATCTTTTTATGAAGGTTAACAAATTCATCACTGTCAATGCGGGTGTCCAATTAGTCTATGATGATAATACGAAAATCCCAATTTTTGAAAACAATGTAGAAGTTGGGACTGGAGCTAGACTTCAAGTAAAACAGATCTTAGGCGCTGGTATTACTTATAAGTTTTAATATAATAAGTACGAACAAAGAAATATCTTATGTTTTTATAAAATCAGAACAGCGCCCAATTTCTCAGGCGCTGTTCTGATTTTGTAGCTATCGCTTATACTTAATTAGCTGCAATAGCTTAAGGAATAACGTTTTGCTTTACTACTTCCCTTTTGATTGCAACCTCTATTTGGATCAACATAGCAAACCCATGCTACGTAACATGAATGTGTTCTTGTCCTAGTGTGAGATAAAGTCATTCATGAATGTGAGAAACTGACTACAATAAAAATCAATCTGCTACAATTTTGTCGCAATCTAGCATAGCTATTTACCGTACTCGGACCAGAATATACACTCGCTACGTGGCAAATTGACAACAAACCACACTTCCTTGATAAAAAGATCTAAATAGACCAAAAACTACTCCTCCTTTGTCCCGTACGCATATAAATACGGAGGGAACTGTATACAGTTTGCGACACACACAATTAACTATAAAGCGCACTAGTTATCGTTTGTGGTTGATTTGTGTTTCTCTAAACGCATGTTACGTAGCGAAAGCACAAGCTATATAGACTTAAACCTTTACTTGTATGAGTTTGTGAAAAACCGGTAACACATTAAGAATCAATCGTACAGAGCTAAGGGTTACTTGGTACATAAAACGTCAAAATGCTATTCCTACAGCAAGACGCTATGGAACAGGAGTAGATACTTGTACAACAAAGGTACAATGGTGTACAACTTTAAGATTTACTACAGGCATGAAGCGACGTAGCATGTACGCCGCAGCCTTTTTTACTATGGCCCCCTAGTCTTATACAGCTCCTAATTTAGGAAAGAAACAATCGATTTCCCTGCGGACTCTGCTGTAGTAGGCAGAGGCAGAGTTATCTCTTTGTCACCTGCTAAACCTGGCCAAAGCACTTTTACAGTAAGTTGTGAAAGCGCCTTAGTCGGATCTGCAATATTCAATTTCAGTTTTCCATTAGCTAGCGGTTGAACCATTATTAAACAAGGATCGCTTACCGCAACACGAATCGTGTCATTCGTAAAATGCGTAGCTGCATCGTGAAAAACAAATCCATAAACACCCGACTCTTTATGCCTCACTGCCTGTATCGTGGCTTCATTTTTCAGTATCTCGATATTCCCTTTGCCCACGTAGCTTTTCATCTGAGCCTCCCCCTTAATCCCGGGCACAACGATATACGCATAACAGGCATTACTTGGCGATACACCGTGGTTCAACCAAAGTGTAAAAACGTCGTTGGTCACACTATCCACCGATCCCCCTTTATTAATGGAAGACCAAGTCCCCGTCTGGGGCTTGGCAGTAAGTCCGACCTTGCCACCATCGGGCAATACATAACCTATATCGCCGTGCAGCACCCAATCCAGATTATCAACATTAGTCAACTCAATATTGTTACCGCCGTACTTGCAGATAAGCCCCTTCTCCGAAGTAATTACATCGCTCTGCAATAAACTTTGATTGAGCGTAGTCACGACTTCTTCTGCTCCCGCAGTCGTATGAATCTCAGCACCTAGACAAACGATTTCCTTCCCAAAAAAGAACCAGGCCTTCTTTGCTCTCGTATCATTACTATCCTGATCATATACACTTATACCATGTAGTGTATCCGAGACTCCGCCTACAAATGTAGTCGTACCTGGTGTCCCCCACTGCTGTGGCGTTATCATTGTCCCCCTTCGTGTGCTGGTACCGGGTATCATAGACCAATCCCAGGTCGGAAAAATAGTATGATATTCCGTTCCCTTCACCGCTATGGATGTCGCTCCATCTGCGAGAAAGTATCCTTTTATATTTTCACCATTACCATTTTCATTGCGCAAAGTGCGGGTCGATACCATACGCAACTCAAATGTATATCTGGGTTTACTGTGCAACGTATAATCTGCGCGGTAAAAATGAGTGTGGGCAGACGGCACACCGTAGCTGGCCGGCTGGCTGTTGTTCAAGCGAGCTATAGCCTCGTCGTAGATAATGTAATTGGCTTTATCGATTACTTTCATCCTTTTGAGCAATGTAACAAAGCCCGACTGATTGTCGCCATTAGGTCGAGAAATACCGCGACCAAACGCATTGAACATAAAGTATTGCCCACGTATAACCCGCAAATAAGTCTGTCGTAAAAATAGACTCAGATTATTAAAATTATCCTCACCTTGACCATAAGGTGTATCTGCTATATACAAGGCAACCCTTGTCGCTACGTTGACAATATCCCAACCATACCCGCCGATATATACTTGTTGGCCATGTTGCAAATAAGAGTAATCCCGTTGCAGGCCTTCGCCTACCGTTAAAGCTAAAGGATAAAAAGCCTGCTGCACCCCTTTATCCAACACAGCTTTATCTCTGGTCAGACAAGCTCTATAAATCCAATGCATCGCTATATTCATCTTATTAGCCCCTGTGCCTGGAGAGCCGCGCTGATCGGGCGCTCCACCCACCTGTTCCATCCGCGAAATAGTTTTAAACTCCAAGACCGCAGGTACCTTTTCCTTACCGTTACGCAACAATATCAAAATCTCCCCTATGCGTTGCGGATAAGCAATCTGATCATAAAACCAATTGCTGTGATCCGGTTCCTGAATATACCAGTAAGCTAACGCATCAACAATAGCAACATGCAATGCGCCACCCCCATACATTGAACTTTTGTTATGGGTATAAGCCAAGACCATAGTCTTTAATCGATCCAAATGCGTGGTAGCTACATCCCCGGTATAGATTAAATCGCTCCAAGAGCCATCTTTACGGATCTGATCTAAATAATGCCGAGCATTACTGCTTATCGTTTCCAAGTTGTCGGCTTCGGCATAGAGCATCTCCTGGACATTATACATGATTTTGTCATAAACCGCAGTCTCGCGATTTTCAGACGACTTCATCATAATAAGCTGTCCTTGACTCAATACAGACACAGCACCTAAAACAGACAACGAACTTACCAATAGCCCGATCAAAAGCAATAGAAGGGGAATTCTTTTCATGCAAGCTGAAATCTGAATTTACTGTTTGATGACGTCTTCCCCATCGAGCATGCGCATATAGCGAATCAAGGCCTCTACGTAATAATAATCCGCGTAAGTAAGGGGAACATCGACCTCTGTCTTATGGGGGATAGAACCCACACTATGTTTTAAGATATAACCTCCTGCTTCTTTATAATCGGCCTTGTAAGGTTTTGAAGACAGACTTTGTAACATCTTTTCTGCTTTAGCAATATAAAAATGACTTTCTTTTTTATTTACATATAATGATAACTCCAAGAATGCAGACGCCATTATTGAAGCCGTAGATACATCCCTCAAATCTCTCTGGCTATAATATTTACTATCTTGTGTCAGTTTATTTTGATCCATATCCCAATAAGGTATCAAGTCGCCAGGAAGATTAGGATGATTAATATAAAACTGGGCTATATTACGCGCCAACTCTAAATATTTTTTATCATTCGTATCACGATACATTGTCAAGTATCCGTATAAAGCCCAAGATTGTCCTCTTGACCAAGCTGATTCATCAAAGGCTCCTTGTGCCGTCTTTTTACCAATGATGCCTCCCGTCTTGTCGTTATAATCGACTACGTGATAAGAGCTATAATCTTTTCTAAAATGATTTTTTATCGTTGTGTTCGCGTGAGTCACCGCTATGTCGTAGAATTTCTTGTTCCCACTTATTTTCGACGCTTGCGTCAAAAACTCGAGATTCATCATATTATCTATAATAACAGGGTATGTCCAAGGTTGACCATCCCAATTCTTTCCTCCATCCCAGGAGCGGATGGTCTTAGTCACATCTTTGTAACGGGTAGACAATGACTCAGCACCCTTGATCAAGATATTTTTGTACGCTGTTGAATCTCCTGTAATACGAAGAGCATTCCCAAAACTACAGTACAACATAAAGCCTAGATCGTGTGTCGTTGTATTGTTTTTTTCCTTTTCCAAATATTTCAGTTTTCGTTTGGCTTCGCTCAACAACTCTGGGTCTTTGGTATATTCATACAAATAAAGCACTGTGCCTGGATAAAAACCAGAGCACCACCAACTTGTACCCCAGTTTACATGCTTACCATTAGAAAATGTGGTAGGGATATCGCTTTCTTTCACCGAGGAAGCTAAATACTTAATCTGCTTTGCAGCATCCATCAATTCGTCCTGAACAAATTGCTTCTCCAAAGTCAATTTGTTGGTAGTTTGTTTTTGAGTACCACATGATGCTAATACTCCTATACCTAGAATACAAGTAAATAATCTAAACATTTTGTTCTCCTATCCTGTACGACTATGTTACAAAAAATATAGATTCATAGCCGTACTATCTTTTTTAAGTTTATTAATAAGTTACGTAATAGTCCTTCGGAAAAACCTCTCCTGCAAATATCTTCTGTGAGGTCCATTTTTCCGATTTACAAGTCCAGAATTCGTCCGTGGCGGGAAGCCCTAATGGCAGGAAGGACAAAGAAGCCACATACATCGATCCGGCATTAGTATAATAATCAGCGAGGTTCGTCTGTTGATCACCAACGACACCCATGGTCAACCACCCTGATTTTCCAATGGTCTTATCGGTATAGATATGCTTCAAAACGGCTGTCAACGCAGCACGCACCTGCCCCTTGCTGATATCTTCCGGCAATTTATTATCCAATACCACGGCTGCAAGCGGTTGAAATGCGGCATTTCTATAGGTTGAAGAACGGCCGACAACAAGCGGATAACCTTCTGGAGAAATCATCCTTTCTAAATGGTGAGCGTAGCGCTGCATCCTTTTATAGGCTCTGTCATACATTTCTTTGTATTTCCCGCCCGCCGAAATATTGTGCCGCAACGATTCGACCTGCATACAATGGATCACATAACCATTGTAGTGATCAAAGCTAAACCGTGCTCCGTCACTGTACCAACCATCGCCCACATACCATTCTTGGTCAAATTTATTGATCGCATAATCGATCTTCTCACGTGCGCATTCTTCACCTACACTATAAAGAAATGTTTCTGTCATTGCAGCAAACAACAGCCAATTACTTTCATTTGGCTTAATCTTCCTTAATAATTTAAATTCCTCGATCACCCGTTTCTTGGTAAGATCAGAAAGAGGCTTCCACAAAGCATCTGGTGCCCTTAAAAATGCGAGAGCAAGGTGGGCTGCATCCACAAGAGTTTGTGACGAAGGTCCCCGCCAGGTAAAATAATCTGGTGAATTGGGATCGACCCCGTATTGAATCCCCAAAAGCGCCTGCTCACGAAATGTTTTACGAATAGCCCCTTCTTTGGAATTATCATCTGGCAATGCCAGCCACGGAGCCATACCTGCCAATAACCGACCGAATGCCTCCAAATAACCTACTCCAGAATCCCGCTTATCAAAAGTAGGGCTGACTTCCATCGGCATATTCTTGCGAAACTCTTGCTTACTTATATTCTCCAGAATAGGACTCGCTATTTTAGAAATTAGAGATACCCAATAGGTACGGTCATTTTCGACATTTGGAGCTTTGGGCGCCATCAATACACGTAACGGTTGCCTTCCGTACGCAACGCCCCCTATAACTCCTGCTAGGGAAGTCGTTATTAACTTAATCAGGATTCTCCTATTCATCGGTTTATTTTTAATCTAGTAGATCACCTTTCTATATCTCTTTTAACTTTAAATATTTACAGACTTCGGGGGCGACCATCAACAACCTTCCTGCAGAATAACCTCTTGTCGATTTCTTCTTGACAGCACCGAATTTCTCTGCGACCATTGGGGTCCAACCCATTTTTCCTTCCGTATCAACCGTCTCTACAAGAGCCTTCCAACCTTTTTTTGCTATTGGCAAATACGTCTCCTCTGATAAAATCCCCTGATTAACACCGTACATAATTGTATAAGTCAATAACCCCGTACCACGTGTCTCTGGCATCGGATATACATCTTTATTAAACAAATTCATACAAAACTGAGACAACCAGCTGCTTATGGCGTAAATTATGTATTAACATTACTTTTTCAAAAAATAAAGCCTAAAAATCAATCGCTCTCACAATGGATTGTATGAGCAACTGATTCCTATCATTGTTAATCTTTATTTTACTTCCACTCAGGATTTTGTTCTAGTTTAGGATTTAACCCAAGTTCTACAGTCGGCAAAGGCCAGAGATAGTCTCTCAATGGATCGAATTTACGGGTAGCGGCAGTTTGCGCGACAACGTAACCATCAGCGTCGAGCATTACACTCGGCTTCTGTGCATATTCATTCTCAAAATATTGAATACCCAAAGTTGGTAATGGCAAAACATGCTCAGCAATCTTCCATCTTATGATATCCCAGTACCTGTAACTTCCCTCTAGAGCGAACTCCACTCTTCTTTCTCTTCGGATCTCTTCAAGAACATTCAGATTGTGATTCATAGCAAAAACATTTGTTAATTTAGGCATTCCAGCCCTTGCTCTAATCAAATTAATTGATTTATCTAAATCTGCATCTGTTATACTTCCTTCCAGCTCATAACTAGCCTCGGCATAAGAAAGCAATATCTCGGCATACCGAATTACCTTATGTTCGGTAAAACTTGCTAGATTCGTCCAATCTACATCATTGAAATACTTAAATGTCTTGTAGCCTGTCTGCGTAAATCCAAATGCGGGTTTGTATACTGATCCATTATTATAACTGTCTCCTTTTTTCAAAACGGTCATTGCACTACGAGGGTCTCTATCCTCAAATTCAGTAAGAGTACTCACACTGGGTTTGTAAAGAGGAGACCTATTTGATCCATATCTAGGCAAACCATCTTTATAAAGATAGGCATCTAAAAGATATCGCGTTGGTGTAATTGCACCTTGTTCTAGATTTCTACTATAATTGTGAGTCGATATCTTATCAACCATATCTTTTCCATACAAACGCGGGAGTATATTCTCTTTATTCGAAAAACCATCGCCTTCCTTCTGGAACAAATAGTAGTAACTCTTTTCTGGATTTTCCCTATAGACAAACAGTTTGTAATATCCCAAACTCATAATATCATTTGCCGTATTTTTGGCTATCAACAAATGCTTGTTCGCATCACCGATCTTATGATACTTAGAAAATGTTCCTTCAAATAGTGCAACTCTTACCTTTAAAGCCTGGGCAACACTTTTATTAACACGACCATAGTCAGTCACTTTGGTTGCAGCTGCATCTTGCAAATGCTGTATTGCATAATCTAAATCTTCATAAATTAAATTTATAACCTCCTCTCGTGTTGACCTCGGAGCAGTCAATATCGGATCACCCGGCTCCATAGTCTTAAGCACTAATGGGACCCCACCAAAACGTTTCAAAAGCTCTCCATAAGCATAAGCTCTAAAGAACCTCGCCTCTGCTGTGTATTTGTCTTTCAACGCCTGATCGAGATTCATTTCAGCAGATTTTTCTAAAATGGTGTTCACTGCGCGAATCAGTTTATAGCCATCCGTATAATCATCACTTGTACTAGGGACTAGCCTACTTCCATCACTAATACTGTTACTTCCAGTAGAACGACTATCATCAGACCAGTTTGCGCTGTTGTTTTCTGTGATACCCGGTAAATAGGTATATAGGTACACAACACCCATTTTAAGATGAGCTTCTGTTTTCCAAAAAGAGGCATCGGTCACCTGTGTTTCATCAGATTTATTATCCAGTTCTTTCATACAAGATAGGGACATAGCACTTACGAAAAGCAGTATAGCTCCAGTTCTGATTTTAGTTATCATTGGCTTTATTAATATTGTCTTCATAATCTTCTCGTATTTAAAATATCAAATTAGCTCCAAACGTAAACGACCTAAAGAAAGGATACCCAAAAGCCTGATTATTAGGTGTCTCAGGATCGTAATAAGGATGCCAAGACTTTTTAGTTTCAAACAAGTCTTCTCCAGAGAAAAACACCCGAACTTTCTGCATAGCAGCCTTCTTGGTCATATCAGTAGGAAGTGTATAGCCGATCTGAATGTTTTTAAGTCTAGCGTATGCACCATTTACAATCCATTTATCTGAAACTCGGGTATTTGTTCCTCCACCCATCAACAAACGAGGGAATTTAGCATCAGGATTTTCCGGTGTCCAGTAATCTCTATGTATAGCCCAGGCTTGTCGCCAACTTTCCGTATAAGGTAGTGTCAAAATTGAAGGCAACAAATACTGCCTTTTACCTACACCTTGAATAAATGCACTAAAATCAATTCCTTTGAAATTAAAACCAAGGTTAAAACCATAAGAATATCTTGGATTTTGTGTCCCCATAAATACGAGGTCACCCATATCTTCTAGCGTACCCCTTCCAGCAGAGATCACCTTATCACCATTTACATCAACATATCGTATATCACCAGGCCCGAGATTTGAGTTACCATGGTTTACTGTATTGTTTTTGATCTCATCTGCGCTTTGGAAATATCCATCCGTCTGGTAACCAAAAATAGAATTCTTTGCGTATCCTTCAATAAGTGGATTAAGTCCCGCACCTACTGTATTCCTATTTAGATATTTAATAATTTTGTTATTATTATCTGCAATATTTGCCGAGACAAAATACTCAAATCCTTCACCTATCTTATCCTTCCAATTAACACTCAATTCCCATCCCCAAGATTTAAAATCTCCGACATTAGCACTTGGACTACCGATACCAAATACACCTGGTTGAGGCATCACACCGTAAGTTCCATTAGTTTCTCTCCAGAAATAAGAGAATGAACCTTCTAGCCTACGTCCCAATGTTGCAAAATCCAGCCCCACATCGGTATTTGTTACTTCCTCCCATTTACGCAATGGAGAAGCCGCTGTTCCTATCCAGTAATAAGTATTCCGAACATCATTAAATGGATACGCATCTCCTTTAGACAACCTGCTTACATAGTCGTAATTTGAGGCTCTAGGATCACCGCTATTGGGATCATTCGCTTGTTTACCCCAAGAAGCCCTTAGCTTCAAATCGCTAAAAATAGTAGAGGTCTCGCCAAACCAAGACTCATTGTTGATCCTCCATCCTGCTGAGACACCAGGTAGCGTAATCCATCTATTTTTTGGAGACAACCTAGAGCTTCCCTCCCTATTTAACGTCGCTTGTATGATGTATCTGCTATCGTAGACATACTGAGCAGTACCGAAAAAAGAAATCAAGGCATTGGTCTGAATATTATCCGAAACACTGGTATTATTTTTTTCACTAAATTGACGCAAAGCCAAAATATCATCGGTAGGTAAATTTTGGGCTGATGCTACTATATAGTCATAACGATAATCATCATAACGATACCCCGCTCTTGCTAAGACCTCGTGCTTTTGAGAAAAAGTTCGATTGTACTCACTTACAAACTGCCAGTTATTACTAATCGTAAGGCCTCTTTCTTTCGAAATTGAATTTAAGTTTATCCCGCCAGCCCAACCAGTACGACCGGAAATATCATACATTGGAACAGGCACTCTGGTATTATTGTCGCTATCGATCAAAAATCTAGGACTATACAACAATCTAAAGTTTAAACCCTCTGTTAACAGATCATTTGTACTAATTTGAAAAGTAGATCCTATCTCCTGTATTACGTTATTGTTTCTTCCGCCATCCTTCAATAGGCCAACGGTCTCCCCAGCAGCACTTCCAGCAGCATATAACTTATCGTTACTCTCTGGCAAATAAATTGGATAGGTACTTCGAGACGATACAATCCTGTATATCAGACCATAGTCGTTGCTCGCTCCAAGCACACTTGAATTTCTCTCCGAACGACTATACAGCACCTTGGATTCCAAACTGATTTTATTGAACAATTGCCTACTGTAATTAAATCGAGCATTCAATCTGTTATAATCATCTGGACCAAACTTAAAAACACCTTTATCCTTAACATACCCTAAGGAAAACAAATAATTATCTTTATCTGTACTACCTGATATAGAAATATTTTGGTTTAATCGAGTAGAACGGTCTCTTAATAAAAGATCTGGATAGTTAAAGTTTCCAAAATATTGGTATTGATTAGCATTACTAGGGTTAATGCGGTAGTAGCTCGTCGGATCTTTCATTAGCGCTATAAGCTCTGGTGACCAATCCGGTGATTGCCCAGCATTAATTCGAGCCATATTTTGCATTTCAGCCTCTTCCCAACTGCTTATCCTCTCCGGAAACAGTCCTAGCTTCTTTGAAGTCCACATTCCTTGATAATTCACTTTAGCTTTTCCGTTTCCTGTTTTTGTGGTTACTAAAATCACACCCGACGCTCCCCTAGAACCATAAATCGCAGTTGCCGAAGCATCCTTAAGAATAGATATACTTGCGATATCATCAGGATTAGTGTAAGTCAGAGAACCCGGTACTCCATCAATCAGAACCAAGGGACTACTTCCTCCAGTAGATAACTCTCCACGGATATTTGCTAAAAACCCCTCTGCTCCAGGCTGTCCACCAGATCTTGTAATTACTAATCCAGGCGCAGCTCCCTGCATAGCAGACATTACATTTGAAACAGGTCGAGATTCAAAGGCTTTTTGATCAATCGTAGATACCGAACTTGTTAGGTTCGATTTCTTTTGTGTACCGTAGCCCACGACCACAACTTCCTCAATATCCGCATCATCAGATTCCAAGGAAACACGAACTTGCGATTTCGCTACCACCTCATTTGCAGTGTAACCTACGCTACTGACAACAAGTATTGCGCCTTCAGATACTTCAATACTGAAATTTCCCTTATTATTTGTTGAGGTGGAGGCTTTCCCCCCTTTTTCACGCACAGAGGCACCGAGAATAGGTTCTCCGCCACTATTTGTTACAATCCCCCTCACAGAGATTCGTTGCTGGGCCATGGTGACATCCACCATAAGTAGTAAGAGTACATACAACCCTGCTTTGTAGAGCTTCATCATATATTTTTGGTTTTTACAATGGTTATTTAACTAATCAAAATTGAACAAAGCCATAAATAAAAAAGGGGCAATATTTTAAATATTTAGGGGTAAAATCATAAATTTGAACCGCTAGACAACCAAAAACCGACATGAGCAGCCCCAAATTTCAAATACTCCTTTTTATATTTAGCTTCTTTGCATATCTAGAATGCAATTGTCAGGAAATAAATTTTGAATCTCTTACGGAAGAAAATGTGTTTGACAAGCAACCCGTATTGTCTATAAGCCAAGATTCAGAAGGCAGACTTTGGTTTGCCGGCCAAAACAATATTTTCAACTACAATTCCAGACAAATTCAAAACCTCGTGGATAGCGATTCAACTTTCGGTGGTTTAGGCTATATCACCAAAATAGCTATTAATGATAATGATAATCTATTTATAGCCTCATCTACTCATTTATTCATCTTCGATATACACAATAGAAAGTGGGTTCTTGATAAAGATCGTCCTTTCAAAAAAGGTCTCGTTGTTTATAATTTTCTAAAGGCAGATAGTAGGTTTTTCATATGCGCCGAAGACGGACTCTACGAAGCGAACCCTAACAGTGGGTCCTTTACGTTAGACAAAATCCTTTCCAGAAACAAAGTACAAGCCATAGTAAAAATAAACAATGAGCAATATGTTATTTCCAGTGACTACGGGGTTGAATTAGTGGCATTAAAAGGAAAAACTGTAGTATTTACCAAAAATCTAGAAATTCCGATTAAATCAAGCTTGGACAACGTTATTCCTTCACTTTTCTTCGAACACTCCTCTTTATGGGTGGCAACCAAGTTCAATGGACTATTCCACTACAATTTCGCTAATAATGAATGGAAAGATTATAATGATAAAAACAGTAATATTCTAAGTAACAATGTTCGAGTTATTACCCGGGACCCAACGGGTAGATTACTCGTGGGCACGCTAAAAGGATTATCCATTTTATCTGACAATCAACGGCTCTTTTATAATTATAAACACAATGCCCTGACCAAACAATCATTAAGTCAAAATTCTATTTATGATATCTTTGTAGATAATCAGCAAATTGTATGGTTAGGCACCTATTTTGGTGGGCTTAATGCCATCTACCCCAACTTTATTAATTTTCGTACCACCTCCACGAAATCACCTGCACCTTTCCGACTGAACAGTGATATTATCAGTGACATGGTCGAAACACACGAAAACTATTGGATAGCGTCAGAGGAAGAAGGTATTAATTTAGTAGATAAAACCACAGGTGAAGCTGCTTCGCTGCCAAAACTCACCCAATCAAACTTAGTTAAGGATCTCTACATCAGAAATAACAAAGTATACATAGCCCAATATGCCGGCGGGTATTCTATTTTCGATCTCACCCATAAAAAAAGTACTCATTTTAACCTTGGAGGAAATGAAAAACAGCTAAAGAATAATGTATTTAGCATCTACGTCGACAGTGCGGAAAACATTTTCTTAGGAACTAATGCGGGCCTTTATTATAAAGGTAGGAAAAACGAATTAGTTCTTATCAAAGGATTACCTCAGGTCGTAATTCATAGTCTTAAAGAAGACAGAAAGCATAATCTGTATGCATTATCCGAGGAAAAATTGTTCAAAAAATCTGTAGGCACCATGTTATTTAAAGAAGTAGCCATACCTGCCGATTTACCCGTAAACGGATTCTTTATAGATAATAATAATGAGCTATGGTTTACCTCTCGTCAAACCATTTACAAAATAAACGATCGGGGTCAGCTGATGCTTATAGCAGAGTTCAAAAACAATACGTTAGGATGGCCTATAATAGTGGATAATATCCTGTGGGTGACCAGTAAAAGCGGATTGATTTACTACGATCTAAACACGAAATACAGTAACTTATATAATCAATACGATGGCCTGCCTGGTAAAAACCTACAAAATGCCAAACTTTTCCTAAGCGAAAGCGGTTCTATATTTCTAATCACCTTAAACGGTCTAACCTCTTTTAATCCCAGAAAAATATCTTTAAATAAACAGATACCCTCTATTATTCTTGGAAATATAAAAATCAACGATAAACTTTTATCCTTTGACCGTCTAGTCAGCCAACAAAACGAAAACTCTTATACCTTATCCCTAAACCACGATGAAAACTTCTTAGCAGTAGATTTTGCCAGTTCTAATTTTATTAAGTCGAAAAAAAACAGGTACAGATATAAACTGGAGGGATTTGATAAGGAATGGATAGAAGTTGAACAACCATCAATCCGATACACCAATATACCGGAAGGCGAGTATAAATTATTATTACAGGTTAGCAATAACGATCTCGTATGGAGTACAACTCCCCTACAGATTAAGCTCGTCGTATTACCACCTATTTGGAAGACTTGGTGGGCGTATTTGTTATACGCTATTATAATAGCCGGTATCTTACATTTCAGCATCACTATAATAGTTGAAAGACAGTTATTATTAAGTGCAGAAAAAGAGCAGAGTAAAAAAATTAAATTCTTTACACAAATCTCCCATGAGATCAGAACACCATTAACTTTAATTACCATTCCTATTGAAGAAATCATAAAATCAACAGAAGAAATCCCTACTGTCCAATTCAAAGCAATAAGACTCAAGAAAAATGCGGATAAGCTTTTACACATCGTCAATGAGCTTTTAGACTTTAAAAAATTTGACGATGGAAAGGAAACTATCCACTTAAAGTCAGTTTCGCTTAAACCTTATCTAGAAGACGTTTTTTATTTATTTTCGGACTTGGCTCTATCCAAAAAGCTTAACTATTATATCAAATCCATTGAGGGAGATCATTTAATATTTGTTGATACCAGTCAATTTGATAAAGCTATATTTAATCTTCTATCCAATGCGATTAAATACTGTAATGTCGGAGGCTCCGTTTTCATGGAAATACATTCGTCTTTTTCCGAAACCACCATACGTATCGCAGACAATGGGATAGGAGTTTCTGAAAACAATCAGTTTCAGATTTTTGAAGAATACTACCGTGCACCCAATGCCAATGATAATATAGGTACTGGTATTGGCCTCGCATTAACAAAAAAAATCGTTGAAGAGCATAAGGGAACAATAAAATGTAAAACCGAAACAATCGATAATCAACAGTTTACTGTTTTCACGTTAACTCTCCCAAGTATACCGAACGTGGAAAGTGAAAACATCCTAAACCAAGAGGCTAAAGACACCGTACAGATCTCAACAGCTTTTACAAAACATACAAAAAATGAGACTCTTCTTCTTATTGAAGACAATGTAGAGTTGGCAGATACGATACAAAAAATATTCATTGAGCACTATAAGGTCTTCGTTGCCTATAACGGAGAGGAAGGTTTGGAACAAGCTCTTCAAATTATTCCCGACATTATCATATCCGATGTAATGATGCCTCGTATGAATGGATTAGAAATGTGTAAAAAAATCAAATCCAATATACTGACATCTCATATCCCTTTAATACTACTTACTGCAGATACAAGTGAGTTGTCTCAAGTCAGCGGGTTACAGTACGGAGCAAATGTCTATCTATCCAAACCATTCAATCCCCAGCTACTACTATTAACCGTAAGAAATTTATTAGAAATAGCCTCGAAAAAGCGGGAGGAGTTTAAAATAGAAAACCCACATGAGCTATCAGCATTAGATCATGATTTTATCTCAACACTTGAAAGTATTATAAATACGAATTTAATAAATGGAAATTTTGGTGTGGATTTGCTTGCTAGGGAGTTAGGTATGAGTCAACCTGTATTGTACAAAAAACTGAAATCCATCACTAACCTTTCTGTAAACAATTTCATAAAACAATATCGCTTTATGAAAGCTATTGAACTACTCCGGTTTGAAAAAAACATTAGTCAGGTAGCTTATGCTGTAGGCTTTTCGGACAGAAAATATTTTAGTAAAGAATTTAAAAAGCACTTTGGTAAAAACCCTTCCGAATTTCTGAAAGATGAAAATCTGGAAGGGTAAAGTCATACTATATTAATAATTCACATAGTGATCCTTAGGAAAAGGATCTCCGTTCCAAATTTTTTGTGTCGTCCACCTTTCGGGATTAGTCGTCCAGAATTCATCATCGGAAGAAAGTCCCAATGGCATAAAAGCCAAAGAAGCAATATACAAAGATCCCGAGTTATTATAATAGTCCGCCATACTTGTTTGCTTATCCCCCACGACCCCCATCGTCATCCAACCAGACTCACTAATGGTATTATCTACAAAAGTATTTCTAAATACTGCAGTGAGCGCTGCCCTAGCCTGACCTTTAGTAATACCCTGCGGTAACTTATTATCTAATATCGTTGCAGCTAATGGCTGAAATACCGCAGTTCTGTAGGTTGATGAACGGCCGACAACCAAGGGGTAACCTTCCGGAGAAATCATACGTTCTAAATGTTGAACATAACGCTGCATGCGCTTATAGGCACGATTATACATTTCTATATATTTCGTATTGCCCTTCATCCCGTGAAACAATGATTCCACCTGCATATTATGAATGACATAGCCATTATAATGGTCAAAATGAAATTTTGGTCCATCACTATACCAACCATCGCCAACGTACCATTCTTTATCAAATTTTTCCACCGCATAGTCGATTCGCTCGCGGAGACATTCCTCACCGATACTGTGTAGAAAAGTCTCCGTTACCGCCGAAAATAACAACCAGTTATTTTCATTTGGCTTAAATCTTCGCTGCAGTTTAAACTCTTCCACAACTTGCTTTTTTGTCAATTCGGGTAATGGTTCCCATAAAGCAGCAGGAGCACGCAAAAACGCCATTGCCAAAAATGCGGTATCTACTACCGTCTGATTGGCAGCCCCTCGCCAAACAAAATAATCAGGAGATTCGGGATCTACACCATGTTGCACCCCCAACAAAGCTTGTTCCCTAAATTTTTTACGTAATTTACCTTCTTCTGTATGATCATCGGGCAATGCTAACCAGGGAGCCATCCCAGACAACAACCTTGCAAAAGCCTCCAGATAGCCTAAATTTGGATCCCGATTACCATAAGAAGGGCTCACTTGCATAGGCATATTCTTACAAAACTCTTGCTTACTTATATTCTCCAATATTGGAGTTGCTATTTTTGTTAGTACAGACACCCAGTACGCTCTATCATCCACCTTAGATTTAACTAAGACGTTCTCTTCTTCTAAATCCTTATTATCCTTTGCAAAAACACCTCCTATCATTCCAAAAAAGGATCCTAAAGCCACCCCTTTTAATAAAGATCTTCTTTTCATATTTCTAATTATTTTTTATAATCGATATTGATGTAATCTCAGAGTCCATCGATTTAGTATACAATATTTAATTTGAGATGTGAACGATAGCTCCTTGAGATAGCCATAAATTAATATGACCGCTGCTCTTACTAACGATTCTCCCCTCACCCTGAATCTTTATTTTCACATCTTTTATATCATGCTTCAAACTAATACTTCCGGAATGTTGGCTTTTCACCCTGATACCAACAGTCTCACTATCTTTCCGTTGTGCAGAAATAAGGAAAGCACCGTCTGTGAGAAAATTCGTAAATGACACATTCTTCCACGAATCCGGTACAGCAGGAAAAACACGAACAGAACCATTCCAATACTGAAGCACCATTTCATTAATACTAGCCATTGCTGCCAAGGGGGTCTCTATTACCGGACCTGTTTCTGCATACAAAGTATTAGGCTTAATATATTTTCCGAGTAGTACTTGCAATGCTTCAAGAGAACGATTTCCTTTTCCCATCATAGCATACATTGATGCTACACCAGAAAAAGAATACCCTTGTAAGAAATCCTTTTTACTTTGCCAATGCGCAATGGATTTCAAGATAATATCTCGATTTTCAATCTGATCCCAATTAACATCGTAAAACGGATAAATCATCATCAAATGTGAATAATGTCGATGTGATTCCGCATAAGGCAAATCTTTTGCAATCATAAAGCCATTTGAATCTTTCGGATAATCCCGTAAATTATTCAAAATATCTACCCATTCCAAATACTGGCTATCCTCACCAACTTGCTCATTATCCAGAGCAATTAGTGTTTTTAGTCCCCATCTTAAAATAGACAAATCATAATTCGTGTCGTAAGCATAACCTTTAGAATATTCCGGAGAATACGTACGTACTGCTATATGATACTTACCTCTTTCATCCTTATCTAAAAGATGAATATAATAATTGACCGCACGCTTTAACAGGGAAAACAATCGGTCATAAGCTGTCGTGTCCATAGAATATCTGTAATATTGATAATAACTATGTAGCATCCATGTCAGATTTCCTAATTCCTTCTCACCATCACTCCAATTTTTTCCGTTAGCACCCTTTTGCAAATAAATTGGACTAATCATATCAGGCGCTGAAGTCCTTCCAATACCTGCACTATTGTACCTATACTGTTCGGGGACATTATTAATCAAATTATCGACGTTCTGATCGATCATATTTATTAATGATGATGTGATCTCTAGGTGATTGGCCGTAAAAGTTGGTGAGTAAGTAAGCTGTATGTTCAAGTTATGCCAATAAGCGGGCCAAGGTGTATTAGCAGGCCAAGGCCCTTGGAGATCGATAGCCGGCTTATCCGAACGAGTAGCGCAGCCTAGTTTGTACAGCTGCATATTATAAAACTGTTGCAACTGTTCGTCCGGTAGTATTAGATTCGACCGCTCATAATATTTTTCCCACCATTTTCTATGTGAATCGATACTCTTTTCTAACGAACTCCTATCGAACAGACTCACTTTCTGGATAGCTTCCTTGATATAGCTATCCGAAGATTGCGAATATGATACTGTCACTAGATACACATCCTTATCTGTTAATTCGATCTTTTTATAAGCTGTAGCATATCCACCTCCTGCTAGCAGAGGCTGTACTGATACCTTGATCACACCATCTTCAACGGTATAAGGTAGAGGATTTTCGGGATAATAATCCGGCTTTTGCGCATGTCCAAAATTCATACGTGTACTTCGCGCCTTCTCGGATATCCACTTCATTTGAGGCGAATCGTCTTTCCCCTTAGAAATCTCAATATAGATAATATTTTGCTCGGCAAAGCTAATCGTACGAATTCGTGCCACTCCTTTATTGGTGGAATAATAGCCATAGGACTCACCACGATGATAATCCATCTCTCCCCACGACTTCTGTATTCCATCGGGAAAGATCAACTCAAAATGCCCTATTAATAACCGTGCCTTATCAAATAAAGCAGATGCCGAATTGGCCCTATGATCATACACATCAGTACGTCCGATATCGATTCTGGCCGAACTATCTCCTTTCATGTAAGTCATTGTCCCTAACAAACCGTTGCCCGTAAACGTCCCTTGGTACACACTACGACCCAACGCCTCTAGCTTGAATACAGGGTATTTATCGGCCTTAGATTCAACAGAGAAGAATAGAAACCAAATAGAAATTAAAATGTAGAACCTCATTCCCCCCTACAATTCTTTAATCATAGGTTGTCCTTCCAACAATCTCTTGTAGCGTATCAATGCCTCAACATAATAGTAATCGGCGTAAGTCAACGGAACATCTACTTCCGAGTTAAACAACAATGCGCCGACACTATGTTTAAGTATATACCCTCCATTTTCTCCGTAACTTGCCTTATAAGGATTCTGAGACAGATTTTGAAGAATCTTTTCAGCTTTTGAAAAATAAAAGGTCTTTCTTTTACCCGAAACATATTGAGATAGCTCCAACAATGCGGAAGCGTACAATGCTGCTGCCGAAACATCCTTCAAATTTCGCTGTGTGTACATTTTACTATTTGTAGGTACTTGATCTTTATCAAAATCCCAATAAGGGATCAAATCATCGGGTAGGTTAGGGTGCTTTAAAATATAGTCCGCGATATTTTCAGCCTGCTTCAGGTAAGCTTTTTTCTTAGTCTCTCTATACATCATGGTATAACCATACAATCCCCAAGCTTGACCTCTTGCCCATGAAGAGGCGTCATTGGCGCCTTGGTGTGTCTTCTTTGCGACTACTTTGCCTGTATTTTTGTCATAATCCACTACGTGGTAAGAGCTGTAGTCCTTTCGAAAATGATTTTTGAGGGTCGTATTAGCATGTTGTATAGCGATATCTTTATACTTCGTATCACCGGTAATTTTTGAAAGTTGCGTTAAAAACTCCAAATTCATCATATTATCAATGATAACGGCATAGTTCCAGTCTCCCCAACTCCAAGATTTGATTGCCTTCGTCGTATCGCTATAACGAGAAGCTAAAGACTCGACTCCAGTCACTAATACCTCTTTATACGCCGAGTCACCAGTTAGGCGAAGCGCGTTCCCAAAGCTACAGAAAAGCATAAATCCAAGATCATGCGTACTCCTATTGTATTTTTCTTTCTCTAAATAGATTAATTTGTCTTTCGCTTCTCCCAATAGCTCAGTATCTCCTGTTCCTTCATATAGATACAATAGCGTACCAGGATAAAAGCCAGAACACCACCACCCCGAGTTTGAAAATTTCTGCGCCCCCTTCTCAAAAGTCTGCGGGAACTTTTCTTTGGGCGTTTCCTCAGCTAGAAGTTTGATTTGTTTAGTTGCGTCAAAAAGCTCTTTATTTATATATTTTAAATCCAAGGAAGTTTTTTGAGCAAAAACTCCTCCAACTGAAAGCACACCTTGTAAAAGCAAAAGAGAGCCTAAACGTTTAAAAATTTTCATATAATAACTAAAAGGTTTATATACAAGAATACCACTTATAAACTGACAAATGGACAATTAACTACGCTAACGTTTGCGCTAAACACAAAAAAGCACGTTATCAAAAGAAAACATGCTTTTTCACTAGATCAAGGGTATTAATATTGCCCCGTATTCAACATAACTAAAGTACAAGCCTCGACCACTTCTATTCCACGTTCTTTTAGCTTTTCAGCCAATTCTGAATTTTCAGCACCTGGATTAAAAATCACCCGATGTGGATTTGTGTTTAATATATAGTCATAATAAGGCTCCTGATTCTTAGGGCCAACATACATTGTTATAGTATCAATATCGGTATGTACTATCTCCGCAGGTTCGATTGCTACTCCTGCCACGTTTCCATTTTTTCGGCCAACATTCACAATTGGATATCCCTTTCTGACTAACTTATTTGCAACCAGATAAGAATAACGAGCAGAGTTGGTACTAGCACCTAAAATCAGGGTCTTTTTCATATGTCTATAATTTACTTAGTGATTCGCCAGTTGACGGATCGATTTATCTTTTACGGATAATTAAATTGTCCTCACTCTTCGGGATGGAACACTCATGCTTCTTTCTGTATAACTAAACATGATTATTTCATGTAGGTGTTTTTAATGTTCTACGAAACCTCCGTTTGCATCATAAGCATTTTGTCTCAAAATAGGCATTTCCAAGATTTTATACAACCCATCCAAATTATTTAAACTCCCATTAACCAAATTTGACAATAATACGATAGTTATATCATTGGTAAGATCACGGACATAGAGGTTTTTAAATCCATGCCACCAACCCGTATGATACGCTATTTTAGCACCATTCGACGAAAAGGTTCGCCAACCATACCCATAACTGAACACCCCTCTTTTGGCATCTGAGCGGGATACATAAGCCGAATCTAGCAATGCCTTACCCAACAAGCGTCCTTCCTTAAGCGCAAGGTCTAACAAATACATATCCTGTACTGTGCTGTAAATACCCTTGTCGCCTAAAGGTCCATCAAGATAGTCCTGCACAACAGATCTCCTCCATACTCTATCATGTCCTATCACATCTGTTGGAATTTTGTCATACTTAACGCGTGATAAAGCCGCTGTATTCTTCATTCCCGCAGGCTTAAACACATGTTCATCCATATAAATCGCAAAATCCTGTCCAGACACCTTTTCAACGATAGCCCCCAAAACCATATAATTAGAATTATTATAATGAAAGCGACCATCAGGCATTCCGTAACGTGTTGGCTTATGTTCTATCATAAGGTTTATCGCGTCCATATTTGACATTCCTTTTTTTCGATCAGGCCAAATCTTATCTACAAAGTATACATAATTAGGCAGTCCCGAACGATGGGTCAACAATTGTCTCACAGTAACTCCCTCATAAGGGAATCCTGGGAAAAAGTCACCAACTAGTTGATCCAGTTTCAATTTACCAGCTTCAACCAATTGCAATATTGCTAACCCTGTCATTGGTTTTGAGACAGAGGCCAATTCAAATTTTGAGGTAATTTTTAAACTATCTTTATGTAAATAATCAGCCCAACCAAATGAATTTTGATATAAAATCTTACCTTTCTTCGCAACAAGCACATTACCATTGAAACCTGAATTACGATGAAGTTTCTTCATAAAAGCATCGATATTTAAATCAGCTTTACTAGGATCATATAAAAGAGCTATGCTATCAAGCTCATATTGTTTTCGTTGGACTTCTTGCTGCTTTTGCTCTGCACTGGAACAAGAAAAAAGGGTAATTAAGAATACGATATTTAGTAACTGGAACAAGACAAATCTCACGGGTAATTCATTTATTAACACGAAAATAAATATAGGTAAATAAGCAGTAAAAGCCAATATACTAGCAAAAAAAAGGCGTAAAAACGGGATAAAAAAAAGAAGGTATCTAAAAAGATACCTTCTTCATATAAACCGAATAGTTTATTAATGTATTTTAATTATGCCAATAAACGAATTGGAGCTTCTAGCAAACCTTTTAAAGTTTGTAAAAACTGAGCACCAGTTGCTCCATCAACAACGCGGTGATCGCAACCTAACGTTAATTTCATGATATTACCTGGCACGACAGCTCCATTTTTGACTACAGGAACCTGTTGGATAGCTCCTACAGACAAAATTGCTCCATCAGGGGAGTTGATGATAGATGTAAACTCATCTATGCCAAACATACCTAAATTAGATACCGTGAATGTTGATCCCTCCCAATCTGCAGGTTGAAGTTTTTTTGATTTTGCTTTTCCTGCAAAATCTTTAACCTCAGCAGATATATGCGATAGTGTCTTTCCATCGGCAAAGCGAACAACCGGCACCAATAAACCATCTTCGACAGCCATTGCAACACCTATATTCGTATGCTCGTTAAATCTGATTTTATCACCTTGCCATGATGAATTCACAGCGGGATGTTGCTTTAAGGCAGCCGCCACAGCTTTGATAACCATATCATTAAAAGAAACCTTCACAGGAGCCACTTCATTTATCTGTGCACGTGCAGTCATAGCATTATCCATATCTATACTTACAGTCAAATAAAAATGAGGGGCGGTAAACAATGATTCTCCTAAACGACGAGCAATCGTCTTACGCATTTGGGATACATTCACCTCTGTATACCTTTCTTCGCCAATAAATTGAGGCAATGAAACGTTTTTAGTCTCTGTTGCAGGTATAGCAGTTGTAGATCTAGCAGCTGGAACAAAGCTCTCAACGTCTTTCTTTACAATACGACCACCGTCAGCAGAACCTTTAATATCATTCAAGTTAATTCCTTTTTCTTTAGCAATCTTACGGGCCAAAGGAGAAGCTTTCACTCTAGAGTCATCGTTGGCTGAAGTTGCAGCACGCGTTGAAGCTGGAGTTACGGCCTCTACTGTTGTAGAAGCTGTCTCTGCTTTGGTTTCAGATTTTGATACCGTTGGTTTTTGATTCAGAAGAGGAGTCACATCCGTACCAGCAGGACCAACAATAGCAATAATATCATTTACTTTAGCCGCTTGGCCTGCCTCCAATCCTACATACAATAATGTACCTTCAGCATAAGCGGTAACTTCCATTGTCGCTTTATCTGTCTCTACATCGGCTATAGCATCATCCGATTTGATCGTATCTCCAACTTTAAAGTTCCATTGAGCGATTACACCTTCAGTCATTGTATCACTCAAAAGAGGCATTGTTATTACAGTACAACCTAAATCTTCAGCAGTAACTGTCTCTTCAGGAGACACTTGATTAGAAGTCGCTTCAACTTTCACCTCTGTTTCTTCTTTTTTCGTTTCAGGAGCCGAAGCAGCACCGTCTAATAGTGCTTTATAGTCCTCACCTTCTTCGCCCAAGATTGCAATCACAGCATCGATAGCTACAGCATCACCTTCTTTAGGACCTATGTATAGTAAAGTTCCTTCTTGATAGGACTCAAAGTCCATTGTCGCTTTATCTGTCTCAATCTCTGCAACAAGATCTCCAGCATTTACTTTGTCACCAACTTTTTTGTGCCATTTGGCGATCACCCCTTCTGTCATGGTGTCACTCATTTTCGGCATTTTTACTACTTCAGCCATGTATTATAGTAAATTATATCTTATAACAATTCAAACAAAACTGTGATTTATTAATCCATCACAAATGGATAGTCCTCTTGCACATAAACATCCTTGTACAACTCATCTACAGTAGGGTACGGAGATTCTTCTGCAAACTTAACAGAATCTTCTACAATTTTTTTGATTTCCGCATCTACTGTCGCAAACCAAGCTTCGTCCGCGTAACCATTCTCTAGGATAGCATGTTTGGTACTAAATAGGGGATCCTTTCCTTTATATTCTTCTAATTCCTCTTTGGTACGGTACTTAGCAGGATCTGACATAGAATGCCCCTTATAACGATAAGTACGAATCTCTAAAAACGTTGGTCCTTCACCAGCACGCGCACGTTGTACAGCCTCGTCCATAGCATTATGAACAGCTACAGGATCCATACCATCTACAGGCATACTAGGCATATCAAAACCTAAACCAATCTTATATATATCTTCCATGTTAGTCGTGCGCTTTACCGAAGTACCCATCGCGTAACCGTTATTTTCACACACAAAGATCACAGGTAATTGCCATAACATAGCCATGTTGAAAGTTTCATTTAAGGCTCCTTGGCGAACTGCCCCATCCCCCATAAAACAAACATTTACGTTATCCGTACCTAAGTATTTTTCAGCGAAAGCTATTCCAGCACCTAGTGGTATTTGTCCACCGACGATACCATGTCCTCCCAACATACCATGTTCTTTCGAGAAAAAGTGCATAGAGCCCCCCTTCCCTTTCGAGCAACCTGTACTCTTTCCGTACATTTCAGCCATACAAGCGTCTGCAGAAACTCCCTTTGCCAAAGCATGAGCATGATCACGATAAGACGTGATCACAGTATCCTCTTGTCTAGTTGCTGATATCGTACCCGCTACCACTGCCTCTTGACCAATGTACAAATGACAAAAACCACGGATTTTTTGCTGCCCGTACAATTGTCCTGCTTTCTCTTCAAATTTACGCATGAGTAGCATAGATCTGTACCACTCGAGATATGTTTCTTTTGTTATAGGTGTTGAACTCATTTTATAAAGTCTTTTTCTTACTTAACCGATTACAAATCTAATAATTTATATCGACAAAAAGTATATTTTTTGCCGCTCACCCCCTCATGATTTCGATAAGTGCTGGCAATTGTATTTTTATTTGCTCGCCTGATTCCATGTTTTTCAATGTTAAAACATTTGATTCGACTTCCTCCTCTCCCACAAGGAGAACAAATGGAATCTTCTTCGCATCCGCGTAGCTCATTTGCTTTTTCAGCTTGGCCACAATTGGGTATAATTCTACGGCTATACCTTCTTGACGGAGACGAGCCAACAATGGGATGGTATAACATTCTAGACTTTTATCGAAATTGACAATAAGAACCTTGGAACTAGAAATAACTGTACCTGGAAAAAGATCGAGCTCTTCAAGAACATCATAAATACGGTCTGCTCCGAAAGACACCCCTACGCCAGTAAGATTCTTCAGTCCAAACATCCCTGTAAGGTCATCATATCTCCCTCCACCACCGATACTTCCCATAGCAACCTCATTCGTCTTAACTTCAAAAATACATCCTGTATAATAATTCAAACCCCTTGCCAACGTGACATCGACAGCAACATCATTACTCAAAATACTTTCGTCAACGTTAAAAGCAGCAACATATGCAAATACAGATTCGATTTCTTCTATTCCTTCCAACCCTTTCTGCGACGAAGCTAATACCTTTTTAAGACTTTCCAACTTTTCTTGGTTACTACCTTCCAATAAGATAATAGGCTTCAATACTTCAAGATCAGTATCTGAAAAACCTCGATCTAAAAGTTCCTTGTTTACACCGTCAAGGCCGATTTTATCCAGCTTATCTATGGCAACAGTCATATCCACGATAAGTTCAGGCTTTCCTAGAATCTCAGCAATACCAGTCAATATTTTACGATTATTAATTTTAATCGTAAAATCCTTTAGCCCCAGTTGCCTCAAAGCTTCCCAATAAATCAATATAAACTCCGCTTCATTCAACAAGCTTTCCGATCCGACTACGTCGACATCGCATTGATAAAACTCCCGGTAACGCCCACGCTGCGGTCTATCGGCACGCCATACCGGTTGAATTTGGAAACGTTTGAAAGGAAGCGTAATATCGTTTTGATGCATCACTACATATCTGGCAAACGGCACCGTGAGATCATAACGAAGTGCCTTTTCAGATATTTGAGGAATTAGTTTAATCGAATTTTTCTGTACTAAGACATCATCCGATACTTTAGATAAATAATCACCAGAGTTAAGTATTTTAAAGATTAGCTGATCTCCTTCGTCACCGTATTTACCCGTTAACGTGGATAGATTTTCAAATGAGGGTGTTTGAATTTCGCTATAACCGTATTTTTTAAAAATACCCTTCAGCGTATTAAATATAAAATTTCTCCTTTCCATTTCTAGAGGAGAAAAATCTCTAGTCCCTTTTGCTAGAGAGGGTTTAACTATTGCCATAAGGCAAAGGTAATATAACAGAATGAATATGGAAAGTACGCCTATATGTTTCTAAGCGATTTCGATGATTTTCAGATACTCACAAGCTCGCTCTGCAGCAAGTTTCTCCGCACTCTTTTTATTAAAATCGCGACCTAAGCCACAAACCTCTCCATTAACAAGCACCTCGATACTAAACATTTTAGACGACTCACCCTCCGGGTTATCAATAGGCAAGAATACAACTTCTTTTCCTTCGTGCTGACACCATTCGATAAGTCTACTCTTGAAATTCGTCTCCGTATTTTCCAACGTGTGAATATCAACATGCGGCTTAATAATACGTGTTAATAAGAACTCTCGGGTAAATTGATACCCCTTATCAAGATAAACGGCTCCAATCAGCGCTTCGAATGCATCTCCTAATAGTGATCCTTGTTTATTGGGATAGGATATCATGCGGGAATCATATTGAATCAGGCGATCGAAACCTAACTTTCTAGAAAGTTGGTTGAGATTTGCCCTAGACACTATTTTTGAACGCATCTCTGTTAGAAATCCTTCATCTTTGTAAGGGTACAGTTTAAACAAAAGCTCTGCCACTACCGACCCAAGAACAGCGTCGCCGAGGAATTCTAAACGCTCGTTGCTATTTTTCACCCCCTCTTTGATTTGCTTTGCAACAGATTTATGTCTAAAAGCCATCTGATACAACTTGACATTACCTGGCACAAACCCAAGAATATTTTTGAGTTTTTTAAAATAAGCTCGATTGGGAGATAAGTATAGTTTATAAATTCTTAAAGACATATTCACCTACTACAAAGAAAAACTCTCGGACGAAAAACCAAAAAATTATTCTCAGGCTATTAAAAATAGTCGATTCAAAAAAAGATTATTCCAGTCAGGATAACAAAGACGTATAGAAAAATAGGTAGCTTGAAGAAACTACCTATTTATCTTTTATGCTTAATACCTCAACATTACGCTTGGTATTTTTTAAAAATAACCGAAGCATTATGGCCACCAAAGCCAAATGTATTACTCAAAGCAGCTTTCACTACACGTTTCTGAGCTGTATTAAATGTAAAATTCAAACGATTATCTATCTGAGGATCATCGGTAAAATGATTTATTGTAGGCGGTACAATATCATTTTTTACAGCCAGTATAGAGGCAATTCCCTCAACAGCCCCAGCCGCACCCAATAAGTGACCAGTCATAGACTTTGTCGAACTGATATTTAATTTATATGCACTTTCTCCGAAAAGATCTACTATTGCTTTTGTCTCACTGATATCACCAACTGGAGTTGATGTGCCATGTACATTAATATAATCTATATCCGAAAAATGCAATTCAGCATCATTTATCGCCATAGTCATAGCAAGCTTCGCGCCAAGACCTTCAGGATGCGAGGCTGTAATATGATGTGCATCTGCACTCATACCGCCACCGACAATCTCTGCATAAATCTTAGCTCCACGCGCTAGCGCATGTTCTAAACTTTCTAAAATTATTGCGCCAGATCCTTCTCCAGAAACAAATCCATCTCTATCTTTATCAAAAGGCCTAGAAGCGGTCTTTGGATCGTCATTACGAGTTGACAAAGCGTGCATTGCGTTGAAACCACCAATACCAGCCTCATTAATAGTTGCCTCTGAACCTCCCGTGATGATTATATCAGCCCTTCCCATACGAATGTAGGTAAAGGCATCGATCATCGCATTGGTTGCAGATGCACAAGCTGAAACGGCTGAAAAATTGGGACCACGCAAACCGTGTCGCATAGAAATATGGCCAGGAGCAATATCTACCAACATCTTTGGAATGAAGAAAGGATTGAAACGAGGTGTTCCATCTCCTTTAGAAAAGTTAGCAACTTCCTCCGTAAAGGTAGTTAACCCCCCTATTCCTGACCCCCATATTACACCAATACGGTTTCTGTCTAATTTATCAAATTCCAATCCAGAATCCTTAACCGCCTCATCTGTTGATGCAATAGCATACTGAACGAATGGATCCACCTTACGAGCCTCCTTGCGATCCATAAAATCATGTGGATCGAACCCTTTCACTTCGCAGGCAAATTGGGTTTTAAATTTCGACGCATCAAAATGCGTAATAGGAGCAGCGCCACTTACACCGTTAATTAAGCCCTCCCAATATGCTTGAACGGTATTACCTAGTGGTGTAAGTGCGCCTAATCCTGTTACAACTACTCTCTTAAGCTCCATTTATATTTTTAGCCTAATACAATTAGTTAGTTAACGTTTTTTTCTAAATAAGCGATTGCTTGACCTACAGTACTGATGTTCTCAGCTTGGTCATCTGGAATTGCAACGTTAAATTCTTTTTCGAATTCCATGATCAACTCAACTGTATCAAGTGAGTCTGCACCTAAATCATTCGTGAAAGAAGCTTCTGGTGTCACTTCGTTTTCATCTACACCTAACTTTTCAACGATAATTGCTTTTACTCTTGATGCGATATCTGACATGATTTTATAGTTTAATTGTTTAATAAATCTGTGCAAAGAAAAATAAATTTCACCAAAAATCAAACCTTTTTAATTTTTAGGTGACAAATAAAGAACCATAAAGCTCATTTAGTGCATTATAGCCCATAAAAGAAACACTACCCAATGATACTAAAAGTAATATATAATCACAAAAAAACTTTCATTTAATACAAATTTTACATCGGACATCTAAAAAACACAAGCATAAATCGTACTTTCGTAAATATATCAATACACTGTAAAGTTGAATAAAATCACCTTCAAATTAGATATTGACTTTGACCTTGAACTGGATTTCATTTTAGTAGGTATTAGTTCTTCCTTTAGGGACTATAGATTGTGCCACTTTATAAATAAGCACACCGGTCTTAATTTCGTTTATGGAAAGGAATCCCCGATTGATCATAACGGAAACTTAAAAACTAAACCTCAAGAAGAACTGGACTTCCATATTATTCAAGAAAAAGCGAAAGGAAAAAAAGAGACGCTGCACCACTACCAAATGTATAGATATTGCTGTGAATCTTTCGATTTCGAGTATTACCTCATTAATAATCGAAGTTTAGAAAATGGCATTCTACTCCCTGAAGCGCCAAATTTTGATTACTTTATGATTATAAAACATTATATTGACGCTGAAGACTTAGATACCTTAATTGATAATTTAAAATCAATTAAGGAAATCATGTTGGTGAAAGAAATTGACCCAACCATATTGAAATCTAAAGAAAATCTAATATTTTAGCGAATTATTTTCAATGTGTAAATATTACACTCTGTATAAAAACAAGATAAACAAGTCATAGTCACCCGCTTATTCTGAAATATTCTCAACCCAATAGGGTTAAAAAAATAGAACAAAAACAATATGAAAAAGATACAAAAGAGAACTAAAATAGTAGCTACATTAGGACCTGCATCATCTAACATTGACGTATTAACAGCGATGATTGCCAAAGGTGTCGATGTTTGCCGACTGAACTTTTCTCATGGAAGTCAAGACGATCACCTTCAAGTAATTAACACGATCAATGAGATCAATGCGAAACATTCTTTTAATGTGAGTATCTTAGCCGATCTTCAAGGGCCAAAAATACGTATCGGTAAAATGAAAGAGGGAGGAGCTATCCTCACCAACGGTTCTACGGTTGAAATGACAACAAAGGAACTTATCGGAGATGAAAAGCAGATCTATATCACTTACGAAAACTTCCCTAATGATGTCAAGGAAAACGAGATCATATTACTTGATGACGGCAAATTACAGTTACGTGTTTTATCAACTGATCATAAAGATACCGTCATTTGCGAAGTAGTACATGGAGGCATCTTAACATCTCGAAAAGGAGTTAACTTACCGAACACTAAAGTATCAATCCCTTCATTAACTGAAGAAGATTTAGACAATCTGAATTTCGCATTAGACCATGGTGCAGATTGGATCGCCATGTCCTTCGTTCGTTCGGCAGAAGACATTCATCAATGTAAAAAAATAATTGCTGCCAAAGGTAGCCACGCAAAGATTATCGCCAAAATCGAAAAACCAGAGGCCATCGAGAATATTGATGCTATCATTGCTGCTACAGATGCTGTCATGGTAGCTCGTGGAGACTTAGGTGTCGAGATGCCTATGGAAGAAGTACCAGGCCTTCAGAAGATCATTGTTCAGAAGTGTCGTAACCTTTCAAAACCAGTAATCATTGCGACTCAAATGTTAGAAAGCATGATTACAACACCTCGCCCCACTCGTGCCGAGGTAAACGATGTAGCCAACTCTGTTTTAGATGGTGCCGATGCTGTGATGTTAAGTGGAGAGACTTCTGTGGGCGAATTCCCAGAAATCGTTATCGAGACTATGGCAAAAATAATAACACATGTAGAATCTACATCTTACCCATATTACAGTGAAAAAGTGGATGCATTCATTGAGGTAAACAAAATTCCCGACGCTATCTGTGGATCTTCTATTTTCTTAGCCGAAAAAACCAAAGCTTCTGCCATTGCTGTCATGACAGCATCGGGCTATACTGCTTTCGAAATATCAAGTTACAGACCAAATGCGGACATCTACGTTTTTACTGGAAACAAAAATTTATTAAGACAACTTAGTTTATTATGGGGAGTACGTTCATTCATTTATGAGAAATATGAGAGTACAGACGGAACGATCCAAGATGTAAATGACCTATTAAAATCACATGAATTAGTAGAATCTGGGCAAATTGTGATAAACACAGCTTCGACACCGTTGCATGAGAAGGGCAAAACCAACACCATTCGGGTTTCAGTAGTAAATTAATTTAAGTAAAAAATTAAGGCGAGGGTAAGAAATATATTTCTTGCCCTCGCCTTTTTATTAGTAATGGCATATTCTATTTAATAAGTAATGGTGGTACTTTCAAGAATGGAACTGATTTTTCATTATCTTCGTTTTCATCCAGCTTTTCAGTGCCTGGCATTGGCGCACAGCTCCTCCCGGAGAGACCAGCAATAGGCATCCGATAGGCCGAAGAATATACTACTTTTTTACGATAAACATTCGGTATTTCAATAGGCTTTACTCCATAGAACCCTCTACGCAAAGAATCTGCAAATATTTGCGGCAATGAATCCGATTTGGGGATTTTAAACCCTAGCAATACATTACCCCATGAACGTTTCTCCATCTTATTTTGTTCACCCCCACCCTGAGCACGTACAGTGCTGAAAAGCGTGGTAAGAAAAATGACACTAAAAATCATTCTTTTCACTATATTAGAACCTATATTCATCATGATTGAAGAATTTAACTTATACAATTTACAAACGTAACTTTCACATTAAAACTACAGACATTTTAGAAGTATTGCCCTATCCTTTTCTGTAAATCGCTGTTAAATAGTGTTAAAGAGGATTTTAAGGCATAATACATTATTATTTTTGTAACAAATGAAGAAAAAAAGCATCTCATTAATAATAGGTTTAATGTCCATAGCATTACTAGGCGTAGTCGCTATGCAGTACTATTTTATTCGTGAGACCTATAAACAGAAATCTAATCTCTTTGATGAAGCTATAAACACGTCTTTGGCCAAGGTCGCATCAGAAATCGAGAAAAGTGAGATGACCAACAATATAGAGATCATAGCACGGGCCAACCAACAAAAACATGAAGCCGAGCATAAAAAACAAAGAATACTTGCCAAGCAGTTGGACATACAACGAAAAATAGAGCGTCTCCGCGTACAACAAATCGAGACAGAAAATATTTTTCGGGAAGAAGATGAAAAACTAAAATCGATCTATCCTAATGTAATAGGCATTGATAATTGGTTTTACGAGACCTATTTTCGGGAACAAAAAAACCAAAAATACATCAACGTAGCCATAAGCCAAGAACATATTCCCGGCACCTCTCGCGTAGAGAATTTTGTCCTTGTAACGGCCAGTAAAGAACTACCTCGCATTAATGCAAAGGATGACTCGGTGCGATATGTTGTTGTTGTAGACATCGACCTTTACGGAATTGTGCGTAGCTTTAGAATTGCTTCATTACCTCCAAAAGCGAATGCAAAAGTTGCTTTTGAGCTTATGGAGTTAAGAACGCAACTTGAAATACTAAATCGCGAATCCGAAATAGCTCAAAAAAACGCTTTGGCTGGTGCAACAAATGCATTTGATACCTTAGCTGTTTTAGGAGGCAAAAAAGCAGGTGTCGTTGAAGACTTTGCGCTAGGAATCCAACTTGCAAATAGGCCGTTAGAACAACGGGTAAATCAAAGTCAAGTTCAAAAACTACTGCAAGAAGAATTAGTGTCACGTGGTATATATTCCCCTTTCAATATCGAAATTCGAGATCGATCAAGGATTATATACCACAGTCCTGATGCCGAAACGCTTGCAGCATCCAATAAATCACCTCGTTATACTACAGCATTATTTAAGGGAGATTTTGGAGAATCCACTGGCCGTTTGAGTATATACTTCCCTAACAAAAAAAGGGTAATTGTAGATAACATGAGCTATTTAATTCTTCCTACGCTTGCTCTTTTTGCTGTTCTGATCGGTTGCTTTGCTTACACGCTGTCTATTATCTTCAAGCAAAAGAAAATCTCAGAAATGAAGACCGATTTCATCAACAATATGACACATGAATTTAAAACTCCGGTAGCCACAATCATGATTGCTAGCGAGTCCCTAAGAGATCCAGAGATTGCATCAAACGAACAGCGCGTCAACAAACTAGCAAATATAATATATGATGAAAATGTAAGGTTAGGTAGCCACATAGAACGAGTGCTAAACATTGCTAAACTCGAAAAAGAAAATTTACGAATGGAGCGAACAGATGTCCGCGTTAACGCACTGATCGAAGGAGTGCTAGACAGTATGCATCTACAACTCAATAAAGCTAATGGAGTGCTTCAAACCGAACTATTGGCGACTCAAGACCTAATCATTGGTGACGAATTGCACCTTTCCAATGTATTCTTTAACTTAGTTGACAATGCTATAAAATATAGCCTAAACGCTCCAGATATACACGTAAAAACATCTAATTCTAAAGGAAACATTGTGATATCAATCTCTGACAAAGGAATGGGTATGAACAAAGAACAACAGGAGAAAATATTTGACCAGTTCTATCGTATACCCACAGGCAATCTACACAACGTAAAAGGGTTTGGTCTAGGGTTGAGCTACGTACATGACATAGTCAAAAGACTTGATGGTAAGATACAAGTAAAGAGCGAAAAGGATAAAGGCACGACCTTTGAGATAACATTACCTCTTAAGACAGGGGAATCCAACAATTGATAAATACAGACTACTATGCAAAAAATATTATTAGCAGAGGACGATCCTAATTTAGGCGAACTCTTAAAAGACTATCTTGAACTTAAAGGCAAATATGAAGTAGTCCTTTCTCAAGACGGAGAGCAGGCATTAGAACAGTTTAAAAAAGATAATTTTGATTTATGTATATTTGATGTGATGATGCCCAAAAAAGATGGCTTCACACTAGGAAAAGAAATCCGAAAAATAAATCAGACAGTTCCTATCATTTTTGCTACTGCAAAAGGAATGATGGAGGACAAAACGCAAGCCTTCGAACTAGGCGGAGATGATTACATCACTAAACCTTTTCGCGTCGAAGAGTTACTATTACGTATAAATGCGCTACTAAAACGCGTCTCCAAAGACAAAGATGAGGATTTAGCTGATAAATTCGAAATTGGTGGGTATTTCTTTGACTATACCAGCCAAGTTATATCCTATAAGGGACAACAACAAAAACTTTCTACCAAAGAGGCTGAATTACTACGTCTCTTGTGTCTAAAGAAAAATGACGTTTTGACAAGAGAAGAAGCTCTTATTAAAATATGGCATGATGATAACTACTTTACAGGACGTAGTATGGATGTTTTCTTAAGTAAATTGAGAAAATACCTAAAAGAAGACCCAAATGTCGAGATAGTCAACGTACATGGTAAAGGTTATAAACTACTCGTAAGCTAATACCAAATACAGAAAGAAAAAAGGAGATTTGTAAGTTCTCCTTTTTTTTCTTTGTAATTTCAATTCTTCTCCATACCTTAGCATCGCTTATAGAGAAAGGCAGAGGGACTAGACCCGATGAAGCCTTAGCAACCTGTCTCTTGACAAGGTGCTAAATTCTATCCGCCAGCTGGCGGAAAAGATAAGCCGAAGTTTCTGATCCAAGAACTCTCTCTTTACAGCATTATTTTTTTATTAAAACAATTTAAAAGGAAAATAGTATGTTAATTACCAACAACTTAGGTTACCCAAGAGTGGGACCTTTCCGCGAATTAAAAAAAGCTAACGAAGCATATTGGGCTAAGAAAATTTCCGCGGAAGAACTATTACAAACAGCTAAGGAAATCCGTGAAGCGAACTGGAAAACACAAAAAGATGCCGGCATCGACCTCATTCCATCCAATGATTTTTCTTTTTACGATCAAGTACTAGACCTTTCTTTAACAGTGGGTGCAATACCGGCCCGTTACACTTCTTTGCTAAGCAAAATCGATAATAACTATAGTTTAGATCTTTACTTTGCTATGGCTCGTGGATTCCAACAGGATGGAATCGATGTAACCGCTTCTGAAATGACAAAATGGTTTGATACAAACTACCACTATATGGTACCTGAGTTCACCAAAAACCAAACATTTAAGCTGAATTCAGAAAAATTCTTAAACGAATACAACGAAGCGAAAGCTGCTGGAATAGAGACTAAGCCTGTTATTATTGGCCCTATCACCTATCTATTGATCGGTAAAGAGAAAGAGGCTGGATTCGAACGTATTGATTTAATTGAGAACCTACTTCCTGTTTACGAGCAAATTTTATCAAAATTAGCCGAAGCTGGAGCTAAGTATATCCAAATTGACGAGCCTTACCTGGCTTTGGACATCGACGCAAAAACAAAAGCATTATACACCTCAGTATTCGCAAGATTAAATGCTGCAGCAGGAAGTGCTAAATTAATCGCAACAACCTACTTTGAAGCGTTAAAAGACAATGAAGATTTAGCCTTAAGTCTTCCGGTACATGCATTACATTTAGACTTAGTACGTGGAGAAAACCAATTAGACACAGTGCTACCTAAAGTTCCTTCCTCTTTGACGTTGTCATTAGGAATTGTCGAGGGACGTAACATCTGGAAAAACGACTACGAAAAATCTTTGACCAAAATCCATCAAGCAGTAAATACGCTTGGTTCAGACAGAGTATGGATAGGCACTTCTTCGTCATTACTACATGTACCATTTGACTTGGACAGCGAGAAAAACGAAGAAACACTTCCGGCAGCAGTTAAAAACTGGCTTGCATTTGCTAAACAAAAATTGGCAGAAGTTAAAGACCTAGCAATATTAGCGAACGGCGAAATTGACGCCACTACAGCACAGCGTTATGAAGCAAATAAAGCTGCGGCCGAAAGCCGTCGTACATCTCCATTAATTCATAAACCTGAAGTAAAAGAACGTGTTAATAACATTACGGATGATGACGCTCGTCGCACATCTTCTTTTGCAGCACGTAAGATAGCTCAACAAGCGAAATTCAACCTACCAGCGTTTGCTACTACCACTATTGGATCATTCCCTCAGACCAAAGATGTTCGTAAATGGCGAGCTGATTTGAAAAAAGGTCTTATAACACAAGCAGAATATGACAAAGCTATTGCCGAAGAAACAGAAAGCACCATCCGTCTTCAAGAGCAATTAGACATTGATGTATTAGTACACGGAGAATTCGAGCGTAATGATATGGTTGAATATTTCGGAGAACAGTTAGCGGGATATGCATTTACACAATACGGATGGGTTCAATCTTATGGTTCTCGTTGTGTTAAGCCACCTGTAATTTACGGAGACGTATATCGTCCAGCTGATATGACAGTACGTTGGTCCTCTTATGCACAATCATTGACAGACCGTCCAGTAAAGGGTATGTTGACAGGACCTGTAACGATCCTTCAATGGTCTTTCGTTCGTAATGACCAACCTCGTGAAACGACGACCTATCAGATTGCTCTCGCGATCTTAGATGAAGTACAGGCATTGGAAAAAGCAGGAATAAAAATTATTCAGATCGATGAACCAGCAATCCGTGAAGGACTTCCTTTACGTAAAGCTGATCAACAAAACTACCTAAACTGGGCTGTTCGATCGTTCCGCGTCTCCTCTTCTAATGTTGAAGATGATACACAGATTCATACGCACATGTGTTATTCAGAATTTAACAATGTAATTAAAGACATAGCCGCAATGGATGCTGATGTTATTACAATTGAAACTTCCCGTTCACAGATGAAACTATTAAATGCTTTCGCAGGTGACTTCAAGTACCCTAACGATATAGGCCCTGGAGTATATGACATCCACTCTCCTCGTGTACCTAGTACAGACGAAATGGTGGACCTATTGCGCAAAGCTAAGGATGTAGTCCCAGCTTCTCAACTTTGGGTAAATCCAGACTGTGGGCTTAAAACTCGCGCTTGGCCAGAGACTAAGGCTGCCTTAGAAGCTATGGTTGAAGCTGCAAAAATCTTAAGAGCAGAATAATTCTGAAATTTAGTAATATTTAAATATCTTGAAAGCCTAAAGTACCTTACTTTAGGCTTTCTCCTTTTTTTCAGACGTTACCAAACTTTTTTTCACATCACTTGTTCATTCATATAGAAATTGGTTCGGTATACGACGATAAAATAAAATCGATCCGTAAACTTATGCGTCATAAAGTAATTAGATATGAAGAGATTTACTATATTACCATTCATGCTTTTAACAACAATGTTGTTGACAAGCTGCGAAGTCATTGGGGGCATTTTTAAAGCAGGGGTATGGTCAGGTATTATTATTGTTGTAGTTGTAGTTGCGTTAGTATTATGGATACTTGCAAAAATATTTGGCAGGAAACAAAATTAAGGCAATATATGTATCAATGTATGCTATTGCTTATACTCATAGGTTATGGCGTCTTTCCTTCATTTGCACAAGAAGAATATCCAAAACCACAAGCTAAAACCTATTATTTTATATACAGCATAACATAGGAAAGAACACCTATATCTATCAGACAAAAATCAATCAAAACGGCAAATTAGATCGAAATGAACCTGTGCAAATCAGCAGACACCTATTTGACAATAAAAGCGAAATAAAATCCCTAACCACTATACAACGAAAATTTGCTTATGGTGTGGACTGGGATGCCAAAAGCGACAATTCTTAGGATCTCACTTTGGTATCTTACCCTATCAGCGCCTTTAATTACGTAGTACAGATGATCAAAAATACATTTTGGAGACCACGTTAAATGGCATAAAGATGAAAGTCCACAGGCTATTTATTTTTCAAAAAGAAGGAACCTCAGGCTTGAATACAAAAGTCGATTGCATTCTTTTTTTCGGGACAAATCAGGACGGTAAGCAAGTACAATCAAAACTGATAGTCGATTAGGACATCCTATCTTTTCTTTATTTAGATTTTACTTTTGAATGTTCGAGAATACCCCGCTTTTTATCTAAGTTTGTAACTATGATTACAGCAGAAAGATACCACGACATTTCATGCGGACACCGGGTTGTAGGCCATGAAGGCAAATGCAGGTACTTGCATGGCCACAACTATCGTATCCATTTCATCGTTCAAGCCGAGGAATTAGATACGGTAGGTCGAGTCGTAGATTTTTCTGTAATAAAAGAGAAGCTATGTATGTGGCTCGAGGATAATTTTGATCATAAATTTCTTATCTGGAATGAAGATCCACTAGTAACAGCACTACTGGATATTTCGGAAGAAAGTCTCATTCTGGTCCCCTTCAATCCAACAGCGGAAAACATAGCCAAATATTTAGTAGAAGAAATAGGCCCTCAACAACTCGCTGAATACAACTGCCGCCTTATTCAATGCAAAGTGGAGGAAACACAAAAATGTGCCGCCTCCTATACATTGGTTTAGCCTTAATCGATCAAGTCCAACAACACTGGGCAGTGATCTGAATGAATGGCATCACTTAAAATACTTGCGCCCCTAATTCTATCTTTCAGAGCGACAGAAGCCATATTGTAATCAATCCGCCAACCGAGGTTCTTACCTCTGGAGCCAGCTCTATAACTCCACCACGTATAATTGTTCGGATCTGCATTCAAGTGTCGAAAAGTATCGATAAAACCAGAATTGATGAAGTTCTCCATCCACTCTCTCTCCTCCGGTAAAAAACCAGAGGTATTGGCATTCGATTTTGGATTATGGATATCAATGGCGCGGTGGCAAATATTAAAATCGCCACAAACCACAAGATTGCCCTTTTCTTGGGTCAACTTGTTTGCATAATCCTGAAAATCGTCTAAAAAACGGTACTTAAAAGTCTGTCTTATATCCCCCGTTGTACCTGAAGGGAAATAAGTACTCATCACGGACACATTATCAAAGTCAGCCCGGATTATCCGGCCTTCAAAATCATAATCTTCATGACCGCAACCATACTCTACATGATTAGGAGATACCTTAGTTAATATAGCCGTACCACTATATCCCTTCTTTTGAGCAGGATACCAATAATGCTCATATCCCATCTGTTCGAGATACTCTATTTCAGGTACCTGATCCGGTGTAGCTTTAATTTCCTGTAGACAGACCACATCTGGATTAACCGTCTTAAGCCACCCGATCCAATCTTTTTTCAAGGCCGCCCTTAGCCCATTTACATTATATGTTATAATTTTCATTCTTAACAAATTATTAGGTAGACGAACAATGCTATCCTTCTACAGATTGTATTTTTTTGACTTAAACGCATCAAAAAGTGTGGTAAAAAAACCTGTTTTTGGCTTAAGACCCTGCAATTCACGATCTTGATTAATAGCTTCCCTTCTAGTTAATAGACGCACAAACATACGTTCATTTACTATAGGACGGTCGTGATCATCTGTTTTAACCGCCGCGATATTGTCTACCGACTCAAGCCCTTTTATAACCTGCCCAAATACAGTATAATTTCCATCCAAATGCGGCGTCCCTCCTATACTCGTATATGCTTCTCTTTGCGTAGCAGAAAGCTTACCGCCATTCAATTTAAATCGCTCTAATGAATCTAACCCCTCATTTGTAAAACGTCGCCCCTGCACGATATAAAATTGCGAAGCAGAGGATTGCTTTGCTGGATTACTATCTCTCGCAGCTCCTAAAGCACCTTTTTTATGAATAAGATTCGACTGTATCTCAGCCGGGATTTTATATTCAGGCCCCCCATTACCCAGTAAGACTTTGTCTGCTGCCTTCTTTGAGTCTGGGTCCCCACCTTGAATCATAAAATTTTTAATGACCCGATGAAAAAGTAAGGAGTCATAATACCCATCATTCACAAGCTTTTTAAAATTGTCCCGGTGTCTAGGAGTTTCATTGTAGAGCTGGATTAAGATATTTCCCTTATCCGTCTTAAAATCTACATAATAGTATTGGGGTTTTTGCGCGTTCACGGCGACAAAGCATATCCCTATAAAAATAGAAAGTAAAAATCTCTTCATAATAAATAAGTTATATCACTTCCAGTTCCTGAAAGTAATCTATAATCAATGACTTCATAATCAACTCTTGCTCCAACAAGGTGTAGTTAGGGATGGCTTTCACTAACTTCCAATGTGGCCAGCCTTGCTCATCCAAGCCTTCCAACTCATAGAAACCCATAGCACTGAAGAGTCTACACGTAGCGATATGCATCAACTCTTCTTTTTCCCTTTTTGAAAATCTCTTGGGTCCCTGTCCCAATTCCTGGACGCCGATCAAAAAAAGAACCACCTTTATATCGGGTAATTCCATATCAAAACTTTGAGCAAGAGCCTCTCTCAAGGTATTCCACTTTTTATTTACTTCTGCTGCTTTCATGTTAATTTAAAAGTCAAAAGTAACGAATTCACAGGTAAGAATTGTCATGAGATTCTTTAAGATAATGCTAACACAAGTTCCTCGCATCTCTTTGCTACCAATTTATACACCGCATCAAACAGTGTATCGTCATAATAAGGATCTGGCACAATGTTATCCTCCAAAAATAACCGAACCCTATCCTTCTGTATACTATTTTGTGCCAAACGAATTACATCTTCATAATTCTGCCTGTCCATCACGAAAATCAAATGATACTCGTCCAACATATCTGCTGTAAAATGCTGCGCTCGCTGCATCGAAATATCCACACCATACTTTTTCGCGACAGCTACAGACCGTCTATCCGGAGCCTGTCCGACATGCCAATCCCCTGTACCGGCAGAATCAATCTTCCAGTCCAATCCATTTCTCACAGCCAGATCCTGTAACACACCATGTGCCAATGGCGATCGACAAATATTTCCTAAACAAACCATTAAAATTTTCATATTCCAAAAATCCAGATTATTGCATATAAAAGCAAAAAAATATGGCTCTCTTGCGAAAGCCATATTCCTACGTTATATATTAACTAGTCTACAGTTTAATACTCAATGGGCACATTCAATTCAACTGTACTTCCGCGCTGAGGAACTCCTTTTATACGCACAATATTACGTTTCGTCGATGCAAGTGCTGATTCAACATCATCAACATTGTTTACTGTTTTTCCGTTTACTTCAGTGATCACTAATCCTCGTTCAACTCCAAAATATTCAAATACGCCACCACGGTGCACCTGAGTCACGACAACACCTGAACTAATACCTAATTCCTTCTTACGTGCATCTGTGGCTGGAATAAAACTCGCTCCCAATTTATTGAAGATTTGCGTAGCGCTAGCGTCTGAACCTTCGTCATTTGCCGCCGCCTTATTCGCTTCTTCCCCTTTAAGCGTCACCATAACATCCTGCTCTTTTCCATTTCGCTTGTACGTAAGCTTCACCTTATCTCCAGGGCGTAATCTTGCCACACGTTCCTGTAAATCAGGAGAACTATAGATAATTTTTCCGTCAACTTTGGTAATAATATCTCCTTTTTTAATGCCTGCTCCTTCGGCTCCACCACCTCTCACCACATCGGACACGTACAGACCGTTAATATCTGTGATTCCAAACTCCTTTCTTACGTTATCATTAAGTTCAGTAAAGCTTACACCAACGAATCCACGTTTCACACTACCAAACTCTTTAAAATCATCTAAAACCTTCTTAGCAAGACTAATTGGGATAGCAAAACCATATCCTGCATAGGTACCGGTTGGTGATGCGATAGCTGAATTAATACCAATTAACTCTCCACGCGCATTGACCAACGCACCGCCACTATTTCCTTTATTGATTACTGCATCCGTTTGGATAAAAGATTCAATAGCAGTGCTCACCATTTGCTCGGGTTGTCCTCCCTGTCCAAATCCACGCTGCTGCGAGGGTTCATCCAAGATTCCAATACGACGCCCCTTGGCACTTACAATACCTGCTGTCACTGTCGATTGCAATCCTAAAGGATACCCAACAGCCAACACCCATTCCCCTACTTGAACATCATCCGAATTACCCAGCTTGACCATAGGAAGATTCGTCGCATTGACCTTTATCAACGCTAAATCAAAATTAGGGTCGCGACCTATAACTTTAGCCTCAAAAGACCGGTTGTCCGTAAGCTGTACTTCAATTTTATCAGCATCCTCAACAACGTGATTGTTCGTTACAATATAACCATCAGGTGATATGATTACGCCAGATCCAGATGCCTGAGCCTGTCTAGGTTGTACCTGCCCACGACGTTGCTGCGGCATACCAAAAAATTCTTCAAACATGTCAAATGGCGACCCCGATCCTCCTCCACGTTGGCTCCCGCGTGTTGTAACAGTAACTTTAATATGCACTACTCCAGGTGAAACCGCTGCTGCTGCTTGTGTAAAATCTGGATTACCAGTAGATGAAATAGCTGTACCTGTAGGGTTGCTGGCGTAATAAACTTTTTGTTTTTCTTCAAAAGTCATATTATCCAACTGCTTGTTCTCAAAAAATTTGTACCCTCCGACAGCAATTGCCCCTCCTAGGACAGCTGCTAATAAACTAACTCCTATTTTTTTCATATTACTTTGCTGTTTAAATTTTCTAACTTTGTTCCTCAATAAATACAAATTGTGTTAGTCAAATGTAGTACCATCACATTGCCTAGCCCAACTTTTGTCAGTTAAATTTTGTTAATAAACGGTAATTTTTCAGGTTTTTAACATGTTTTAACATGTTGAAGAACAATTGTAACAAGAATATTAAATTTGACGCATATTTTCAAATATTATGGACCAAAAAATAAAATTTTATAAGTATCAAGGAGCCGGTAATGATTTCATACTTATTGATAATAGAAACGGTCTTTTTGATAGCGTCAATGAAACATTGATAAAACATCTATGTGATCGAAGATTCGGGATTGGCGCGGATGGCTTAATGCTCCTTCAAGATAGTAAAAATTTTGATTTCCAAATGGTTTATTTTAATGCAGATGGTCGTGAAGGGAGCATGTGTGGCAATGGAGGCCGTTGTATCGTTGCTTTCGCGCGCGATCTTGGCATTATAAAACACAAAACTGTCTTTTTGGCAGTTGACGGAGAACACCACGCTGCTATAGATAACAATCAGGTTGACCTAGGAATGATAGATGTTCATCAGATTGAAAAAGATGGTGAAGCCTTTGTTTTATATACCGGCTCACCACATTATGTCTTGACAGTAGACAACCTAGTCGAGCTCGACGTCTATCAAAAGGGGCATATGATACGTAACAACGACACCTACCGGCACGAAGGAATAAATGTCAATTTCATTGAAAAAGAAGGCGACGGTTATTTTCTCCGTACATTCGAACGTGGAGTAGAAGACGAAACCTACGCCTGCGGTACAGGAGCGACAGCTGCAGCTATGGCAGTAGCTTTTAAAGAAGGTTTAGAAGGGAACCTTAAAATACCAATACGTGTTTTGGGGGGACAGCTCTATATCTCTTTTCACAAAGAGGGAGAAAATTTCACTGACGTAATGCTTAAAGGCCCAGCGACTTTTGTTTACGAGGGCTTCATCCCACAACGTTAATAGTCAATACTTTTTAGCTTTTTATTTTTACTTTATCGTTATTCAGGTTATCTTAGATGCCTTCTTAAGGAAGTATTAATCGAAATGCAGCAAGTAGACAGATCCATTCGTTACCAATTAGTTTATTCACTAGGTGAACATCCCTATTTGGGCTACCTACTGGAACCGCATATTGTACAACTCAATACTAATGGTAGCCTATCCTTATCCTCTAAGAGAGTATTTTCCAATACGGTAGAAGAGTATGCTCCTTTTTTAGATGAACAGGACTACAAAATAATCAAACTGTTGGACGAGGTTGAACAGACACATGTCATCAAAAAGTACCATAAAAAGGCTATTCGTCCTGCAGACTACTTCCTAAATGCATTTGATCAAAAGATATACGATTACATACGCCCCAAACTAGAACTAAAACTCCTCAAAGCCCTAGAGCTAATCGGCCAGAAACCCTTATTCATGATGAGTAAGAAAGACGGTTATCCTGCCCACCAAAAAATACAGATAGCCGAGCACGCGGCGTCGATTCTCTTCCATTTTAGACGGAACGAAGAAGAAACACGTTATTTTCCTACACTAAAGTATGATGGACACCGTATGGAGTTCATGTATAAAAATGCGGAAGTTATTATTAATACACAGGCATGGTTACTTCTAGACAATATACTTTATCATTTTGATCAGCAACTGGAAGGGAGGAAACTAAGTCCCTTTTTAAATAAACGTTTCATAACAGTAACACGAGCTACGGAAAAGAAATACTTTGAAACGTTTGTCTCCACTCTTATTGAAAAAAACCATGTGTATGCAGAAGGCTTTGATATCAAAACGATTAAAGAAGACGCTGTTCCCGTATTAACATTAAATTACATTTTAGAAGGCCAGTCTCATGTACAATTATCTTTCAATTACGGCACCTACAACTTCTCTTCTGGAGGCGAACATAAAGTATCCGTACGTTTACATTACGATAATGAAAAAGATTGGTACACCTTCACCCGTATCCGAAGATCATCTATTTGGGAAGAAAAGCAACACCAATATCTAGAAAGCTTAGGATTAAAGCGACAAGACGCGTTATTTGGAAGCTATATACCCAATACAGAAAGTATGTTCAGTATTTTCGACTGGCTCAACACGCACCAAGAGGAACTTCTAAAGGCAGGCTTTCAAATAAAACAGGAGACTGGAAATAAGCAGATATTTATCGGAAAAACATCGTTAGATATAGAAGTAGTAGAGGATAATGATTGGTTTGACGTACGTGCCTTTGCAAATTTTGGTCCTTACAAAGTCCCATTCGTACAATTACGAGACCATATTCTCAATCGCATACAGGAATTCGTACTCCCAAATGGTGAGATCGCAATCATTCCAGAAGAGTGGTTTGCACAATATGAGCACCTCTTTCAATTTGCGGTAAAAAAAGACAGTCTACAACTTAACAAAACCCACATAGGCATACTCCATGAAATCTCAGAGCATACTGCGTTAAGTATGAATCGCAAGTTGCAAAATTTAAGCAACTTCGAAGAAATACAGCACACTTCACAACCAGAAGGTTTCAATGGACAACTACGTCCCTACCAGCAGGCAGGTTATAACTGGTTCCACTTTTTACAGCAGTATAAATTTGGTGGAGTCCTAGCCGATGACATGGGATTAGGAAAGACGGTACAAACACTAGCGCTGTTGCAAAAACAAAAAGAGGAGCTCAAAGATACGGATCACGCAAAAACCACACTGTTGATCTTACCAACCTCCTTGGTGTACAATTGGCAGAAAGAAGCTGAGAATTTTGCTCCTAGATTAAGAATACTCCTACATACAGGGACAAACAGATTTAAAGATCCTTTCGCTTTTACACATTTCGATTTAGTCATCACCACCTACGGAATCGTACGTAGCGATGAAGCAATACTCAGCAAGTGCTTTTTCAACTACATTATTCTAGATGAAAGTCAAAATATAAAGAATCCAACCTCCAAATCTTTCAAAGCGATCAAGTTGCTGAAAAGTAGACATAAGTTAGCACTAAGCGGTACCCCCATAGAGAATTCGGTATCCGACATTTGGTCTCAAATGCACTTTACAAATCCAGGCTTACTAGGAAACTATGCCTTTTTTCAAAAAGAATTTGTAACACCTATCGAAAAGAAAAAAGATGAAGCAGCAGCGAAAAGGCTACAGGCTATCATAAAACCCTTTATCTTAAGACGGACCAAGAATCAGGTGGCTACAGAACTACCTCCAAAAATGGAACAAATCATCTATTGTGAGATGTCGGAAGGGCAATCAGAGCGCTACGAAACTACAAAATCCGAATATCGAAACGCCATACTGGACAGCACTGTACAGCAACAGCGAAAAGGTTCACAGATTGCACTACTTCAAGGCTTAACAAAGCTAAGACAATTGGCCAACCACCCAAAGATGGTAGAAGATGATTATACGCATGGTTCTGGCAAATTTGATGCCGTTCTGGAAATGTTGGAAGCCCTATCTTCAGAAGGAAACAAAGTGTTGATTTTTTCTCAATTTGTTAAGCACCTGGAACTCTTTAAGACACATTTCCAAAATCAAAACATTCCTTTTGCCTATTTGGATGGTACAACAAAAAACCGTGCTCAAGCCGTCCAGGAATTTAAGAATGATAGCAGTATAAAGATATTCCTTATATCCATAAAAGCAGGAGGAGTAGGTCTCAATCTTACGGAAGCTGATTATGTTTTTATCCTCGATCCTTGGTGGAACCCCGCAGTCGAACAACAAGCAATCGATAGGAGCCACCGCATCGGACAGACCCGCAACGTATTTATCTATAAATTTATTAGCAAGGATACTGTCGAAGAAAAAATAGTGGCTATGCAGAACCGTAAAAAATCCATAGCGACATCGCTCGTTACAACCGAAGAAAGCTTCGTAAAATCGCTATCGCAAGATGATCTAAAAGAGTTATTGAGGTAATAGGCGGCAAACCTATAGGATATCGCTTATTCCTTAAGACCTATTATCAATAAAAGTAATAGGTTTACGACTTAACGGGTTGAAAACAGATTGCTGCAGATCCTCAAGGCCACACAATTCAATCTTTGGAGCTACGCGGAGTTTTGCCCGAAAATGATCCTTAATCTCATTGATAAACTCTTCCGAATCATTCGCAGATACTAAACGAATAATAATTTCATCTGTACCTATTTCATTATGGAACAATTCAATCTGATGTAACAGTACCTCCGGAAAACCAGCCAACAAATCATGCATCGCAGGAGGGTATAAAGTTGTACCCTTATACTTAACCATATGCTGTTTTCTTCCCTCGACTGGGCCAATTCTATAGGTCTTTCGCCCACAGGCGCAGGGTTCAACGTGTTTTCTTACGATATCCCCCGTTTTGAAACGCAATAAAGGCAATCCCTCCACTCCCAAAGTAGTAACTACCAACTCTCCACTTTCCCCATCCGCAACCGCTTCTCCTTGATCGTCCACAATCTCAGTAATAATCAGATCAGGTTGCACATGCCCCCCCGCAAAATGACCACACTCTGTAAATGCAGCCCCCATTTCCGTCGATGCATAAGTCGAATGCAACTTAATATTCCACTTACTAATAATACGATCCGTAAGAATGGTATTATTTAAGTCCTTGTCACGTAATGCTTCACCAATACAAATCACTGCCTTCACACTACAAGAATTATAATCAATATCATGTTGCTCGGCAAACTCTATCAATTTCAACAAAAAAGAAGGAACAGCTATTAGGTAAGTTGGCTTATATTTCAGTATAGAGTCCCATTGCATTTGAGGTATTCCAGATCCTACTCTGATTACGCCTGCCCCCAACTTTCTCAACCCAAGAAAATATGCAAGTCCAGCCATAAATCGGCGATCGATAGTCGTCATCAATTGTACCCTATCTCCGGATTTTACACCTACAGTCTCAAACGATTGCATCTCATTTGCAGCCAACCGATCTAAATCTCTATCCGTAAGTCCAAAAGTAACAGGTGTCCCCAATGTACCTGAAGTGGTACAATAATCTATAACCTCCTCTTGTGGTACACATAGAAAATCGTCGTTATACAGTTGTAAATCATCCTTACAGGTTGTAGGTAATTTCTGCAAATCTGATAATCCCTTAATCTGGGAAAGATCAATTCCGTGTTTAACAAAAAGGCGCTGATAAAAAGGAGATCTACGCGCCAGATAACTCAACTGCTCCTGCAACAAACTTTCTTGGAAAACTTCAATTGTTTCTATCGAAGAATATGCTATTTCCTTTGCTTTCTGTTCGACTTCTCCCATAATTTTCGTATTTCTTTTTCTGCTTGCACCGTAGGAATTTCCAGCGCTAACGCCGTCGACAACTCAACTACGGCTTTATCATAATCTCCGCTTTTGTACCAGTATTTACCAGCAAGATAATAAACTAACCAAAGATTCGGATTAAGCGATTTAAATTTTTTTATCCTTTCTTCTGGAATTTCTACACCTGAACGTATCGCCAACATAATACTGTCGGATTCACACTTATAATTCTCATAATCCCTATAAGCCGACGATCGCAAAAAAGCATCTTCGCCTATGGTCAACGAATCTATTTGGCGCGATCGTCCTATAGCAGACTTTTCCGCAAAGATTTCATCTAGATTATATGCCGTGAATACCCCCAGCTGATAAGGAGCATTGGACACCCAGACTAATTTATCCTCAGGCTTAAATATCACCGCATGATGAGCCAACAGGTGATTAAGTGACTTATCGTTACCATAACCAATACTCTCGTCCAAGATACCGGAGCGGTTTCGTAATATCATTGCCATTTTTGTAGGGTTTAGCCTATCTTCCCGATTCAGCAATTCCAAAAGTCGATCATACCTATATTTTGAATGACTATTTTGAATATGTGCAAGGTTGCGGTCATCATTAACATAACTATCCGATTGAAAATGATTGGTACAGACAAGCTGATCTCCATTTTCGACTTCAAAAATACCAAATCTCTTAGGCGATATCTCCAGCAATACAGCCTTTTTATCCTTTGCACTGCCAATCATCAAAGATTCCGACACAAAAGACTTTGCCTCTTTAGCAATAGCTGTAGCTTCTTCAATAGTACTTGCCCTTTCCAAAATCTCTCGCGCTACAATAGAAATAGGCTTCTTCGCCGAGAGCGGAACAGAAGATTTCCCCGCATTCATAGTCACCGTAAGTCCTTCCTTATTCATTCCAGAAACAACACCTATCATTCCTGGCCATGAAACTGACATAAACGGGATTCCTCCCTCCGGACGCACAAAGTTTACCACTTTATTCTCCGCAAACGCATCATCCACATAAAAGTCAAAATTTCGACCAATTAAAAGTTTCCCATCTTCTGTCTTATCACCCCACGAGGCCACCGATGAACACCCAACAATAGCCAGATCACGCAAGGCATGCCCTAAATCATGTGCTGCGTGCATAAACAACGTCAAACTAAAATTATCCCCCGCATAAGGATAAGCATCATTTAGATGCGAAGACAGACCATATATTTCATCCAGATAAACCGTAGGTATATAGTCATCCAATCGACGTCCATACCAATGTATAAACTTAGAGACCAAACGCTGTTTAAATCTAGAAGGGACCATATCTTCCAATTTACCCATAAAGACACTCTGTTGATACCTAAATAGATCTTCTGTCAATAATCCCATTCTATTGCCCAGATCATACGCCCCTCCAGATACATAAAGTTCCCAATTACCAGATTTATTCTTCACCAAATAGTCCTGATTACTTAGTATCCGAACAGAATCGCCTTCTTTCAAAAGTCTTACCGTATCCGACTGTTCATGGAACCGATGCGCGTAGCGCTTGGACACCTTATTTGACACACAGGAGCCACAAATTACAGCGATAAATACAAGTTGAAGGATCACCCTATCCATCTGTTGCTTTTTTAATCTTATTCAACAAATAACTTCCTCCTAATATTTCCATACAAGTAGCAACAGCACCAATGGTAACACCCAATACACCGTGCATTCCTACACTTTGTCCCACAAAATATAGGTTAGGAATTTTGGTTTTAGGTGACACTTGGCTCTGCATCTCATGATTAATGTCTTTCTGCGGGCCGTATAAATTGCCATCGCTTGTACCGATATAATCCCGATAAGATAATGGTGTAGAGGCATAGGTATCCAATACCGCACAAGGCAGCTCTGGCCAATCCAGAGCCAGCTTATCCAATATCTTACTGACTTTCTTCGCCTTAAATTTAGCATAATCTCCACCCCTATCGGATTTCTGAACAACTGTATTCTTAGATAGCTCCCATCTTTTTACTTCTTCAAAACGCATAACGCTTAAACAAGTCAACGTATCTGCAAATCCTGGCGTGTCTTTTCCTTCTGTCATAGACAGCATATACATAGTCGGCCATTGATCCTCATCATAGGCTGCGAGATTCCACAATAGCTCTTTATCCGTATGATAATACATATTTGAGGGAAGGTAGGGGATGACACCTTCCTTTAGCACAAAATGTACACTAAAGGAAGATACTGTAAGTGGAAGGTTTTGAATTCTGTCAAAATAAACCGGGCGGAAAAATTCCCGACCGACTTGTTTCAGTGTGGTTTGAGGTTCCACATTTGAAATAAACACATTGGCCTGATATTGCTTTCCTTCCTTTGTCTCCACCATATCGATACGTCCATTCTTATAATAGTAATGTACGACCTCTTGATGCCGTAATGCTACTCCTCCCAAATCTCGAAGTTGCCGTACCAACTGCTTACTAATCTGGCTACCGCCATTTATGCAGCGATACGAACTTTGGATATATGAATTGATTGTCAGTGCGTGAACATAAAACGGAGTCTTATCTGTATCTCCAGCATATAAAAAATTTGCCCCTGCTAACACAGCCCTCAACGTGTTATTCGAGGTCAACTGTTCAAAATAAGTGTATACACTAATTTCGGAAAGGGGATTTTTCTGCTTTGTTCCTTTTTCTAAATTATACAATGGAAAACATTCACAAAAAAGCTGTAAATCTGAAACATAACGCTCCAAAGCGATACGTTCCTCTGGAAAAAACGGGATTAAGTGATTGACAAAATTAGTATATCCTTGCGCCAAAGGATAGGCTACAGATTGATCTCCAAAACGAACCCAATCAAACACCTCTGGCATTGGTGCCAGATTAAGTTTATCCATGATGCCCAAATAGGAAAAATATCGGTACAGGTTCTGCCCTTTTGCCAATCCACCGATATAATGCACACCAGTATCAAAGACCTTCTTCTGTCGGGAGAATGTTTGCAGATTACCTCCAAACTGATTATTCTTCTCTAGCACACAGACCTTCTTACCCTCTTTTGCTAAAAGTACGGCAGCTGTCAATCCCCCTAGACCGCTACCTACTATTACAACATCATATTCACACTCCTGCATACATCTTCCTATAAATATGAATACCATTTTTTACAGACGCCAAAACAAATCCGAACTGCAAGAGAAAATCTAGATTATTCCCACTATTGATATTGACAATACAAGGATAAGCGCTCCAACCATTCCAAGAATAATCTTCAGCAAACAGCAATCTTGAAATTAACAGCAGATCACTGTCCTGATGTACAGCTGTGAATCGCACAGAACGGGAAGACGACCAATAGATGCTTTCAGCAACCCGTCTACATTCCTCTTCACCAATCAATCCGAGGACCTTACGCTTCCCCTGTTGCAAAGAAAGCAAATAGTCAAGTTCTCCGAAAGATGAACTCCAATGCAACCAATCCCCTCCCTGCGGTAGTTGCATATTAAGCTCCCAGAACAATTGCTTCCACTGTTTTAAGGAATCTTTTACAGAGCCAACAATTTCATCCTCTTTATAGAGATACGCCAACTTAATCTTGGCTACAAAATAATCTGCATTTTCAAGAGCAAGCCGTTGGTCTTCAAAACTCGCTTTAAAAGAGGCCGAAATCGACTTCGTCCTTTCCGAATAAGTTTTTCCATAAGTTTCATCAGCTATTGGGATACGCTCACCCACTATCGGACGAAGCTGTCCAGGAAAGATCAACACATCTCCTTTAGGCAACACATCTCCATTACCATGAATATAAACAGGCAGAATATCCAGTTGTAATTGTTCTGCCAAATAAAATGCACCTTTATGAAATCGCTTTATCTGATTGTCGTATGAACGGGTTCCTTCCGGAAACACGACAATAGAATACCCCTGTGCCACTTTCTCTCTCAAAAAGTCCAAGCTTTCCTCGACTCCATTACTTGTCGGATAAAAGCCAAGTACCCGAACAGCCTTTCCGAAAATCGGAGATTTCCAAACCCAATCGTTCACTAAAAAGATCATTTTAGGCACAAGCATGCCCATCGTAAGCGTATCTAAAAAAGAGCTGTGATTACCAATCACCACAGCGGGTCTCTCAAAACCTTCACCATAAAGATTAGTTGTCTTGTTGGTCACCAAAGGATAACCGTACAATACCGATTTCATAAATTTAGAGACAGTATAACGCAAAAATTTATCTTTACGTACCTGATGGACAGGTATTATAGGGAGTATGAGCCTCGCGAAAAACGAAAGTACGATACAGCCCAGCCCATAATAGAGAAAGAATAGTAAAGACCATAGTAAAATAAATAGAGTAAACGGAGATTTTCCACGTCTTGCTCGATCCGTTATAAAGAAACGGAAGATTATAGGGTAAAAAACAAAAGTAATAACGACGGCTGCAAAAACACCGATTAATGATACCGAAGATATCGAAATTAATGCCGGATGTTTAGCAAAGATCAATGCTCCAATCGCCAAAACAGTGGTAAGCACTGCCAATAAAATAGATGTACGAAACACCCGTAGCTCATCCTCGCCCGTACTGTATTGCTTTTGCAACGCCGCAGTCATAAAGATGCTGAAGTCCACACCATGCCCAAATACCAAAGTACATACAATTGCAGAAAAAATATTAAACTCCAGCCCGAATAAACCCATCAACCCTGCTGTCACCAATCCAGTAAGACCGATCGGGATAGAAGCAAGCAACACCAACTCCACTCGTCTAAAAAACAACCAAAGGATTAGAAGTATTGCTAGTGAAGAATACCCAACCAGAGCATTAAAATCATCTCTCAATTTCCCTAAAAAAGTCTCGTTTAGTTGTTTCCGGTCTACCACCACTACTCCAGGTATCTCTTCCAGCTTTTTGATGAGCTGATTTCTATATTTCTCATCTAGCTTAACCAATGATGATACAGTAAAAAAGCCGTTCTTACCAACGACAAAATCCCGTATCCCTGTACTAGGCAATTGTCCAAAATCCGAAAGTTGCATCGGAAAAAATGGCTCCCGTAAAAGTCCAAAAAACTGTTCATAAGCATCTGCAGTAAATCCATATTGCTCGCCTATTGTGCGAAGATTCTCTATGACTAGTTCTTTGTTATGATAATGCCAGAACGAGTTCCACGCCGCTATTTTTGCTTGTTGTACCTGAATAGGATTTAACAATTCACTGACATTCGAAAAGTCCAGTATAAGATCCTTTTCTTTCGCCAGATTAAGGTAAGCCGCAATTTCTTCATTACGCTGCAAGGCCATATCCAAGGTATTCCCAGTTGCCACCACATATAATGATTTTGCGGAAGTGTTCGTCAACTTGTCTAGACGAGTTTCGGTCTCCGCTAGATCAGTCGGCATATAATTTAATCCTGCCAAATCATTATTAAACTGTACTTTGCTACTCGTAAACAAACTAACACCAATAAGTATGACACAAGAAAAAAGCAAGACTTTACTCCGTTCAAAAGGGAATCCGGCTATTTTATCCAGCAGGCTATTATGCTTCAATTCTTCTTTTGGCTTGTAAAGGTGCGGGATAATAAGCAACGTAAATACCGCAGAAGCAACCAAAGTAATCGAAGCAAAAACTCCCAAATCAATCAATGCCGTAGAGTGCACAAAAAGAAGACATAGAAATGCTACAGCATTAGTCGTCCCAGACATCAGCAATGGCTTAGTCAATTCCTTAAACAATACTTTCACATCGGGATTTTTCTTGAAGTGGGTCAAGATATGCAAGGTAAAATCGATTGTAATACCGATTAAAACTGCCCCGATACTGAGTGATATCGCCGAAATAACCGGCTTATATAAATAAAGACAGCCCAATGCGAATACAGCCGCAAAGATAGTTGGAATGAAGACCAATACAGGTATATATAGCATCCTGTAAAACAAAACTAAAAGCACCATCAATACGGACATCGATATCAATATTGTTTTTAAGATATCCTCTTTTATCTGATCCGCATTCGCCACAGCCACCAACGCCGATCCAAAATAAGAAACGGTAACCCGTCCTTCGTAATTCGAATTCCAAGCTCTTTGTAAGCTATAAAGTTCCTCAGCAAAGGCTTTATTCCTTTCCGTCTCAGCTCCTTCATACATAGGACTTAAAAACAGAAGTATCTGGGTGCTGTCTTTGCTCATTATGAAGCCATCATACAGCAAAAAGCTATCTCCTATGCCGATACGTTGTAATTTTTCAAGTCCCATCACGGCCAATCCCAAGGGATCTTTCTGAATAAAATCACCTAAGACAAAACCCGACGGCGACGACAGAGTCTGGTAATTTGAAGACATTCTTTCAGACATCCCCTTCATCGATATACGTACTGCCAGACTATCATAATCCGCATTATCCAGAAAGAAAGGGATATGTTCGTAAACAAAATCATAGGCCTGACCAACAGCAGTATCGTCTAGGCGTCCATTGATCTCCTTGATGTACACACTATCCTGTGCTAAAGTATCAGCTAGATGTTGAGCTGCCATTGCAAGATCTTCGACAGGTGTAGATGGCGTCCGCTCCAACAGCACCGTAATCTTATCCGAGAAATTAATCTGTCGAATCGCTTTGGTTGTTAAGTCTGATTTCTCACTTTTAGGAACGATTTGTGTAATATCTTCTTCAAAGCGCAACTTAGACGCCAGAAATCCGAAAAACAATAAAAACAAAAAGGCTATCACACCGGCTATCGTTTTATTCCGCTGTACCCAACAATAGATATGGTAAAAAATCAAATGCATCATTCTGCTGACACCGATTTATCCTGTCTCATTCGAATCAAAATATAACTTCCAAACCCAACGAGCAGTCCCATTACGGTGGACAGGATCAAAGAACCTACAAGATACTGTATCAAGTGTTGCTGTATTGTCCCAAAGTTGATGGTCTCCAACTCGAACAATTCCTTGGAGTTTGAGGAATGAAGTATTACCCCGCCAACGACCAGCGAGGCGTATATAATCAAAGGAATAAATGGAGGTAAACTTATATTTGAAAAAGCAAAAGCCAAAACTTTGTTAAGTCTAAAGAATACAGATAACGTAATCACTAATGCCGTCTGAAATCCCCAAACTGGAGCTATTCCCATAAACACGCCAAAACCGATTGAAACCGCCATCTTCTCAGGAGAGTCTTCTGAACCAAAAATATTCTCTTTAAGAAACTTATTTAGACTTTTTTTTTTAAATGAATGAAGAAAATTCTTGGGAATAATGTAGAAAAATGTGAGAAAGACAAGCACTGTATTCAAGATACTAATACGCGTAAAATCCTTAAAAGGTCGAAAGTGAGAAACCCGCTCCACCGGATCGTACAATACCTGCACCGGGACATTCTTTACCTCAACACCGTTCCACGCAGATCGCACAATAATCTCAATTTCAAACTCAAACTTACGGCTATAGTATTTCTTCGGAATAGCCTGTAGTGGATACGCTCGATATCCCGACTGCGTATCATCCAACTTAATGCCCGTCTCAAACCAAAACCAAAAATTAGAAAACTTGTTTCCAAAAGATGATTTTTTCGGTACCGAATCCTGTGTCATATTCCGTGATCCAATCAACAGGACTGGATTCTTTGACTTTTCAATCTCGTTAACAAAAATTGCTAGATCACTGGGATAATGCTGTCCATCCGAATCAATAGAAATGGCATACTGATAACCAAGTGCCCTCGCTTTAGACAATCCTGCTCTTAAAGCACACCCCTTTCCTTTATTCCGGTCAAAATCTATCCGTTCAATCTGCGGATAGTCTCTTAATATATCGATGGTCCTATCGGTAGATCCATCATTTACAACGAGTACCTGTTTTGTATAGTGTAAAACGCCCTCCAACACACGACGTAGAGTTTTGTCATTATTATAAGTCGGTATAATAACAATGATGCCCAAACTTTCGAATCGGTGCTGTAAGGTCTCTTCCATGACAAATTTTACGGAGTTAATATACGCAGATCAGTAGCAGTAAAGATTTTTGAACGTGTACTTGCATAACGCCTTACAGCTTCTTTTACTACTTTAGGCTGCGTATCAAAATTAGTCAAAATCATTTGCTTATCCGTATTAATATTTCCTTTATACTTTAGGATTTTAGGCGTATTCTCTTGAATGATCAACCGTACCAAACGGATTTCAATATTATTAGGAGCAGCAGCGACAGCACTTTCGATATCCTTGGCACCATCGATAAACAATTCTTTCTTCATTTTTCTATCCGATACATAGCGCGCCTGCAAAGTGTAAGAGGCTCCCTTATAAGCCAACAATACCGGATCAGTCTTGCTATAGTTCTTAAGCTGGTTATACAATGTCGCCGTAAATTCTTTAGAAGTATCCGACTTTTCAAAATTTGAACGGACCGAAGATAAATCGACCTCAAACCATAACGAGGTTGTCAACAAAAAAGAGATAAAAATATTAACCATCTATTTCACCTTAAATGTACATACCAATTTTAACGCGACCGTATCTTCAAAATAGGTCACATTTTTCACCTTATAATCAGACTCGTCTGAACCCGAAATGTCAATTTCTAATCTTAAATCAGCATTCACCTCGGGATTTATCAAGGCCATAAACTTCACATTGGAAGATTTATACATAAAAAGCTTCTTCTGTAAAATCTGTTCGCTCAATTCCTTTACAATCTGCATCATACACACTCCGGGTGTCACCGGTTGATCTGGAAAATGTCCCTTAAAAATAGTATGATGTTTATTTAAAGCAATTGCAGCGACATATTTATCTCCGCCAAGGTTCTGTAAACTATCTATTGTATAAAAATTCTGTAAAAGCATATATCCTTTTTAGTCTTCAAAGATAAAAGAATTTAAATTTTATTTTGCATTTACGAATTATTTCGTAGATTTGATTACGAAATAATTCGTAGATAAACTTAAGAAGAGATGAAACCCACTGAGAGTGAAATGGAAATCCTACAAGTTCTTTGGAACAAAGGACAATGTAGTGTACGCGAAGTCTTCGAGACCCTAGATAAGAAAGATGTTGGTTATACCACCATCCTCAAACTTATGCAGATTATGCACGAGAAAGAAATGGTGACTCGAGATACTACTTCAAAAACACATATATATACCGCCAATATCAATAAAGAAAAAACACAATATCAATTCTTGAATAAAATGATTGATACCGTATACAATGGTTCGATGTCAAGATTGGTCATGCAGGCCTTAGGTAACCACAAGGCCAGTAAAGAAGAAATAGACTTGATCAAAGATTATTTAAATCAACTAGAAAACAAGTAACATGGAAGCATTGATATCATCTATAAGTACAGCTTTGGGTTGGAGTCTCCTACATTCCTTATGGCAAGGAGCCGCTATATACCTTATTCTGTTTGGGCTGTTCCTCACTATTCCGGAATTAAAAGCAGCCACAAAGCATAACCTTGCTCTAACGGCTCAAATTGCCGTTTTTACAAGTTTTGCTTATACATTTTTTAATCTGTTGGACTATGCGTCTCTATCAAATAGTTACAGTACCATGCCCTTGGACAACAAAACGCTATTCTATATGGACTACTTCCAGGAAGCAGGTCCTACCGTACAGCAATACTTTATTTACATTGTTCCGTTATATCTTCTCGGCATTCTTGCGCAATCTATACTATGCGTCAACAGCTATCTCCGTATTAAAAATTTAAAGCGGCTCTCAACCTTCGCCGTTCCTCTCACATGGCAACAGCGCTTTTATGATGGTATCGTGAGCCTTGGTATAACTAAAAACGTAAAATTATTCTTATCGGAATCTATATATGAACCTTTGGCAATGGGTTTTTTCAAACCGGTCATTATCTTTCCAGTCGCTTATGTAAACAAGATGTCTCTGTCCGAGGTAGAAGCAATCCTACTGCACGAGTTAACACATATCAAACGGAACGACTATCTATTGAATATGATAAACATCGTACTCGAGACCATCTTATTTTTCAATCCTTTTATATGGCTTATGTCAAGACACACGCGTACAGAGCGTGAGCAAGCCTGCGATGACAGTGTCATAAAACTTCTTCCTGAACGTACACTTTACGCGAAAGCTCTCCTTAATGTCGAGTTATTAAAACAGGATGCGAATTCCGTTAGAATGACTCTTGCTGCCACTGGAACGAAACATAAATTATTACATCGAATAAAAAGAATAACTCAAGTAAAAATGGAAACACCATACACCAACATCAAACATCAACTGTTAGCCTCGCTAATGGTGATTTTTACGCTGGTATCCGTCGCATGGGTACAGCCCGAAACAAATGATGTAGCTGAAAGAAAGGCTACATCATTAACAGAGATAACGAATATCACCAATGAACTAGATACAATAGCACATGTTAAACAAGAAATCAATCTCGAACATGTTACTAACCTCTCAGCTCCATGTACAACAAATACCACTACAGGTAAAACAATTGTATCACAACAGGATACAAATAAAATCAATCAGTCATTTCGCGAAAAATTTGAATCCCCACAATGGCAGGCTCACATCCTCAAAATCGAGGAAAATGCCCAAAAAATAGAAGAAAAGTTTAACTCGCCGGAGTGGAAAGCACACGTCGCTAAGATCGAGGAAAATGCCCGAAAAATAGAAGAAAAATTTAACTCGCAGGAGTGGAAGGCACACGTCGCTAAGATCGAGGAAAATGCCCGAAAAATAGAAGAAAAATTTAACTCGCCGGAGTGGAAGGCACACGTCGCTAAGATCGAGGAAAATGCCAAAAAAATAGAAGAAAAATTTAACTCGCCGGAGTGGAAAGCACACATCGCTAAGATCGAGGAAAATGCCCGAAAAATAGAAGAAAAATTTAACTCGCCGGAGTGGAAAGAAAAATTCAAACAAAACGATCAATAGTAAACATCATTTTGTTTCAGACAACGGTCTTGTAATTAATTCCTATTTACAAGACTGTTCTTTGGTATAACGGGAAGATTACAGATCAAAGACAGAATCAGCCAATGTACTGTTGACTTTATGATTGGTAAACACAAAACGAGTTGAACCATTTGAATTATCCATCAACCTAACCTCTGAGACCTGATTTGTTGATTTATCAAAATGTAAGACCAATTGTTTTATGGACTTCTTAAGCTCCTTGGGCAAAGGGTCTAATTTCAGAATATACTGTTTAGTGGTACGAAAATAAGAAGCCGAAAACTCAGCGTCCTCGTAGATAGCCCCACTCATACTGCCTTGAATCGCTTGACTAATTTTTTCAAACTGCCTATTACGACTTAAATCCATTGCTTTTTTCTTTCCCTTCTCCTCGATGGTCATTTTTTTATTATTGAATACCATTGTGTACGCGGTAGGACTCGTATAGAACCAAGCTAACTTATCTGGGTTTTTGACATAAAACTTACCCGAAGATACCAGCTCCTTTTTTACATACCCCACTTTTTTATATTGTACAAAATCCGCTATTAAGGTTTTTATTTGTACTGTTTTACGCATTACATCCTGAAACTTAGAAACCTCATTCGCTGACATTTTTTGCTCTTGAGCAACGACAATAGTTAAAAAGGAAAGGGATAAAAAAATGAGAAATAAAAATCTAATCTTCATATGCATGCAAATTTAGCAATTCATCTGTAGTTACCGAATGCCAATCACGTTCTTTCATATAGGACAAAACCCGCTGCAAAACCCGTAAAGTCTTTGCAGAAGTATCATGAAATAATACGATATCTCCTGGCTGCAATCTCCCAACAACACGTTCATAGATCTTATCTTCATTAGAGAGGATCGTGTCCAAAGAGCGGATACTCCATCCGATAACCTGATGTTTCGTCTCTTGGACTGCTTTAGCCACGGAAGGATTAGTCACGCCAAAGGGAGGTCGGAAAAGCCGGGTCTTAAGAGGAACTAAGTTATTGATGACGGCATCACAACTATCGATCTCCAAAACCACTTGATCTGCAGTAAGGAACCCGAACGCTTTTGAATGAATCATCGTATGATTACCAATCGTATGCCCCTCCTCCAGGATCCGTTTGAAGATTCGAGGATGTTTATCTATTTGTTTGCCTATACAGAAAAAAGTTGCTTTTGCACCGTAACTCTTTAACAGATCCAAGAACTCCTCCGTAATCGGTGTCGGTCCATCATCAAAGGTTAGTGCCAAGCTATGGCCGTCATGCCTTGCTTTTTTATAAAAAACATCTGTAAAATAACTCTGACGAATATCAAAAGAACCCCAGGTCGTCAATCCGATCCAAATCAAAACCAAAAGAAAACACCAAGACCAAGATATTACAGAAAAGACAGCCAATATCGCGGCTAATATCCCCAAGGATAGCAAAAATGGAACGATATTTTTATGTTTGAACATATTTAGCAATTATCTTATTATGCTATGATCTAGTTGTCCTGTTAACTCCCTAACTTCTTTTCAATAACACTAAGCTATGATCTCCCCCCATATACTGGTTATATAATAAAACGTAATTAAGCGGTATTTGTTTTCCAGCCTTCCAAACAATATTCTCTGGAATACGCTGTTCTTTTAATACATAAGCAGCGGTAGCCATACCGAAGGCTGAAGCGATATCAGAATGTCCATAAAGATGCTTATAGTACAGCTGTACCCGATCTTCGAACAATTGGCCTAACTGCTCAAAATAATAATCATACGCTACATCGCCACTATTACCAAGGACCAAAGCCGAAATAGCGGATCGATCCACTTTATTTATTTCGAGAAAACTATCAATAAAAGTCGCTAGCTCATCCTTGTCCACTCGATTTTTTATGCATACATCTACCACTTCCGCATAGCTGTCTAAGGAGGAGACATTGCTAAGGGCAAAGAAAGTAGCACCTTCACCGTAGTTGACTCCCTTACTCTTCGATGTACGTATTGTTTCCCGCACCTCGTCAGCTTTCACTTCTCCGATCAGCTGTTTAAGGGTAAAGGTATGCCCCGATATTTCATCGATGCCACCAACGAGTATAGTGTGTGCATTTCCTTCCTCACACTGCTCTAAGCTATCTAACAATGCCGACTCAAAGGATACCGCTCCATTTACGTAAGTAAAGTTATAAGCTTTACAGCCCAATCGTAACGCGATCTGTGCACCAACAGTATTATGCGTAGATTGAATGAATGAAGTAGGTGTTAAAAACTCCTCATCATTATCCAACACATTTTTTAGAAACTTTTCTGAATCCTCCAAACACCCTAAGCCCGTACCTGTAATCACGGCATCCAACTCGTTCATACCGGCCTCATCTAAGGCCTGTTGCGCAGCATATATCCCCATCTTAATCCCCTTGGACATACGTCTGATCATGTTGGGCGCAATAAGCTCTTTGTAGGAAGGCTGTTGAGCATAGGCTTTACTCTCGATAATCTCCACAGCCTCATCAAAAAAATCAGACCGCCAGATCCCTTGAGCAGAGACCCCACCGATACCTTGAATAAAGCACTTTTCTTTCATAGGTGTATTACTTATTTTTTAATGGCAACTAACTTGTCCCGATACTTCGGGATGGAATACTCATGGGTGTTTGTACTTCGCTAAACATGAGTATTTCATTTCTCTTTTTATATGATCGAGTTAACCAGTTATCTTGTTGTCGAGTTATCTTGTTATCCAGACAACTTAATTAACTATCTCCCAAAAATTAATGTCGAACAATTACCTCCAAATCCGAAAGAGTTGGACAAGACATACTCAATTTTCTTATGCAATACATCCACTTGCGGGATTAGATCAAACTCTTCCATTGCTGTCTCAAAATTAAGATTTGGGAATACAATTCCTTCTCGAATAGCCAAAACACTATACACCGCTTCTATTGCCGCCGCCGCCGCCAAGGTATGTCCCGTAAATGATTTGGTAGAACTGAATATAGGCACCTCCAAACCAAAAGCCCGCAAAAGTGCCCTGCCCTCGGACAAGTCATTATTGGGTGTAGCCGTTCCATGCACATTGACATAATCGATCTGACTATGGTCTATTCCGCTGATCGTAAAAGCCTTCTGCATAGCTAAAAATGCACCTTCACCATTCTCAGACGAAGCCGTCTGATGGAAAGCATCATTCGCATTACCATAGCCAACAACATGCGCTAATACCGTCTTTTCTTCTTTAGCAATCAACTCTTCCGATTCCAAAACCAGATAAGCTGCTGCTTCTCCCAGATTCAGTCCTTTACGATGCTGATCAAAAGGTTTACAATAGGTATCTGACAAAATCATGAGCGTATTAAAGCCATTCAACGTGAATTTGCTCAAGGCATCAGTACCTCCCACAATAACGCGGTCCAACCGACCACTTTTTATAAGTCTGGCGCCAAGCATAATCGCATTAGCAGCCGAAGAACAAGCCGTGCTGATGGTCGTAACAGTACCTCTAAGCCCCAGATCATCAGCAATATGCTGCGTAGACACACCAGCATCGTGACTACGTATATAATGCTGTAATTCTACGTCCTTCATATAGGCATAGAAATATTTTTCGGTAACATCCATTCCACCAACACTGGTAGAAGATATCAATCCAGTCCGGATAGACGTGTCATACAGATCCAGCCCCGCCTGTTGCACTGCTTGACGGGCAGCCAGAATCCCTAACATCCCCGTTCGGGTCACACTATGTCCTTTTATAAGACCGATACGTTCTTCTAAATCGCTATTGGAAAGCTTAATTTCACCGACCAAGACATTATCCCGATGCCTCGTATCGAAATTATCAATGCGGCTAATTCCACACCGTGATTGAGACAATGCCATTAGGTTCTCTTCCACAGAAAGACCTATGGCCGAAACAACCCCCATTCCGGTAATACCTACACCGCTGGACATCAGCTATTTAGTTCTATTTTTCGAAATAAAATCAGCCATTGTATTGATCGACTCAAATATAGCCTTACCCTGCTTAGGATCACTCAACTTGATTCCGTAACCTTTATCCAACAGAACGATAAGCTCTAAAGCATCGATAGAATCTAATCCCAGACCATCTCCAAACAAGGAGTCATTATCATTGATATCAGATACGGCAATATCTTCTAAATTTAAAACCTCAATGATCTTACCTTTTAGCTCTTCTTTTAATTCTTCCATTTTATATTAAAAATAATTGATCAATTTGTTCTATCGTATGCGGTATTATCCCAGTGCGTTCGACTGTATACATGACCGCCTTATACTCTTCTTCAAATAACTCCACCCAACCACATAACACACGTGATGCCTTTCCGGACAGCAATAGATACGCTGCATAAGCATGCAAACTCTTCACATCATAGCAATCAGATACAAAAAAAGCATTCTCTGCCAGCAAATGATGTCGGATACACAGCTCTCCTACACAAATATTTGCCAATGTATATACAAATATCGCAGGGCTAGGATAATAATTCGATTCCTCCTGAATCGTTGCCCAATGTCGCATATCCGTGTCCAGACTACCGGATCGATTTGCCAAGATAACCGCAGTATCCTGTACACTAGCCCTACCACGCAACAAGTACTCACCCGCTGTGATTGCCAACTTACTCAGATTGTCCATCTTATAAAACTTAGGATAATCGACCTGAATATTTTTCACAGCATCTTTTACAAACGTAGCAAATGAACTAGCTTCACTCGAATACACAACCTCTCCATTGACCGCCACCTGTCGATCAAACACGGTTGTATACGCTGATATGTAAAATGTTTCTGCCACTACACCTTTTTTATAATCATAGCCGTGTTACTACCCCCAAAACCAGATGCCGTCTTCAGGCAACAATTTAAAGCCGTTGAAGAAGAATCTTGAATAATATTCAGGTATTTAGAAGTCCCCAACCGCGTAAAACCCTTTGTCGCAACTAACCTGTTTTCGTACAGGGACTTGGTAGATATTGCCAACTCCAACAAACCAGAAGCCCCCAAAGTGTGACCATAGTAGCCTTTTAAACTATGCGTAGGCACACCTGATAAACCCAAACGATTAAATGCCAAAGCTTCCATCTCATCGTTGTACAGTGTTGCTGTACCGTGTGCCGAGATAAAATCAATACTATCATTTGTAATACCGGCCTCCTTAAAAGCAGCTTCTACACTCCTTACCAGCCCCTCCCCTGTACGTGATGGTCCAGATATATGATTAGCATCATTGATAGCTCCTTCGCCCAGGATCTGTACCAGACTTCCTGCCTGATGACTAGTTACCCAAGCCGCAGCAACAGCTTCTCCCAAAGTCACACCATCACGTTCCGCATCAAACGGACGGCATGGTCCACTACTCATTGCCTGAAAAGACTGAAATCCAGACAGTACAAACTCACTGACCTGATCAGCAGCTAATACCAATATCTCATCGTATTGCCCCATCTGTATCAATCGTTTGGCAACTGATACCGCCAACAATCCCGAAACACAGGCATGAGAAACAACTATAGGTTTGGCGATAAAACCAAATCTATGGGCCAATATCTCACCCATTCGCCCCAATTCAACCTCCTGAATAGATGTAGACCCTAGTTTATCAATATTCCCTTTCGTTGTCGAAAGCACAAAACCAGTCCGTGCTGTAATTATTTTATCCCTTAGCAACGGTGATATAGCCTGTAGGGACAGATTTTCCAGAAAAGATAAAGACAGATCTTCCATTAATGACAGTGGATCAACAAAGCAAGCTACAGGCACACTTTTAAGCATTCCTATATCTACCGTGCGGATGGCACTTTCTCCCTCCATTAAGGCAGACCAATTGCTTTCCAGATCCATTCCTAATGGACTTACACAATTTACTGTCGATATGTACACCGGTTTAAACACTATACTAATCCTACTTTCTTCTTCCAATTCAGAATAAAATCAGGCGTATTCAACGTCAATATACCTTCATTATCCAAAAAGACCTGTGTAGTTTCACCTAGACAAACCAAAGCCCCCTGTGGGTTAAAAATCCGATACTTAAATATCATTTTTGCTGCCGGCGTATCAATAAAGGAAGTTTCTATCCTAAACTTATCCCCGTATCGTAATGGAAGCTTGTGTTCACAAATAGTTTTAACGATAGGCGTTGTATACCCAGCAGCCTGTACCGCAAGGTAATCTATGCCATATTCTCTCCCGAAAGCTTCGCGCCCGTCCTCAAAAAAAGTAATATAATGTCCATGCCATACAATCCCCAACGAATCCACTTCGTTAAATCGAACTTCAGCCCATTTGGATATTGTCAAATGACTCGCCTCGTTATATAGTTCTTTTCTTCTTATCATATAGGACAGCAATCAGCAAGGTAAGTATAAAAAACAAAAGTAATAAAATTAGTTGAGGCAGAATAGCCGTCCAACTCCCCTGTCGGAGCAGAATATCATAAAAACCGTTCAGCGCCCAGTTCATAGGAGAAAGCCTCGAAATAGTCTGCATAATAGCAGGCATGACAAAGACAGGCACCCATACACCACCTATCGCGGCCAAAATAACAACAAATGTAGCTCCAAACGGAGCAGACTGCTCCTGTGTAGTAGCTATTGTCCCCAATAAGATACCGAAACCTATGGCTGCAAGCCCTGCAAAAAGTGCCATGGTAGACAACTGTATAAAATTAGAGCCCACCTCAAAGGAAGGTAAATCTAACAGAGGAAATACATATACCCCAACAACAAGCATCAGGTAAAATTGAATCAGACTAACCAATAAATACGTAAAAGTCTTACCCAAAAGAAACAACGTATAAGGTACCGGGTTCGTTATAAGACGAACCATAGTACCCTGTGACTTTTCTTTCACTATATTGATAGAGAGAGGCACTACAATAAAGAAAATAGCAAATAAAGACCAAGCCGGTACATTATGCTGTACAGCACTAGGTTTTATAGAAATCCCTCCTTCCGTAGGACCAATTTCACGGTATTGAAGAATCTGATCCTCATCAAATACAGCTTCTTCACTGACACCCAGTTCTTCCTGAAATACTTTATAAACCTTGTCTTTTTCAATCGTAGCAATCAATTTATCGATAGAACTTTTTATCGCTGTTTTAAAAGATTCCTGTGTAGCAGGATCAAAATACAAATTAACATCCTTCTTTTGGATCACCACTGCAGCAGCATGCACCGTATCCGAATCGGAATACGAGAACTCTGCCATTACCATGTCCACATTCTGTTTAATATGTAGATTCAAATCTTCACTCAGCTTTGGCGGAAGCACAATAGCCAATTGATAATCTCCTCTAAAGACAGCTTCCTTTGCGGATGCCTCGGACATTGTCTGATCGCCGATTTCCTCTACAATAATAAAATTTCCTGTACTACCTAGTTCTTTTCTAACCGTTTCGGCAATCTCTCCTCCATCATTGTCTACCAGTAGCACCGGGATCCTAGTTCCGGTAATAGAATCGAAGGACCCTTTTTGTACCATAGTAATGGTGATCAACAGAACCATAGGCATCACAAAAAGAATAATAAGTCCACCAATATCTCTAAACTGGAGGATTAATTCCTTGCGAATAGCCATCGACAACTTATATAACATCCCTAAGCCCCCTTCCTGTCAATGCAATAAAAACATCCTCCAAATTTCGTGCTCCCTGAGTCTTATGGATGAGTTCCTGAGGAGCCCCTTGAGCGATGATCTTTCCTCCTTCAATAATGGCAATACGATCACACAGTTCCTGTGCTTCAATAAGATGGTGCGAGGTATAGACCAAGGTCATACCAGATTGATTTCGTTCTTTTAAAAACTCAAGGATTGCATTTTTCGACTGCACGTCCACCCCTACAGTAGGTTCATCCAGAAAAAGCAACTTAGGATCATGTAGAATTCCCGCCAATAGATTGACCCGACGCTTCATACCTCCCGAGAAAGCGCCTATTTTTTTATGTGCAAACTTTGAGAGTCCCATTTCAGCTAAACCCACCTCAACCAATTGGTTTAGATTCTTTCCTTTCAGGCCATACATTGCTCCAAAATAAACCAGGTTTTCCGTAGCCGTCAGTGTAGGGTACAAAGCATACTCTTGCGGCACTACACCAATTAATCGACGGATAGCCATTGCCGACTCTCTATAAGAAAGGCCAGCAATCGTAAAGTTACCTGATGTAGGCTTGAGCAATCCACATAGCATAGAGATTAATGTCGTCTTACCAGCTCCATTGGGGCCCAACAGACCAAATACCTCCCCTTTGGAAATCTGAAGACTAAGATTCTCCACCGAGTAATAATCGGCGTCTTTATATTTCTTAGAAAGGCTATCTATTCGAATGATCTCCATATTATCTAAACAGCTTTTTTCAGCTTCTTAAAAAACGCTTCTTCAAGATCCGCTAAGTGGAGCAACTCCGCAGACAATGTATTATACACATCCCCTTGATTACTTCTCTTTTTATACACACGAGACGCATTAACAGCAAAATCACGCCACAAATCACCAATCGCTGTCATTTCTGTAGATAAATCGAGTAAGGCAGTATTATTGATCTTATGTCCCGCTTCCTGCAAGAAAGCAGAATAAATATAACGGAAACCGCCACCGCCAGTCCCTATCTCCTCCTGCATACGTACCATCTGAGCCAAGTAATAATTAGCTTTGGGCACACCTACCTTTTGGGGCCACTTGGCAATAGCTTTCGCTACTGTACGCATTCCCCTTACCCCGACTATAGGAACAGGAGCCAACATATCATTACAGGCCTTCCGTATCGATTTACGAATAGCCTTGCCCCAATCAATCTTATGCTCAGCAGGCACATAGGTTGGATAATATAAATGCCCTTTCGGAGCCAGCACACCTTTTGCAAAACGCACCCGTTCCAACTCCTTTTCCGTCAATCGATGTACGCCTTCCATAGTAGGATCGCTCACGAGATACTCATCACCTTCCTTACCATAGATAACCAGATTATGCGCATTGAAATGGAACCGATAATCATCCGGAAAATAGGGTAAATGATAGACCCCCACCTGCAATCCCGAAGGGATATTCTGTTTCAGATTCGCATCCAGCTGCTGCTGGGCCTTCACCGGACTTGCAAATTTCTTGCGCTCAATTTTAATCCCCAGACGCTTAGCCATACGGCTAAAGATCCATCCTGGCATAGGACGGTAGCTCAATCCCGGAGCATTACTGACTTTCAAAAAGGGCAGATAAACATAAAATATACCCGCACCTAAACCAAAAACCATAGGCTCAGAGAGATTAAGTCCCTTATCCTTCAATAAGTTTGAAGCCACCCCACTTTCACAATGTGCAGATTGGTGATGTGTAAAATCTAACTGCATTAATCTCCTTTAAAATTCTTTAACTCTACTATTGTGATATCGAATGCATCAGCATACTTCTGTAACCGATCATCACTCAATTTATTAAATACCGTTGGTCGGAAATGACGCTTAATACGCCATTGCCAAAAGCCTGTATATCCCGACAGGACACCTACATCCATTCTCGTCAATAACATATAATAATAGACAGGGCTCCGCTTTCCGGCCTTTACATCCGCTTTAGCCTGATCGATTTCAGCCTGTAGAACTTTCATCGTATGATCTTGTACGATATTCTTCGCTTCCCATCCTGTACTCAAAGCGGTGGTATATTCACCATCCTCATCTACTGCATAATACATTTCTCGAGAGCCTTTTTGCACAATCCGGCCACTATCCTGAGGTACTTCTGACTTTTTCATATGTATATAATTTGATTTTCAGTTGCCATATGGAATATCCAAACTATATTCATTCGTGTTTATGCGGCCGGTACTACATGGATATTTCATATGTATATAATTATTTCATGAGTTCGAAAGCTCGGTTTGATTTTCAGTTGCCATTAACTTGTCCCGAGCTGTCGAGATGGAATATCCCAACTATGGTCATTCGTATTTGTGTTGCCATTATTATCTGGATATTTCATGGATATTAAGATTTACGTTCTTGTAAAAACAAATTGATATCAGCCTCTGCAACCTTCATATCGAGAACCTCCGCAATGACCGACATCGTACAAATAGTGTATCCTGCACCTTCAAACTGCGAGACCAGACTTGCCTTTGTACGAATACATGCCCCTTGTCGAGGCAGCTGCTCGATACAAACACTTTTAATAGCAGAAATAAACCCAATCACACGCTCATCGACTTCAGGATTATAGTCTTCCGAATAGTAGTTCTGCCCAACAATAGAGGAGCAGGTTTGAGCCATATGTTCAATCAAACCGACTTCCTGTAACACATTCTCTTCCAGAAACACACAGTCAGACTCAATCGTATATTCACAAATGACATGACCTTGACTGATCTCCACAATATAATCAACCATCAACATAGGGTCCCTATGTGGCAAAAACTCATGAATTGGTATTCTGATAGATTCTGTTGCCATATTAAGACGTTGAAGCAATGACCGTTTTCATCTGTGCAGAGCTTATGCATTCCTCTGCTACGTATGTTTCTATATGGACCAAGGTGACTCCCATAAACTCCTGTACAATCTCCACCCGACTAGTCAACACCTCGCCTACTGATGGTAATCTGTATACCTCGGCTTTCTGAATAGAACCGATATATCCAGTAGGTGCCTGCTCGCCACGGATATAATAACCGTATCCCGTGTGCGCTGCCACCGATTGCGCCATATGCTCCAATAGCCCACTCTCCTGCATTTGATCTCCAAGTAAAAAAATATTATCCGTCTTTATTTCAAAATCGACAACAACAGTCTCTAACTTATATGCAAGCAACCTACCGATCTGGACCATAGGAAACCGCTGTGGAATTAATTTTAAAATATCTTCTCCCTGTATCGGAACCATTAGCAAACAGTTAAATAGGCGTAAGAATAGGTAAAACGTGCGCTTTCTGGCACACACAACAAAATACGTTGTCCTTTTAGCAACTGTCCTGAATGCACTAATTCTTCTAACATCAGGTATACCGAACCCGCCCCCACATTACCGACCGAGCGTAGATTCATAAACCACTTGTCCCTCGTAATCTCTATTCCTGCTTTTGCAAAGCGATCGTATAGACCATCCACAAAATAATGTGATGACACATGTGGCAATAGATAATCGACATCTTCGGGACCAATACCGTGCTTATGCATAGCAGATTTCATGCTTTCTACCCCTTTGTCCAAAATATATTTATCCAGTAGTTTCGTATCCTGCTTGACTGCAAAAACAGACTGATTCAGCCATTCTACAGAAGGATAATCACTAAACGGCTTCAATGTTCCCTCTGGAAGCTTATCAGCTCCAGCATACATACACACGTCCAGTTCGTGGGCATACGAATAACCTTCTATCCACTCTATACGTAACGACAGTGGACCTCTAGGTTGATTTTCCAAAAGCATAGCCCCTGCACCATCCGAAAGCATCCAGCGTAAAAAATCTTTATTAAAAGCAATAATTGGCTGCTGTTCTAGTTCCTGAAGGCTTTCAACTTCCTTATTGTAATGATCTGCCAACATCCAGGAAGACATCCGTTCGGAACCTGTACATACCGCATTCACCGTATTTCCAGCCCTTACCGATAAATAACCAAACTTTAGCGCATTCATCCCCGCACAACAATTGCCCGAAGCGGAGTTAACTTCCGATTGCCCACTCTTCAATTCTCCATGAACCATAACAGCGTGCGAAGGCATTAAATAATCGGGAGATGATGTACCACAAGAAATCAGTTGAATGTCCGAAGCTTTAAAATCCTCATCCAACAGATTACGGATAGCATTTGCCGTAAGCAATACATTTGTATGCGTAGGCACACCTTCTTTTGTAAGCGCATAATACCGGGTCTGGATACCATTATTACGTAAGACAATACGCTTAGCCTTAGATTCCCTATCGTTAATTTTACCGAGGTATATCTCCATATCCTCATTAACAATGGGCTCATTGGGTAAAAATTTACTTACACGATTTATAAAAACTTCATTCATCTGTTAAATACCTTGATAATGGGCCTTTTCCTTTTTAATTCTAGCAAAATATAAAATTGGAAGCAGCAATAATTCGATTAAAAATACAATAGGAGACAGAAAATATATAGCAAAAACTACATAATATTTAAAACAGTTGACCAGCACTTTACGTTTTTTTGGATTTTTAAGAATCAGTGTTGACCAAATTTGAAACATTCGATTGGCTTTCTTATCCATCGAAACTAAGAAAAATCGATAATCCACTGCCCCTTGGGCCAATAATGACTCCTGCATCCATGTGAAGTTACCCTCCTTTACTCGGGAAAGAATGGTCTCCCCATATTTGAATGCACCCCTGATTTCCTGATCAGCGACACCGGGCAACGGAAATATACCATACGCTCGGCGTTTTATACCGGAAAATAACCAATCAACTATAGTGACTACCGAAATCATATTATGATGTCTATCCGTCAGAGCAATATTACCAACCAACCGAGCTCCATTCTGAACCAATAATGCTTTTACCTTATCCTGCGCTTTGGCCCACATATTACGAGATCCACTGACCGTCACAACAGGCGTACCGGACAAAATAGTCGCAGCATAGGGACTTTTCAAAAAAGAATTAATAGGAATCGAGGGCGTCAAATACCAAACCTGGTAATGGAACAATATTAGATCATACTTCTTTTCTAAAATATGCTGTGGCGGAGGGTGGATTTCTTCAGGAATTTGTTGAAAAGTCTCTGGAAAAATATCAAAAAACACATCCCCTCGCCAAGGAAAAGGGAAAGAATGAACTGTACGGATCTCGTAAAAATCAAGCTTAACATCCTCATCATCCGAAAATGGCTGCGCTATTGATTTCGCGATATCTTCCAATTGCCCAGATTGGCTATAGTATACTACTAAAACTTGTTTCATAAATCTAGGAAGAAGCTTTTTCCTTTCTATTCCAAAAATCAAAAAAATTAAACCATTGCAATGGGTAGCGAGATAGTATCCCTTCTACGCTCTTCACATACGCTTCCAATGCCCCCTGTGCATCTCTCCGTCTCACTCCTTCTGCCCGACGAGCATAAAGATGATAGTGACTATTGGTCTCTTTCATCACATACACAAATATAATAGGCACACCCAATCTTGATGCCAAATGGAACGGCCCTGCTGGAAAAAGAGCCCTCTTACCCAATAGCTCAGCCTCCAGCACTTTAGATCCGTCAAAATAACGATCCCCAGTAAAACAAATCAACTCATTATTAGAAAGCGCATCATTGATATCAAATACATGCGACATATCATCCTTGATGTAAATATGTTTTATTGTAGACTTCTCCGCTATCGTTTGTAAATATTCTTTAATCACGGACACTTCCTGATCTACAGTCACCTGATTGATTTGAAAACTAAGATCAAGATCTGAAAAAAACTGCTCCGAAATTTCAAAATTCCCAACATGTGCCGAAATTAAAATCCCTCCCTTACGCTCTTCCAAAGCTTCTTTTAACGATTCAATTCCATCAAATTCATAGGTAAACTGATCCCGCATACCTGCTGAAATAACTACTTTATCGATAATAGTCTTTCCAAACACAAAATAGACACTATAAACTTTCCAAAATGACGTCCACTTTGAAAGCCCTTGCCGATCATGAAGATAATAGAAAATATTCTTAAAACTACTGGGGTAGAACAGAAAGTAATAAAGGGCTACAAAAACAAGAAGTCCGTAAGCTGTACGGACACCAAATTTCTTGATAAAGAAAACAAATATTTTATAGCCAAGGAGTGTTCCTTTCGACTTTCCGTCCCATTGGCTCATGGTTATCAAAAATTACTTTGCTGATATTTTATGTTCAATCACGTTGTAGAAATCCTGGAAAGTTGTCATGCCTGCAAAATCTGCCTCTCCCAATTTGACACCAAAGTTGGATTCGATCAACACGACTAAATCCACATAATCCAAACTATCTAGATCAAGGGACTCCCTAAGGGGTGCTTCGGGCTGTATTACCTCCGCATCCACCTCAAATTCCTCGACTAAAATCTCATTTATCTTCTGCTTAATATCCGCGTTACTCATTATTAAATCTCTTAACTACTACCGCTGAATTTGTTCCACCAAATCCAAAAGAATTTGACAAATATATGTCAAATTCTTGTTTTATTGTTGATGAAACTAAATTTAATTCTTCCAACCCCTCATCTACTTGCTTTAAATTAATATTAGGAGCTATAAAGCCATGTTTTAACATCAAGGTGGAATATACGATCTCACTCGCTCCCGCCATCCAACACTCATGTCCCGTCATCGACTTTGTCGAACTTACAAAGGGTTTTCCACCAAAAACCTCCAATATAGCTTTCGCTTCATTGGCATCCCCAATAGGAGTAGACGTAGCGTGGGCGTTAATGTAATCAACATCTCCAGCAACTATACCTGCCTGTTCCAAAGCACGCCGCATGGCCATTGCTGGCCCGTCAATATTGGGTGTAGAGATATGTCCTCCATTAGAAGAAAATCCATATCCCAGAACTTCCGCAATGATAGGTGCCCCACGCTTTACGGCCGATTCATAACTCTCTAGAATAACCGTAGCTGCCCCGCCGCTCGGAACTAATCCCGTACGGCCAATATCAAAAGGCCGTGAAGCTAATTCGGGATGCTCAATATCCTCAGCAAAAACGCCTAAACCATCAAAACTAGCCATAGCATAGGGATTGATTTCCTGAGCACCTCCACAGATAATCATATCCTGCAGTCCCTGCTTAATAAACATATAACCTAAACCAATGGCATGTGAGCCGCTGGCGCAAGCAGCACTGATGGTCATATTTACGCCTTTTAACCCTAAAATCGTCGCCAGATTCATCGTCACCGTCGAATTCATAGACTTAAAAATAGCGCCCGAGCCAATCAATTGTGTATCCTTCTTCTCCCGGACAATATCTGTAGCTTCTATCACAGCCTTTGACACGCTATCATTACCATATAAAATTCCTATCTCGTTGGCGTCAAGGTAAACCGAATCGATTGCGGCATGTTGTAAAGCCTCACGTGTAGCTATATAAGCATACTCAGATTCTTCTCCCATGCTAATCCGCTGTCTCCGGGTCAACTCATTCTTTAGATTTGGCACAGGAACCATCCCCGTAAGTGGTGATTTAAATCCAAAATCAATCCTAGATTTATCAACCATTATACCAGACTTCCCTTCGAATAGAGATTGCTTAACCTCTTCCAAGTTCGTCCCTATGCAAGAATAAATTCCCATTCCTGTGATCACTACCCTTTTATCCATACGTGTATCTAGGAATAAATACCCCCATTTATATTTATGATTTCACCTGTAATATAACTAGATTTTTTGGATGCCAAAAATGAAACCAAATCAGCCACCTCTTCTGCTTTACCAAAACGATTTGCTGGAATTAGCTTTACCAACTCCTGTTCATCCATTTCGGCAGTCATATCGGTTTGAATAAAACCGGGAGCTACAGCATTTACTGTAACATTGCGCTTAGCAACTTCTTGTGCCAATGCCTTTGTCGCTCCGATGACTCCCGCCTTTGCTGCAGAATAATTGGTTTGTCCTGCCGTACCTTTTACCCCAGAAACTGACACCACATTAATAATACGTCCATATCGATTCCGTAACATTTTTTGAATAAAAAAGTTAGTTACATGAAAGAATCCATTCAACGATACATCCAAAACACTTTGCCAATCCTCTTTCTTCATCCACATAAACAATCCATCTTTGGCAATGCCTGCATTATTAACAACCACCTCTACAACGGCATCTGGATGCTCTTGCGTCCAATCCATCAACACTGTGGCTACAGCCTCTTCGTTTGCTACATCAAACTTTAACAGGGCTCCCTTTCCACCTACCTCTTCAATCAATCGCAGCGTTTCTAGCGCCGCAGCTTCATTCCCTTGATAATTGATCAAAACAAAATAGCCTAAATCATTAGCTAATTTTTGACAAATAGAACGTCCTATACCTCGAGATCCTCCGGTTACTAATGCACACTTCATGGTTACCCCTGTTTCATTAAATAATTCTTGACGGATTGAATAGCTATATACAACGGCTTATCTTCCGAAAACGCTGGAATTATACTTCTTATATCCCTATATATTGCTTTTGTACGACTAGACACCATATCTTGACAGGATAGTATATCAATAGCCTGCACCACCGATATCAATTGTATAGCCAGTACTTCATATGCATTCACAATAACCTTATGTGTAATCACAGCAGCATTTGTACCCATACTTACGATGTCTTGGTTGTCATTATTATTAGGTATGCTATGCACGTACATTGAATTGGAAAGCGTTTGGTTTTCAGCTGTCGTCGAAGTCGCTGTAAACTGAGCCCCCTGCATTCCAAAATTGAAACCAAGCTTACCCATGTTGACAAAGGGAGGCAATATTTCGTTAATCTTAGAATTCATCAAGTAATTCAATTGACGTTCCGACAACATCGTCAATCGGGTAACAGCCAACTTCAATTTATCCATTTCCAATGAGATATAGTCACCGTGAAAATTACCTCCATGATATACATTCTGATCCTCGACAGATATAATCGGGTTATCACTGACTGAATTCACCTCACTTTCTAAAATATGTCCAACTTGCTCGATAGTCTCTAACACAGGTCCTAAGATTTGTGGCACACAACGCAAAGAATAATACTCTTGCACCTTATCCTTGAAAATCTCTTCTAGATTATTCCCTGAATACAGGTCTTCTTCACGTTTACGGATCAATTTTGAATCAGCCAGGTGATCACGCATCATCGCTGCAATATCCTGTTGTCCTTGATGCTTTTTCACTTCGTTTAGCGTGACCGAATAATGATCATCATGCGCTTTTACAAGTTCATTCATAATAGAAGACAACTCCACAGACCAACAGAGCAACTGTTTTGCATGAAAATAATTAACCATTCCGGCTCCCGTCATCACCGAAGTACCATTAATCAAAGATATACCCTCACGAACCTCTACCGCGATTGGCTTTAAGCCCAACTCAGAGAACACTTCATGCGTTAATCTCCTTTGATTCTGATATATTACCTCTCCCTCACCGATTAAAGTAAGTGCCAAATGTGCCAACTGCACGAGATCTCCACTAGCTCCCACACCTCCATGGGCAAAAATCACGGGAGTGATATCACGATTGATAAATTCCTGCAGTAACTCCAAAACGGATATATGTACGCCTGATTTTCCTTTCGAGAGATTACAGAGACGAGTAAGCATCGCCGCCTTAACAATGTCATTTGGCAGAAGGTCGCCAGTTCCTGAAGCATGACTACGAATCAAATTGTATTGTAGCTGAATACGATCGGCATCTTGAATACGATACTGCGCCATCGGGCCAAAACCCGTATTAACACCATAAATAATCTTATTCTCAATAAATGACTTTAAGAATTTAAAACTCTCTTTGACTACTTCGATCGTCTCACTGCCCAATCCTACCTGTTTCCGATTTAATAATATGTCTGCAAATTGATCTAATGAAAGATCTTTATGAATAGAAATCATTTATATATGTGGTCTTTTTACTTTCCAATTTTTAGATTATCTTCTTTCTTCAGCAAGATAATTAAGTACCTTTGCTAGTAGCCGAGTGCAAAAATAACACATTTCCTCTATAAAAAAGCCCTAGATGGCAGAGGTGTGCTAAATAATTGAATTATTTAGGTTTAAATTGAATTCTTTATTGAATGAAAACAAGTCAAGTTGACATTTTGATTATAGGAGCAGGCCCTTCTGGCTGTGTAGCTGCTGGATACCTGCAAAAACAAGGTGCAAATATCAAAGTTGTAGAAAAAAGTAGATTTCCTAGGCTCGTAGTAGGAGAAAGTCTCATCCCTCGTGTCATGGATCACTTCGAAGAGGCTGGTCTCTTGGACGACTTAGACAAGCAGAATTTTCAAAAAAAACCAGGAGCACGCTTCATCCGAGGACAAGTCATTAGTATTTTTGATTTTAGTCAAAAATTTGGTGAAGGTTGGGATTGGACCTGGCAAATTCCAAGAGCTGATTTTGATAAGATCATGACCGATACACTGATAGAGAAGGGCGTCGATATCAGCTTTGAAACTACGGTTACGGCCATTTCCTTCGACGGATCAGACTCCATAACTACCGTTGTAGATAAAGAGGGAAACGAGTCACAGATCAAATCTAAGTTTGTAATCGATTCTAGTGGTTATGGCCGGGTATTACCACGGTTACTAAATTTGGACAAACCGTCGAAACTAAACCCGCATTCTGCTATCTTTTCTCATGTTAAGGACATTAACAGACCCGTAGGTATCGAAGGAACACAGATTTCTTTTGATGTGCTGGATACCGAAGTGTGGCTATGGGTTATTCCATTTTCCAATGGCAATACGAGCCTTGGGATAGTAGCCGACACCGCATTTATTGAACGATTAGCCGAAAACGGCGATACAGCGACAGCACTACAAAAGGCAATCCAACTCTCTGATTTCTACGTTAAAAGATTCGCTGGAACTGAGTTTATTTTCAAACCGATTCACTTGAAAAATTACTCAGCTGCGGTCACCAACATGTATGGTGATGGATTTGCACTCACCGGAAATAGTTCGGAGTTTTTAGATCCTGTATTTTCATCAGGTGTATGCTTTGCCACCGAATCCGGAATCCTAGCCGCAAAACTTGCCTGGAGACAAATCAATGGTGAAAAAATAGATTGGGAAAAAGATTTCACACAATATATGCAACGCGGCATTGATGTATTCACCACCTATGTAAAGGAATGGTATACAGGCAATTTACAGACATTATTTTTTCACAGACCTGAAAACCTGGACGTCAAGGAGAAAGTCTGTGCTGTATTAGCTGGATATGTCTGGAATGAAGAAAATCCATTTGTTAAAAAGCACAACCGTGTTATCAAGAGCATAGCTTATATGTTGGAAAATAACAAAGAGTTATCCGATAACATTGAAAAGACATATAAATAATAAAAGGAGGTTAAAAACCTCCTTTTATTATTTTATTAGTTTTCTAAAGTTAATTACACTTTGTCGCACATCATCTTTACTATTTGCCCAATTATATTCATATTCCGCAGAGATCATTCCTTCAAATTTTTGACGTTTTAACTCATCAATAACTCCCTGTAACGGTAATTTTCCAGTGCCCCAATGAACATCGTGGGCTTTTTTATTTCCGAATTCGTTGAGGTCTTTAAAGTGCAAATGAAAGATATGTCCTTCCAACTGCTTCAAGCAAGCTACTGGATCCAATCCCGAACGCATCCAGTGCCCAACATCAGCCGCAGCTCCCATATACTTGCTCCGTCCCTTTAACGCATCCAACACTACCTCTGGTTTCCAGTATTTAGAAGGATCAGGGTGGTTGTGCAAAGCTGCCTTTATTTTATACTTATCACACAGGCTAGATACGATGTCCAAATGAGCATCAGAAGGCTCGACATTTAACACTTTAACCCCCATGTCCTTTGCAAACAAAAATACCTTCTCCCACTCTTCAGCATCCTTCGCCCCAACAACTCCAAAAGCATGTAGCGTAATCCCTTTATCTTTCAACAAACGCCTAACCAATGTTCGACCTTCTATCGAAAGCTCGTAACCCATCTTTTCAGTGCTACCTGCGCCAATAGTTTGTCCGGGGAAAGCTTCCACATAACGTAAATCACAACTATCTAGTTTATCCAAAGCCTGCGCAAAGGAAAACAAGCGAAAAGTATACGCCTGCGCACCTAACTTCCAACCTAGACGTTCCTCCGGATTGCCCTGTAGTGATTTGTTGGTCACACATGAAAGCGTCAAAATACTTATAGCGACAAAAAATGCTAATAAATTAATTTTTCTCATAAAGTTTGGTTTAGATTCAAAGAACCTAAATTAACTATTAAATACATCTAGTGCAACATTAACTCGATTTATCACTTGATCCTTACCTAGAATCTCCGCAATCAAAAAGACATCAGGTCCAAACTTCCCTCCAACCAGCATGATTCTAAAAGGCATCATCAATTCTCCAATTTTCATACCTGAGGACTGCACACGTTCTTTAAAAAAAGGCTCCAATACAGATGCTTGCCAATCTTGGCCTTCAAATTCTACGAGAATATCCTCAAAGAATTTTGTTTTATCGGCATTCCATTTTGGCTTTACCGCATCAACGTCATAATGCTGTGGCATTTGAAAAAAGAATGATGCCTGTGCCCAAAAGTCAGATAGATAAGTCATACGTTCCTTAACGACCGACAAAATAGTAGCAATAGAAGAGTCTTCAATAGCTGAAACGCCATGTTGAACTAAACTTTCACGCACCAAAGGCAATAACGCGGTATTGTCCATCTTTTTTATCCATTCATGGTTGAACCATTTGGCTTTTTCAAAATCGAATTTAGCACCAGATTTGTTGATTCTCTCTACAGAAAATTTCTCTACCAACTCAGGAAGGGTAAAAATCTCCTGCTCTGTCCCATCGTTCCAACCAAGTACGCCCAACATATTCACAAAAGCTTCTGGCAAGAAGCCGAGTTCTCTAAAACCTTTGGTCAGATCTCCCGTTTTGGCATCGGTCCAGTTCATTGCATAAACTGGAAAACCCAAACGATCTCCATCGCGTTTACTTAATTTACCGTTACCGTCCGGTTTCAATATCAATGGTAGGTGTGCCCACTGCGGCATGTCGTCAGACCAACCTAAATACTCCCACAACAGCAAATGGACAGGAGCCGAAGGCAACCACTCTTCACCTCTAAATACATGAGATATTTCCATAGCCTTGTCATCTACCACGACAGCCAAATGATAAGTAGGCATACCATCTGCCTTTAAGAGAACCTTATCATCGACTAATTTCGTCTCGAACGAGACTCTACCTCTAATCATATCGTCAAAAGACACGATGTGATCTTCAGGCATCTTAATCCGGATAGTATATGGTACGTTTGTATCAAGTAATCTTTGTGTTTCCTCTGGTGATAAAGTCAACGAATTACGCAGACTCATCCTATTTTCCTGAGCATAACGAAAATTAGGTTGAGACTGTCTCAGCGCATCAAGCTCTTCTGACGTATCAAAAGCATAATAGGCATAACCTGCTGCAATTAACTGTTCGGCATACTGTCTGTAAGAAGGCTTACGTTCGCTTTGGCGATAAGGTCCAAAAGTGCCAGGATTTGAGGGACTCTCATCCGGCAAAATGCCACACCAAGCCAAACACTCATTTATATACTCTTCTGCTCCAGGGACAAATCGAGTCTGATCAGTATCTTCAATTCTTAAAATAAACTCACCGTCGTGCTGCTTTGCAAATAAATAATTGAACAAAGCTGTTCTTACTCCTCCTAAATGTAATCCTCCGGTTGGACTTGGCGCGAAGCGCACTCTAACTTTTTTCTGCAAACTCATAACACAAAATTACTGATTTCTGAATGATTAAAATAACACTGAATTAGTAAAAACTACAGGTAGACCCTATATTTAAAGGGAAATCTTCAATAAAATAACTATTTTGCATATTGATCATCCTAAAAAATGAACACATATAAATACAATAAACAGGTTTGGAAAATCCTCCTACTGCTATTTGCGGCTCTAATTGGTCTTGCATCCCTTTTATACACTAACTATTTGGTGAAAAATTTATCAAAATCCGAAAGAACCAAAGCAGAGGTATGGGCGATGAGCACACGGAGTATTATGACCATGCCAGACGTTGATGATGACTTCATAAGCTTTATTTACGCAGTACGTGACAGTCTATCACTGCCTGCTATAATCACCGATGAAAAGGATAATATCATTTTTTGGAGAGATCTCGATAGCACTAAGACAAACATAAAAGTAGAGGAAAATCATAAGGACGGGGGCCATTACGATCCAGATTACTTTCAAAAGCAGTTGTACGAGATGAAAAGAATGCATCCTCCTATAACACTAAGCTTGGACTCCGGAAAGTCCTGGTCTGTTTATTATAAAGAATCCGATGCCCTGCAACAACTACGTATATTCCCTTATATACAGCTTTCACTAATTGCAATTTTCTTAATTATTGCATACTCCGTCTTCAACTCTATAAAAAAATCTGAACAAAACTTAGTGTGGGTAGGTATGGCAAAAGAAGCAGCTCACCAATTAGGCACTCCTATCTCCTCCTTGATGGGTTGGGTGGAGCTCATCCGACTTAAGTTTGATGCCGAAAATGACGACGTAGTAAATGAAATGGAACGTGATGTGAAAAGACTAGAAATCGTGGCAGACCGTTTTTCAAAAATAGGATCAACTCCATCACTCTCTAACCATAATGTCTATCTCGTCGTAAGTGATTTTATCAATTATTTCAAAGTCCGAACTAGTGATAAAATAACTTTTATACTGGAAGGCGACAAACATGTAGAGGCAATGCTTAATGTACCCTTATTTGACTGGATCATTGAAAATCTATTAAAAAATGCCGTAAATGCAATCGATACAGAGGGCATAATAAAAGTAGTAATTACGGAAAACATTGCAAAAGAGGAAATTTTTATAGACATTAGTGATACAGGAAAAGGCATTCCAAGATCTAATTTCGAGACAATTTTTCAACCCGGATTTACGACAAGGAAAAGAGGATGGGGGTTGGGACTGAGTTTGACTATGCGCATGGTCAGTTACCATAAAGGGCAGATTTTTGTTAAAGAATCAGAAATAGGAAAAGGAACAACTTTCAGGATAATATTAAAAAGCAACTTAAAATATGAACCTACTCAAGTCTGACGAATACCCAGCTATATATGAAGACTATATCGAGACGATCGTTGAAGATGTAATGAAAGAACTCACAAATCAGCTAGACACCTTCCCTACCTTTATAAAAGCCATCCCCGAAGAGCGTGGTTCTTATACCTATGCTGAAGGAAAATGGACCATAAAGGAAATTTTGTGTCATATCCTGGATACTGAACGTGTCATGGCCTATAGAGCATTACGCTTTGCTAGAAATGATATGACTGCTTTAGCTTCTTTTGAGCAAGATGAATTTGTGGCTAATGGAAGACATAATGAGCGGACATTTGAAAGCATTATTGAAGAATTTACCGCGATTCGAAAATCAAATTTATTATTGTTTGAGACATTCAACGAACATGAGTTAGCACGCAAAGGGATGGCATCAGACCGATTAATTAGTGTAAGGGCTTTTATTTATGTCATAGCTGGACACCTTAACCACCATCGAATAATTTTGCAGGAGCGATATCTTAAAAATCAAGAATAAAACTTATGATTTGGTTTAAAAAATATACCCTGACAGAAGTTAATACTATATTCGACAAGTATATGACCAAACTATTGGACGTAAAAGCCTTGGAAATCAATCATGACAACATTATCGCGACCATGCCAATTACAGACAATGTCCGTCAACCGTTTGGAATATTACATGGAGGAGCTTCGGTCGTGCTAGCAGAATCTATTGGCAGCGTGGCTTCCAACTTGATAATTGACGCCGAAAAATATGTCGGAGTGGGATTAGAAATCAACGCTAATCATGTTCGTTCAGCCTCAAAAGGCATGCTTACTGCTACCTGCAGAGCTTTACATATAGGTAAAACAACACACGTCTGGGACATAAAAATGCATGATGACAAAAATAGACTTATTTGTATTTCCAGACTAACTGTAGCAATTATTGAAAAATCAAGAGTAATTTAAAAACATTTCCGACATTAAATTGTATTTACAATATATAACATCATTTATTGGTTATATGATACGGTTTAGGTTTTTAGAGAGACGTCGCCCATCGAAGTCTCTCTATTTTTTACACCATATGCAATCGTTTGCCTGAGATATTTCTCTTCTTTAAATGAATAAATTTTATTAGTCTTGTAGTTAGAAAAATCATAATTTAAAAAAATATAATCAATCAATGGATTCTAAAAACCTAAACGCTCAAAACGGCCAGTCTACACTTGGCCCAATGATAATTATTGGAGCACTTTTTTTTATCTTTGGGTTCGTCACCTGGCTAAACTCTCTATTAATACCTTATCTTCGGATTGCATGTGAACTAACAGAAGTTCAATCTTATTTTGTCACATTTGCATTCTACATTGCTTATCTAGTGATGGCCCCCGTATCGACATGGGTACTCAATAAATTCGGATTCAAAAAAGGAATGTCTATTTCTCTTGGTATCATGGCTTTAGGAGCACTACTCTTTATACCTGCTGCTTTTTCAAGAACATATATACTCTTCTTGTTAGGACTATTTATAATGGGAGGCGGATTAGCGATATTACAAACAGCGTCCAATCCCTACATTACCATTATTGGTCCTGTTGAGACTGCTGCAAAGCGGATAAGTATCATGGGGATCTGTAATAAGTTTGCTGGTGCCGCAGCTCCTGTTATTTTAGGACTCTTCTTAAATTTGGGAGAAGCAGACAAAATCACAAAACAAGTAGATAACATGTCAACCGAAGAATATGCTAAAGCTCTTGATCAGGTTGCTCTACAGGTTGTCAACCCTTACATCGGTATCGTAGTTGTTTTACTAATCTTATCCTTCTGGATCTCCAGAGCAAATCTACCTGAAGTCAAAGGTGACGAAGAAGAAACTTCTGATCACCACAATATCTCAGAAGACAAGAAAAGTATATGGGCCTTCCCTCACGTCATCCTGGGCTTCGTAACCTTATTTCTTTATGTAGGGGTAGAAGTATTAGCAGGCGATACAATTATTGCTTATGGCGTCTCTCAGGGCGTCAGTCTAGAGGATGCTAAATTCTTCACAGGATTCACAATGGGAGCTATGGTTGTAGGATACATTATTGGTATTATATGTATCCCGAAATACCTAAATCAAGAGACAGCATTAAAACTTTGTGGTATACTAGGTATTGCCTTTACAGTAGGTATCGTTACAACTTCCGGCATGACTTCGTTATTATTTGTGGCCCTACTAGGACTTGCAAATTCGTTAATTTGGCCAGCAATATGGCCGCTCGCATTAAAAGGAGTCGGTAAATTTACAAGTGCAGCATCCGGACTTTTAGTAATGGGTATCGCAGGAGGAGCAGTTATTCCATTGATTTACGGACAAATAGCACACTCTATTGGTTCTCATCAAGCATATTGGATAGCGTTGCCTTGCTATTTATTCATATTATACTATGCTATATCCGGTCACAAAGCTGGAAAGAAAAATGTAACACATTAATTCTGTTAAGATAAAAATAAACGGCATTGGAAAATTTTCCAATGCCGTTTATTTTTAAAACCGATACACCCCTTGTGGATTGACACAATATCTCAGCTTAACATCCCATTTGCCGACATCACTAATCTCCATCACGGGCTCAAAATAACTTAAACCCACACTCAAAATCTCTGGATTGCATCTGGCCAAAAAACGATCATAAAACCCCTTGCCATAACCAACTCGATTACCTTCCTTATCAACAACAAGTAACGGGACTAATACTGCATCTAAATCTAGCTCATTAACTTCGATCCCTTCCTTAGGTTCGAGAATCCCCCATTTATTAGCTTCAAAAACCATAGATTCATCCCATAAAAAATGAATCATCTCACCACTAGCGAAATCCGACCTTGACACCACAAACTGTACATTATCTTTCTCCTCTTTAAGCCACTTCATAAAAGCTAAAGTATCAGGTTCATTCAAGCTGTCTATCGGTATATAGAGATGGAGTAAATGTACACTTGACCAGTCCATAGCCTTTAAATATGATAAAATAACATCATCATATGTAGCCCGTGTTTCCCGATCTAACATCTTTCGCTTCTCTCTGTACAGCAGTCTTAATTCACTTTTATTCATTACTATTCCTGATAGTGATAAAAAAAACGGCCTTGCAGCTAAGAGCTTACAAGACCGAATAATCAACCTAAACCTAAAATTTTTATTATTTCACTCGCTCGACATAATCGCCGCTTTGTGTATCAATTCTTACTTTATCACCTTGATTAATAAAAAGGGGAACATTGATTTCCACACCTGTTTCTACTGTTGCTTTCTTTAAAGCGTTTGTTGAGGTATCTCCTTTTACCGCTGGCTCAGTATATGTAATCTCAAGCTCAACACTTTTAGGCGTCTGTGCCATAATAGGCTCATCGCTCTCAAAAGCCACAATTACATTCATACCTTCCTTCAAAAATCGTGCCGAGTCACCGAAGAGAAACTTTGGAATATTGAACTGTTCATAGCTCTCGTTGTCCATAACAACAAAAAAGTCTTCATCTTCGTATAAATACTGATAATCATTAGTTTCTACACGAGCGATCTCTACAGCCTCATCAACCCGAAAACGATATTCTACCAACTTACCTGTCTTTACATTGCGCATTCTAGCTTGGTAAAATGCCCGTAAATTGCCTGGTGTACGATGTATATATTCCTCTACAGCAACTAGTTCGCCGTTAAAACGCAAAATATTTCCTGATTTTACTTCTGAAGCTTTAGCCATTTGAATTGTAATTTTTTTTATTCCTTTTACAAACTTAGATAAAATGCCTTGCATGTACAAGAGCAAGGTATTCGATAATCCCAGTTTATTTGTAATCTAATATTGAAATCCTAGCATCACAGAACTGATACTCTCTTTCTTGATTAGAACCTATGACAAGCGTTCGACCTTCAAAAAAAGTCTTATCCACTAGATCTAAATACCAGGACTCTCCCTCCAAATCCATATTACTGGTCGGCTCATCTAAAAAGAGTAACTTCGAATCACTGCAACAGGCAAGCACTAATTTAACACGCTGCTTCATACCGGAAGAAAAATACTTTAGCCCTTTGTTCTGAGACTTTTCCATTCCCAAGACAGAAATAATCTCCCTGTTATCAAAACCATTCAGGTATTTCTTGAATTTAAAATGAAAATCCAGCAGCTCTTTCAACGTAAATTCTTCAACAAGCTCGATATAGGGAGCCGCTATGGCAACGTGCTGATAAATATCCTCAACAGGAATAGAACACGAATCTAATGAAAAATCTAAAGTACCCTCACTGGGAGTGAGCTGTCCTGTCAGCGACTTTATAAGCGTTGATTTACCAGACCCGTTAGGCCCTAAAATGGCATATTTTTTATTGGAAGAGAAGGTATAATCAATATGTCTAAAAATCCACTCCTGATTAAACCTTCTTCCTAAATTATGTAAAGTTATATTCAATAATTACCTGTTTTAGTTAAACACTAGTTTTCCCCTGATTAAACCCTCGAACCACACCTCGATTTGAATTACGTACAAAAGTTAGAATCTCATCTCTAAGTTCAGTAGCTTCAAACTCTGCCTCTACGAGATCTAAAGCCTTTGACAAGTTCCTATTTTGTACAAAAAGTACCCGATAGATATTCTGTATTTCAGCAATTTGTTCCGAGGTATAACCTCTTCTTCTCAAACCTACAGAATTCACCCCTGCATAGGCAATCGGTTCACGAGCTGCTTTAATGAAAGGCGGCACATCCTTGCGTACCAAGGTACCACCGGTTACAAAAGCATGCGAACCGATTTGACAAAACTGATGAACAGCAACCAAACCTGCTAAAACGACATAATCACCTACGGTAATATGTCCAGCTAAAGTACTCGAATTGGAGAAGATGCAATTATCTCCAATGATACAATCATGGGCAATATGACTATACGCTTGGATTAAGCAATTTTTTCCAATTACAGTTTTATATCTATCACGTGTTCCTCTATTTATAGTTACACATTCACGGATTGTCGTATTGTCTCCAATCTCTGCTGTAGTGATCTCCCCCTCAAACTTCAAATCTTGAGGTTCACCAGAAATAACCGCTCCAGGAAATATTTTACAATTCTTACCGATTCGGGCACCATCCATAATAGTGACATTCGAACCAATCCAAGTACCCTCACCGATTACCACATCTTTGTGAATGGTACTAAAAGGTTCTATGACTACATTTGATGCTATTTTAGCATCAGGATGTATATATGACAACGGTTGTATCATTTATTTAATTTATTGTCTTACTTAACTTTAATGATTTGAGCCATTAGTTCTGCCTCACAAACGATCTTTTCTCCGACCATACCCACCCCTTTCATACGGGCAATACCTCTACGGATTGGCTCCAACAATTCGCAACTATAGATGATCGTATCACCTGGCACAACCTGATTTTTAAAACGGGCACTTTCTATTTTCAGGAACAATGTTAACCAATTCTCAGGATCTGGCACTGTATTAAGGACCAATATCCCTCCGGTTTGTGCCATCCCCTCGATACGTAATACCCCTGGAAAAATAGGCATTCCTGGAAAATGTCCCATAAACAAATCTTCATTCATGGTTACATTTTTTAATCCCACAACGTGTGTATCCGAAAGTTCCAAAATCTTATCAATCATCAAAAATGGTTGACGATGCGGCAAAATATTCATAATTTGTACCGTATCGTAAACTGGAGTAGCGTGTATATCGTACGTATTTATCTTCTTTTTCGCCTTGTCACGTTTAATCTGATTTTTTATCCGTTTGGCAAATGCAACATTCGCAGCATGCCCTGGCCTTGCAGCCATAATATGACCTTTCAACGGGCGTCCCACCAATGCCAAGTCGCCAATCATATCCAATAATTTGTGCCGTGCGGGTTCATTTTGATAACGCAGCTGAATGTTGTCTAATATACCTTCATCAGCTACCGTGACACGCTTATTGAATAAATTTTGAAGTTTATCCAATTCTTCTGTACTCACCTCTTTGTCGACTATAACGATCGCATTTGACAAATCGCCACCTTTGATTAAATTATTATTAACAAGAGCCTCTAATTCATGTAGAAAACAAAAGGTTCGGGATGAAGATATCTCTTTCTCAAACTCATCTATTTGACTGATAGAAGCGTGTTGGCTTCCCAATACCGGTGAATTGAAATCGATCATACATGTCAGCCTATACCCATCTAAAGGCATCCCCACAATTTCGACTTTACGATCCGCATCTACATAATGTATATTTTCCTTTATCTCGTAAAAATCACGATCTGCATCTTGATCTACAAAACCAATCTCTTTTAATTTTTGAAGAAAAATAGTCGAGCTACCATCCAAAATAGGAACCTCAGGCCCATCCAAATCAATTAATACATTATCAATCTGAAGACCGATAAATGCAGCCATCAAATGCTCAATTGTACTTACAGAAGCTCCATTCTCAGCAATAGTCGTTCCGCGAGAGGTATCCGTTACATTATCTGCATCAACAGATACGATAGGCTGTCCATCTAAATCGACACGTCTAAACTTGAACCAATGATTTTCCGCTGCGGGCTTTATCGTTAGTGTAACAGATTTTCCTGTATGTAACCCAACTCCGGATATAGTAAATTCAGATTTAATAGTCCTTTGCTTTGCATTCATTTCCTCCATACTTATGGCAATTGATTTTATTGTATTTCTTTAAGTTTTTGTTCCAATTCAAAAATTCGCTTCTCAAGGCTAGGCAATTTTGAATACACAACCTGTGAGCGTAAATGAGCTGTATATGGAGCAAAAGGTGTCCCCCCCCACTTCATATTCTCTTGCTTAATACTTCTGTTAATCCCCGATTGCGCTTGCACCTGTGTTCCATCTGCGATACTAATGTGTCCCACTAAACCTACTTGCCCTCCAAGAATCACTTGGCGTCCCACTTTCGTACTTCCGGAGACTCCTGTTTGCGCCGCAATAACTGTATTTTCACCGATTTCAACATTATGTGCTATCTGAATCAAATTATCTAGCTTTACACCTTTTCGAATTATAGTCGATCCCATTGTAGCTCGGTCTATAACCGTGTTAGCCCCTATCTCGACGTTATCTTCAATAATAACATTGCCGATTTGAGGTATTTTATCGTATGTTCCGTTTGCCTGAGGAGCGAAGCCAAAACCGTCACTCCCCACAACAGTACCAGAGTGAATTATAACATTTGCTCCTATTGTGCAGTCAAAATATATTGTTACCCCCGGAAACAAGGTGCAATTATCGCCAATACGTACGTTGTCCCCAATGTAAACTCTAGGATATATTTTAACATTGTTACCGATTTTAACTTCACGCCCCAAATAAGCAAATGCTCCTATATAACCTCCTTCACCTATCTGAGCTGTATCGTGAATATACACCTGTTCATCCCTACCCGAACGTTCATTCCGAAACGAATGATAAATTTTCAATAACTCTGAAAAGGCAGAATAGGCATCTTTAACTCGAATTAGCGTACAAGACACTGCCTTTTGTAAAACAAGATCCTCGTTGACAATCACAATCGCTGACTCAGTTGTGTACAAGAAGTGTTCATACTTTGGATTAGACAGAAACGATAACGTTTCGTTAGACCCTTCCTCAATTTTTGCCAATTGAGAAACAGAAACATTAGGATTTCCCTCTATTGTCCCGTTTAATAACGTTGCTATTTGTTCGGCTGTAAACTGCATTTAACTACAAATGTATCTTTTTTTCCCAATTAGTTTTCAACTTTTTTATTCCCAAGACTTACTCCACATACCTTAATTCTTTCGGGTAGGTCAATGCATACTTAACCACTCGCCTAGACAAAGCTTCTAAATTCGAGAGATCCGATGCTTCTGCTATCTCCAAAAGCTCGCCGCGATTATTTAATATCTTTATAGGCTCTTTCTCTGCACTGTACGCTGAATTTTGTACTTGCTGATAATAAACTACGTAATCGACATCTGCATCGTTCAACTGAAAGTACTGCTTTGCTTTACGTCTTATCGTCTCTATTTCCGATAAATCGAAACTAGATGACCTCATTTCCGTGCCAAATAGATCCCGACGCAGGAGGCGTCGACATAACATACTCAAAATTGGATCATCGTGTAGCTCCCATGCCTTAATCGCGGACAAGATATCGGTATCATCCAATTTTGTAAACAGATCCAAATGAATAGCATCTCTCACAAAAATGACCGCATCAATCTTTGCATACAAAAAATGGGCGAAAGCAGGTGAAGCGGTAAGTTTTTCTCCATTTTCACAAAGCACCCTGGCTCTTGTTAAGATTTTAATCAGCATTTGCTCTGCTGCAATCACTGTCTTATGGAGATAAACCTGCCAGTACATAAGACGACGGGCAATCAAAAACTTTTCTACGGAATAAATCCCTTTAGCTTCAACAACTAGTTCATCGTCTTTTACCGTCAACATTTTAATAATTCGATCAAAAGATATAACCCCTTCAGAAACTCCCGTAAAGAAACTATCTCTGTTGAGGTAATCCATTCGATCTGTATCTAATTGTCCAGAAACTAATTGATGAAGAAATTTACGAGGGTACCTATCGTTAAAAATTACAATTGCCAAAGACAACTTTCCATTGAACTCTCTATTCAGATTGTCCATCAAAAGTGCAGATATCATTTCATGTGAAACACCCTCAATTAAAGAGTGCTCCAAAGAATGGCTAAACGGACCATGTCCTATATCATGGAGCAAGATGGCTATCAAAACTGCCTCCTCTTCTTCAGCACTGATCGCGACATCTTTACTTCTCAACGTATCGATGGCCAACTGCATCAAATGCATGGCACCAATAACATGCTGAAAACGAGTGTGCAATGCACCTGGGTACACCATATGTGTCATACTGACCTGCTTAATGTACCGTAGTCGCTGAATGTAAGGGTGCTCGATCAAGTCAAAAATCAATCCCGACGGAATTGTAACAAAACCGTACACAGGATCATTAATGATTTTTTTCTTATTCAATCTGATTTAGTATTAAGAGTTTTCGTATTTTTATACTTGTCGAATAAAAACGACAAACACACCACCTAAGATAAGCGCAAAGATACACACAATGCAGTTAATTTATGTTAAAAAATAGCGTTTTATCTAGATTCTAATTAGGTTAGTTTTAAATATAAGCTTATATTATACATATTGGCTTTTCTACTCAAAAATCTACTACGCTTAATTAATTACATAAAAAATAGTAGTAACACATAAGACCACACAAGAGCATGACAAAAACACATATACTTTGGGCGGATGATGAAATTGAATTTTTAAAACCACACATCCTTCTTCTAGAAGAAAGAGGATATAAAGTTAGAACCGTAAACAACGGAAATGACGCTGTAGACGCTTTCAAACAAGAACCCTTTGATCTTGTTTTTTTAGACGAAAACATGCCTGGATTGACCGGCCTAGAAACTCTAAGTATACTCAAAACGATCAACCCTACTACCCCGACAATTTTAATAACCAAAAATGAAGAGGAACATTTAATGGAAGATGCTATCGGTGCAAAGATTGATGATTACCTAATAAAGCCTGTTAACCCAAGACAAATTCTCTTAACCATCAAAAAGTTCACCGAAAATAAAAGGATTATCAGTGAGAAAACTTCCATGGCTTACCAGCAGGAGTTTAGAAATCTCGGCACAATCATCAACAATGATCTCAACTATGAAGAATGGACTGACGCTTATAAAAAACTTATTTATTGGGAACTTTCTCTAGAAAAACTAGAAGATGATAGCATGCACGAAATTTTAACGATGCAAAAAGCCGATGCGAACGCAACCTTTTCTAAATTTATAGAGAAAAACTACCTAAAATGGATCAACAACCCAGAAGGAAGTCCCACACTATCACATCAGTTATTCAGAAAAAAAGTTTTTCCAAATCTTCAACCAGAAAAGCCAACTTTCTTTTTTTTAATAGACAACCTCAGATATGACCAATGGAAATTAATTAATGATGTCATTACAGATTATTTCCGACTAGAGGAAGAAGACAGCTATTACAGTATACTACCTACAGCCACTCAATACGCTAGAAATGCCGTATTCAGCGGTCTTACACCCTTAGAAATGGAAAAGAGATTTCCTGATTTATGGCAAAATGATGAAGACGAAGGAGGAAAAAACATGCACGAAGACAAATTTCTAGCAGATCAGATCAAGCGACTTTACAGAAGAGAAATAAAACACAGCTATACAAAGGTACTCACCCTCGAACAAGGAAAGGAAGTCTTAGACAATGTAAGCAACTACATGCAAAATGACCTCAACGTTCTCGTATATAACTTTGTAGACATGCTATCCCATGCACGTACCGACATGGCTATGATACGTGAACTGGCCAACGACGAAGCAGCGTATAGATCACTTACAGTATCCTGGTTCGAGCATTCTCCACTATTAGAAGTATTAAAGTGGCTGTCCCAAAAAAATGTCAGAGTCATCATCACAACAGATCATGGGACGATCCAGGTAAAAAAACCAAGCAAAGTTGTAGGATACAGAAACACCAACACCAACTTAAGATACAAACAAGGAAAAAACCTCAATTACGTAGATAAGGACGTGTTTACAATCCGAAACCCCCACGAAGCACAATTACCAAAGCTTCACGTTAGCTCAACTTTTATTTTTGCCAAAGAAGAGGTGTATTTTGTCTATCCGAACAATTACAATCAATTTGTAAATTACTACAATGGCACGTTCCAACATGGAGGCATATCTCTCGAAGAAATGATAATCCCATATGCCACATATATACCAAAATAGGTACTTTTGTCAATTATGGAAATCAATGTAAAAGGCTTAGAAGACCTAAAAGAAGCAGCTTCTCGGATTATTAATAGTTATCCCAATGACCGTATATTCCTTTTTTATGGGACAATGGGGGCAGGAAAGACTACATTGATAAACGAACTATGTCAATGTCTACATGTACAGGACCATACCTCCAGTCCTACGTTTTCAATAGTAAACGAATATGCTTCTAGCAACGGACCTATTTTTCATTTCGATTTTTATCGGTTGAAGTCGGAGTCCGAAGCTTTCGACTTCGGATATGAAGAATATTTTTATTCTGGGAATTATTGCTTTGTCGAGTGGCCAGAAAAAATCCCCAATTTGCTCCCAACAAATGCGATAAAAATAACAATCGATATCATTGACTTTCAAACAAGAACGATAGCTATTGAAAAAAAATAATTTTTTTTCAATAGCAAATGCAACCTTTCTTTCTTTCACAGCGTCTTCCTATTAACTAATATCAATTAATTGGAAAAGAATAATCTAAATACAATTTGGCTTGGATGCAAAAAAGAGGATAGAAAAGCCCAAGTTGCGTTATATGACTACTTTTCCAAAAAGATGTTAGCTGTATGCATGCGATATGCCAATACAACGCTTGAAGCTGAAGACATCCTACAAAATGGATTTGTTAAGATCTTTACCAAACACCATCTATTTGATGGTTCAGGTTCTTTAGAAGGTTGGGTCAAAAGGATTATGATTAACGTAGCCATTGAAACCCACCGAAAGAACAATGGAAAACTGGCAGAGTCTATTGATAACAAGGAATCACTTCAGCTAACGAGTCAAATAGGAACTGATCAAACGGCTTACAAGGATCTGCTGGACCTCGTTCAGGAATTACCAACCGGCTATAGAACAATATTCAATCTCTATGCAATAGAGGGGTATTCACACAAAGAGATTGCGGAGCTATTGGAAATATCCGAGGGGAATTCCAAATCACAGCTTTCCAGAGCAAGACAATGGTTACAAAATAGATTAGTAAAATTAACATACTAAATCATCATGAAAGAAGAAGATATCGATAGATTGTTCCGTGAAGCTTTTCATGAAGCAGAAGAGACTCCGAACCAAAATGTTTGGCAACGTATAGAGAGAGAATTGGATGAATCAAAAAAGAAGACAGTACGTCTGCCTTGGAGAAAACAAATCTGGGTAAGATATGTCGCAGCTGCGATTTTACTTTTAGCCGCAACCTTCGGTTTACTAAAACTAAGCTACAAAAGCGATACACAATCACCTGATGGAAGCGAAACGATAGTCGCGAAAAAACAAGAGAACAATCAAAAATATACAACGATCCAACATTCAGAAAATACAGAACAAGTACAGATCGCAACCGATAAAAACAAAGAAGAAAAGATTCATCGCACAGATATTGTACTTGCCATACAACCTCAAAGAGTAGAAAAACAAAAAAGCTATGACCGGGTCAATGTAGACCTTAAAATCGGTGATCTAGAAGAGTCAAAACCCAAATTACTGAATTTAAAGGAAGTACAAGAAGTTTATACGTCAAACATCCCAGTTCATCAAGTCATCGAAATAGAAGATATAAAGCCTTTGATCGATCTGGATGAAGAAACAGAGAGCATGTATGCACAGGCTCCACATGAAACAGCAAATAAAAATGTAGTAACCTCAATATTAAACACTATCTCAGAAAAAATAGAAGTAAGTACCACAAAAGACATTCGTTTTCGCGCGGACGAAGAAGGCTCCTTACGTATTGATATTCTGAACTCATTTGTTAAAAACCGTAACAAAAAAAATAAAAGATGAAAACATATAACCTTAAATTTGGATTCTTAGGAATAGTATTAACCACACTGACAGTCTCACTAGCAAAAGGACAAGATGTTCGTGAAAAAGAAAAACAAGACACAATCCGTAAGGACAAAGATCTAAATATAACCATCGGAATTAAAGATAAACCGAACACATCAAAGTATCCTAGAATTTTTGGTGGCGTAACGCTAACTCGTATCGATTGGGGGTTTTCCAGAATAATGGATGATGGAAAATTCACACTATCCGAAGAAAACGATTTCTTGGCCTACAAGAAGGCCTCAAATTTTGGTTTCGATGTCTTACAATTTGGTGTACGTGTAAGTGATAATTTCAAAACATATCTATCTGCAGGATTCGAATGGAACTATCTACGTTTAAAAGAGAATATTCTCTTAGAGGAAAATACCCAATCACTCTCTTATAAAGTCATAGACCCCAATGAAGTAAATTACACAAAGAATGTACTCACTTCTACATACCTAAGAATGCCTGTCTCATTTGAATGGCGCAGTGACAAAAACAGACACGGAGACCGTATGAAAGTAGCTTTTGGCGCAATGACCGGAGTCCTATTAAAAGGTACACAAAGATTAAAGAGTCGAGAAAATGGTAAGCAAAAATTTAGGGATAACTACAACCTGGCGACCTTCCAATATGGACCTTTTCTCCGAGTGGGATATGACGACTTTGGCATATTTGCAAAATATTATGTAAACGATGTATTTGAAAACAGCCCTGCACAAAAAGGACTCAACAATTTCACTTTCGGACTTACACTAGGTTTTTAGGCCATAATAGAAAAAATCATTACTTTTATGCCGAAATCATATTTCGGCTTTTTTTTATGGCTCAATCTACATCCTCCTGTCAATATATACCTTCTGATACACAACAAATTGGACTAGCTCTTATTCATGGAAGAGATGTAAGTGGTATATTCCAAGGCAAAGAAACTGTGACAGCTGTAGATCGTGTAGATTTTGATATTCATATTGGGAGAATAACAGCCATTATCGGCGAATCTGGAAGTGGAAAAAGCACCTTATTAAAGTTAATTTATGGTTTGCTAGAGCCCCAATCCGGTGAAATACGGTATAAAGGCTGGTTGGTGCCCACCCGCAAAGACAAACTTATACCTGGGCACGACGCCATGAAGCTCGTCTCACAAGGATTTGATGATCTAAATTTATACGCCAAAGTTTGGGACAATATAGCCTCTCAACTACCCAACACAAACTTGGATTACAAAAAATCAAGAACCGAAGAAATGTTGGCACGGTTGAAAATAGATCATCTAGCACAACAACGTGTTGCCGACCTAAGCGGAGGGGAACGCCAAAGGGTAGCTATAGCACGTGCATTAATAAATGATCCAGAAGTGTTATTGATGGATGAGCCCTTCAATCAGGTAGACGCTGCCTTCAGGGATGATTTACAGCAAGATATACGTCAGATTGTCGACGACCTTGGACTTACGGTCATACTTGTATCACACGATCCAGCAGAAGTATTAGCAATGTCTGATATGCTTATTGTTATGAAACAAGGGAAAATCGTAGACCTAGGATCACCAGAAACATTATATTACAACCCCAGAAATCCCTATACGGCACTCTTACTCGCCAAAAGCAATATTCTTAATATGCAGCAGGCCTCTCTTTTGAATATACAAACATCGCAACAGATCGCTATCCATCAAGAATGGATTGACACAATACCGGATGCTCAGGGTAATTTATGGATCAAGAACATTCGGTTTAGAGGTTTTTACAAAGAGTATAGTATAGGTAACGATTCATTATCCCTAAACGCGATTGTGAATACCACAGTCCCACTACCAAAAGGAACCCAAGTAAGGCTTGGCATTAAAAGACATATTACTTTTTAACCCCCTGGTTTTCAGTTTCCAATGATTGGCTTTCCAACCAGATCAACATAGCTGTAAACCAATCACCTGATTCCTTTTTATTGGTCAAACCAAATCCATGCCCCCCTTCCTCGTACCTATATAACGCATTGGAAATGCCAAATGCATCTAATGCCTCTTGGTACAATAAACTATTTGCGATAGGGACCACTTTATCATCGGCGGCATGTACCAGATAAGTAGCCGGAGTTACTGAACCGACTTGTTGTTCATTAGAAAATCTTAATATGTCATGTTCGTCAAAAACGGGTCCTATCAAATTCTTTTTAGAACCTGCATGTGTCATACCTTCAGACATTGTAATCACAGGATACACTAAAATTGAAAAATCAGGTCTTAGACTGCGATGTATACCTTCTCCAATGTAAGATATATTAAAATGAGTCGATAAGGTCGAAGCTAAATGTCCCCCGGCAGAGAATCCCAATACCCCAACTTTGCTCCCTACTATCCCCTGACGTTCGACATGTTCACGGATATACACCAAGGCAGTTTGGGCATCTTGTATCGGCGCAATCCTTTTGTCCAACATCTGACTATCTACCGGCAACCGATAACGCAACACATAAGATGCATAACCTAAATCCCGCAACCTTTTTGCCACGTCATGTCCTTCATGCCCCATCGCTACCCGAGCATAACCGCCACCGGGAATAATTAAAAAAACCTTATCTTTATCTTTGTGAATTGGCTTATAGAAAAACAATTCCGGGACGTTATCGCCTACATCTACCGATTGTTTAGTATTCAAAACTCCATTCGGATAAAAGTCTAGCCTTTCTTGTCCAATCGCAAGCTCAATCATTAGCACAGAAAAAAATATAGCAACAAACTTACAAACACGATAGCACATGACAAAATATCTATTGATTTACGACGATCATTAAACTCAAATCTTTATAGGAAAGATTAAACTTATCTGCCATATCCTTATTGGTCAAACTGCCTTGGTACAAGTACACAGCGTTCCTAATTCCGGCATGTCCCCAGATTAAATTACTGATCCCACCATAATCGGAGATTTGCAATAAAATCGGCGTAAAAATATTCGTCATCGCATAAGTAGCAGTACGGGCTACCCTAGATGCAATATTGGGTACACAATAATGGATAACATCGTATTTCTTAAAGACAGGCTTATCGTGCGAGGTGATTTCAGAGGTCTCGAAACACCCTCCCTGATCAATTGAGACATCAATCAATACGGAGTTTGGTTTCATTTTTGACACCGTTTCTTCCGAAATAATACACGGAGATCGTCCATTTTTAGCTCGTAATGCACCTATCACCACATCACAGGAAATAATAGCCTTATTTAAAATTATAGGTTGAACGACAGAAGTAAATACCCGTGTACCTAGGTTATTCTGTAATCGACGCAGCCTAAATACGGAACTATCAAAAACCTTTACTTGTGCCCCTAAAGCTATTGCCGTCCTTGCAGCAAACTCACCAACTGTCCCGGCCCCAATAATTACAATTTCGGTAGGAGGCACACCAGTTACCCCTCCCAACATCAACCCTTTTCCTTCAAAAACGTTGGACAGGTACTCTGCAGCAATTAAAATAGACGTCGCTCCCACAATCTCACTCATAGCCCGAACGACAGTAAGATGCCCTCCTTCGTCCTGCAGATACTCGTAAGACAACGCGGTAACTTGCTTTTTCATCATCGCCTTCAAAACATGAATATCCATCAAGGAAGGCTGTTGAGAGGAAAACAAGATCTGCTTGTTCTTCATAAATCCAACCTCTTCAATCGTAGGGCTAGCTATTTTTACAATTATGTCTGCCTTAAAAATACGCTCTTTCTCATAAACAATCTGCGCTCCTTGTTCACTGTAATGGTGGTCCATAAAATTCGACGCCGTACCTGCACCAGATTCTATGAGGACTTCGTGCCCATGCTCGACCAAGAGAGCAACAGACAAGGGTGTCAAAGCGATTCTATTCTCCTGAAACACAATCTCCTTAGGAATACCAATGATAAGCTTACATTTTGACCTTTTGATCGGTTTAAAAGCTTCTTGAGTTTGCCCAATTATCTCTTGTGCAATCTTAGTCATATTACCCATCTAAATCTATTTAATAGAAGTAAATATAAATATATTAGAGTAACATTCAATCATTTAACCTCACAAAAACAATAAAGTTAAAACTATTACATTTTTCTCCTACATTTGTAATAATCACCACAAAAATTATAAATGAAATTATTCAGAGTCATTAATCATGTCAAGATTGTCCCAAGATGGATAATTTTTTCTTTGGACCTGTTTGTTGCATCAGTGACATTTTTAACTGCATTTGCTCTTTTTCATAATTTCCAAATCAGTACCATTTCTCCCAATGATTTTGCAACTCAATTTTTACTCTGTATTGGGGCCACTGCAATATCATTCTCAATCTTTAGACTCTACTCTGGAATAGTACGGTATACCAGTGCCGCCGATTCTATACGAATTCTTTCCACCATACTATTTACCATAATAATACTCTTTGCGCTTAAATTATTTGGACTAGCCTTACGTACGCCCAAATTTATAGACAGCAGACTTATTATCATCTATTCCTTATTCTTATTTGCGGGCTTGATTACTTACAGGACTTCAATCAAAATCTTCTTTCAATATTCAAAAACTGCTCGAAAGATAAAGAAGAACACATTGGTGTTTGGAGCCGGTGAATTGGGTATCGCTGTAAAACGAACATTTGACCATGATCTCACATCAAATAAAATAATAGTAGGGTATCTCGATGACAATGCGTCTAAAATAGGAAAATCTATAGACGGTGTTAAAATTTTCGGTTCTGAGGAGTTAACAAAAGTAATTTATAAATGTGCCGTTGATGAGCTTATCATAGCCACGCCCTCAATTCCTCCTGATAAAAAAGCTGAAGTAATCGAAATTTGTCTCGAACATAATGTTTCGGTGTTGACTCTACCTCCTATTAAAAAAATTATGAATGGGGATCTTACGGTCAATCAAATCAAAAATGTAAGAATAGAAGACCTCCTAGAACGCTCTACCATCAAACTAGAGAATGAAATCATACTCGACCAACTAAAAGGAAAGCGCATTCTAGTAACAGGAGCAGCAGGATCTATTGGAAGCGAAATCGCAAAACAACTGGGGCAATACAGCCCACAAATGATTATACTATGTGATCAAGCCGAGTCGCCCCTGCACAACCTTCAACTCGACCTCCAAGAGAACTTCAAAGACCAACTGTTCCACACGTTTATCGCTGATGTAAGAAGCAGGGAACGTATGCAAATACTTTTTGAAACCTTTCGTCCTCACATTGTATACCACGCAGCTGCATATAAACATGTACCGATGATGGAAAACCATCCTATCGAAGGCGTACGTACCAATATATTTGGTACCATGAATCTGGCAAATCTTTCTGTGGAATTCAATGTCCAAAAATTTGTCTTCGTATCAACAGATAAAGCAGTAAATCCCACGAATGTCATGGGCGCAACAAAGCGGATAGCAGAGATTTATGTCCAATCCTTAAACAGTAAGATTTTAAAAGAAAGTAAAACAGGAACCAAATTTATCACCACTAGATTTGGCAATGTCCTCGGCTCCAATGGATCTGTTATCCCTCGTTTTAGAGAACAGATTGAAAAAGGCGGGCCCGTGACTGTCACTCATCCGGAGATAACACGCTATTTCATGACTATCCCAGAGGCTTGTCAGCTCGTTATAGAGGCGGGAAGTATGGGACAAGGTGGCGAAATTTTTGTCTTTGACATGGGAAAATCTGTTAAAATTGTAGATCTAGCCCAGAAGATGATCAAGCTTTCAGGGTATATACCAAATCAAGATATCGAAATACGATTTACAGGCTTACGACCAGGCGAAAAACTATACGAAGAACTTTTAAATGATCTAGAGAATACACTTCCCACGCATCATCAAAAAATAATGATTGCCAAAGTGCGCGATAATAATTTCGAGATAGTATCTTCCCAACTTCAGAAACTACTCGAGATAACCAATGCGCAGCACAATACCAATATAGTAAGACAAATGAAAGTCATTGTTCCTGAGTTCAAGAGTCAAAATTCAGAATATGAGCTGCTAGACAAAGAACAGGAAATACAGACCTCTTAAGAGGCAATAAATTAGTATTTTATAACAAGAAAGTATTGCAAATATTTAATAAAAGTGTATTTTTGCGTTCCGTGTAATTATTTAAAATAAACTAATGTCAACGAATATCAATTCAACCGAGAAAAAAGGTTCATTTTTTCAAGATAATCAGAAGAGTGTGATTTTTATCCTAGGAGGAATCATCGTATTAATCTTATTATATATTGGATATCAAAAATTTTATCTCGCACCACGTGCCGAGAAGGCAGCCGATGCAATGTATAAAGCAGAGGAATTCGCATTAATTGATTCGCTACAAAAACAGGCTATCGATGGGGATGGAGCATTCTTGGGATTCAAAGAGATTGCTGATGAATACTCAAATACACCTTCAGCAAATATTGCAAATGCTTATCTAGGAAGTTTATACCTACGTCAACAAAATTTTCAAGAGGCTATTAAATACCTGAAAAAATATTCAGAGACAGGAAGTGAAATATTAGATCCTTTAGTAATTGGATTAATTGGAGATTCATACTCTGAAAGCCACGACTACAAGAATGCAGCTGACTATTACAAAAAAGCGGCTGACAAGTCGAAAAACTCTTATACTACGCCATTATTCCTTAAAAAACTTGGATTGGTATATGAACAATTAAATGAAAACAAACAAGCAGAAGAGGCCTACTCCAGAATCAAGTCAGAGTATCCAGAAAGTACAGAGGCATCCACAATCGAAGGTCCTTTAGCTCGAGTTCAAGCAAAACAATAATCATTAATTAATGAACAACATACAAAAGGCTGCTCTATAGGCGGCCTTTTTGATTAAAAAAAAATTTACCATGTCAAGTAGTCTAAAAAACCTATCCGATTTCTCACACCTGCAAGTCAAGAACGCAAAAGGGCTCAAATTTGCAATTGTTGTAGCACAATGGAATGCAGAGATAACAGGAGCACTATTATCAGGAGCAGTAGATGGTTTGTTAAATCATGGAGCACTTGAAGAAGACATTCAGGTGATGGAGGTCCCAGGAAGCTATGAGTTAATTTCAGGAGCAGACATCGCATTACGCAACAAACAATTTGACGCCATTATCTGTTTAGGTTGTGTAATACAAGGCGAGACCCGCCATTTCGATTTTATTTGCGATGCAGTAGCCAATGGTATCGCAAATGTAGGTCTCAAATACAATAAACCGGTTGTATTTGGCGTATTAACAACAGACAATATGCAACAAGCTCTAGATAGAGCCGGTGGCAAGCATGGAAATAAAGGTGAGGAAGCTGCGATTACGGCAATTCAGATGAGCCATATATCTAAGTCTTTCTAGTTGGCGATTATTTTTAATAATCGCCAGATCATGAAAATACGATGTTTATTCAAATCGGATAAGAGATGAATAACCGAACGAAGTGAGCTCATGAATACCGCTTAAACATATTCTCGATGAATAAACTTGATAGCTCCATTACAATTTAAAAAAGAAACCGATCCATCAGTTGACGGATCACAAAGTAATTATATACAGATGAAAAAGACATTAATCTTTTTGAGTTTTTTAATAATTGGTACGGCTATTTTATCTTCCTGTGGGACACATTCTACATGCGCAGCTTATAATACCTATCCCAAGAAAAAACACAGAACAAGATAATACCGAAGTGATATAAAACATATTAACATGAAATATCTTACATTAACGGTAATTTTCATTGGATTATTTCTGTCTATAAGTTCTGTCCAACTATATGCCCAAGAACAAGAAAATGGGAAAAAACTACTTCAACTTGCAATCGGTGATGTTAATAAATGGGGGAATACGCGTTATTTATTATATACGGTGACCGGTCCGTCCATAATATCTGGATTCAGTGAAGAAAGAACCTTTTTAATCGATAAGACATCTGGAGATTGTCGCTTCGAAGGGCTTAACAAAAGTAAAGAAAACGTTGTTGTCCTCTTTAATTACAAATCCAAAAAGCTGAGAAAATATTTTATAGATACACGAGAAGGCAAAGAGAATATCGAAAGTATACTCCAACAGTTCTTTACAGATGCGAAGATACTGTTTTTACCAGCACTCCTATCCGACAACCCTTCAAATATCAGGGAGCTATCGCAAAAGATAATAAATACGGACAAGATTACTGTAATCGACTTTACCCACCTACCGACATTGGGAAGTGATACAGTTGACGGAAAGATATCATTAACAAGTAAGGGAGAAATCAAATCTATCGTAATAGATAACGTTGAGTACATGACTTCAGGCAGTAAAGATATTGGGGGTGGGATAATTCTTCCTACGATATTTGAAAGCCAGTTCAGTTATAGATTTCAAACAGTGGCCGCATTTACAGATATAGAAACAGGGAAATTCAACAATCTTTAACAAAATGACTTGGAAACCACTTAATACTATAGATCAACTTCACGACATATACAAGTCTGAAGAGGTCTCTATACTATTCAAACACAGCACACGCTGTCCTGTTAGTGCAATGGCGAAACGAAGTCTAGAATACGACAAGGATCTTCTTCCAAAAGGTACAATTATATATTATCTGGATTTGATCGCCTATAGAGATATATCCAATACCATTGCAGAAATGTGGGAAGTAAAACATGAATCGCCTCAATTGCTGATTATTCAAGGAGACAGGTGCTTATATAATGCCTCGCACTCCGACATCGAAATGCGAGACGTTATTCCATTTATTTCTTAAAATAGGATACCTGTCCTGCACGTCCATCAGCATCCAGCACCGAAAAAGCTAGAACCTGCCCGGTTTGATATACCAAAGGCCTAGACACATCGTATTTTGTGCTTTGCAATGTAGGCACACTTCCATCCAACGTATAGTAGACCGAAAAACCCGGGTACTCCGTGTTTACAACAATTTTTCCATCACTTTCCTTTACACCGACAGCAGGCAGTCTGAACTTAACACGATCTGTTAACTTAGGTAACTCATGTAATCCAATCTTGTTGATAAATCCGGTATAATCATTTTCTAAAAGCTGGAGTTTAAATTTAGATTCACTCTCATAATCCCTTTTGGACGACCACGCTCTCTCCGCTAAAGCAAAAAATCTCGGAAAGACCAAATAATCCATTTGTTCCTCTTTTAAGACTGTCTCGGCCCATAAGCCCCCTTTGATGCCCAAAAAATTTGACTTACCCTTTTCGGAAAGCCGAATCCTTTTGCTAAACCCTTGCTTTCCTAACTTCTGACCACTATAGTAATTATCTATATTGGCAAAAAAGTCCTCCGGAAGTAAAGAATAGGAATGAAACAAATCGGCGTATGTAGCCCATTTAAGCCCCGGCTCCATAAAATTGGTATTCCACATCATATCAAAGTACATATTAGACGCACTGATTAATACAGTCTGGTACCCCGCATTGGCCAGTCTATAAGCTAGATCTTCCTGCCCTCCTCCGATTACATTGTTCCACACGTCCACCTGTATATTTGATTTATTTCGAAGGTCCGGATTGACCATCATACCCTGCCCTTTATTGACCATACCGATTTCTTCCCAACCAGCCATATTTAAGCCCTTGGCCGCACAGATCTCATTAACACGTTGTATATAATAAGGCCAAACCTCATGTGAAGATTGCATCCCTTCTTTCTTCATGAGCGAATCGATCTTAGGCGATTTCGTCCAAACACCATTCGGAACTTCATCTCCACCGATAGAAATCTTCTTGAAAGGTATATTCGCCTCTTTATACATTGCGACAAATTCATCTATTACCTGCTCTAAAAAAACATACGTAGAGGGCAGAGCCGGATTAATAACATTATCACCGAAATGTTGTACCGAATTATACACAGAGCGATCATCAAGATCGTAAAGCAAATATTTCTCAGCTTCCGTCTTTTTGCCTGCTGCCATCAATCGTTCATATCGGGCATGCATAGCCTTAATAGCTGCCCTAGCATGTCCAGGTGTCTCTATTTCCGGAACCACAGTAATATTTCGGTCGTGCGCGTACTTTAAAATTTCTATAAAATCAGCCCTTGTCAAAAATTGCTTTGAAGATTGAATACCCCCTGATCCATAAGCAGGCTGCAATGATCTTCCATCCTTAAACAAAGGAGATCTAGTAGCCCCGACATCCGTCAGCTCTGGAAGAGAAGCTATCTCCAATCGCCATCCTTCATCATCAATAAAATGAAAATGAAACACGTTCAACTTATAACTCGCCATCAGGTCCAGATACTTTAAAATTGTAGATTTATCTTTAAAATTTCTGGCAATATCCATCATGAAGCCTCTGTAGCTATACCTTGGTTCATCCACCACCTGAACAAACGGAATCTCCAGATCGGCTTTAGCAAAATACATCTCAGGCTTCAGCATAGATATCAGCGACTGTAACGCATAAACCACTCCCCCTGCTGAACTTGACTCGATACGCACCCCCGTCTTCGTCACAGCAAGTCTGTAAGCTTCATTCTTTAAACCTTCAACTTTCTTTATCACAAACTGTGCGGACTGCTCTTCTGATAAAACCAGATCAAGCTCCTTAATAAATGGGATTTTCTCCATAAAACCCAAACTAGAACGGAAATCATCAGAAACGAAACAATTCAATGTCGACGGCACCTTAAAGTTTCCTTTTCCTACTTTTACGGATAGAGGTGTTGGAAAAATCAAGGGAACAGAAGTTTCCTTATTCAGTTTCGCATTTCTTTCAAACAAGGATGCATTAAAGGCATTTTGTTTATCCGCAGACAGCACAATGGGACTATAAAATACATTCTCTACAGCATGATAGGTTTTATAATTATGCCTATCCTGAAAATAAAAACCATTCGGCACGGTGGATATATTAGAAATTGCATACTTCGTCGTATAAACTGTCACCAGTGAATCATTGGGGTTTAGAGATTGTTCGGCAAACTGTAGTCGAAACAGGTTACCTCGCTCATTTGAAAAAGAATAGCGATCTGTCGTTTTATCCACCACCGGATACATTGCATTAAACCAAAGATCCCATTTCCCCAAATCCAGGCTGCTGTTGGAAATATTTTTAATAACCAATGTCAACTCAAGATTATCTGTCCCATTATATGTTACACTGGGTTTCCAATGAAGCTGTACTTGATCTGCCACGCTCTTTTGCTGGGCAAATAGATCCTGCACTCCAGAAAAAGTGATCAAAGCTCCGACTAAAAGTAAATTTCTCATATTTAAGTTCTGATTGAAGTTTAAAAATACCAATAGAATCAGAGAAAAAAAAATAATTTTATTTTTGCATTAACAAATATAAATTCTATATTTGCACACCGAAACACATAAAGGCCCGTTCGTCTAGGGGTTAGGACGCCAGATTTTCATTCTGGAAACAGGGGTTCGATTCCCCTACGGGCTACTGATAAAGATATCAAAAGATGTTAAAACCCTGCAAATCAAACATTTGCAGGGTTTTTTATTACCGTCAAAACATCAAAATATGCACCAATTCGCAATAAAAATGAGCGTAATTCGGTGCGTCCGATCAGACGGATCCACTACGCGCCGAATTCAATATAACCAATTGACATACAAGGTTTTCAATAAATAAACATCTTGACCGCAGAGCATTACATCCTTACTTTTGTTTAACTTTTTAATACTTGTTATCATGAGAGGTATTTACAGCCTGCTTTTCTATCTCAGAAAGCAAAAAGTATACAGAGGAGGCCCGATCGCCATCTACATGCGTATTACGGTGAATGGAAAACGTGCCGAGATGTCCACCGGGAGGACGATCGATCCACAGAAATGGAATAGCCGTACTGGGCGTGCCATCGGCAGTAAAGAGGATGCACGTACGCTCAATGCGTACCTTGACAGTCTACAGAACAAAATGAGCATTGCCCATCAGGCGCTCATACATACAGACAGTCCCATCACGGCGGAAAGCCTACAGTCCCAGTTCCTGGGCAAGGCGAAAAAGAGCCGCTATCTGATGGAACTATTCGCCGAGCACAACTCCAAGGTTGAGGCACTGCTCGGAAACGGTTTTGAGCCCAATACGCTAAAGGGGTACAGGACGTCAGAAAGACACCTGACAGACTTCCTGAAATACCAGAGTGGCAGTTCTTGAAGGGATGAAGACAGGTTGCAGGAGGATTCTGCCCGACGTCCTCGATACTCAGGGGATCTTGAAAGAATTGAAATTCATAATGTTCTTCCATCCAGTTGACCTCTATCTCACCGTCCGCTTGAACCTACCAAAATCCCATAATATACCCAATCGGCAATTTATTCCCAAATTTTCTCGACCAACTGGTGTTTGACCATTACGAAATGCTGTTTTGGCCAGATATTTTTCGATAACCGTAACTACAGTAAAACCATATTACTCCTAATTCGCTCAATGGTTTCCACTCCTTTTTATATAATTAGGGTATAGGAATTTTAGGAGAGTCACATATAAGTTAGTTAACCTGAAACAAGGTCCACTTCCACATGGATTTTCTTTTATGCCTGGGCATCAAATCAATTTACCGATCTTGGAAAATTTTCTTTGGAACTTCCAAATAAAACAAAAAGAAGCTTAAATGGCCTCTTCTCGATTATTTATAAAGTTTGGGGCGTTTATAATTATTTCAACTTTTCATAGGTTTCAAAAATAAATTCCTGAATCGCATTGTCAACTAACTCCTTGTCCTTCTCAATATTAATATCGAGACCACAGAAAGTACTGCCATTAGATTTGGCATGTAAGGATAGGTAATAGATGCCACCGATCAATAATGCCAACCGAGGGCGTATGCTAATGTTACTTTTTTCAAAATCTGGCAAGATAGCTTGAAACAGCTCTTCACCAATTTCTTCTCTTCTGTCGGCAACTTTCCGGAGCATTTTGTTTTTCTCTCCTAATTCCCAGTGAATTATTTTCTGTAGAACCTTATCTTTTAATACTGTGTCGAATTGATTTTTAAGAAGACCCGCAATGTCATCTTTACTGATGCTCTCAGGGTGCTTCAATAGGTCTTCAATATATCCTTTTGCTGCTTGCTTCCAAAAATCTCTCTGACGGATATATTCCTCCACCAAATTATCAAGACCGCCAAAATATGTCCACACAAGTTTTTTGTCCAAGCCGGCGGCAGTCGCTACATTAGGTGCGGTCAATCCTGCATACCCACTTTTTTGAAGAACTTTCCCAACTGCTGCAACTAAACGGGCCATTGTGCGAGACTTATCCCGAAGAGGACCCGAAAGGGTTTTTCGTGTTTTGGGTTCTTTTTTTTCAGTCTGTCCTGATTCAGTTTTTTTAGTACGTCCCATTTAATTTTTGTATCCTATACTGGCTTTGCAATATCCAATTTTTTATTGACATATTCAAACACGTTAAGAGCTTTGTCCAGATGTTCTTTGGTGTGCGTAGCCATCAAACTCATGCGAATTCTAGAGTCTTTTAATGATACTGCTGGATACATGATCGGATTCGTGTAAATACCATTTTCGAGCAATAATTTACCAGCTTCGCTATTCTTCTGCACATCTCCAATTTTTACGGGTATAATCGCAGATTCTGTTGTCCCTATCTGCAAACCGATGTCTAGCAATCCTTTTTTGTAATATTCAATATTCTCCCATAACTTTTGCTGCCATATAGGTTCCTCATCAATGAGTTAAATCGCCCTGGTCACTCCAGCGATGGCAGGACTGGCAGACGCTGAGAAAGCATATTGCCTTGATTGGAATTGAAGGTATGTTATCAATTGTGGATCAGCTACGAGATATCCCCCGATATTGGCAAAAGTTTTGCTAAATGTACCGGTAATGATATCTACTTGATCTAAAACATCAAAGTACTCCATAGCACCACGGCCTGTTTTACCTATCACGCCTATACCATGGGCATCATCCACTAGTAATACGCCACCATGTTTATGGGTTATTTCAAGGATTTCCTTAAGTTTGGCAATATCACCATCCTGCGAATATACACCGTCAATGATAACCATTTTTGTTCGATACGAACCTTTGGTTGCTGATAAGATTCGTTCCAGATCATCAACATTGTTATGCAGAAAACGCTTAACAGTTGTCCCCATGATACCTTCGTAGACGCTTGAATGTACAGCCATATCCACAATGGCTATATCTTCTTTTTTCAAAAGACAGAGCAAAGATGCGCTATTGGCTGTATAACCTGTCGTATATACAATCGAAGAACCTTTGGGCCTTTTGAAAAAATCAGAGATCTTATCTTCCAATTCTTTATGGTAATCGAAGTAGCCTCCGATCAATGGTGATGCTCCCGCCCCTGTTCCGTATTTCTCCACATTAGCGATCACTGCCTTTTTAATTTCTGGATGTTGGGTAAAGCCTAGATAATCCTTACATACGAAACTGATATAATCACCTTTTTTTAAATAATCGTCTTCAGCCAACCCTATCTCAGGACCACAACCAGAGGTAGCGAGCAATCTATAGTTCATAAATTCATTATCCCGAAGATAACTTAGATAACCCTCATGGGCGATCGCGCGTTGATAAATGTCAAGTTCCGGGATGTTTTCAAAATCTTTAAAGCTTGCTTTCGTAAAATCCATTTTCATAATATAACTCAGTTAAGTAAAATTTAGTGAATATATATAATATTTCTTTTTTTAGAGAAAAATACAATACTCAAAAAAGGAAAAACAGCAAATCAAATCATATTATTACAATAATAAACACTAAATGAAATTGAGTTCATGCATATTTTTTCTCCAACTAGGGTATTGAATAAATATTCATTTTCAAACTCAATGAAATCGCTGAATAAAATATAGTTTATAAGGTTATTATTATTCACTTTATCCGCTTTCTAGAAATTCGCTCTCACTGAAGTTTCATTATACAGCCCAAAAATTCCCTCTGCACCAATAATATTGGAATAGAGAGGGCGGACCGTCTGAAATATGGACTCTCCAAGGTAGCCCAATTGATCTATTTCCTTTTTAAATATGGAAAGTTCAGGCGACAGAAAAGCAAGCCTGACATCCACTTCTTTTGCAAGTTCCGTGGTTCCGCCATCCTTTTTTACCTGTCGATCAAAACGTTTTTCCCCTTCTCTCCCTTGCAAGGGTTTCCCGTCTGTATATCTGAATTCTGGAGAAAGATAGTAGGCCGCAAGTCCCTGCTTTGTGTCCATCACTCCTTGGTCATCGATCAGGAACGGGCATAGCGCTGTCGCACCGATACCTTCTTTTGCTGCGCCTTGCGACCAATTCAAGGTATACGAAGATGGCAGATGCGGGTTTAATTCTATCTTTACATCAGTCAAGACCGGCTTTTCCGGCAAATAACATTTTTCAGAGGTGATCCTTTCAGCCTTTTCTTCCATCAATATCTCTATGGCGTAACCAGTTCCCGGTTTGGGGCTGAAATCTTTTGGGCTAATGGCAAAATATCCCGCAGAATCGCTGACTTCACTGAATTTGATGATGCGCACGCCTTCTTCCAATAGAAATACGGAAAGCTTGGGCAGCTCAGGCACAACACCTGACTGACCTCGCAATGGCCTGCTCCAAGATATAGACGCTTCACCTCCCGAAATAGTTCCTACAGACGACAATACGATCAAGCGTGGAGTATACTCAGGGAACTCAAACGAAATAGTAGTTTTATGGTCCGTACAGCCGACGAGTGAAACCGTTGCGCATAGGACAGTCCATATATTTCTGCAAAACTTTCGTAACATCATAGTTCAGTTATAGTATTAAAGTTCAAATCCGATATTGAAAGAGGGCAGAATAGGGAACATCCCCGTGACTTCCAACTTGCCGGGAATATCCGAAGGCTGTGCAAAGAATGGATTTACCCTGTTATAAACATTGTAAACACCTATCCCAAACCATCTCGTATTACCCCTTCCAGTCTTCCATTTACGTTCTATATTGATATCCAACCGATGGAAGGCCGGCAGGCGCATATTGTTAAGATTTCCCATAATCGGAAAGCCAGATCTCCATTCTTCAATTTCGGTCATACTTGTAGGTACAGTGAATGGCCTTCCCGTCTTATAGGTCCAACTTCCCGAAAGCCTGTATCCCTTTCCAAAATTGTACATCATCAGCAAGTTCACATTGTTCCTGAAATCAAAATCCGAATTGAACCAATTTCCTTGATTTAATGACCCGAACATGGACTGGGACTTGGTATAGGTATAGGATAAGGAACCGTGCAGCTTTCCCGTGGTCTTCTGTAAAAGAACTTCTAGCCCATATGTTCGCATCCTTCCATTTCGATGAAGGAAGTTAGCATATTCTACCACATCTCTATCGAAATCCGTCGAGGGTGCAAACTTGACGACATCGGACTGATCCTTAAGGAAGAGCTCGACGGACATGTTATCCAATAAGCCCTTGGGATTACGGAAATACCCCAATGACCATTGCTTGGAGAATGATGGGGCTGAGATACCGTCGTTGGCTATATAAAATTCCCTGAACCGCCCCATATCATCAGTAAAGCCCAAAAGGATGGAGCTCTGACGCTGCCTATTAAAAGCCGCATTAACCGTCGACCTCTCATCAAGCTCATAGGTCAAAAGGATCTTCGGCTCGGGGAGCCATGTAGCGGACCGTCCATATTTATATCTGGAAACCCTGATGCCTGAATTGACACGGAACCTGTCGGTCATCCTGTATGAAATATCTGCTGACAGGGCGGCATTGCTAACATCGTCCATATCCATTTCCCGGTTATAATCACTGGTTATCCCCGCGTCAACAGCTTCCCTTCGCCGTAGGTGTATCCCGTATTTAAGCTCCTCCCGCTCCATGCCATAACTTAACTCCAGCGCATCATTAAACTGTGTTTTCCCATGGATATTAAATTTGATGGAACGGACGCTGTTACCGGATTGGCTTGAAGCCTCCAGACTATTCTTAACCATTCCGCCATAGTCCGACCCATCATTGGTTTTAGAATAGATATAGTAGAAGTGGCTATAATTGGAATAACTGGCATGGGCATTCAGTGATGTAGTTAGCCCCAGACCAATTCTGTAATTGAGAGCGAGAAGCTCGTTCCTGATGCCGTAACTGTCTTCCGATAGCTGATTGTACGAAGGATAGTTCTCTAGAAAAGAGTGCTTGTCCCGTCCATGTAGTGCCGTCAGAGAAATATGCTGGTTATCAGCCAAGCGACCGTTCAGTCGCATGGTCATGTCCTGTGTGACAAGATTGCCTATATCACCGGTACGGTCGCCTCTTCGGATTTTCCTTGCTATGGCGCCGGTTGCCAGATCAACAATTGTTCTGCGCATCCCTACGTGATAGCTCATTCGGTCCTTGATCAGGGGGCCGCTGGCACTGAACTTGGGGGCAGTCAGGCCAAATTGAAAGGATTGATGATGTTCTTTGTAATCACCTTCCTTTGTCCGTATATCCAGTACGGAGGATAATCTGCCTCCAAATTTAGAAGGCCAGTAGTTCTTATAAAAGTCTACCCCTCCAACAAGCTCTGGCTGAAACATGGAAATATACCCACCAATATGGTTCACATTGAACATTGTCGCTCCATCGAACAGGATCTGATTCTGGTCCTGTTCGCCTCCCCGGACAAAGAGGTGCGAATATCCTTCCTTTCCATCTGTAACCCCCGGTAAAAAGGTTAAGCCTTTCAAGATGTCCGGTTCACCAAAAAAAGAAGGCGTAGCTGTTAAAAAAGGAAGGGAGACCCGATTTACGCCAAGAGCAGCTTTTCTGTTAAAAGGCTGATCAGCATACACCTCGACTACATTTAGCTCCAATGGATATAGTCCCACGCGTATCTGGTTGGGACCTGCGGAAACAAAGATAACAGTATCCCGAAATGAAACATGGGAGATGGAAAACCTTCCTTTATCAGAAACCGTAATCAGGCAGTTTCCCCCAGCGTCGGTTGTCCGTGTTATGCCTGATTCAAGGTTAATGACGTTCGCATTTTCGATCGGTATACCGCTACGGGCGTCACTCACATTAATAACAGCCTTAATTTGAGCTCCAAGCTTAGACGGATTAACAAAAAACAATATAGCGAGGAATGATGCTATAAAAAATATGCGTCCAGATCTTATCATTTCAGATAATAACGTGTATTCAGCCTGAGACCCATCTCCCTGAATTTAAAATCATCCTTTGGGGTAGCGGGATTAATATTCAATCTCGGGGAGATGTCCGTAAAGGCATCCAGGTCTATCCTCAACCGGTCATTGATAGGTGCAAATACGCCGATATGGGCACCGAGCTGAAACGGATGCTGATATTTTGGCGTATAATAAGATAGCCCCATCGCTCTGCCCAATCCCCCATAGGGGAACTCACTGCTCGTAATGTTCGAGGAAAACTGATAATACAGGTCAGCCCCAACTTTAAACCCTACGTATTCAAACGGAAGGTAAGTGATGGAAACCGGTATATGCAGTGCCCAATACCGAAAATTCTTTGTTTTTCCGAATTCGGGCAACATATCCCGATAAAAATCGGAAAGCTCCCCTTTACGGTCAAGCAATTCCGCCGTTAGTCCGAAACCTGCGCTTCGCACGTTTAGGCCCACCTCCCATCCTAAAAGCCCCTCCTTTTCAAAGGTGCCCGAAAGTCCTGCGCCCCCGTTGATCAGAAAACCGGGCTTGCTGTTCAGCTGATAGTCGATAGAGGCATCAGCTTCCCTGATACTATATTGAAGATCACCGAATGAGGTGTTAATACTCCGAACTGTGGTTGCTCCAGCACCGGCAGTTACATACCATTTAGGTTTATTTTGGGCCGATGCTAAGTTACTGGACAGCAACCCAATTGCTGACAATAATAAAATCAATGAGCGGCTATTTCTTAAGTTTTTCATTTTATTGGAATAAAATTGAAAGATTCTTGTAGCCCCAATATTTTTAAGGCCGATCAGTTATTCATTGTGAACACCAAAACTAAATATAAACCAAACGATAACAAAATATATTTCTCTATTTAAGGAAACATTAACAATTGAATACAGCAATAAAAACCTCTCTATACCTTATCACAAACTTTATATTTTATTTTTAATAATAAAATGTAATACTCTTTATATCACTAGTTTAAATACTACAAAATCATATTTACCTATCTTTGTATCAATCCTTAAGACGGGTGGTATCCTTACCATTTCATGTTTTTAAAATTATTAAAATATTTCATCAAAAAAAGAAATTAACAAAATATTATTGATTGAAGAAACTTAAGATCGACTTCTTCACTGGCTAAGTTTGGTTCGGCACCCCCCTGATGGCCGCTTCGACCCGTTTAGTTTATTTTTTGTATATTTATTTGTTAATATGGAATAATCAAACATCATTAACCAGTCTACAAGTTTCACCTACCGGTTAATATTCAACCTTGAAAAATCCCTCGGAATTGAAAACAGATTTTCCCATATTCTGACTACAGCCTGTCTTCCTATCGCTACGTTTATCATTCTGACTTTTATAGATTACCTCAGGAGGAATTTCTTGTATTCGATAGTCAACCTGCTGATAAAAAAGAAAAAAAAATAACTAGAACAATTATCATCTTGACAACAAGGGAAACGTTCATTTAAGCCTGGTTATTCTCGTCCGCATTTCACAGCGAATGTTGCTCTCGATTTTTTCGTCGGATTTCCGTCACTTATAACGGCTTTCGATAATTTTTTTGCCGTGCTGATGATTTTTGAAGCTTATGGGCTCATAGACGGGTTGAGGGGTTTCGCATATCGGACACAGCTTAGCGGCTCGGTATCCGGAATATGTGCATTGGCAATATTGACTGTCGTAGCCTTTACTGTAGGTATACATATTGTAAAAGTATCACGTGCAGATCTTGCTGACGACCTTAGGGATGAATAACAAGACTATACAAAATCGTACAGAAACTTTAGTATTGGAAGATAAGGTGGGGGCTATACAATTATGATTAGTTCGGCTCCATAATTTTAATGATTTAAGATGTTTAATTTTGACTGGCTGATAATATATCAGTAATCCATAGATTAAGTCTTGGATTAATAAGAGTCTCAAAAAGAACCACGAATTAAAATTATAGCTTATTTTGTCATAATTAAGCAATGTTTTAAATCCCCCTACGGGCTACAAAGCAACTCAAATGAGTTGCTTTTTTTATTTCAAGGGATTTCAGTACGAGATCACACCTATTTATCCCATTCTGTTATAAATCCGATCCAGCAACTTAAAAAGTTCAGGATGTTCTTCTTTTAACAACCTGGGTTTCTTAAAAAAATATTCCGATAACACCGCCAAAAACTCTGCATCATTCGTAGCAGCATATTCTCTTATATCAGATTCACCTCTTCGTATCGCACGAATCGTTCTATCCATCTCTTTCATCCAGGGATCAATCAAGTCCTTTGGTATAAGGTACTCAGGTATCCCATCCACCTCTCCATCAGCTTTATCAATAAGGTGAACAAACTCGTGTACTGCAGTATTCCCAAGACTATATTTCTCGAATCCGGATCGCAACGCCGGTAGCGAGAGCACCATCTTATGATTCATCGCTCCAGAACCCACCATCCCTGCAATGTTCTTGCTTTCTGACAACGTATCAAATCGTTCATCAAAATAATCAGGATATACGATTACTTCGTCCAAATTCTCATACGCCCAAGTCTCAAAATGAAGTAATGGAATTGTAGCGCTCGCTGCAATCAATACACGATCTTCATTTGTCATATCAGCACCCTTTTCAACAGAAATTTTGATCCGCCTCAAAAAATAAACAACCCTATTTCTAAAAATAGTCTGTTCTTCAACCGTCAGTTTAGCATAAAACTTTACCTTATCCTGCAAAATATCCGCTATAAAAGAAGGAGACAATTCCAGATAAACTTGGGTAGATTTAGCCCTAAACTTTCTGAAAACATAAAAAATCAAGAGAAAACCAACACAAAAGATTAGACCTGTGATTAAATAAGGGTTATACATATACTTTTTAGCATTTATTTATATATTAGTAATATACTAAGAAATCAATAAAATGAAAAGCTACCACTACTCGGATGGGCAAAATTCCTTTGGGCCTGTAACACTTGAGGAGCTGCGTATGAAGCGCATCAACGCCAACACCCTCATCTGGACCGAGGATTTAGTCACTTGGACGAAAGCTCAAGACCTTCCCGAGCTAAGAGATCTATTCATTGATAACGCACCCCTACAAAGACCCATACTAACTGAATCTACATCCGCTCAACCCATACCACCTAACTTCAGCGGAAACACAGTTAATCCCAACTACTCAAGGCCACCCAAAACATACTTAGTAGAGAGTATTATCACGACTATACTGTGCTGCTGGCTCTTTGGGATTCCCGCTATTATATACGCTTCAAGAGTAGAAAAAAAATTCTATGCCGGCGATATTGTTGGAGCCGAAAGAGATTCCAAAAATGCAAAAAAATGGATCCTTATTAATTTAATAACCTGTGCATCAATATGGCTACTTATGATCGGAATTTTTGGTTTAGGACTTTTTGCATCTATTCTTTCTTAATGACTATCAAACGATCTCATTTTTTTATCCTTTACCCCGTAATAATTGGTGGAATCGGGTTAATTTATAAATATTTTAACCCCTTAGAAAGCGTATTTTTTCCCCGCTGTCCAACAAAAACAATTACAGGGCTAGATTGTCCAGGTTGCGGCATGCAACGGGCAGCCCACCACCTACTTAACGGAGAGATCCAATTAGCTTTCATACAAAATCCTTTACTATTCGCCCTCACCCCTTATATTCTGCTGGGGTTTTATCTGCAACTCGTCCCACAACCGACCGAGACTGAGTTTAAATTACGTCGTGTATTATACAGTCAAAAAGCTATTATTATTCTAGGAGTAATAACACTTATATATACAATCATTAGAAATATCCATGTAGTATAGATTGCACAAACACGGATGACCGCGGAGCAGCATGCACACCAACAGTAATAAAGTCGTGCATAATGTAATTTGGATATTCCATATGACCATTAAAAGTCAAACCGAGCTTGCGAGCTCATCTAAGATAATTATACACATATGAAAATACATAGGTATAAAAAAATCCCCGATCCAAAAATAGAATCGGGGATTTTTTATATATGAAAGAATAATTTATTACATCATTCCACCCATTCCGCCGCCCATTGGAGGAGCGCCAGCACCGGCACCAGCTTCTTCTGGCTCATCAGCCAATACACACTCTGTTGTCAGCAACATCGATGCTATTGAAGCAGCATTTTCCAAAGCTACGCGAGATACTTTTGTAGGGTCAATAACACCTGCACCGATTAAGTTTTCGAACTTGTCTGTACGTGCATTATAACCAAAATCAGCTGTACCCTCTTTAACTTTCTGTACAATCACTGCGCCCTCAATTCCTGCATTGAAACAGATCTGACGCAAAGGCTCTTCAATCGCTCTTTTGATGATATCGATACCGATTTGCTCGTCCTCATTATCACCTTTAAGACCTGCTAACGCCTCGACAGCGCGAATGAATGCTACACCACCACCAGCAACAATACCTTCTTCAACAGCGGCACGAGTTGCGTGCAATGCATCATCTACACGGTCTTTCTTCTCTTTCATCTCCACCTCAGTAGTAGCACCAACATAAAGAACAGCAACACCACCAGACAATTTAGCTAAACGCTCTTGCAATTTTTCACGATCATAATCTGATGTAGTAGTCTCTATTTGAGAACGAATCTGAGCAACACGAGCTTTAATATCATCAGCATTACCTGAACCATTAATCACTGTTGTATTATCCTTATCTATAACAACTTTTTCAGCTTGACCTAAGTAAGATAATTCTGCATTTTCTAACTTGTAACCTCTTTCCTCAGAAATCACTGTACCACCAGTTAAGATAGCGATGTCTTCCAACATAGCTTTACGACGATCACCAAATCCAGGAGCCTTAACAGCAGCCACTTTCAGTGAACCACGAATTTTGTTTACAACCAAAGTAGCCAATGCCTCACCATCTAGATCTTCAGCGATAATCAATAACGGTTTACCCGTCTGAACTTGCTTTTCCAAAACAGGCAACAATTCCTTCATATTACTGATTTTCTTATCGTAAATCAAAATATAAGGATTCTCTAACTCCGCTTCCATCTTGTCAGAGTTTGTCACAAAATATGGAGACAAGTAACCACGGTCAAACTGCATACCTTCTACAGTTTTCACTTCTGTCTCTGTACCTTTTGCCTCTTCGACAGTAATAACCCCATCATTACCAACTTTCTCCATCGCTTCAGCGATTAAAGAACCGATAACTTCATCATTGTTAGCAGAGATAGACGCCACCTGTTTGATCTTGTTGTTATCCGCACCTACAGCTTGCGACTGGGATTTCAAGTTAGCAACTACAGCAGTTACTGCTTTATCAATACCTCTTTTTAAATCCATCGGATTAGCACCTGCTGCAACGGACTTAATACCAGGAGCAACAATCGCTTGCGCCAATACAGTTGCAGTAGTGGTACCATCACCAGCTTGATCAGCTGTTTTAGACGCTACTTCTTTTACCATTTGAGCGCCCATATTTTCCAACGCATCTTTAAGCTCAATTTCCTTAGCTACAGAAACGCCATCTTTAGTGATTGCAGGAGATCCAAATTTTTTCTCAATAATTACGTTACGCCCCTTAGGTCCTAATGTAACCTTTACTGCATTCGCTAATGTATCTACTCCTTTTTTTAGGGCTTCACGCGCCTCAACGTTATATTTAACTTGTTTTGCCATGTTATTTTCGTTTTGAGTATAGAACTTAGCACCTGAAGATCATTTTTATCTCAGCGCTCGCTAACTTCACTTGATTAATTACCTATAATACTGCTAATAACTTATAATACTGCGTAAATATCAGACTCACGCATGATTAAATATTCTTTTCCTTCGTACGTGATCTCAGTTCCAGCGTATTTACCATATAACACTTTGTCACCAACTTGAACTGTAAGTGGTTCTTCTGGTTTTCCAGCGCCTACAGCAACGATAGTGCCCTGAGATGGTTTTTCCTTAGCTGTATCCGGGATATAAATACCCGATGCTGTTTTCTCTTCTGCTGGAGCAGCCTCTACGACCACTCTGTCTCCGATAGGTCTAATACTTAATGCCATAATTTATACAATTATACGTTTATTATTAATTTTTACTTTTACTTCTATTCCATCACCAACTGTGCCAAACACAGATACGTCTAAAAGATTGCCATTTTTTCATTTCAAACACTATAGCATGGCAGTTATTAGCAGGACACACAATGCCATGATGACAGTTTATAAACAAAAAAAGCCCCACATCAATATGTGAGGCCTATCTTATCTTGTCATATCCTATTTAGATGAATCCTGTGCTACAGGTGCAGGATTGGCCTGCTGACCTTGTGCAGGAGCATTTAAGTTCAATGAAGGAGCCTGTACTGGAGCTTCAATTTGTTCGGAAAGACCTCCGGATTTCGTTCCTGCACCAGGACCTAAGATATTAATAGCTAAACTAAATACCATAAGCGCAATAACTAAAGTCCAAGTACCTTTCTCTAAAAAGTCTCCTGTACGTTGTACGCCCATAAGATTACTTCCACCAGCAAAACCTGATGATAAACCTCCTCCTTTTGGATTTTGAATAAGCACGAAAAATGCTAAAATCACACTTACCAAAATAATCAGGATAATGAATAATGTTGTCATTTCTTAGTTAATATTATTTATAAGTTCTTCTCTAAATCTTGAATTCGGGCCGCAAAATACGATTTTTTTTCTGGATATTTCAAAATTAATTTTTTGAACACCTCGATCGCTTTTAAATAAAGTGCTTGATCAACATAAATATTGGCCAAAGTCTCTGTAACCAATGAATAATTATCTTCTGCACTCTGTCTAGCCATATTTTCATTATTTAAATTTTCTGGCGATGGAGCTTGAATCATTGGCTCTTCTTTTATAAATCGATCAATAACTGGGTCACTCTTTTTGGGCTCTACTTGCTTTAATGGACTATTTTTGACCGCATCACTCAATTTGCTCTCAGGCTCCTGAAAATGTATTATATTTTCTTTAATCTGCTGATCAAGGATGTTTTCCTCGAGCTTTGATAAATCAAACTGTCCCTTTTCCGGTTTTGGTAAATGTGGCTTGATAAAAGGTTGATATGTATCTGCATGCTCTAACCGTGTCTTGTGCAACCACCACCGGAAGCTATAAGGCATCAGGTCATCATTGTATAGACTAACATTTTCTGGATCTTCAGATACTGTTACACGTACAACCTCCTCTTCAACATTAGTCCCATGCTCACGTTCCTTCTTTTCGAAAACAAAATAATCACCAAGCACCGCCCCACCTTGAACAAGCTTATCGAGCTCCATTCCTTCTTCGCTCGACGCTAGAGCATCCGTTTGCTCAACAATAGAGCTATCATCAAACTCGCCTTCTGCACCCTCTCTATCATCCACAGCTACGATCTTATCTTCTCCCTCATGCTCGGAATCAAGACAAAGTTCTTCAGTACTATCTTCGTATAACTCGAATGGCACATACCCATCCTGTTCCGGAATAATCTCCTCGACTTTTACTACAGGCGCATTTACAAAATTCCAAAGCCAATTTGCATTCGCAGCATATAGCAGCGCTAACTCACGATTTGGAGATTCTTCGTTAATAAGTTTCTTCCTGCGTTCGTAAGCAAAGATAAGCGGCTGAGAATAAGGGTAGCGAACTATCAGTCCCAAAAGATCGTCCTCCGTCAACCTGGAAGGATCAATAAGTGCCTGTCGATACAGTGTATGTTGTGAATTATTTAAATCTGTCATTACCTCTATCGGTTTATCACTACCAGTTCGCAAATGCTTTATTGTATATATCCTCGGTTAACGCTTTTATTATATCTTGATTTAACTGGGCTTCAAATCTAGTAACATCCGAACCAGAAAATTCTTTGAATTGAGAAAAACTCTCTTCAAAATTGCTCTCCCCGGACTGATCCAACCGGTTTGTATACTTTACTTTAACGGTGATAGTCAACCTACTATTCTCTGCACGTTCCAGCCCACCGGCAGCTACCGAAGCAGGCGTAATTGTATAATTCGTAATCACCCCCTCAAAAATAGCATCACCGTCTGCATTAACTTGACTTAAACTAGATTGTGTACGAATCCGCTCCTTCAGGCCTTCCGTAAAATTCTGACTAAGAGTCGTGTATACCAGCGGTGCAATATTCTCAAAGTACAAAACAGTATATGTCTTCATATCTTTAGGAATAGACCCCCCTGTAAAACTATACTTCACACCACAGCTTTGAATAACAAGCAGCGTAAATAAAAGAACTCCGATTACTCTAACTTGAGCTATTAACTTCCACATAAGTACTTAATCTAAATTTAAATCCTTAATTTTTCTGTATAAAGTACGTTCGGAAATACCAAGTTCCTGCGCAGCAGACTTCCGTTTACCTTTGTGCTTTTTCAGCGCCTTTTTAATCATATCCGACTCTTTGTCTACCAACGAGAGAGATTCCTCGATCTCTTCCACATCTTGTGTATCATCAATCGAAACATAGCTGTTGCCTGAAGAGCTAGTACTCGGATTGTGTATTGTCAATGTAGGCGTCGTATTAATCTCTTCATTATAAAGCTGTGCCGTACCAGGCTTTACCTCTTGATACAATTGATTAATATACTGCGAATTTTGATCATAAGATGCAGGCGTAGTTCCATTTTGCAACAACTCTACAACTAATTTCTTCAGATCCACCATATCCTTTTTCATATCGAAAAGGACTTTATAAAGAATATCTCGTTCCGAAAAATCTTCTTTACTCTGATCTTTTACAAATACAGGAAGACTATTTGCACTTTTTTCTAATGGCAAATAGTTGCTTAAAATACGAGCATCAACAATGCGTTCCTTTTCCAAAACAGCTATTTGTTCCGCAATATTTTTCAACTGCCGAACATTTCCCGGCCAATTATAATTCGACAACAATTCCTGAGCATCAGGAGTCAACTGTACCCCAGGAGAACGATATTTATCCGAAAAATCCACAACAAACTTCCGAAAAAGCAAAAAGATATCCTCCTTACGTTCACGCAAAGAAGGTATCCGCAGAGGAACGGTATTTAACCTGTAATAAAGATCTTCCCTGAATTTGCTCTTTTTCACAGCTTCATATACGTCTACATTAGTAGCAGCAACGACACGGACATTTGTCTTCTGAACTTTCGATGATCCGACGCGTATATACTCTCCGGATTCTAATACCCGAAGTAAACGAGCCTGTGTATTTAGCGGTAACTCACCGACTTCATCCAAAAATACAGTACCTCCATCCACCACCTCAAAATATCCCTTACGTGCTTCGTGGGCCCCTGTAAAAGATCCTTTTTCGTGACCAAAAAGCTCCGAATCTATAGTTCCTTCCGGAATTGCACCACAATTGACAGCAATAAAAGGACCGTGTTTTCGCGCACTTAACTGGTGGATAATATGAGAAAACACCTCCTTTCCTGATCCACTCTCACCCTGTATTAGGACAGAGATATCCGTAGGTGCGACCTGCTTTGCTACGTCTATTGCTCGATTGAGTAATGGAGAGTTACCAATGATTCCAAATCTATTTTTTATATCCTGGATATCCATTCTTAATTCGTATTAAGGATCGTTATTGAGTTTCTATCAGACAGAGACACTAATCGACTATTTTACCGATCAATGTAGCAGAAGTACAGCTTTCACCCAACACATACACATAATCCCCAACACTATACCTTGGGTCTACCGGGAATACTACCATTGTATTTTGATCGTTCCGGCCACAATAATCCTGGTCCGAACGCTTAGAAAACCCCTCAATCAGGACTTTATGTACCTTTCCTACATATTGCTGTATACGCTCCAAACTATGCTCTTGTTGCTTATTTACAACTTCCGTCAAACGTCTTTTTTTCACATCCTCAGGAATATCGTCTTCAAAACGTTTAGCAGCTAAAGTACCCGGCCGTTCAGAATAAGCAAACATATAAGCAAAGTCATACTTCACGAAATCCATCATCGATAACGTATCTTGATGCTCCTCTTCAGTCTCCGTACAAAAACCCGTAATCACATCCGTAGATATCGCACACGCTGGGATGATACGACGGATCGATTCTACCCGCTCCATATACCACGCCCTATCGTATGTACGATTCATCAGCTCCAACACCCTCGAATTGCCCGACTGTATAGGCAAATGGATGTATTTACAAATATTTTCATATTTAGCAATTGTATACAACACCTCATCGGTAATGTCTTTTGGATGTGAAGTCGAAAATCGTATTCTCAATTCTGGACTTATCAAAGCCACTTGCTCCAGCAAGTTTGCAAAATTCACCGTTGGTAAAGGCTCCTCACCTTCTTCTACTTTAGGCGTATATTTGTACGAGTCCACATTTTGACCCAACAATGTAACTTCCCGATATCCAGCAGAGAACAACTCCTGTGCCTCTTTCAAAATTGACTGTACATCTCGACTTCTTTCTCTACCACGAGTGAATGGAACAACACAGAATGAACACATGTTATCACAACCTCGCATGATGGAGATGAAGGCAGAGACTCCGTTAGAATTTAAACGCACCGGGCTGATGTCAGCATAGGTTTCTTCTCTAGAAAGAAGCACATTTACCGCTTTACTTCCATCATCAACCTTATCAATCAAATTCGGTAGATCACGGTAAGCGTCTGGACCCACAACCACATCCACCAATTTCTCTTCTTCAAGAAACTTTGCTTTTAGTCGCTCTGCCATACAGCCCAGCACACCCACGATCATTCCTGGATTCTTCGCTTTAGCCGACTCAAACTCCTTCAACCGATTCCGAACCCGCTGCTCCGCATTTTCCCGAATAGAACAGGTATTAATAAATACGACGTCCGCATCCTTATAATCTTTGGTGGTCTCAAACCCTTTATCAATCAATATAGATGCAACAATCTCACTATCCGAAAAATTCATCTGACAGCCATAGCTCTCAATATAGAGCTTCCTTCCATCCGACTTACCGGTTGGAGCGAAATCCAAAGCTTCTCCCTGACGACTTTCATCGTGTGTCTTTGTTGTATGCGTTAATTCTAACATAGCTTATTGTAAAAGACTACAAAGTTAAAAATAAAATATCATTTTTAATGACAGTTTGGCAGAGCTTACCAAATTTTAACAAATAATAAAACTTTCATGGATCCGCCAGCTAGAGGATCACCAAGAGACATGAACCAATCCCGCTGTTATCGTGAGAATTCCTGAATACTAACACAAAAGAAAACATTATGAAAAAAGTTCTTGATATCTATTGAACTGCACAATTAAACTCATTGATGCCATAAACAGTGAAAACAAATCAATAATACGGACACTTTCGAAAAAAAAGGCTTCCCTATTCGGAAAGCCTCATATCTTAATCAAAAAAATAGCTCAAATTACTGTCCTGCTTGTCTTTTTGCTTCTTCTTGCATTTTTTTTCCTGCAGTGATTACAATTTCCACGCGGCGATTTTGAGCACGTCCGGCTTCTGTATCATTAGAAGCAATTGGCTCAGAATAGTTCTTCCCTTCGGTAGAGATACGCGCAGCAGACAGCCCTTGTGAAACAGCGTATTCTTTTACAGATCTAGCGCGGTCATTAGAAACTTTATCATTTGCAGCCAAAGTACCTACATTGTCCGTATGACCAATAACTAAAATTTCTGTATTAGGTTCTTTATTTAAAGTCTCTACAAGCTTGGCAATATTTGTCTTTGCATCGCCCTTTAATGTCGATTTATTAAAATCAAACAAAATTCCGGAATCAAATTTCACTAAAATAGCTTCTCCAACCTGCTCAACTTGTGCTCCTGCTACTGTATTCTCGATCTCTTTCGCCTGTTTGTCCATCTTATTACCGATCAAAGCCCCCGCAGCACCACCAATCACCGCTCCAGCAATAGCTCCAATCGCTGTGTTACCTGCTTTACCACCGATCAATGCCCCTAAACCAGCGCCAGCTGCTGTGCCGATAGCACCGCCTTTGGTTGTATTATTAGCATTTTGAATCGTCGAACAGCTACCTAACAACATTGCAGATGTAGCCAACGAAAGACCATATACTGCTAATTTCTTATTCATTTTCATAACTTTACAAATAATGTTTCTATATATCCTTTTGACTACTAAACAAAGCAAATGCCAAAAGTCGTTTTTAATCATCAACCTGACTTGATTAAGCTGTCCTTTAGTTAATTTTGTGGAGGAATCTCTAGTTTTGGTAGTTTGACAGGAGCAGGCCTTCCTTGTTCGTCCCACGACTTAAGAGATTTGGCAATGTAATTTAACAAATCATATTGTCCCCAGTTTTTGGAAAGCTCATAAGAAGGTCTATAAATCTCCATAAAATTTTGAAGTGACTCCCCCTCTAACCCCGTATGTTCACTAACAATATCTTTGGTAAAAATCCGATCCACAGCAATTTCATTTACTTCACGATTCATATACTTTTCAAATCGCTTCATATTCTTCGCCTCCCTCCCAAAAAGATTATACAATGCTGTCGCAGGACTATTTAAATATGTTCCAACCTTATTTTTTCCTCCATTATAAATACCTTTCTTCTCATAATCTTTCAGTATATCCTCCATTTCTTGCTGTCTTGTCTTTCTCGCCACAATTACTGTTTCGATCTGCATTCCCGGCTGCATTTCCAGCACAACATCATCCAGTGTATACAATACAAGTTTCAAAGAGCCGTATCCCACTTTTGAAATAGAAAGACTATCACCAACCATCGCTTCTATATAAAATACCCCAAAGTTATTGGAAGTAACCTTCTTATTCGACTTCAAGTTAACCACGTTAACATCTGCCAACCGAAGGCCCGTGCTCTTTTCCAAGACCAAACCAGACACCTTCGGTAGATCCGTAAGCTGCGCAGATCCCTTTTGAACAAAAAAGAACAAAACAGAAAATAAAATTGCGGTTTTGATAAAAAACTTAATCATTGACACTAATGTAAACAAATATCAGACTAGAGAATGTTAAAAAGTATTAAAGTAAAAAACTACTTAAATGGGTAAAAAACAAAATTTGCTCCCTCTGGTACCACTACAAACAGACACATAAACTCACTTGCTTTCTTAAAGTTTTTCTCAAAATAAGCCCGTCGCTCTTCCTGAATCACATTTTTATCAACAAGCTCTTCTAGCGAACTTGCATTTATTGTCCAATTTGTGTCAAGTTCAGTACGATCCAAAATTACCTCCCCAATATTAACCTCATGTTGATGTGCTACAAATATCGGATACTGCGTATAACCCTCTGCGATCATTTCGTTCGATATCTCTTTTATAGAATCGCTATAGAAATCCAAATCCACTTTTAAACTTTGCAATGGACTTGGCTGAGATGCATTTTGCGTATTTTCATGCTCAGGATGTCCTTTAAAAAGATCTTTTAAATCCATACGTTACTATTTTAACATTAATAAAACGACATTCTCTACATGTTGTGTCTGCGGGAACATATCCACCGGCTTGATACGAGTCACATCATATTTCACACTAAGCATCTCTAGGTCGCGAGCCTGCGTAGCAGCATTACAACTAACATAGACAACCTTTGGCGCTTCCATTTCTAAAATACGTTTCACGACATCGGCATGCATTCCTGCCCGAGGAGGATCAGTAATAACCACATCAGGCTTACCGTGCACAGCAATAAAATCAGTGGTCAATACATCCTTCATATCTCCCGCAAAAAACTTCGTATTATGAATATCATTAATTGCCGAGTTGACCTTCGCATCTTCAATTGCCGTAGGCACATACTCAACACCTACTACTTCCCTTGCATTTTTCGCAACAAAATTAGCAATCGTGCCTGCCCCAGTATACAAATCATAAACTAACTCTGTTCCTTTAAGATCGGCAAATTCTCTCGTAATCTTATACAGCTCATAAGCCTGACGAGAATTAGTTTGATAAAAAGATTTTGGCCCGACCTTAAACTTCAAGCCCTCCATCTCCTCATAAATAAAGTCCCTCCCACGAAACACATGAATATCCTGGTCAAAAATCGTGTCGTTCTTTTTCTGATTGATAATATAAAGCAAAGACACAATTTCAGGGAATTGAGAAGCGATATACTCCATCAACAACTCAACCTGCCCTTCCTCTGGATAGGCAAAAACAACAATAACCATAACTTCCCCCGTAGACGAAGTCCTTATAATGAGATTACGCAGCGCACCCTCATGCATACGGAGATCATAAAACGAAATCTGCTTTTCAACAGCGTAATTTCGGACAGCGTTACGCAGTTGATTCGATGGATCTTCTTGTAAAAAACAATGTTCTATATCAAGAATTTTGTCAAAACGCCCTGGTACGTGAAAACCTAAGGCATCCATATCATTCGTATCTACCTCTTCATCCTTATTGGTCAACCAACGCTTGTTTGAAAAAGTAAACTCCAGCTTATTGCGATAATACATTGTTTGTGCAGAACCCAAAATAGGCTCCATTGAAGTAGCATCCACCTTACCTATACGAGACAAGGCATTGTGTACCGATTGTTGTTTAAATTTCAGTTGAGCATCATATTCCATATGTTGCCATTTACAACCGCCGCAAACTCCAAAGTGAGGGCAAAATGGCTCTATACGATAAGGTGACGATGTTAAGATCTCTGTAACACGCCCCTCCGCAAAACTCTTTTTCTTGCGTTGCAACTCAACATTCACCACATCCCCAGGTATAGCCTTTTCTATAAACAGCACTAAATCATCGTGCCTAGCCACACCTTTTCCCTCCTCTGCAATATCGAAAATTTCGACATTACTCAAATTTCTTTTTTCTTGCGGTATTCTTCTTCCCATATACTTGCAAAAATACATTTTTAACAGCAAATTACCACTATCCTGCAATACAGGACAACAACTAATAAATACACCTGAATCCTTTGATACAAACAATTAGGCGAGGGTCGCCTGCACCAAATAAGGAAGAATCTCCTTTTGGAAAGAGATAAAATTCTTCTTAACATCGGCCTCTGTCACAGCCGTAAAAGCAAAAGAAAAGACAATATTTTTACTGGTCTTTATCAAAAATGTCAACTTTTCTTCTGCAATAGTACTTCCGATCGTTTCATTTTTAATAAACGAACTCAACAAAAGAAACTCCAAATCATCGGATAAAATCTTTAAATACTCCTGAGCATTTGTAGATTCACGTATAAATTCCCACCCCACAAACTCATTACAGACAGTATACGTCACACGGCTCACCCTTAATATTGTATTTGCTAAAAATGTAGGAAGATCTTTTTCCCGTACGCCAGAATTCAGAATATCCTCCACATTCTCGCGGATATAATCCATCAAAACCTCATGAAGAATAGATTCTTTGGAAGGAAAATACTTGTAGAAGGTTACTTTTGAAATGTTCGACTGTTTAGCCAACTCATTGACACTTGTCTTGTTATAACCATACTTACGAAAAAGCTCCCGTGCGGCTCGTTTTATGGTATACACTTGTTCTTCTTGATTCATAGGCTAATTTGTAACCAAATATGAACCACCAAAAACTCCGACTCGATACGGTTTTAACGGGCACTCAGCTATGCTCATTGGAAATCCATTGGTCAAATCCCATTTAGCTCCACTCACGGGATCACTCACAATATTGGCTCCAACCAATTCTAAGGCATTTCGTTGCTCGGGATTAACTGTACTACATCGATCATAGGCAACAAAACCATCCCCTTTATTGTAAACGATTAAGCCACAAACTCCTCCAGAGAGATATCCAGATCCAAAAGCGGCAAACAAGTTTGGATGAGATCCTTGCGAAAAACCTTCCCGTACAGTTATATTTGGCACCACATTGCACCCATTACCTCCACACCCTCCAAGTAGCGTTAAAGCCAGAATGAATGCAATATAGACACCAACCCGCTTCATTATATAATTTCCGTTTCAAACTGTGCTAAGAAACGACTATCATTCTCAGAGAAAAGACGTAAATCCTTAATTTCATACTTTAAATTAGTGACACGTTCTATGCCCATCCCGAAAGCAAACCCACTGTATTTTTTACTATCAATACCGCAGTTTTCCAATACGTTTGGATCGACCATCCCACATCCTAAAATTTCAACCCAGCCTGAGCCTTTACACAAGTTGCATCCAGCGCCTTTACATATAGTACACGAAATATCCATCTCAGCAGAAGGCTCCGTAAACGGGAAGTAAGAAGGACGGAATCGTACTTTTGTACCCTCACCATAAAGCTCCTGAACAAAATGAAAAAGTGTCTGTTTCAAATCTGCAAACGAAACATTTTCATCGACATACAATCCCTCAACCTGATGAAAAAAGCAATGTGCTCGGGCAGAAATAGCTTCATTTCTATAAACACGTCCTGGCATAATAGCACGAAAAGGGGGCTTACCCGCCTCCATCATACGAACCTGAACAGACGAGGTATGTGTACGTAGCGCAATATCGTTTCCTTCCTGTTTCTTAATAAAAAAAGTATCTTGCATATCACGGGCAGGATGCTCTGGCGGAAAATTCAAAGCTGAAAAATTATGCCAATCATCTTCGATCTCTGGTCCCTCAGAAACAACAAAACCGAGCTTTTTAAAAATCTCAACAATTTCTTTACGCACTAAAGACAATGGGTGTCTCGATCCCAGTTCCAGACCTTCGCCCGGCAGGGTCAAATCACCCTCCACTCGCTTTAAAGCATTGGTCGATTGCTGAAATTGACTTTGTGACTCCTCAAATTTTCCTTCCGCTAATTGTTTGAACTCATTCAAGACCTTCCCCAGCACACGTTTCTCTTCAGTAGAAACCGTCTTGAACTCTTCAAATAAACTCTTTACTATACCCTTAGAAACTAAAAACTTCAACCTAAATGCTTCAACATCGGCTGCCGAGCTTGGAATAAACTGCTCAATCTCTTCGGTATACTGCTTTATTTTATCTTGCAACATAAAGCCAAAGATACGGCAAAAAATAAAATTTCAAGAACCCCTTTCTCTATTATTTCATAGTTTAAAACGGTAACCCGTCTTCTTCTTCATTATTCTCCGTAAAATCGACCTGTTGTTCCTGTGTTTGGCCAGTTGTCGTCGTACCAGCAGCAGTCTGCGTATTAGTAGTTGCTTCAAAATCAGAACGTCGACCTAAAATATTAAAACTTTCTGCCACAATCTCTGTAGTATACCGACGTACACCCTCTTTATCCTCATAAGATCGGGTTCGAAGCTTTCCTTCAATGTATACCAGACGACCTTTGGTAAGGTATTTTGCCGCTACATCCGCAAGTCCCCTCCACATGACCACATTATGCCACTCCGTTTGCTCTACTTTTTTACCATCTTTATTAAAGGTTTCAGAAGTGGCAAGCGGAAAACTCGCAACACTAACATTACCTTCTAAATAACGTAATTCAGGATCTTTACCCAGATGACCTACTAAAATAACTTTGTTAACACTAGACATATAATTTAGGAATTTGATTTAGTCTTATAAATACTTATTAATAAAAGAAAAAATAAGTTTATGCTTAGCTAATTTATCCAAATTTTCTAACAAAAAGTAATCCCAGGAATCTTTTTTTTTCAAAAGTTCACCTAAACCGTCAACTCTGTAAAAACGAGCGTAGATATTTTGATGGCTCAGGACATGTTTTACCATGCCACCAATTGGCTCTGCCACTGTATTTCCGAAATATTTACGATACTCATCTCCATTGATCAGCTCTTCCAGATTTATATCTTCTTTTGATTCGATAAGTGGAAATTCATACAAATTGGCCCATACATCTTCGCCGCCACGCTTGGCCATTAACACCGTTCCCTCCTCTTCGACTATAAAATAATTAAAATATCGATTTCTAGATTTTTTCCCCTTAATCTTTACAGGCAACATCGTTATAAGATCTTCTTCAAAAGCCGCACACTCACCCTGTAAAACACATTCCTGACATAAAGGTGCTTTTGGTTTGCACACGGTAGCACCAAAATCCATTATCGCATGATTATAGATTCCCGGATCAGTTTCACTAATCAATTCTTGGGCAAGTTGTTGAAATAGCTTTTTCCCCTCTGTGGTATTAATGGGAGTTGCTATCCCAAATACCCGGGACAACACGCGAAATACATTGCCATCCAACACGGCCTTCCGTTCACCAGCAGAAAAAGAAGAGATAGCAGCGGCAGTATACTCACCGATCCCCGGCAAGCGCAACAAATCCTCATATCGCCGAGGAAATTCACCATTGAAGTTATCAGCAATAATTTTTGCTGCCTTGTGCATATTACGGGCACGCGAATAATAACCTAAGCCCTGCCAAAGCCTCAATAGTTCGTCCTCACTCGCTTTAGCAAACTCTAAAACAGAGGGAAAATGCTCAACAAAAGTGTAAAAATACGGAAGCCCCTGCTCCACTCTGGTTTGTTGCAGAATAACCTCCGACAACCAAATAATATAAGGATCTTCGGTCTTCCTCCAGGGTAAATCCCGACCTTCAGCCCGGTACCATACAATCAGTTTATTTGCAAATGACATGCTACAAAAATGAACATTTTTAACAAACTTTAACAATAACATATTGAAAATCAACAACAACAAATTGATACTTAAGCACATAATCTGTACTTTTGCAGGCACCGTATGTAAGACACAATAAAAGTTGAAAACATGTTAAAGAAAAAATCATCTGTATTGATTTGCATAGAGGGATATAAAGACAAAAGCCTGCAAGTCCCCACACTGATCGTAAAACACTGGAAAAACATAGCCCTATCTGTACTAGTTCTTATCGTTGCTTCTTTAGGATCCGTATTATACTTATCAAACAAGCAAGAAAAAGACTTAAGCTCCAAGTACGAAGCCACCCTTGATCAAGTAAATAAAAAGAACCGTCAATTGGCATTAAAAAAAGATGAAACAGACAAAGATATAATCGAAGCTAAAAAATCATTCAACAAGATCGACTCGACACTCGAGCGTATTAATGAGAAAATGAAAAACCGAGGACTAAAAACCATCGCATTACAAAATGCAGGCGGTCCTATCGAGATTGACGAAGAAAACATAGATCTTTTGAGTGAATATTATGAAGAGGCATTAAAGGATCTTGACAAAAAGCTATCTAATATACCAATTGGCATACCCCACAACGGCAAAGTAACATCCAAATTTGGTTATAGATCCAACCCATTCACAAACAGAGGAAGAGAGATGCATTCCGGCGTAGACCTAAAAGGAAAGACGGGAGATCCGATCAAGGCTACTGCAACAGGCAAAGTTACCTTTGCTGGGTATGATGGAGATTATGGGTACGTCGTTAAAGTAAAACATAAGAATGGATACGAAACACGTTATGCGCATCTTTCCAGAACCAAAGTAAAACAAGGACAAACTATCGATGCAGGTAAAATCATAGGTCTATTAGGTAGCACTGGTCGAAGTACAGGCCCCCATCTACATTATGAAATATTGAAAAACGACAAAAAAATAAATCCAGAAAAATACTTTAAACTTTAATCTTCTTACGGGGCTGTCAAAAAAGGATCTGACAGCCCCGTTAAAGTTTTTATCTTTGTTTGATGAATCAAACATTTCGTATCAATACATTGCACAGAGGCAAATATATGTTTTGCTTTTTTGCCCTTCTATTTATTTTCGGTGGAGCAAGCTCCTATATCCCTCTTCCAGAAATATATAAGATCGTCATTGTACTATTTACAATTCCTATTATCTTGTATGTATCCGTAAAAATAAGCCAACATCCATCAACATGGACACTAAACGAAGAAAGCCTAACGGTGAGCTTCGCAGACAAAACGCTAACATACCCTATCATAGACATAGACCACATCCGAAGCCTAACCCGATCCGGAGGCAATTTATATGTCATCTATTTACGAAAGAAGAGTCCTACTAGATATTGGCGTAACAAACTATTTCAGGACGACGACGACAACCTCTTACTCCATCAGGCAATGTTAGAAAGCCAGATTGAGTATTTCAAGTTTTAGTCGTACTCCCTATTATCATTACTCAATTTTCAAAGCACAGGCATTATAATTAACATCTGTTTTTGTATGTTTGAACTATGAAATATCCATGTAGCAGAACTGCACAAACACCAATGACCGCGAAGCAGCATGCACACCAATTGCAACAAAGTGTGCATAATATAGTTTGGATATTCCATCCCGATGAATCGGGACAAGATAATGGCAACTGAAAATCAAACCGAGCTTGTGAGCTCATGAAATAATTATATATATATATGAAATTAAAACTATACCTTTTACTACTAATATCTTTCGTATGCATCCATTCGTCTTTCGCTCAACGCAAAGGCTATTGGCAGCAAAAAGTTGATTATAAAATATACGTCGATGTTGATGAAAAAAACTATCAGTACGATGGACAAATGACGCTGAAGTATACCAACAACTCTGGCCAAAGTCTTTCAAAAGTATATTTTCATCTGTATTTCAATGCCTTCCAGCCGCAAAGCATGATGGACTACAGACTATCCAATATCTCTGACCCAGATAGCAGGATGGCCACAAATCTAGGCACCAAAGAAAACCCGAAATGGGAAAGCCGTATCGCTAAACTAAAACCAGAACAAATTGGCTATCAAAAGATAAAAACCCTAACCTTTAATGGTATTAATACCCATTTCAAAAACGACGGAACAGTATTAGAAGTAACACTTCCCTCCGCTCTTACAGACGGCACTACCGCAACATTTGATTTGACATGGACAGCTCAGGTACCCGAACAGATTAGACGGAGTGGTCGCAACTCAAAAGAAGGTGTAGCGCTATCAATGGCACAATGGTACCCGAAAATGGCACACTTTGACGAATTCGGCTGGCATTTGGACGAGTACGTGGCACGCGAATTCGTGGCTCCTTTTGGCAACTTTGATGTATCCATTCAATTGAATAAAAACTACATCGTTGGCGCCTCCGGCGTATTGCAAAACCCAAACGAGGTAAAAGGCTATAAGAAAAAAGCAAAAGTAAGCGCACAAAACAATAAAGCTACCTGGCACTACAAAGCCGAAAACATACATGATTTTGTATGGGCTGCCGACCCCAAATTTATTGTTGATTCCATACAAAGCCAAACAGGTGTCAAACTGTACACCGTTTATATTCCGACGAATGATTCTATTAAAAGCAACTGGAAACAAGCTCTTCAACTTGCCGCAGATTTCTTTGATTTGAGCGGAAAGAAATTTGGCCCTTATCCATGGCCTACTTACACCATCGTACAAGGAGGAGATGGAGGAATGGAATACGGCACAGCAACGCTGGTCACCGGAGGCAGAAATATAAAAAGCTTAGTAGGTGTTATCTTTCATGAAGCAGCCCATTCTTGGTACCAACATTTATTCGGTATCAATGAGACCGTAGACGAGTGGTTCGACGAGGGATTCACCAGTTACGTAGAAGAACTCGGTATGCAACAATTATTCTACAAAAAAGGAGCTTTGGAAACCAACCCGATGATCGATGCCTACCGGGCATATTACAAACTAGCCTTATCTGGGAAAGAAGAACCCATGAGCTTATTAGCAGACTATTACAATTCCAACTACGCCTACAGCAATCAAGCATACAATAAAGGCGCTGTATTGGCCGAACAATTAGGGTATATCATCGGAAAATCTAACTTAGAAAAAACATTTTTGAAATTCTATGAGGTATGGAAATTCAAACATCCAACACCGAATGACTTCAAGCGCGTCGCCGAAGAGATTTCAGGGATTAATTTGAAATGGTATTTTAATCTTTTTGTAAACACCACGCGCCAGATTGATTACGCTATTCAAGAGGTTACTGACAACGCAATTACCTTAAAAAACAAATCCAATCTGGCTATGCCGATAGATGTATTAGTCGAGTACAAAGATGGTTCCAAAGAACTATTCTACATCCCGCTACGAGAGATGCGCGGCGAAAAACCTGCTGAAGACTACAGCATCTACCATAATGTAAAAAGAACCGTATTAACAGATTGGAACTGGACAATACCGACCTACAAAGTTCCTGTAGACAAAGTGCCGTCCAAAATTTGGATAGATCCCACGCAGCGCTTAGCGGACATTGAAGCTAGCGACAATTATTGTGACCATAACTAAAAGTAAAACTTTGTACATAAATAAGGGGTTGTCTCAAAAAAATCAACCCCTTATTTATTTACCTAAGCAACCTGTTATATACCGCTAAATAATAGGTATATTAGATCACAATACACGTGCAATCTACCAACAAACCTAACTTAAAAGCCACTGAGTCCGTGATGAGCACAAGTCTAAGTCGGAGCCCCCCCGCACTATCCACACACACCTCCCTCAGAACTACCTTCATCATACTATCTATACACTATCTAGCGTGCTGTACTTTCACCTATAAAATACCCAATGAATCACATTTTAACTACCTTTGTCTATTCAAGACTCAAAAATGATCTATTTTCATATTCCATTCTGCAAGCAAGCCTGTCACTATTGTGACTTCCATTTCTCGACCTCCCTAAAATACAAAGAGGAAATGTTGCTTGCTTTGGAAAAAGAACTGGGCTTACGTTCGGACTATCTGGATAGCAAAAAGATAACCTCCATCTATTTTGGTGGGGGTACACCATCCATTCTCGATGCATCCGACATCCAACGACTAATAGATCAAGTAGCTCGACATTACGATATAGACCCGCTAGCGGAAATCACACTAGAGGCCAACCCGGATGACCTTACCGCTCAAAAAACAAAAGCATTAAAAACCTCTTCAATCAATAGATTCAGTATAGGTATACAATCCTTCTTTGAAGAAGATCTTACCTGGATGAATAGAGCACACAATGCACAGGAAGCCGACGCCTGTATCAAGAGAGTACAAGATGCTGGTTTTGAGAACATCACCTGCGACCTCATCTATGGATACCCCTTGCTATCCAACGAAAAGTGGATGTCAAACATGAACAAATTAGTCGGCTTAGCTGTTCCACACATCTCGTCGTATGCAATGACCGTCGAAAACAAAACAGCATTGGCCCATCAGATCAAAATGGGGAAGACCCCTGCTATCCTTGAAGAACAGGCAGAAGAACAAATGAACATGTTGATCGACACGCTAACAGGTAATAACTATGAGCATTACGAGATTTCTAATTTTGCTAAAAAAGACCATTACGCCAAACACAACACAAGTTACTGGAAAGGCAAACATTATTTAGGTATAGGCCCTTCAGCCCACTCTTACAATGGTAACTCCCGGAGCTGGAATATCGCAAACAATGCGAAATATATCGCCGCTATCCAAGAAGGAGAAATTAATCAAGAAGTTGAAACACTCACACTTCATGAGCAATACAATGAATATATCATGACTTCTCTACGAACAATGTGGGGTGTCGATCCCTATAAAGTACAGCAAATGTTCGGCACAGATTATCAAACACATTTACTCCATGAAGTACAACCTTTTATAGAGCAGGAGAAAATAAAATTGGATCAAGATGGTTGCTATAAGCTAAGCAATAAAGGAAAACTTTTCGCCGATTTGATCGCATCTGAACTCTTTTTAATTGACAAATAGAATAAAAACAAATATCCCCCTTACTAACGAAACACATTTTTTTAAATAATCGACAACAAAAGCGCCTAAATATTAAAAATTCAAAAAAATAACACTATACAGCATTTGAATTTTTATCAATTATTCAAAAACATTCTACTTTTACGTTATTTATCTCCTATTTTTGCGGCATAATAATTATAACAAAATTATGGTACAAAAATCAACTTTTGAATCCGAGATCAAAAGTTATAAAAGTAAACAAAACGCTGCCGTTAAACTTATAGAGATTGTCAGCAACCTATGGTATAATCATTCCATTGAATTGGTCTTTTTCCGCAACCAACTTTTTGACCGTCGGGTAAGCCGCATCCTGACATTACATCAAGAATCAAAAGCGCTTTCGGACAGTCCAATAAGCATTTTTGAGACTTTACAGATCGCTGAATCGATGCAACATTTAAAGCTAGCACCTTCACGTTTAGACATTGGAAAATTAGCTTTAGAAGTCCGTAATCAAAACATCGACGAGGAAAACATCCTTTACTTTATAAAAAAAGAATTGCTTTCTGCCCAAGAGCACAAAACGTTTGAACCAAGAGACGTTGTACTCTATGGATTTGGCAGAATTGGCCGATTACTAGCCCGCGAATTAATCAGCAAGGCTGGTGCGGGACACCAACTAAGGCTACGTGCCATTGTAACAAGAGACAACGTAGACATCCAGACCCTTCAAAAGAGAGCTACATTATTACAAAATGATTCCATACATGGCGATTTCGAAGGTGTCGTAGAAGTAGACGAAACAAAAGGAGCATTAATCATCAACGGAGCTACCGTATATATAATTTCGGCAAAAAACCCCGAGGAAATTGACTATACCAAGTACGACATCGATAATGCACTCATAATAGACAATACGGGTGCGTTTAGAGACAACAATGAACTCGCTAGACACTTGTCCTCTGTTGGAGCAGCTCAGGTATTGTTAACAGCTCCTGGAAAAGGAGTACCTAATATCGTATATGGTGTCAACAACGACATGATTGACGTTGAAAATTCTGCTATTTTCTCTGCCGCTTCATGTACAACCAATGCCATCTCTCCGATTTTAGAAATCATACAGAACAGATTCGGCATTAAACATGGCCATATAGAGACAATTCACTCCTATACCAATGACCAGAATTTGGTAGACAACATGCACCGAAAAAACCGTAGAGGTCGGGCAGCTGCTCTAAACATGGTGATAACAGAAACTGGGGCAGGATCTGCAGTAGCTAAAGTCCTACCCGAACTTACCGGGAAACTAACATCCAATGCCATACGTGTGCCTGTTCCAAATGGCTCCCTCGCCATTTTAAACCTTGAAATCAGCAAAAAAACAACGGTAGAAGAACTCAATTCTGTTTTGAAAGAAAGTGCGCTATACGGCAGCTTGGTTGAACAAGTAAAATATTCTGACAACGAAGAGCTGGTATCTTCCGATATCATAGGCACATCAGCATCTTCTGTCGTAGATGCTCCTGCAACAATCGTCGCAGCAGATGGAAAACATGTCAACCTTTACATATGGTATGACAATGAATATGGCTATACACATCAAGTGATGCGCTTAGCTCGCCATATAGCAGGTGTAAGAAGATACACCTACTATTAACAACGTCCAATTTTCAATTTTTTAATAAATCGAGGCTGTCTTTCGGGGCAGCCTCTTATTATTTTCCTAAAAGCCCTTCTGTCTCTAGATATTTCATAATAATCTGAGTCGCCCCTGCTCGCTGCTTGACATATTCTATCCCGGCATCCCCGATCGCATCTCTCCTTCCTTCATCTTGCAAAATACGGCACACCTGATACAATTCATCATAGTTTGAAACAGAAAAACCCACCATTAATGTTACTAAATCGACGGCTTCTTGAAATTTCTCATAGTTAGGACCAAAAACAACCGGCTTACCATAGGTAACAGCTTCTAGCGTATTATGAATACCTGCACCAAACCCTCCTCCAACATAAGCTATATCCGCATAATAGTATAACGAAGATAGCAGGCCAATGTTATCGACCACTAAAACTGGAGACTCATTTACCTGTTGTGTACTATATGTTTCAAACTCGGAATATCGGATACTATTAGGAAACAAACTACAGATTTCATCTATATGTGACTTATTGATTTCATGTGGTGCCAATACTATTTTCCAGCCGTTTATGTTTTGTATCAAACGCTGTAAAAGAACTTCATCTTTCGGCCAGGTACTCCCTGCCACAATAACCTTAGCCTTTCCTATAAAATCGTCCATATATTTTACGGATTGATGCTGTCTAGGCAATTCAACCACCCTATCAAAACGTGTATCTCCAGCCAGGCCCGAATTTGTAACGCCAATCCACTTTAACATATGCACAGAATCCATATTCTGTGTGAAGAAAAAAGAGACTTTTTTAAGTATAGTCCTATAAAAGCCGCCATAAGGTTTGAAAAATAACTGCTGTTCCCGAAATATTGCCGATATCATCAATAACCGGACATCCTGACGCTTTAACTCGGTAAAGTAGTGATACCAATATTCATACTTTGTAAATACCGCAAACTTAGGTTTAACGATAGACACGAAACGTCGGGCATTTCTCCGAGTGTCTTCAGGAAGATAAAACACATAATCTGCCAAATTCGTATTCTTTCGTATCTCAAATCCGGATGGAGAGAAAAAAGTTATTACAATTTTTTCCTGTGGATATCTTTTTTTTATCTGCTCCAAAACGGCTCGTCCTTGCTCGAATTCTCCTAAGGAAGCAAAGTGGAACCAAATATGTTTTCGCCCATTTTCAATCGTTTGTTCTATAACATCCAGCCCTCCTTTTCGCCCTTCGACCCATAACCTAGCCTTGGGATGAAATAGCGCTACAAGGCGCAAGATCATACCGTAAGCCCCAATTCCTAAATCGTATAACACTCGCATATTGTGAAATAATACTTATCTTCGTCAAAGATATTAAACCTTTTCTAATTCGAAACAACGTGCAGGTGAACGTCCGAAAAAGAATATTAATTACAGGTGCAGCGGGATTTTTAGGATCGCATCTATGTGACCGTTTTATACAGGAAGATTTTCATGTCATCGGGATGGATAATCTAATCACAGGTAGTCTTCAGAACATAGAACACTTATTCGGATTAGAGAATTTCGAGTTTTTTCACCATGATGTATCTAAATTTGTCCACGTACCAGGTCAATTAGATTATATCCTTCATTTCGCCTCACCAGCAAGCCCAATAGACTATCTCCGTATACCCATACAGACGCTAAAAGTAGGGTCGTTAGGCACGCATAATCTCTTGGGACTCGCTAAAGACAAAAAGGCAAAAATACTTGTCGCATCCACTTCCGAAGTATACGGTGACCCCTTAGTATCTCCTCAACCAGAAGACTACTGGGGCAACGTAAATCCTGTCGGGCCACGCGGCGTATATGACGAGGCAAAGCGATTTCAAGAAGCGATGACCATGGCTTATCATAATTTTCACGGTTTAGACACTAGAATCGTCCGCATTTTCAATACTTACGGTCCCCGCATGAGGCTTAACGACGGCCGAGCACTACCTACATTCATCAATCAGGCACTCCGAGGCGAAAACATTACCGTCTTTGGCAATGGCGAACAAACCCGTTCGTTTTGCTATATTTCGGATCAGGTAGAGGGTATCTACAGACTCTTGCTTTCTGACTACCATTATCCAGTAAATATTGGCACCCCCGAAGAACTTACCGTAATAGAACTTGCCAAAGAGATCATCACCTTAACAGAGAGCACCTCTACTATCGTATTTGAATCTCTTCCGGAAGATGACCCCAAAAGAAGGCAGCCAGATATTTCTTTAGCAAAAAGGATACTAAGTTGGACACCAGAGGTCAGCCTAAAAGAGGGACTGGTTAAATCAATTACATACTTTAAAAATATTCTTTCAGAAGAGAATAAAAATCAAAATATATGGACAAAATATTAGTGACAGGTGGTACTGGATACATAGGATCACACACCGTTGTTGAGCTTTTCAATGCTGGATACACCCCCATAATAGTAGATAATCTTTCCAATTCGAACATTAAGATATTGGATCAAATTGAACGTATCATCGGTATAAAACCTGAATTCCATCAACTAGATCTATGCGATGAAAAGGCAACACGTGATTTCATCACCAGTCAGCCGGATATCCGTGGTGTAATACATTTTGCCGCATCAAAGGCTGTTGGTGAGTCTGTTGCAGACCCATTGAAATACTATTACAACAATTTCTTCTCATTGATTAACATCTTAAATGCATACAAAGAAAAACCGATCAACTTCGTGTTTTCATCCAGCTGTACCGTGTATGGAGAGCCAGACAACTTGCCTGTTACAGAAAGTGCACCTGTTAAAAAAGCTACGTCTCCTTACGGAAACACGAAACAGATCGCTGAAGAAATATTAGTAGAAACTGCTACGGCCTATAACAATTATAATATCATTGCATTAAGATATTTTAATCCTGTAGGCGCACATAATTCAGCCTTAATTGGAGAACTACCTAACGGTGTACCTCAAAATCTATTGCCTTTTATCACACAAACAGCTATAGGAAAACGTGAAAAGTTGACGGTATTTGGCAATGATTATGATACCGCAGATGGTTCGTGCATAAGAGACTATATCCATGTAGTGGACTTGGCTAAAGCACATGTCGCAGCGATCGGTTTGTTAAAGAAAGGTAATCCAAATGGCAAATACGATGTGTTTAACGTAGGAACAGGAAATGGGTACTCTGTGTTAGAAGCTATATCAGCATTTGAAAAAGCTTCAGGACAAAAACTGAATTATGAATTCGGCCCAAGGAGAGAAGGGGATATTATTAAAGTCTGGGGCGATGTCACCAAATCTACCAAAGAACTAAATTGGACCGCTGAACTAGGCATTGACGAAATGATGTCTTCAGCTTGGGAATGGGAAAAATACCTCAAAGACAATCCTATTATTTAAAACAAGAGGATGTCTTAAAGGCCGCAAAGCAAACGTCAGCTCGACCTTGTGGAGAGGTCTATGAACTGTATAGGGTTAATATATAGCTTCTAGATATCTCCACTAGGGTCGATATGACGATAAAGTCGAAAAGACTGCAAAGTCTACACTTTGAGACGACCTCCTATCTACGTAGTTATTCTGACTTTTCGCGCAGAAAAAATTCTTCCCTAAACTTAAATTGAGGGGTCAGCCAGTACATCAATACAACTCTAGAATAACGATAATTGAATGGTGCCATAACAATAGCCGTCAGAATCGCAACAACAAGGTAAAGCCACGGCGATTCTAACTCCCTCGTAAAAATATAAGTCGCGACACAAGCTGTAACTAGTTCTGCCACCACAAAAACATAACTTACATACATAGCTACGTAAAAATAACCAGGCTCCTTCTCAAATTTTAATCCACAATGTGGACAGTGACTACGCATTTTGCGTGATTTAAAACTGAATAAAGGAGCATTAAACATATCTCCTTTTCGACACCGAGGACATTTTCCCGCAACGGCACTTTTTAATTCACTTGGAAGGTTATATTCTCTCATAATCTCTTTATTATTTTTCATAATTATAATTTTTCTTTCTAAATTCTTCAGGTGTAACCCCCTCTATCTTTTTAAAAAACTTAGTAAAATAAGAGTTGTCATTAAAATTTAAGTCATACGCTATCTCAGCGATGGAAAAATCTCTTATAACCAAAAGCCTCTTGGCCTCAAGAATAATCCGATTCCTTATGACCTCTCCTGCCGACACCCCCAACAACTCCTTACATAGCGCATTTAAATGATTGGGAGTAATATACAACAACGCAGCGTAATCCTTTGGCAACCTTAACTCTTTATAGTTTAACTCGATCAATTGTAAAAAGTTACGCAGCAGCGTGTGATTATACTTATTCGCTTCAAAAGTTGTACTACGCTCTTTACCCTGTTCCAATAAATGAAACAGATAAAGTAGTGAAGTAGAAACAAGACCTTTATCCACTTGATACCCCAACATCTTTTCTAGCACACTATTGACTAGCTCTCGTTTACTTTCTTCAATGACAAAAACCTCATCCTTAACAAGACCGGAAAAAAAAGAAAAAAGTGACAGGTAATCGGGATTGATTAACATCGTTTTAAAAAAATCCTTATCAAAATTCACTACATACCCTTGCATATCACCTTCAAATCCCCACGTATGGATCTGCCCAGGCGACATAAAGTAAATTTGCCACGCCTCAATATCAAACACTTCAAAATCGATGGTATGCTGCCCGCTTCCTTCGGTAAACAACAAAAAGTGATAAAAATTGTGCCGATGCGGAAAAATAAGATTTTCGTTCCGCACAAGGTAATCTGACAAACGTTCAACCGTAACATCGACATTGACGCCACTTGACACCGTACATTGCTCGATTATAGGAACCCGTTTTACCATACACAAAAATACACCAATAATACCACTATAAATGGTATATTTAATCTATTCAATGGTATTTTTTATGGATAAGTGCGTTTAAAAGAATAACTAGCTATACAAAGCCTGCTCAAACTCTTTGAACCGATCTCCAATCTTTTTCTTTAACCGCTGTCTACTCTTTTTGACGGACTCTGCCGATACCCCTAATAAATTAGATATTTCCGTAATAGAAAGCCCCAACTTTGATAAGATTAGGTATCTCATATTTGACTCCGTAAGTTCCGGAAAATCATGTCTCAAATTTAAATAAAAGTTGGGATAATTTGCATCAAATGACCTTCTAAAGCTTGCCCAGCTTTCCTCTGTCAAGAGATGGGAATCCAAAAGCTCTTGCAACAATCTTTTTTCCCTCTCCAAATAATGCGACTCCGAGTCTGCGATACCTCTGATTGCCTGCTGTAAATCGTCAATCTGTCGATTTTTTTCAGTTAAGTATTCTTTATAAGAAGCCAATGTTTCGTTAGCTACCAATAGATTTTTATCTGAGGTTATTTTTTTCAATTGCAATTCGACAACCTTTTTCTCATATGCCAAAACACGGGCCTTTGACTGCCGTCTCAAATGAGATAGAAAAACAAATAAACCTAATCCTACAAACAAAACAACAGCAGCAAACATAAAAAACTTAAATCGCTCCGATTGGTAGTTAGATTCCAGCTCAATAAGTGCCTTTTGATTCTTCTCCTTATCAACTTGCCATTTATTCCGTAAAAGATTGAGCTCTCCGTCTAATCCCGCCACGACCTCTTCCAACATTTCTAGCTTTCTACGAATCAACAATTCTTCCTGCTCATCACCCTTTACACAAGCTATTTCCAACTTTAACCGTTCAATTTCTAAAATGTCTTTCTTCAAATAAATCTTAGCACTTGCATATTCCTCAGCCTTGTCCAGCATAACACCCGCGCTAGATATACTATCCATCTTCATCAGAATCTTGGCTTTTAGAATACGTGCGTACATCGTGTTTTGATCGCTTTTATTTGCTATTGAATAAAAAAGATCTCGATTTATCAATGCCAACGCCTCAGGGTACATACCTCGCCCCATATGGACAAGCGCTATATTTCCCAAAACCTTCCCGTACCTAACATAGTCTTTCGCACTAGTCGCTAAAGATTCTGCCTGTAAAAAATAATTAAGCGCCGCTGTTGTATCATGACTGTACAAATGATATAGCCCTAAATTATCTAACAACATTGCACGTTGCCGCTGTGTGATTAAAGTCGCATATTGATCACCCTTCTTCAGATAAGAGATAGCGTCTTCATGATTTCCTAGTGTACCAAAAAAGAATCCTAATTTCCGAAAAGTGTCTTCCGGTAATATTACGTGATCTTCGCCCAATTTATCAATCAAAAAAGCGGCCTCCATAAATAACGGCAGTGCCTCGTCTGGCTGTCTAAAAGTATAAAAATAATACCCATAATTGACCAAGCTCCATATCTTCATTACAGGCAGATCTTCGCTTTCAGCAAGCTTTATCGCCCTTAGGTAGTACGATTCACTACGTGGATTTAACAGGTCAAATTGCTTCGCACTGATATTTCCTAAAATACTGTAATATGCAACATATGCGGAAGAATCCTTCCCAAAACGTTCCGTCAGAGCTTTCAAAAAGTCTTCCGACTCTACGGCATCCATCGCCAGATCCTCGGTCTTAGCCAGCAGCGACCGGACAATTGACTCGCTATAATCAACAAATTCTTTTCTCTTATGTTTACCATCACAAGAAAAAAGTGTTACAGCGATTATAAAAAAAAGAAATAGATAAAAAAAGTATGACTTACGTTGCATCGATCTTCGTTTTCAGCATTTTGTTATAGGGTATCTCGATGTATTAATTACTCAAACATAGATAAAAAGCTACAAATTCGCGAATAGCATACTAAAAAAATTGAAGTTAAATCTTCCTTCATAGACCTACGGCAAACTTTCAACAACTTAAATTCAATTACATTACTTAATTTTACAGGATGTCTCTACATAAAGATCCAGAACTAAAATCAGCCGTACTAAATCTTTCACAAAAAGAAAAAGACAAGCTCCTCGTACGGCTCATCGGGAAAGACAAAATGTTATTGAAACAATTGCATTATCAACTGTTAGAAAATGAGTATGATCTCGAAAACAGGATTGAACTCTTGAAGACAAAACTTGAAAACCTCTTCCTTGATACCGCCAATAAACTGTCTAACGTAGGAATATTTTCGAATTACAAAACACTCAACAATATCCTAAGACAAGCAAGCGGCCTAATCAATGAGCACGAGAAAGTAACTAAGGATAGGTTTAGCGCGACAGAATCAAGATTATACATTTTGACTGAGCCTTACCATCGATATCCTAAACTGTACGAAAAAAGTCATCTACAGGTTGCTGAAAAGCTACATAAATATATCGAAGCACGGATCAAAGTTACCCTCAACAATATTTCGGGACTACATGAGGACCTTCAATTCGACCTTCAGGAAGCGATCAATACCGTATCCCAAATAAAGTTATCACTCGAGAGAAGAGGAAACGAAACCTTTTAAAAATTACTATTTTTACCAAAATTGTCATTCAAGTGGGTATTCAAGAAATTTTATCACAATACGCAGAGACGGAGCAGGTGGCTTCACTCGTTACATCTGTCCAACAAAAAAATCCAAAAGTACATCTTAAAGGATTGATCGGATCTTCAGATGCAATGGTTGCTGCTGCTGCATACGCCTTAGAAGAAAGGCCTTATATCTTCATACTACCGACACACGAAGAAGCTTCTTACTTCTTAAGTGACTTAGAAAGTTTATTCGATAAGCAGATCCTATTTTTCCCTGCTTCCTATAGAAAACCGTTTGAATTCACCCAATTGGACAGCGCACATGTCTTACAGCGTGCCGAAACACTGAGCTCTTTAAATCGTGACACTGGACTGCCTAAAATTGTAGTCACCTATCCTGAAGCCATAGCAGAAAAAGTAATAAATCGATCTGACCTAGAAAAAAACACGCTCCCAATTACTCAAAATACAAAGTTAGGGATTGATTTTATCAATGAGTTCCTGTACGAATATGATTTTGAGCGAGTCGATTTTGTGTATGAACCTGGACAATTTGCAATTAGAGGCGGTATTGTCGACATTTTCTCTTTTTCAAACGACCTACCCTATCGTATCGAGTTCTTTGGAGACGAAATAGAGAGCATTAGGACCTTTGACATTGAAACCCAATTGTCTGTAAGCAAAATACACACCGTAACTATCGTCCCTAATGTACAAGCAAAATTCTTAGCAAACAACCATATTTCATTATTAGAATACATTGATAAAGGTGCCGTAATATGGATCAAAGATGTGCAGTTCACACTCGATATCCTATCAAATGGCTATAAGAAAGCTTCTCAATTTTGGAAAGCACTTTCTGAGGTCGACATCAAAAACAACCCTGAATGGGTAGATCCAAGATTTACCTTCACCGACGACAAGAATTTTGGGGCGTTATTATTTGAGTTTCCGAATGTTGAGTTCGGAAAGCAGTTTTTCTTTAAAGCAGATCATATCATTCAATTTGACACACATCCGCAGCCCTCATTTAATAAAGACTTCAATCTACTTATCCACAACTTTAAAGAAAACGAAAGTAAAAAGATAAGCAACCTAATTTTTTCGGATTCCACGAAACAAATAGAACGTATCTATGCGATTTTAGAGGATCTAGACAAAACAGTTTCTTTTACCCCCATCTACCAAGCCCTACGAGAAGGGTTTCGCGATGACACCATTCAATTGGCCTGTTATACCGATCATCAGATATTTGATCGTTATTATAAATACAAAAGAAAAAAAGGCTATGAACGCTCCCAGGCTATTACGCTAAAGGAGTTAAGAGATCTAAAACCAGGAGACTATATCACACATATCGATCATGGTGTCGGCAAATATGCCGGTCTCGAAAAAATCGATGTTAGTGGAAAAACTCAGGAAATGATTCGTTTGATCTATGCAGACAACGACCTGTTATATGTCAATATAAATTCGCTAAATCGCATTTCTAAATATTCTGGCAAAGAAGGTACCGTACCTAAGATGAACAAGCTGGGTACCGACACCTGGGACAAACTAAAGAAAACAACCAAGAAAAAGGTTAAAGATATCGCTCGCGATCTCATCAAACTATATGCTATACGTAAAGCACAAACAGGGAATGCCTTTAGCCCGGACACCTACCTACAAAAAGAACTGGAGGCATCCTTTATTTACGAAGATACCCCTGATCAGGAAAAATCCACGGCAGATGTAAAACGAGATATGGAATCCCCACACCCGATGGATCGTTTGGTATGTGGAGATGTTGGATTTGGGAAGACAGAAGTCGCTATTAGGGCTGCATTTAAGGCTGTTGCTGATAGCAAGCAGGTCGCTGTCCTAGTACCTACGACTATACTTGCCTTACAACATTTCCGAACATTCTCTGAACGACTCAAAGGCTTACCGGCAAACATCGATTACATTAATCGATTTAAGACAACGAAACAAGTTAAAGAAACATTAAAGAAGCTCGAAGAGGGAAAAATCGATATTATTATCGGAACACACCGTTTAGTCAGTAAAGATGTAAAATTCAAAGATTTAGGATTGATGATCATCGACGAAGAACAGAAATTTGGCGTATCCGTGAAAGAAAAGTTAAAGGTGATGCGTGCAAATGTCGACTCATTGACATTAACAGCTACTCCCATACCTCGTACACTACACTTCTCCCTTATGGGTGCGAGAGATCTAAGCATTATATCCACCCCTCCGCCAAATCGCCAACCTGTACAAACAGAACTTCATGTTTTCAACGAAGCATTAATACAGGAATCTGTCTCATTTGAAATCGATCGAGGCGGTCAAGTCTTCTTTATACACAACAGGGTTGCTGACCTAAAGCAGCTCGGCGCCATGATTCAAAAGCTTGTCCCCGGAGCACGCGTTGGAGTAGCTCACGGGCAACTGGAAGGAGACGACCTAGAAGATGTCATGTTGAAATTCATTAACCATGATTTTGACGTATTAGTCGCTACCACAATTATCGAGGCCGGCTTAGACATACCCAATGCCAACACCATTATTATCAACCATGCTCATATGTTCGGATTGAGCGATCTTCATCAGATGCGCGGTCGTGTAGGTAGGTCCAACAAAAAAGCATTTTGTTATTTACTCAGCCCACCCCTCTCTACCCTAACGCCGGAAGCGTACAAGCGGCTATCGGCTATCGAGGAATTTTCCGAATTAGGCTCGGGATTTAATGTCGCGATGCGTGACCTCGATATACGTGGATCAGGAAACCTTTTAGGGGCAGAACAATCCGGCTTTATTGCTGAAATAGGTTTTGAAATGTACAACAAGATCTTAGATGAAGCTGTACAAGAATTGAAGGATGATGAGTTTAGCGACCTATTTGCAGACGAGCAAAACCGAAAATATGTAACCTTCACACAGATCGACACCGACCTTGAAGTCCTGATTCCAGATGAATATGTCACCAACATTAGCGAACGCTATAATCTATACAACGAAATCGCTCGACTAGAGAATGAACAACAGCTGACAGCCTTCGAAAAAGAACTTAAAGACCGCTTTGGCCCTATTCCTGATCAGGTGTTCGAGCTATTTAATACGCTTCGACTTCAATGGTTGGGCAAAGAAATAGGATTTGAAAAAATATCATTCAAAAAGCAGACACTCAAAGGCTATTTCGTTAATAACCCTAAGTCTACCTACTTTGAGTCCGCTCAATTTGGTAAAGTCTTAGATTTTGTGCAGTACCATCCCAACATCTGCAACCTCAAAGAAGTTAAAAGCCAATTGAGATTGGCGCTGAGTAACGTTAACAACATTGATTATGCACTGAGCCTTTTAAAGAAAATGGTATAAAAAAAGTGGGCTTTTTGACATGTCAAAAAGCCCACTTTTTTTAATCTAACAACTCGGCAAGCTTAGCCCCTAAAGCCTCACCACGCAAATTCGATGCAACTATTTTCCCTTCCTTATCCAAAAGATAATTTTGCGGGATACCTTTAATAGCATACAATTCGACAACAATAGATTTCCACCCTTGTAAATCTGAAACGTGTTGCCACTGTCCTAATTTATCCTCTTCAATCGCTTTAACCCAAGCGTCCTTTTTGCCTGGATTATCTAACGATACACCAAAGACCGTAAAGCCTTTGTCTTTAAATTTATTGTATGCAGCTACAACATAAGGATTCTCATGTCTACATGGTCCACACCAAGATGCCCAAAAGTCCACCAAAACATACTGCCCTTTAAGTGATGAAAGAGAAATATCTTTTCCGGATGTATCTGGCAATGTAAAATCAGGAGCTGGCATTCCCACAGCAAGCTTACGCATGGATTGGATTTTGTCACTTAGTGATTTCCCCTTAGCTGTTGACTTCAATGAAGCTGAAAGTGCTTTAAACTTTTCTTCCAATTCAAGAACATTTTCAGGGCTTACCTTTTCATCCAACAATGTTAACGTGACATAACTATTAGGGTTTGCATCAATGTATTGCTTATCAACTACCTCTTGCTTCTCATAGATTGCTTGCGCTTTATTCTGCAAAGAAGCAATAAAACTTTCATCGTTTTTCTGTTCGTCGCTTGCTGCATAAAACTCCTTATTCAAGGCATCCATAGCCGCAGACAATTCCTTTCCGGCCAATTGATATTTTACAAATTCGTCGTTAATTGAATTGCCCGAAACTTTTGCTTCTTTCAATGTTTTTCCGACAACAGATATAACTCCCTTAGAAAGATATACAGAACCAAAATCTGGACCTTGAAGCTGACGAAGAGTCTTCCCCTCTGGTGACAGAACCAAATAAGCTTGTAGAGGCTCGTCTACTACACCAATAAATTTAAACTCGCCATTAGTAATAGAGGCCGAATCAAGCTTTTCATGGCCTTTTTCTCTATACTGCATATATACTTTAGCCGGGCTGTTAAGCGTGCCGACCTTACCTTTTATCGTGTATTCTTCCTGAGCAAAAATTAGTGTTGGCAATAGTGCCACACTACACATCAACATTTTCTTCATTATCATTATATTCTATATTTTAACTAACGTATCTTACCCTATTTTAGTACTACCATCTCCCACTGGCTCCGCCGCCACCAAATCCACCGCCACCGAAACCGCCAAAACCGCCACCGCCACCAAATCCACCACCTCTATCTGAATCATCCCGTGAGCCTCCCCCCAAGCCGCTCAACAGCATCCACCAAAACAGATCTGATGATCCTTTACCATCAATTATTCTACGTCCTTTATTACGACCGCCGCCACCTTTAGAAATCAATGCGATTACAACAAAGACAATTATGATGAGCACAACCCCACCCAAGCGACCTCCTTCTGATTTTGAAGAATCTTTCGCTTCTGCCTTATATTCGCCTTTGGTATAAGAAATAATAGAACTTGTTGCTGCATTCAACCCCCGATAATAGTCTCCGGAACGAAAAGCAGGTTTAATATCGTTCTCAATAATCCGATAAGCAATAGCATCAGGCAATGCGCCTTCGATACCATAACCTGTTTGAATCGTTACAGCCCGATCTCCTATAGCTGCCAACAACATAATACCATTGTTATACTTCTTACTTCCGACCCCCCATTTCTGTGCCAACCTAACGGCATAATCAGCTACATCATAGCCTTCCGTAGAATTAATCAACACAACGGCTATCTGTGTTGAAGTACTATCATCAAACGCGACGAGTTTACGCTCCAACTCTTGAATTTCGGAAGACCTCAATGTGTTTGTATAGTCCGTAACTAGCGTCTTGGATACCGGAGGAAAATTCTGTGCTACAGCGTCAAATCCTCCAATAAAGAAGAAAACGGATAATGTGATCGTTTTTAATATCAACGAATAAATGCATTTTCTCTGATTTCTCATTGAAATAGTTTATGTGGGTGTTTAGTTAATGTTTACCAAAATATACTTCGTTCGGTAACTCATTAATATCGTCTTCTTGTTTCGGAAAAAAATGATGCAACTGTTCGCCTGCTTCATCTACGCCCTCAATAATACCGCGCAAAAAATTACCTGCCCTAAAATGAGGTAACATACGCTCTTTAGTAAGTTCCCAAAAATTATCAGAAACCCGACTATGAATCCCGGTATCACCTATAATAGCAAACTGATGATCCACAACAGCTAAGTAGATTAATACCCCATTACGAAGAACAGTCTTATGCATATCCAACTCTTCAAAGTATTGTGTCGCTTTCTCTATTGCTGTCATATCCCCCACAATATTCTCCACTACGACACGTATCTCTCCAGAAGTTCGATTCTCAGCCTTGCTCACAGCATGAGCTATCTGCTCCTGCTCTTCCATATTTAATATTGACATAACACCACGATTTAATAACAAAAAAAGAAAGATGAATACTGGCCTGCAATACCCATCTTACTGTTAATCTTTTAAAGAGATTCGACTAAACACTAAAAAGAAACGGTTGGTGCTTTATCAGACCCCTCGGCAGCTTGGAATGTCCCTTTAGCTTTAAAGCCAAATATTCCAGCCATAATATTGTTCGGGAAGCTTCTTACTGTTGTATTATAATCTTGTACAGCTTCATTATAAGCTCTGCGTTCTACCGAAATACGGTTTTCAGTTCCTTCCAACTGTGCTTGTAATTCCTGAAAATTTGAATTCGCCTTCAAATCAGGATAAGCCTCCACACTAACCAACAACCTACCAATGGATTGCGATAACGCATCTTGGGTCTTTTGATATTCTGCAATTGCTTCTTCCGAAAGGTTTTCCGGATTTACCGTCACCGAGGTTGCTTTTGCTCTTGCTTCTACTACAGCTGTCAATGTACCCTGCTCATGCTGAGCCGCTCCTTTAACTGTAGATACGAGATTCGGGATCAGGTCTGCACGCCGTTGATAGGCATTTTCTACCTGGGCCCATTTTCCTTTGACATTTTCATCTTTAGAGACCATAGTGTTATAACCGCATGAGCTAAAGGAAAGCGCAGTGAATAAGCCAATAATTGCAATCAATAATCTTTTCATGTGTACGATTTTCATATATAAGTAATGTGTGTTTTATGTATCATAAGGAATCTTCCGATTATTTGTTGCCTAGTTTTTGTTTTAAATGGCAGACATACTGCTTAGCGGTTATTCGTGTTTGCGCTTTGCAACCATGAGCATTTCATCAGAAATCAACTTGCTCATTCATAATGAATGAGCCTTTTAAACTATTAACAACTCTAACCTAGTTTTTTTTAAAAATACAAATTACTTTTTAAATTCAAACAACACAGTCAAAGCTAATGCCAACTTTTAAATATAGGTATATGTCTTGCAAATTGTTACTTTTGCACCTATTGTGGGATAAAAACCCAACTTAAAACCTTATGCAGAAAGAGATTGAATTAGCAATAAGCCCCGATTTTATACAGGATGAAAAATATATCATTAAACAGGGCGCTCTCAAATTAAAAGTTGATCCTAACCGGATTAAAGGTATATACATTCGTAAACGTTCTATAGATGCACGAGCTCGTACCGTAGTCTACCGTATACGTGTAGTATTCTTCATTGATGAACAACCAACACCCTTGTCTTTTAAATCAGATCTTCAGCAAGTAACAGACGCTAAACCGGTAGTTATTATCGGTGCAGGGCCTGCTGGATTATTTGCGGCTTATCGTTGCTTAGAGCTTGGATTGAAGCCTATCGTATTGGAACGTGGCAAACCCGTCCGTGAACGCCGAAGAGACCTTGCCAAAATCAATCGAGAAGGATTCGTTAATCCAGAATCTAACTACTGTTTTGGCGAAGGTGGAGCAGGAACCTACTCCGACGGAAAATTGTACACCCGTTCCGATAAAAGGGGTAATGTAAACAAAGTACTCTCCATCTTTGTCGAGCACGGCGCGGATAAAGATATACTTATTGATGCCCGTCCTCATATCGGTACAAACAAGCTCCCACATATCATCGAAGATATGCGTCAACGTATTCAAGAAATGGGCGGAGAAATACACTTCGACAGTAAAGTAGACGACATATGTACCCAATTTGATGAAGTCACAGCTGTTTCAACTGCCGATGGTAAACGATTTGACACTAAACATGTAATCTTGGCAACAGGACATTCGGCTAGAGATATCTACGAATTATTCCGGAAAAAGCAATGGCACTTAGAAGCAAAACCATTTGCTTTGGGTGTAAGGATAGAACATCCACAAAGTATAATTGACCAAGCACAATACCATTGTAGCACACGTCACGAGAACCTTCCGCCGGCTTACTATAGTCTGGTAGAACAAGTAAATGGCAGGGGAGTCTTTTCATTTTGTATGTGCCCCGGAGGTATTATCGCTCCTTGTGCAACGGACCTCAACGAGATCGTGGTAAACGGTTGGTCACCGTCGAAACGAAACAATCCTACAGCAAATTCTGGAACAGTGATTCAAATTAACCTTAATGATGTCACCAACACAGTAACCGACCCATTTGCACTTTTAGATTTTCAAAAACAAGTCGAACAGAAAGCATTCGAATTAGGAGGTGGCAATCTAGTGGCACCAGCGCAACGGATGGTCGATTTTGTCGAAAATAGAATTTCCACCGATCTACCCCTAAATTCGTACAAACCAGGGACAAAATCGGTCAACCTCAGCGAAGTTCTACCAGATTTTGTCCACCAAGCACTTCGAGGTGCTCTTCCTATCTTCGGAAAGAAGATGAAAGGGTATTATACTAACGATGCAATTTTGGTAGGAGTCGAATCTAGAACCTCTGCTCCCATCCGTATACCCCGCGACCCTATTAGCTTACAACATACAGAGATAAAAGGTCTTTACCCTTGTGCTGAAGGTGCAGGCTACGCGGGCGGCATAGTCTCAGCTGCTATAGACGGAATCAACTGTGTAGACGCTATACACAAATTACAATAAGTATTTTACTATTCTTCTTGACAAGAATAGTAAAATAGCTTATTTTTGTACCACAAAACAAGCGAAAGTAGCTCAGTTGGTAGAGCACAACCTTGCCAAGGTTGGGGTCGCGAGTTCGAATCTCGTCTTTCGCTCTAAAAAAAAGGTTTTATCAGGACATCTGATAAAACCTTTTTTATTATTGATAATTATCCATATAACACAAATACTACAACCTGTAAAAACACTGCCTTTACCGATCCATTTTCAAAGAATTGTGCTTTTCAACATTTTCATCCTTCTTTATTCCTCCTAAACGCATTACTGAAGGCGTCATAAACGATAAGACCCCAACAATTCCCATAGCCGCACCAGATATAATAAAAGCATTTGCTACGCCGATCTTATCAGCTATAATTCCCGTAAATAATAAACCGATTATACTAGGTAAAATAGCTAAGCTAAAATATAAGGAAAACACACGTCCTAGCATTTCAGCCTTTACTTGCTCTTGTATAATAGTCATAAACGCTGCCGAAAACACAGACATAGACATCCCTCCTATTCCGGTTATTAGAACAAATCCATAGAACCAACCAGCAGGAAATATACCCGAAAACACAAATGTTGCTCCCAAAGCAATATGCATCATATTGACTAACATTATTTTAGAAAAGGAAACCTTTGAGCTCCCCAATAATGCTCCTCCAATCAACATACCTACCCCCCAGATGACTTCTATAACACTCATCTCCCATTTGCCTCCTCCGTAGTGGTCAATAGTCAAGAGCGGAAACATTATCGCTACCGGCATCACACAAAATGTGGCCAGCATAGCATATAAAAACAACAAGCTAAGCCCTTTATTTCTATATATCGCCTGTAGACCGATATTTAAATCTGCAATAACTCCTGAAATACTAGCTTTAGAAGTCTCAGTAACAAGGTGCGGGATAGTTACAAACAACAATGAGGTGATTGCCAATACTGCTCCGATCACATCCATATACAACACTTTGCCTATCGGAAAAAAGGTAATAGCTAGCGTTCCCAAAGCAGGTCCTGCAATACTACTTACCGATTGTAGCATTTGATTAATGCCAGATACCCGCAAAAGTTGCTCTTTAGGAACAATCAATGGAGCTATAGCCTGCATCGCTGGAGAGTGAAAAGCTGACCCTACAGAACGACAAGCTAAAAGCAAATAAACGAGCACTAGATTCGCCTCCCCTTCGACAAAAGCAAACGACATCAAAAAAGTACAGATAGCAATAAAACCATCGGCATAGATCATTACCTTCTTACGATCCCAACGATCAATAAATACTCCAGCAAAAGGCCCTATGAGTGCCTGCGGTAGCAAACCCGCAATTCCAGAAAAAGCAAGCACCTCCGCAGACTTATAATGCAGACTTAAATATATCATTACAGCGAAATTGACTGCCGAACTACTAAGCATGGACACAAATTGTCCTGCCCAAATATAAACGTAGGTTTTAAACCACTTCTGATCTTTCATCGAAAAAATTATCTCTTATTTTACCATCCCTGTAAACCGACCAATACCTGTTAGCCAGTATCCTCCCAATCAAAGCCATTTGATCCGATTTCAGCGGTAAAGATACGAGAGTAACAATAAAACGATCTATGCGTATGAAAAGAAAAATCCTTTAATTCTATTGCATAAAAAATTGAACTTACATACTGTCGATTCTTACGCTCTTCAACATATGATCCACGTTTTTTTACGTTATTAGCAACAATTCAACCTGCCAAAGCACAATTCGCATTTCAGGCATTCCACAAAAAAGATGACAGTGAAACCAAGCAATAGGAGGAAGACAGACACCTTTACCAAGACGTATGCTGAAGGTAAACTCGTCTCAGGGCTGACAACAGATTCTCTACGCTAGACTTACAAATAGTAATACCTTTTTGATTGAACCTCAGTATCCCTGAGGACTTGAAAGATTAAGATAATATATTGGAACCAATTACAAATATCCCCTCGCTACTATTAAACAAGGTACTACCGGCACAGTAAGAATAGCATTTGTCGTGGAAAAAGATGGTAATATAGCCGATTTAAAAGTAGAGGAAGACATGGGCCACGACACAGGTGTAGCAGCAATTGCAGTCATAGTTAGGGAAATGGCGAGCAGGGGTAATGCGGCGGTACCCATTCGAGTACAATTCAATCTTCCATACGACTAAATCGCACCAGAGAACATACAAAAGCGTCTAAGAAAAAATCCCTAGACGCTTTATATAAACTAAACTACTATTAATTAATTTCTATCTAGTCCCTTAGCAACCAGTTTCTCGACGTAAGTTCGTATCACCTCGTTCGAGAATCTTGACGTCACATCAAAGGCAAAAGCATGAACCAATAAGGTACGAGCCGACTCTTCGCTGATACCTCTAGCTCTCAAATAAAACAATGCTTCATCATCAAACTGTCCCATGGTACAACCGTGAGAACACTTTACATCATCCGCAAAAATCTCTAATTGCGGCTTGGTATTTACCGTTGATTTATCACCGATCAACATATTATTATTCTGCTGAAATGCGTTTGTCTTTTGCGCATCCTCGCGAACAAAAATCTTTCCATTAAACACTGCCGTAGATTCGTCTTGCGGTATATTTTTATACCACTCGTAGGATTCACAATGTGGCTTCATGTGATCTACAACCGTATGATTATCCACCAATTGCTTATCTGCCAGCAAATTAATTCCGTACAGGTGAGATTCCACATTCTCATCGTCCAAACGCACATTGATATCATTACGAACGAAAGAAGCACCAGGGAAGTTGCAATTGTAATTGTTATAAAGACTATACTTTGATTGGTAGATCTCGGTATGATTAATATACGAACCAGATGCCGAAGCTAACTGCAGATAATAATGTTGCAACTTCGCATTTTCGTCCAATACAATCTCCGTTACCTTATTTTGCAAGTTCTTTGCAGACCCTACCAACGTTATAAATGATTCAATGATTTCTACTTCAGCATTTGCCTCTAGAACGTACAGGTTTCTAGTCTGTGCAAAAAAATCACTAGTCCCAGTAGCTACATGCACAATCTGAATTGGCTTAGATACGACCTTATTTTTTCCGACAGACAAATAAAGTCCCGAAGTATGCAACGCTGTATTTAATGCTACTAAAGCACTTCCAGTTTTATCCGCATGTTGCCCAAAATGCTTTTGAAAGTTCGGTTCTGATGCCGCCTCTTCGATAGGCCTAACAGTCAGCCCGATTTCATCCTCCAAAGAAGAAAAAGCAAGCACATATTGTCCATTAATCAACACAATACGATGTGCATCCAAACCAGGAATATCTGCTTGGCTCAAATCCAAATCGGAAACATCCACATCTTCATTCAATAAGTAAGTCTTATTGATCAAGCTATGGATATTTGTATATTTCCAATCCTCATTTTTCACCGTAGGAAAACCTTGTTGCTCAAACTGAGCAAAGGCACCTTTACGTATATCTTTTAACGATGAAAGTTCATTAGTCGACTCCAACTCTTGAAAAGTAGAAGCTAACTGTTCGAATAAAGAATTTGCTACTATAGTACTCATGTTATTTTTTATCAACCCACCCATCTCCAAATCCATCTGAGCGGACCTATTTTTGTAAACGGCTAGAAAGAATATTCAAAGCCTTCGTTGTAAATCCTGATTAGCCCTCTTGGGTATCCAATTCTTTAAGCCAATCGTACCCTTTCTCCTCCAACTCCAACGCCAATTCCTTTGTTCCGGTCTTTACGATGCGTCCATCGTACAATACGTGTACAAAATCAGGAACGATATAATCCAATAAACGCTGATAGTGCGTAATCACCACGAACGCATTATCCTTTGAACGCAATTGATTCACTCCGTTGGCTACGATACGCAACGCATCTATATCCAGTCCCGAATCAGTCTCATCCAGAATAGATAATTTTGGATTCAACATCGCTAACTGAAAAATTTCATTACGCTTTTTCTCTCCTCCGGAAAAACCTTCGTTCAACGAACGATTCGCCAGATTAGCAGAGAACTCAACCAATTGTTGTTTTTCTTTAACTGTTTTCAAGAACTCCTTTGCTTCCATAGGAGGCAAACCTTTATATTCACGAATATCATTAACTGCCGTTTTCAAGAAGTTTATGTTAGAAACGCCAGGAATCTCTACAGGATATTGAAATGCTAAAAACAAACCTTCGCGTGCCCTATCTTCAGGCGACAAATCCAATAAATCTACGCCGTCCAAAATAGCTTCCCCTTCTGTCACTTCATAAGAATCTCGCCCAGCCAACACATTGCCCAAGGTACTTTTCCCAGCTCCATTAGGTCCCATAATAGCATGAACCTCTCCTGGTTTAACTTCTAGATTTAATCCTTTTAATATTTGTTTGTCCTCTATAGACGCATGTAAATTTTTAATGCTTAACATTACTTTTTGTATTGAGTATTGAGTATTGAGTCGTTAAACTTTTTGCTCAATTTTTTTATCTATATAATTACTTTACTATCCTACCGATCCCTCTAAAGAAATAGCTATCAACTTTTGAGCCTCTACCGCAAATTCCATTGGCAACTGGTTTAACACCTCTTTGGCATAGCCGTTTACAATTAGACCTACTGCCTTTTCAGAATCGATACCACGTTGATTCAAATAGAATACTTGATCTTCTCCAATTTTAGAAGTCGTAGCCTCGTGCTCTAATTTAGCCGTCTTACTTTTATTTTCGATGTATGGGAATGTATGAGCTCCACAACGATCTCCGATTAAAAGCGAATCACATTGTGTAAAGTTCCGCGAATTGTCCGCATTCGGACCGATTTTCACCAACCCACGATAGCTATTATGGCTTCTTCCTGCAGAAATTCCTTTAGAGATAATTTTAGATCTGGTATTTTTGCCCAAATGAATCATTTTCGTACCTGTATCAGCTACTTGAAAGTTCTTCGTCATTGCAACAGAATAGAACTCGCCTACTGAATTGTCTCCTTTAAGGATAACACCAGGGTACTTCCACGTAATAGCAGAACCTGTTTCTACCTGCGTCCAAGAGATTTTAGAATTATCTCCTTTACAAATACCTCGCTTTGTCACAAAGTTAAAAATCCCCCCTTTTCCCTCTTTATCCCCTGGGTACCAGTTTTGTACGGTAGAGTATTTAATTTCAGCATCTTTCATCGCTATCAATTCGACAACAGCAGCATGAAGTTGATTCTCATCACGCATCGGTGCAGTACATCCTTCCAGGTAAGAAACATAGGAGCCTTCATCTGCAACAATCAACGTCCGTTCGAACTGACCTGTATTCTGCGCGTTAATACGGAAATATGTGGAAAGCTCCATAGGACAGTGTACACCTTTAGGAATATACACAAATGAACCGTCGGAAAATACCGCTGAATTTAACGCTGCATAGATATTATCCGTTTGAGGAACAACAGTTCCCAAATATTCTTTCACCAACTCAGGATATTCTTGTACAGCTTCACCGAAAGAACAGAATATAACTCCTTTTTCCTTCAGCTTTTCTCTAAAAGTCGTTTTTACAGAAACGGAGTCAAAAACCGCATCAACAGCAACAACTCCTGCTAGTACTTTTTGTTCATCCAATGGAATTCCTAATTTCGCAAAAGTAGCCAACAATTCAGGATCAACCTCATCCATACTCTCCAAAAGTTTTTTAGGCTTCGGGGCAGCATAATAAGAAAGATCTTGAAAATCAACTTCAGGATTTTCAAAATTCTGCCACGTTGGCATCTTCATCTTTAAGAAATGTTGGAAAGCTTTCAACCGCCATTCTAATAACCATTCAGGTTCATTCTTTTTTGAAGATATCAGGCGAATAGTGTCTTCATTCAATCCCTTGGGAGCAATGTCCATCTCAATATCGGTTGTAAAGCCGTATTTGTACTCCTCCTGCTCCAGCTCTTTCAGTAATTCGTCGTCTTTGGTACTCATAGTATTCTTTTTCCCTTTTATGAATAGGCAACCCCCACTCTATTATAGGACTACAAAGCTACGACTTAAATAGCAATTAAGCGGTATATTTTCGTCTATTAAGCAGCGCTATCTCGTAAATTTGTGACAAACATCACTTTTTTTTGTGCTCAGAACAGTTTCAGGTTTCTTTTTTGACAAAAAAATGATCATAATAACTAAAAACTATTGTTGCTAATCAAAAAAATAGCAAATAGTTATAACTCATCGCTCAAAAAACTTAACATCAAAAACACTATTTTTTTCAACGCTCCATGCTATATATTTAAAGTATCTTAATCAAAGAGGAACGCTATTCCCGATATTTTTTGCCCCGGGCATTCGTGAATTCAAAGCATTTTATTTAAGTTTACAAATTGAACTAAAATAGCCTTATGTCTTATCAACCGGATAAATTAGATTTAAAAATACTACGGCTGCTGCAAGAGAATGGAAGAATTACCAATCTCCAACTAGCGACAAACATTGGTTTATCGCCTGCACCTACACTGGAAAGAGTGCGAAAACTAGAAAACTCGGGATTTATAAAAAGTTATCATGCTTTCGTTGACGAGGAGAAATTAGGTTTAGGAATCAAATCCTTTATTCAAATTTCTCTAGATTTTCACACCCATAATGCTATTCCTGAATTCGTAGAAGCAGTAAAGGCTATCCCAGAGGTTACAGAATGCCATCATGTCACAGGCAATTGTGACTTTATCTTAAAAGTCTATGTAAAAGATATCAAAGCTTATGAAGGTGTTATTATGGAAAAGATTGCTAAAATCCCTTTCGTAAAAACATTTCAGACAATGATGATCATGTCTACTTCTAAAAAAGAGCCTATCGTTCCATTAGAATACTAAACAAGATGCCAAAGCAAGCTATACCTTATAACGATTTCGCGATAATACTGACATGGCCTGATGCCACCATCAGGGGGGACGAAAAGTGGATGATGTTTTTCAAAAAAATAGGTATAGTAAAAAACCTTAACTTCAAAGTCGGTCACACCGGAATAGTCCTTGTAGACCGCAAAAGTGGCAAGATGTTGTTTTACGATTTTGGCAGGTATATTGCGCCTCGCGGCTATGGTCGTGCACGATCTCAGTTCTCGGATCCGCTATTAGAAATAAAGTTAAATGCCCAATTTCACGAGAACAAAATCAGCAACCTACAAGAAGTAGTCGAGCATTTCGAACTTTTAAAACCAGCGATGTATGGGGAAGGCAAACTATTCTTGTCCGTTGTCGATGGAATAAACTTTTCGATGGCCCGCAAATATGGAGATCAATGTGTTATACAGGGCACCTATCCATATGGCGCTGTGGCCCGTAACAATAACAACTGTTCGCGATTTATAACGAGAATGCTTATAAAGTCCTCGCAACGGTTTCATTTTTGGCATATGATTAATTTGCCTGAAACTATAAAATGCAGCCCGATTAGTAATTTGATAAATACCGTAAGCGATAGAATGATTTATTCTTACACCCCTCAAGATGGTCTTACACGTTTTCGAATGAACCGTTTCCAATCGTTTGGATTTCTTGTACGACAGCTTGGGGACAATGTCTTTCAGACTAAGGCAGATTTACTACCTACAGACCAAATTATCGGCGCAGTACATTATCGCTCCAAACCAATCACAGTACCAAAAGAAGCGATGTACCTCGGAGGAGTAGGAGACGGTGCCTGGTATACTGTATCTCCTCAAAAAAGTAGACAAGTAATCGTTAAAAGATTTACGACGTCAGGCAAGCTAGAATATGTTGTACTAGGCGAAGCAGATGAAAATTTTAACCCAGCAACATCTTTTGAAATCACATACGATAGCCACCTACTTTTTACACATATCCTTCAAGAAGGTGTAAAAATTTATATTAAACACCTCAAGCAGTTAGCGATAAAAGAATACACATATGAGCATATTCAAGAACGATATGCTTAATCAAGCCGCCAATCGATAACCTCTTTCTTTTTCTCTAAGAGATAGTCATTCGCCTTCGAAAAGTGCTTTGACCCGAAAAACCCTCGATAGACAGAAAGAGGCGATGGATGTACAGCCTTTAATATTAAATGCTTCTGTTGATCTATTAATACCGATTTCTTTTGTGCATAGGATCCCCACAGAAGGAACACCACACCATCTAACTCTTCTGATATCTTACTTATTATCTGATCTGTCAACATCTCCCACCCTTGTTTCTGATGAGATCCTGCTTGATGCGCCCGCACAGTTAGGGTAGCATTGAGCAATAAAACCCCTTGTTCAGCCCATTTTGTCAAATCACCAGATTGGGGGTAAACAAACCCCTCAACATCTGTTGTTAGTTCAGCTAGAATATTTTTGAGAGACGGAGGATGGGCCACACCTGTAGGCACCGAAAAAGAAAGTCCGTGCGCTTGTCCCACATTATGATAGGGATCTTGCCCCAAAATGACCACTTTAACATTAGGCAATGGTGTAAGTCTAAAAGCGTTAAACACCATGTCTTGTGGGGGATATACGAGATGCTCCCTACGTTCTTTTTGAACAAATACCGATAAACGACGCATATAATCCTGTTTAAACAACGGCTTTAATAGATTGTCCCAACTTTGATCAAATAACCTCTCCATACATCCAAATTTAGATAAAATGCCTCACATTCATAGTACATCGGTCAAAAAACACATTCGAATATCAGTTAGGTCCCTGCAGATTCTTATGATTGCGTTTCCGCTTATGTATCGAATGTTTTAAATCCGTAGCACCTGAGATAATCGAAATATTACCATCCTCTTCAAACATAGCTAGTTTTACATCCTTGATATGCTCGACACCATGTTCACGCATCGCCTCGTACAATTCATCGGCCGATATACCGATCTTACTCAGCATATCAAAATCGGGTTTTCCTTTATGAACCAGTATTTGCGGCTTTTGTTGTACAGCTTTCTTAATAAACTCGCTTTTTAAAACGATCCGCTTAACAAAAAAATTGATGAAGAATAGTGAGAAAGCTGCCAATAAACCTCCCTCAAGGCTAGTATCATTTCCTACCATGGCATTTTGCACGGAGTTACTTATCAATAGGATTAAAATGATATCAATAGTATTAAGTTGCGACAACTCCTTTTTACCAAAAAGACGGATAGCCACAAACATAAAAAGGTAAACCGCAATACACCGGACAACAACATTCAGATATATTTCCATCAGCTTTTTTCACCCAATATAACATAAAAAACACAAACCCTCATCCCTTAAATTCGTATGCCCCAAAAACTCTTTTATAACCAAAACTTACTAGAATACATTTTTATACCGCAAACTTGTTGGATAACATCTTAAATTAATGGATATTTGTACATTCAAATAGTTATAGAGAGAAATGTCAAATTTAGTACGTATAATTTTAAGCAGCATCCTATTGATAGGCACTGTTGCTCTTTTTTGGTTCGGTATGTGGGGATGGGGAATACTGGCTATCTTAATCACGATACTGGCCTGGGTTACGGTATTTTTTAATGAGAATATGCTAATTGCACAATGGTATTTTAGAAAACAAGATATCCCCAACGCTGAAAAATGGTTAAATAACATCAAGAATTATGAGTCTCAATTAATCAATGCACAACACGGATACTATCATCTTTTACTTGGCTTGATTGAATCTCAACGCGCACCTATGCAATCGGAAAAGTTCTTTAAAAAAGCGCTTTCCCTCGGTCTACATATGGATCACAATGTAGCCTTAGCAAAATTGAGCCTAGCAGGTGTAATGATGGCAAAACGCAATAAACGGGAAGCAGAAAAACTACTACAGGAAGCGAAAAAAGCAGACAAAAATAAATTGTTAGCTGATCAGATTAAAATGATGAAAGATCAGATGTCTATGATGGACAAACAGCAATTCCGCTATTCAAGATAATAAAAAAGGCAATCTAAATTAGATTGCCTTTTTTTATTTATAGATCGATTATTACTTCCAAAAATTTACCTTCTTCTTCACTATCCTCAAAAGCCAGTTTAAATTGCTGAGGCTTTCCCCACTGTTTTTTCCATCCTATTGTTTTAACAATAAGCCTCACCGGCTCGTCTTCCTCCAAGAGATAATGAATATAATTCTGTCTATCGGTCACCTGTACCAATACCTTGCCTATCTGCATCGAGTTGTACAAATACGTCTTACCACCAGAATCAACAATACCTGAAGCAAAACTGTTTAGCTTAAACTCACGTGTACCTTTTTTGTAGGATATCAAAAAGAGTTCAACGGTAGCTGTATCTGCATTTTTGGATAAAGCCACGCTCTTCACATCGATTTGTATATCATCAACCTCCAACGATTCACTCGTTGGTTCTTGTCCAAGAACCAACGTTCCTAAATAAAAAGACAATACAATAAGTAACCCTAACTTTTTCATTATCTTAAGCGATCTGCAGACTTAATTAACTTTTCATCTTTACGAATTCCACCTATTGCCATCGCGAGAAAGACAATTGCTATTGGTAACAGGAAGAATCCCACACCAATATTATGAGCTCCAAAAGGTTGAGAAATTAAACTTAACGTATTGTTAGCAGAGATAAACAACCAAACCGAAAAAAGACATATCAACAAAATTTCAACAAAAATTAGAATTAACTGCCTCTTTCTATTTTTATATAGAAAAATCGTTATAATGGGTATAAACCCTAACACAACAGTTGCTACCGTTTGAAAGACATAACTTTCCTGTTTCACACTTTCATTATTTACAGCAGAATAGGATCCTGTCACCAAAAGCTTTTTACCCAAACCCACCAGATCTGTATAATTCAAATAAGGAAAAATAAACAAACCCAAAATAACAATAGCGGCTAATAGTAACCAAATAGACTGAATACGTTGTATCATAACTTTCTTTTATTATTATAACGCAAACTTATATAAAATGCTTTGCATTCTCGAATACCGAACAAAAAACAGTGCTATACCATGCATTACACCTGCCCCGGGATTAAATGTGCATTATCGATGAGCCGTCAATTGTTCAAGGAGAATTGAGCTAAATTGACTTTATATGTACTTTAATCATATTGCACATGAAAATGAATTTATGTAGGTTTGTTTTGTGGACGGAAAAAAGAGATTTTTTATTGAAATAGCCTATGACGGGAGTGCCTATCATGGTTGGCAAGTCCAACCAAACGCAATATCCGTACAGGAAAAATTAAATAACGCTTTAAAAACATTCCTACGCACCAATATAGAAACTATTGGCGCAGGTAGAACTGACACGGGCGTGCACGCAAAACAGCTTTATGTACATTTCGATTCTGAAAATCCGTTATTTTTAGCCTCTCCAGAAAAAGCTAAGCAGTCCTTAAATGCCCTACTACCTTACGATATCGCTGTCAAACGTATTATTCCAGTTCATACGGATGCACACGCGCGATTTGATGCGACTTCCCGAAGCTATGAATACCACATGCATATCTACAAAAATCCGTTTTTGATAAATAAGTCTTGGCAACTTCGTGAAGTACCCAATATATACAAAATGAACGAAGCCGCAGAAAAACTCTTAGGCACCAAAGACTTTTCATGCTTTAGCAAATCGAACACACAGGTTCATACGAATATCTGTACGATTACAGAAGCTAAATGGATACAACGAGACGATCATATTCTTTTTAAAGTAACAGCAGATCGATTTTTGAGAAATATGGTTCGCGCTATAGTAGGGACTCTTCTGAAAATAGGACAAGAAGACACTCCGATTTCATTCCTTGACGAAGTACTAAATAGTAAAAACAGATCTATGGCAGGAACCTCTGTACCTGCTCATGGTTTATATTTAACGAAAGTGGTTTATCCGTACATAGATTAATGATTCGAAATACTCCTGCTTAACGACACACAGGCCCCGATGGGCCCGTTAGCTGCCGGATGATCATTAAAAATCAGGTAATAAACATATGAAGAAAGAGAAAATAACAGGCAATACCTATGATAGCAAGTTGCTTAAAAGGCTCGCAAAATATATGCGCCCCTACAGTAGCACCTTTTGGATATCAGTGGTATTAACGATTCTGTTAGCTGCCGTAGCCCCTGCTCTACCTCTTTTAATAGAACACACACTGGACAGTTACATTCTCAAGGGTAAATCGGAAGGGTTAAACACCATGCTGGCATTCATGATGTTACTATTAGTCCTACAGACTATCATCCGATACTTTCATACACTAATGACCAATACGCTCGGCCAATCGGTGATCCGGGATATTCGAATTCAAGTATTTAATCATATCACAAACTTACGATTAAAGTATTTTGACAATACACCTATAGGCCGCCTGATCACCCGGACAATTTCTGACCTGGAAACCATAGCTAATATTTTCTCCGAAGGCCTGATACAGATTATAGGTGATTTATTACAGCTGGTTGTGATCCTTGCCGTCATGTTTTATACGGACTGGAGGCTTACATTGATCGTATTAGTTCCTATGCCATTAATGATCGCTGCCACTTATGTATTCAAAGAAGCTATGAAATCAGCTTTTCAAGGCGTAAGATTATGGGTTGCCAACTTAAATACATTCTTACAAGAACATATCTCAGGAATGGCCATTATCCAGTATTTCTCCCGAGAAGATCAGGAAATGCGCAAATTTAAAGCTATTAATAAAGAACACCGGAATGCTCACATCCGTGCAAATTGGTATTTTTCAATTTTCTTTCCCGTACTCGAAATCATTGTGGCCATCGCGACCGGACTTTTAGTATGGTACGGATCCAAACAGATTATTGAAGATATTATTTCTCCGGGCGTAGTCGTTGCCTTTATCATGTATATCAATATGATATTTCGACCGATCCGGGAATTGATCGACAAGTTTAACACGCTTCAAATGGGGATGGTTTCCGCTGAACGCATCTTTGATGTCTTAGATACCAATGAATTTACTCCGAATGTAGGTACCGTTACACAAGCAAAAATCCGTGGGGCTATCGAATTCAAAAATGTCTGGTTTGCATACAATGATGAAAAATGGGTATTAAAAGACGTAAGCTTCAGTGTTTCTCCCGGAGAGACATTGGCCCTTGTCGGTGCTACTGGAGCAGGTAAGTCATCTATAATCAGCATCCTAAGTAGGTTTTATGAAATACAAAGGGGAAAAATTCTACTAGATGGAATAGACATCAAAGATTATGAGCTTAGTTTTTTAAGAAACAATATCTCTATAGTACTACAAGATGTCTTTCTCTTTTCAGATACAGTAAAAAATAATATATCGTTAAATGATCCAACGATTTCCATCGAAAAGATCACGGATGCTGCAAAAAGGGTGGGTGCATATGAGTTCATCAACAGACTTCCTAACCAATTTGAATACGAAGTACAAGAACGGGGGGCTACGCTATCCGCAGGCCAAGCTCAGCTAGTCTCCTTCATAAGGGCTCTTGTACACGATCCCAAAATACTCGTTTTAGATGAAGCAACGTCTTCCATAGATACCGAGACGGAAGAAATGATACAATCAGCGATAGATAATTTAATGGAAGGCAGGACGGCTATAGTCATCGCACACCGTTTGTCGACAATACAAAAAGCAGATAAAATTATTGTTCTTGACAAAGGTGAAATTAAAGAGATCGGCTCCCATCAAGAACTCCTGAATATCGGTGGATATTATAAAAGGCTTTATGATCTGCAATTTAACTCAACAAGTATTTAACCCTTTAATAGACATCTCTTGAACCACCGACATAATCTAGAAATTCGATTTGCGGTTGGGATACTAGGTTTTTATCCCGCTCTTCTTGAAAACGTAGAAAGCTAGGTATATTTAAGAGTATCTCCTGTATTTCTTTGTTCTTGTATTGTGAAATATGAATAAAGGTTGCGCCGTCCGCTGCCAGAAAAACACTGTACTGAAACAGTGTCTTGTCCAACATTTCGAAATTCTGCAAAAAGGTCCTAATCAATTCTTTGTTTGTGTTTATATACCCTTCTTTTACGGTATATGTCACCTTAACTACAATCATTTTTTATGTATTATTTGGCCATCGTGAAATCCTAAATAAGAAAGGTTGATATAAATAAAGATATAAAGTTATCTTGCAAATTCAAGTCGTCAGGACAAGAGCTTTAAGCACCATGTTTATTCTTCAAAAAAAATTCCTATATTTGAATATAAACTTAAAGAAAGGAAAATTTTATAAAAAGACTTTTTTATTTAGCGATTCCGTTAAGCTTAATAGCTATTTTTGCTTTTAGTCAAAAATGCCCCCAACAGGTTATGGCGTAATACCGAACGAGGAGGACTGCAATAAATTCTATATTTGCGTTAATGGAGATTCATATTTGTTAGAATGTGTCACCGGCTATAATTTCGATTGTAATAACGGCAAGTGTGTTTTTACACGAATTGTCTGATCGCAAACGTGCTTTGGTGGAGAGAAAAAGAGTTTTTCTTTTGCCCTTATAAACCCTCCAAAACCATCGATAGACATGTTTTTTTCTGGTGGACAAGCAGTTAAATGCAAAACAGCTAACATCAATGTATTAGGAGCAACTCTAAATTGGGAGAGGGATTTTGCGTCAGATATAACCCTTTATAGTGGAGCTTTACTACCAGGTGACTCTGTACTTTATCAAGATGGGACATTTGCCAACGAACCTATTGGATATAAATATACTGCCACGACTGCATCAACAGCTGCACTTATTAGCTTTAATTATAAAACCCTCGTACATTAAAAACAGAAATTATGAAAAACTACATCTGCATAACACTCCTTTTTATTGGGTTAACATCGTGTCAAAATAGCACCCAGCATGAACCCAATGTTTTACCCCTTTCGACAACGGAGATCTCATCGGATAATAATTGGCAACTAAAAGAATTAGCCCTATCAGACAAAATGATAGATCTTTCGGTCGATGATCTTTTAGAAATTCAAAAAAATACAGCAAACAATAAGGAAAATAGCGCAGAGAAAATGAATGCATTTAGAGCTGCTGTTTATCGATTTTATAAAAATGTATATATAAAGGACGGGGGGCTTCATACCGATATAAAATCAGGTAAAGAAATTGGCCTCTCAGAAGATGTTTTCCAGTTTTATTATAAAGACCTTCCAAGATTTAATGCAGATATCAAAAAGTTAGAAGGATACAGTGACGAAAAGTTGCAAAAGGATATAAATCGATATCTTTCTGGTATTGAAAAGATTTAGAGAAAACTAAACTACTTTAAAAATAGCCGCGGAGTCCATGATACGGCTATTTTTAAAGGGTTAAATCCGGGCTAATTAACAGAAAAATAAAATCCCCCAAGTCTAGCTCGGGGGATTTACAGTCTATAAAAAGAAGAGAGAGAAATAGTTATAAAACTGTAATTTGTGCCTAGACGTCTATTAATAGATAAAAACTAAACACACATCTAGGGCTTAATATCTTTGGCTAATTGCGGTATTGCCCCTTGAACCTAGCGTTATAGACTAACACACAAACAACATCTTTATTTAGATCAAAAATCTAAACAAAAGACTGGTAACACAAAACCTTTTCGCTGTCTTTATTTTCATCCCTGAATCGCCTGCAAGAATTTCCTTGATTTAAAGTACCCAACAAGGCCAATCACACCTATTACAAACCATAAAAAGTCAATCACAAATATATCTGTACGTTGTGTGATTAAGGTATTCCAGAACCAGTTTCCAGTTTGTAAACCATTTACTATCGGTACACAAAATGCCAATATACTGCCTAACAAGAGTGTTTCGCGATTTGTCCTGTTGATCTGTTTGCGAATCGTGTAATAAATGATAAGCACAAGCCAACTATAGAAATACGTACTATAGATAAATGTCTGATCCACTCTTGGACTAAATCTTATAGCTATAAAAGTAAATGCTGTAACGGGCAACATAGCAAGACATATGGCCATAAATAGATTTGCGATCCATAAATTGAACTTCCTCTTTCGCGGAATGACATTATTTTTATTGCGTGCTACAAGCCAGATCAAGATCCCGGAGAGAATCACAAGACAGCCCATTATCCCTAAGACAAAATAAATCGTCTTGACAGGATAGCCACCAAAATCTCCGAAGTGCAGACGATAAAGGAGGCTTCTCACCTTATCTACATATGTAGCCCCTTGCATAGGCGATTTTTCTTCAACAACTTTATCGTCACTAACGCGATAGTCGATAATACCGGATCCAGCAAAGCTTTTATTATAGTGAGGCTCGAACTCTACCAATATATGCATATTAGAATCTGCATAATTTTTGATATAGACACGATTCATCTGGGCATCAGGCCACTTCGTCTGTGCTAAATTGAGGTAATGAGCCACCCGTACTTCCTTTTCCATAGGTTTATAAGCATATTCGTACTTTACCGCTCTGGAGTACCCAAGATCTTGATACATCTTGTCCTGATCACCACCGTAGAGTAGCTTACCAAACGGAATAGCTAGAACGGAATTGATAATCAAAAAAACACCCGTCACAGCATATAAAAATTGAAAAGGAAACCCAAGTACACCTAATGCTGTATGCATATCCGTCCACACCGTCTTCCATTTATTGAATGGTCTATACACAAAAAAATTGCTTACAATTTTGTCCCAATGCAGCAACAATCCGGTAATTAATGCAAATAGGAACAAAAAAGAAGTTAAACCAGCTATGAAATAGCCGAACGGGGCTATACCTACTCGTATTGGTACCTCATTCAGCTGTGCCAAAAAATGCAATCGGTACAGGAACTCGGACATATCATAATTAGTACTGTAGTCTCCAGATTTTTGCTGCACAAAATCATAACTAAAATACTTCGAATCGGTATTAGCTCCACGTCCTCCTCTCTTTGCCTTCTTATTCTCGACTGCGGGCTTTATTTTGGCGAGGTTCTCTTTGTTCAGGATGGAGTCATTCGACGCAGAGACATTCACGTATGTTCCGGCTCCGCTCTGATTAATGTAAAAAGTAAGATCCCGACCTCTCAAATTCATCTCTTGTCCCAAAGAATCAATCAACTTGTCGTAGTTCTTGAAGTCCTTTTTATACCCCACGTAGGAGGTTCCTTTTTGCCAAGCTCCAATCTCGTCTCTAAAAAAAGAGAAAGACCCTGCGAAGAAAATCACATATAGAAGCGCGCAGATAATGATACCACTAATGGTATGCGTATTAAAATATATATTGTAATTTCTAATATTCATAATTAGAGTTTAAATAGGTATGGTAAGGCAAATACCGCCGTGAGGACTATATAATATATCCAGACCTTCCATCCATTTTTTGACAAGAAAGCTAGGAGTAACAATACGGCCCACAGGATATAGCCTGTAAATGCAGCCGTAATGATGATATCCTTTTTGTCGAACATCTGTGTTAATAGCAGATGAAATGATAGCATCACAGTATATCCACCGATAAAGCCAGCGGAAATCTTTAAAAATCGCTGTAATGGACTACTCAGATATTTTTTATTTGCAGGCATATACTAATTTTAAAAAACAAAGAATTCAATGACACTGCATAGCAGAACAATACCCGTAATATACTTCCAATTGAGATAGCCATAAGGTGTTAGAAGGATTATGAGACTCCCAAAAGCCATAAAGTAAACAATGGCTGCAAAAGTTCCCGCACCTAATCCTTGTAGGTTTGCAAATACAATCCAGCTTACAAATAGCAAAATATAACCCAATGCTTTGGCGGTGGAGGGATGTTGATTTAAGTATACACTGATAGGCACATTAACTACAATTTTTACTTTTCTGGACGAAAGATAAAAACAGTAAAAAGCTGCAAACGATAGTAATAATACAAATGAAAACATAGAACAGGTTATAAGTGTAATAACGAGCTATGTTTTCTAGAACATAACTCGTTATCACATATTTCTAAATAAGAATACTATAATAATACGCTCATCCTTTCAAATTAATTTAGATGCTCAATCGCGGTAATCGTTCCGCCCTCTACTTTCAATCCTTTGGTAGCAGTGGCAGTAGTTGCATCGATTTTATAAATATAACTCACACCAGATGTCAAATTAACACCGATGTATCCTGTACGGCCATCTTTTGACGAGTAATTATTACGCATTGTAAAAGAGCTAACTTCAAGAGCAGAAGGAAGTCCAGTTACTTTTTTATACGTCTTGTCAACCACATTGATTATACCGATAGTTTTTCCTGTCGCATAAGCACCCTTTTCCGCTTTCTCATTCGAATAAACAACGAAGTTATTATTCCCTACATATAACCATGTAGTAATATTCAATCCTCCAGACACTTCCTCAAAATTGAAGAAATACGATTTATCAATTTCACCGGTCGCGGTGTTGATCTTAACAACTGCTGAAGGTTTCGTAGAATTCATTTTTGTCCCGTCGGATGTCGCTACAGCACTTGAAAAGGCATATGCCTCGCTGCTACTCGTCAACTCAAGTCCGTCTGTAAAATATCTTCCGATGAAACTGATACGGTCATCTTTAATTACCTTTTCCAGCTTCATTTCCGGATAAGAATAAACGGCTATCCAAGCTTGGTCAGGATAGGCTGTTCCAAACGTAGCGCTACAACAGCCCTTTACTGAAAAATAGGGTGCATAGACTTTATTACCCACCTGCTTAATCCACGAAAAGAATGCTAGTTCTCCAGGGGCACCGTTATTTGCAGCTAACTCAGCTGAGTTAATCGAGCCTTGTTTGTCGATCTGTAATGTTAAGGTGTTAAAACCGTACCAGCTAATGGTCGGATTAGCGATATTTCTTGAAATCTTCGTCATTAAGATATCATCGTTTACGCCGGCAAAAGCTTGCACAGTTTCCGTTACGGAATTTGCTCGCTTAGTTAAAGCTCCGTTTTGAATATCATATATGGTAATTGCACCTGGATTTCCCTGCCCGTACAACATACTGTAAAAACGATTTTTATGCGTGACGTAGTACCTGTAGGTACCGTCCTGCTCAACACCTTGACCTGCTGTAGATATCTTACCAGTATCTAAACTACTAGCTGTCAACAAATAGTCGGCAACACCCGTAGAGGCAACGGGGGTAACAGCTACAATAAAATTTCCCGGATTGGCTGGTTCAGTATTGTTGTCCTTACACGATGTAAATGCTAGTATTGATAAGCCTAGCGCTAAAAATGTATTTTTAATCTTCATACTATTTATTTTTTTAAAATTCAGTTTCTAACTATTTATGGTTTTTATTTATAAAGTACCTGAGGTTCAAGTAAAATGCTCTACCCGGCTTTTGTAGGCTAAAATTGTCTACCAATTTTGTATCTGTAATATTTCGCATTTCTAAGCCAATATTATATCGGCCATTAGCGACGCTATAAACCAGATTGACGTCATGGCTAAACTGTGTTGGAAGCCCTCGCTTTTCATCCGTCGCAGAACGCCCCCCTCTACTAGGCCAGTACAACCAGTAATCGTGAACGTAAAGGGTATTATAAGATATGTTGAGTTTGTTGTTTGCCGCGCCCATATTGTTAAACGTCATCGTTAAATCTGCATTAGAAAACAAATACGGAATATTGGGCATTTGATCTAAATAGACGGCACTTACATCGGTAAAACCATCTTCGTACTTTTGCATATTCTGCAGATATTGAAACGTCCCATTTACACCAGCAGATAACCAGTTCTTATAAGAATATCTTAACTCGGCATCGGCACCAAAGGTTCTAACCCCTTCTCTGTTATCAGCTATTGTTTTTCCTTGATTTTGATTTAACCGATTGTAGATAAAATCGTGCGCATAACGATAGATTAAACCAGCATTTAGAGAAAAATTATTATCAGAATTTACTTTAAATTGGTACATCGTTCCAACATTGAAATTATTGCTACGTTCTGGTGTTAAACCGGGATTTGCTTCCTGATTCTCTAAATCGCCAAACAATTCGTAGGCAGTTGGTAACCGGTTGGTCAATTCGTAAGATGCCTTTAATTGAAAGTTTGGATTAACATAATATGATCCGGCCAGTCCGTACCCAAGATTACTCTTACTATCTTGGTCATTTATATCCATTACATTCCTTTGGGTTAACATCTTCCCAAACACACTAAGATTCCACAGATTTTCGACAGCATATTGATAGCCAAGTCCAAGAATATTCTTACTGGATTTACTTGGACGCTCGTAGACATTGTTTGTAGGGTTTAACTCATCGGATCCCGTTCTGTTAAATGTTGTAAACACATTATTTAAAGACAGTTGCTGTCTTGGAGAGATGCGAAAAGTAAATGTTCCCGTAACAATCCCTTCATGGTTTTTGCTTTTGTACAATGTTCTGCCGCGCTCACCAGAAGTCGCAGGTAAATCTGCGTTCGTATCTCCAAACCAATCGAATCGCTTTGCCACAGTGTCAATTGTTTGTTCTGACCCTAAATTAATATTCCCATTAACTACTACATCCAAACCTTTAATCAGATCTCTTTTACTATATTTTAGGGTAGGCATGATGATAGTACCTCTCCGGTGCAAAGCTCCAAAAACCGCCGCCATACGAGCTCCTGTCTGAATTTCTTTATAGTTTTTGCCTAAAGTGATCCCTAGCATCAATCTATCCGCATAAGGCTTATCCACTACACCAATATTCCCAATTATAGTCTCGTTATGGTATTGGTCATTGAACCGCTTTACGGTGGTGGGTTGAGAATAGCCCCCCAATCTATTATCTTCTTTATTAATATCTACTTTATAATTATTGTCCGAATAATTTTGAAAAGCATTTAACTGAAATGTTAAACCTGTCTTATTCGTAAAAGCGGTATTTATTGTTGTTCTGTGTGTGTTAAAAGAGCCATAAGAATACGAAACATCCATATAATTATGAAACCTACTTCCTGTAACAATATTAACGGCACCACCTAAAGCGTCTGACCCCAGCCAAACTGGTACAACCCCCTTATAAACTTCCACACGCTCTGCTAGATTGATTGGAATATTATTAATTTGAAAAGAGGAACCAAAATTATCCATGGGAACGCCATCCAGAAAAAAACGAACATGACTTCCTGAAAAACCATTAATAGAAAGGTTAAAGTTGGATCCCAAACCTCCGCTTTCTCTCACTCGAACACCTGCAACTCGATCTAGAGCACCGGCAATATCCAATGTCGTATTATACAGCTTCGTGACATCTATCGCAGTCACATTGTAGGCTTGACGATTTACCTCTTGGGCTTTGCTTAGCCCCAGAACATGTACAGTCTCAATGTCAGCCTGTTCCTGTTGCAAGGTGAAGTTCATTTGGGTAACCGTTTTCTTCAGGACCAACGACTGTTTCTGAGACCGATACCCTACAGCAGAAACATCAATATCAATGTTCTTCTTTTCTAGGTCATTGACCTTATAACTTCCCTCCTTGTCTGTGAACATCACAACGCCATTTACTCTCACTGTCGCATTTTGAAGAACCTCCCCCGCAGAAGACAAAACTCTTCCATTAAGCTCAAAACGCTGTATCTGAGCGTTCCCACAGCCAATCCATCCAGATATAAAAATCAAGACGACGTATTTTAAAATTTGCATTTCTTATCTTTTACAGTATCTAAAATGGAGCATAGTCCATCTATAATTCATTTGCCGCTGAATTTCTTCGATATGATATTATTGCAAGCTTGCCGACTTATTGCCAATAATATCTACCTTTTCCATTTATTGTACGATTATACTCGATGTTGTACCTTGCCAAACCTTACTATAAGATTTATTATGCCATTGTCCTGATTCATCTTTATTAAGAGAAGCCTCAAGTACATATCTCCCTTTCCAGATAGCAGGAAAACTTACTTTACCCTGATCATCTGTTCTCAACGTTTTACTCCATCCCTCTTGGCTCATGACCAGTAAATCCGTATTGGGTGACGGCTTACCGTTTTGTAGGACAAAAGCATCTATAATCTGTCCTTCTTCAAATACTTTAGGCTCTGTGTGAATATAGAACGGTAAGTTCTGTGTTTGAACTTTAGGCTGTCCTACCTTAACGAGAACTGCAGAAGAAAATTCGTATTTAGTGGTTCCTCCCAAGTCCATGGCAGGGTGTACAATAGATAATGTGTAAACACCATCTTCTTTGGGAGTAAAGGTTGATTTAAAAAAATCTGTATGAGCTTCCTTGCTTAGTTCTATCCTTTTTTGACTTGGAGTCGTCAAAATAATCTTGAAGGCTTTAACGTCTGAATACCACTTTTCCAGAGATTCAATTTCATGGGTAGCATATTCTCCGTAAAAAATTTTCACTTCGTGTGCAACTCCCTTCGTGGCGAGGGGTTCTGATTCGATCCACAATGCATGTGCAGATGCTGATAAACTAAATAATAACGAACACATCGTTAATAACAGGTAGATAGGATAGTATTTCATAATATATTGAATAGTATTAATTTCTTTTTTATTCAACCGATTACGAAAAGAGTACAAGCTTTTTTTTATATTGCACTTCCTTCCATATTTTACAGTATCGGGGGCGATCTCCCTCTTTCAGAGGACAGATCAGCTAATATCAGTTGCCGCTGATGTTAGATTTTGCGTCATGCAGAGATTGCCGTCTCTTGCATGACGCTCTTTGTTTTTAACCACTATATTTTTTTATTTAGACTCATTAAAAACAATAGCAAATATAGGAGGTTTAATCTTGTATTCGCAACAAATACTTTACTTTTTTTAAAATAATTTATCGTTATCATATCCTCCTACACCGATCCGAAAGTCTTAAGGTAGTATATTAATAGAAAAAGGAGCTGCTTGATGTCAAAGCAGCTCCTTTTTCTATTATTTAATGACGGATTAAAATTAGTTCAATCCTCTCTTTTTCATCAAATGTACTGGATCCGGATCTTTTCCTCTAAAGGCTCTATACAATTCAGCCGGATCTCCCGTTCCACCTCTTTCAAGAATATTTTTACGGAAAGATTCTGCGGTTGCTTGATCAAAAAGCCCTTTCTCTTTAAAAGCGGCATACGCATCAGAGTCTAGTACTTCCGCCCAGATGTAGGCATAATAACCAGCTGAATATCCACCAGAGAAAATATGCTGAAAATACGTACTTCTATAACGAGGGATGATAGCATCTATCAAACCTATCTTAACCATTGCCGCTTTCTCAAAAGCGTTCGCATTATCCGTTATTGGGGATATGGTAGCATGGTAGTTCATATCCAATAAAGAAGCGGAAACATATTCTGTCGTAGCAAATCCTTGGTCGAACGTGCCGGCCTTGTCCATCTTGGCGATCAATGAATCTGGTATAGCTTCTCCTGTTTTATAATGTTTAGCATAGGTCTTTAAAACTTCTGGATCAGCAGCCCAATTTTCCATGATCTGTGAAGGCAATTCTACAAAGTCACGAGACACCGATGTACCTGCCAAGGACTTGTACTTTACATTAGAGAATAATCCATGTAAAGCATGTCCAAATTCATGGAATAAAGTAGTTGCTTCGTCAAATGTCAGCAATGCCGGTTGATCTCCGACAGGCTTCGTAAAATTACAAACGATAGAAATCACAGGTGCAACACGTTTAGAATCTTTCGTTTGCTGGCTACGATATGAAGTCATCCAAGCGCCTCCGCGTTTTGAATCACGTGGAAAAAAATCTGCATACAACAACCCTAAATGTGAACCATCTTTATCTTTCACCTCATAGACTTCAACTTCCTCATGGTAAGTAGGCACATTATTTAAGGCGACAAATGTAATTCCCCATAATTTTGTCGCTGTAGCAAATGCCCCTTCTCGAACGGCGGATAAGCTGAAATAAGGCTTGATTTCCTCTTCATTCAGAGCAAAACGTTTTACACGGATTTTCTCCGCATAATATCTCCAATCATAAGGCGCAACTTTGAAAGTATCTTTTGCAGCATCAATCTCTTTTTGAATATCAGCAGCTTCGACCTTAGCTTTCGCTAAAGCAGGTCCCCAAAGCTTGTTCAACAAGCTATATACGTTTGTTGGGTTTGCGGCCATAGATTCTTCTAAAACATAAGCCGCGTGCGAGGTATATCCTAAAAGCTTAGCTTTTTCCAAACGTAAATTGGCAATTTTTATCAAAGATTCTTTATTGTCATTATCGTTACCATTATTGCCACGCAATTGGTATGCATTCCAAATCTGCTTACGTAATTCTCTGTTATCCGCATATTGCAAAAATGGCATTACAGAAGGGTTTGAAAGCGTGAAAACCCATTTCCCCTCTTTACCTTTCGCCTTAGCTACATCCGCTGCTGCAGCTATCAGACCATCCGATAATCCTGCTAAATCTTCCTTTTTGTCAACGACCAACTCATAAGCGTTGGTTTCAGCTAATAAGTTTTGACCATACTCTGTAGTCAATACAGAAAGATCTGCGTTAATTTTTTTTAACTTCTCTTTATCTGTATCGCTTAGATTGGCTCCTGAACGAACAAAACCTTTATAAGTTTCTTCCAACAATTTTTTATCCTCTGCATCAAGACCTAAAGCATCTTTCTTTGCATACACTGACTTGACCTTAGCAAACAGCTTAGCATTGAGCTGTATCTCATCACTATGTGCCGAGATAAGTGGGGCAAGATCCTTAGCGATTGCCTGTATAGTATCATTTGTATTTGCAGAATTCAGATTATAAAATACCGTGGAAACGTTCCCTAATAAGGATCCCGCATTCTCCAAGGCAACTATCGTGTTTATAAAGTTCGGCTCTTCTGTATTATTAACAATGCTATCGATCTCTAAATTGTGCTTTTTTAGAGCCTCTTCAAAAGCAGGGCGAAAATGTACATCTTTTATCTTATCAAAAGGGGGAACATTAAATGGCGTATCGTAAGCCGCCAATAATGGGTTATCAGAATTCGTCATTTTTTCTTCGTTATTACATCCTACAAACATAGAGGCAACAACTAAAAATGGAATGAAGCTTTTTTTACTCATTTCAATCTATTTATTTTTCATCTAATTTTTTCCGTTCCAATAATTTAGGAGGGGCGTATGCAAACTTAGATAAATTTCATGACAAATTCTTCCTTCACCGCTTATTTACCAATGTTCACCGAAAATATCTAAAAAGATTCAGGTCTCCTCCTTACTTTTGCGCTTAGATGGTTCAGCCGTCTCAAATTTAACAGAATGAGTACATTAAAACATTTTTTTTGGTGGTGCGCAGGGGTTCATAAAGAAACATTATCTCGATTTCCCGAAGAACATAGCAAATACGTCAGTATCGGTGCGACCATTTTCTTTACGGGGCTTTTTGCAAGTTTAGCAGGAGGTTATGCCCTTTACTTTGTGTTCAGTGGCACCCAGTTTGCCTTACTTTATGCCTTGTTATTTGGAGCGATATGGGGATTAGCCATATTTAATCTCGATCGTTATATCGTATTGAGTCTGGATAAATCAGGAAGTACATTCAAACAACTATTACAGGCATTGCCACGTATTCTCCTTGCTATCTTGATCGGGATAGTCATTTCCCGTCCCTTAGAGCTTAAAGTCTTTGATAAAGAAATAAAAGAACATCTACGTGTCGAATTCTTAAAACAACAACACGCAAGCATAGATACGCTAAACCGAACTTTTGAAAGCAAGTATCTTGTCGAGTATGGGCAATTGCGAAGTTTAAAAGCGCAAGCAGATTCTCTAGAATCAACGCTAAAAATAGCGAGACAGCAGCTCAATCACGAGATCTTTGGCACCAAAACAACCGAAACATCAGGTGTCTTAGGTTACGGCCCTTACGCTAAAATGAAAGAAGAAAATCTAAAAAAAGAAGCGATTCTTTTAGACACGCTAAGGAATAGAATCCAAAACAAAGAGAGTCAACTATTAGCGAGAAAAGAGAAAGAAGGACTACTTGATCAATCCATACTATCGGCAAAAAGTTTAGATAGCGCTGTGAATGTAGCAGGTTTTGCCGACAGAAATGCTGCTTTAGCCAACCTCCATAAAAATCTGGACGGGACAGAAGAAAGCTCTACAAAGTATGCCGTTATCTTTATAGCAATGCTATTTATCTTCTTTGAATGCTTACCTGTTTTTGTCAAGTTAATGAGTGCTAGAGACACCTATGACACGGCAATACATGATCAGCGTACAATACATTTCTTTGAATCATCCTCTAACGTCGATGTAGAAAAAAATGCCCTAAACAAACTCGTCCCACAACGAACAGACATTGCCATTCAAAAGCGATTGGATAAGCTCACGCAAGATTATGAAAATTTGAAACAGACTTAAGTGATAAAAACAAAATAGTTGTTTATTAAACCTTTTTCCCTTTTTGGAATCATATTTGGTACAGATACAAGAGATATTAATTAAAACAAACAACAGAAAATGAACAAACAACTATCTAAAATCTTTACCCTTTTATTTGGACTCTTAAGTTTAACGACGATAACTATGGCACAATCTGTATTAAAACAAAGCACAGATATATTTCCTACTCCTGAAAAAGGATATAAGAAAATGATTATTGAAGTCCCTCATTCCAAAAGCGACGATAGTAAAAAAATAGAATTCACTGTCGGAAAATGGATGGAAGTAGATGGCTGTAATCACTTCTCTCTACAAGGAAAACTTGAGAAAAAAGACCTACAGGGTTGGGGCTATGATTATTATGTATTTACAACCAATGGTCAGGTAGCGTCGACACAAATGGCTTGTCCTGGGGCTCCTAATCGTCATCTTTTTGTTTCAGCTCAGCCCGAAATGACACGTTACAATGGTAAGTTACCTATAGTAATTTATGTCCCAGAGGAATATGAAGTGCAGTTCAAAATCTATAAAGCAGAAGAAGATGTATACGTTGCAGCAGAGGAGCGCGTAAAGCAGAAATAGAAAGAAAAACTATCTATATAAAAAAAGGCCGGTCAAATTGACCGGCCTTTTTTTGTTATTAAGATTTTTTATTCACTTTACGTTCACCTTCTGTTAAGTGGATTTTACGTAAGCGGATAGACTGTGGAGTTACCTCGATATACTCGTCACCTTGAATATACTCCATTGACTCCTCCAAAGAAAACTTGATTGCAGGTGCGATACGAGTGTTATCATCTGTACCCGAAGCACGCATGTTTGTCAATTGTTTAGCCTTAACGATATTGATTGTTAAATCATTATCACGGATATGCTCTCCTAGGATCTGTCCTTCATAAATGTCCACTCCTGGATCAACGAAGAATTTACCACGATCTTGTAACTTATCAATAGAGTAAGCCGTTGTAGTACCTTTATCCAAAGAGATCAATACACCATGTAAACGTCCAGGAATTGTTCCTTTCCAAGGCTCATAACCCTTCAGACGATGTGCCATTACAGCTTCACCAGCCGTAGCAGTCAATATATTGTTACGCAAGCCGATGATACCACGCGAAGGAATTTCAAATTCCAAGTGTTGCATTTCACCTTTAGCTTCCATAATCAATAACTCTCCTTTACGCTGTGTTACCAATTCGATTACTTTTCCCGAAACTTCGGCCGGCACGTCAACAACCAATACTTCGATCGGCTCACACTTCTTACCATCAATTTCTTTTACTATAACCTGAGGCTGTCCTACCTGCAATTCATAACCTTCACGACGCATTGTCTCGATCAATACAGACAAATGGAGAATACCACGTCCGTACACTAACCAAGCATCAGGAGACTCGGTAGGAACTACACGCAAAGCCAAATTCTTCTCTAACTCTTTTTGTAAACGGTCATGGATGTGACGAGAAGTAACTAATTTACCTTCTTTACCAAAGAAAGGGGAGTTATTAATCGTAAACAACATGTTCATTGTAGGCTCATCGATTTGAATAACCTCCAATTGCTCTGGATTTTCGAAATCAGCGATGGTATCACCAATATCAAAGCCATCTATACCTACTACAGCACAGATATCGCCCGCTTTAACCTCTGAAACTTTAAGTCTACCTAGGCCTTCAAATATCTGAAGTTCTTTAACGCGGGATTTGACAATCTTACCATCACGTTTCACCAATGAAATGGGTTGATTTTCTTTGATTGTTCCACGTGCGATACGTCCGATAGCGATACGTCCTACGAAAGTTGAGTAATCTAAAGATGTGATTTGCATCTGTAGAGTACCTTCATTTTGAGGAGCAGCAGGAATATGCTCAATAATAGCATCTAACAATGGGCTAAAATCTTCAGATGGTTTTTGCCAGTCTGTAGACATCCATCCTTGTTTAGATGATCCGTATAATACAGGAAATGCCAATTGCTCTTCAGTAGCATCTAAGCTAAAGAATAGGTCAAAAACATTTTCATAAACCTCTTCAGGACGGCAGTTTTCCTTATCCACTTTATTAACAACGACAATAGGTTTTAAACCTAACGCCAAAGCTTTTTGTGTAACAAAACGTGTTTGAGGCATTGGTCCTTCAAAAGCATCCACCAATAATACAACACCATCTGCCATTTTCAAGACACGCTCTACCTCACCACCAAAGTCGGCGTGACCAGGCGTATCAATTACATTGATTTTAATATCTTTGTATTTTACAGATACGTTTTTTGAAACGATTGTGATACCGCGTTCACGCTCTAAATCATTGTTATCTAGAATTAAATCACCTGTACCATCATTATCTCTAAATAGATTTGTGAAGTGTAAGATTTTGTCAACTAACGTTGTTTTCCCGTGATCGACGTGAGCGATAATCGCTATATTTCTAATATTTTGCATCCAGCAAGTAAATTTGTTTTAAATTCAGGGTGCAAAGATAATTATTTTACACCTCAAATTTTAGTATTTTATATTATTATTTTGTTAACCTTCTGATTTCACATTCAAACACTTAAGACTTATTTTCGTCAATAAAGCAAAGAAGGGAGATATCAAGCTCGAGTAGGCACTTTGTCCTGACTTCAGCGCTAACAAATAATTTGATTTCTTACGAAATTACGCCCAATGCTTTCCCTACCTTAGTAAAGGCTGCGATAGCCTTATCCAAATGTGCTCTATCATGTCCAGCAGATATCTGCACCCGAATACGTGCTTTACCTTGCGGTACAACAGGGTAATAGAAACCAATCACATAAATACCTTCATCCAACATCTTAGATGCAAATTCTTGCGCCAACTTTGCATCATAAAGCATAACTGGTACAATTGGGTGAAATCCCGGTTTGATATCAAATCCTGCCGCGGTCATCTGCTCACGGAAATATAACGTATTCGCTTCCAACTTATCGCGCAACTCTGTCGTCTCACTCAACATATCCAACACGGCTACAGACGCTCCTGTAATTGCAGGTGCCAGTGTGTTCGAAAAAAGATACGGTCTAGAACGCTGACGCAACATATCGATAATTTCTTTTCTTCCTGATGTAAATCCTCCGGAAGCTCCACCTAAGGCTTTACCGAGGGTGCCTGTAATGATATCAACACGATCGATCACATTAAATAGCTCGTGCGTACCTCTTCCCGTTTTTCCGATAAAACCAGAACAGTGAGACTCATCGATCATTACAAGTGCTTCATACTTATCCGCTAGGTCACAGATCTTATCCAATGGTGCTACCGATCCATCCATCGAAAAGGCGCCGTCTGTAACGATTATTTTATGGCGAGCACCTGATGCAGCCTGCAATTGAGCTTCCAAATCCGCCATATCACAATTTTTATAACGGAAACGTTGCGCTTTACATAAACGTACGCCATCAATAATCGACGCATGGTTTAATTCATCTGAAATAATGGCGTCCTCAGCCCCAAATAAAGGTTCAAAAACACCTCCATTAGCGTCAAATGCAGCCGCATACAAGATTGTATCCTCTGTACCTAAAAACTTAGATAATTTCTCTTCCAATTCTTTATGTACATCCTGCGTCCCGCAAATAAAACGCACCGAAGACATTCCATAACCGTATTTATCTACAGCGTTCTTTGCCGCTTCGACAACCTTTGGGTGCGAAGACAGTCCCAAATAATTGTTTGCACAAAAGTTGACGACCTCTTGTCCGGTACTTACTTTAATATCTGCTCCTTGAGGGGTTATAATGATACGCTCCTCTTTATAAAGTCCTGCTTCTTTGATAGCAGCCAACTCTTTTTCCAATGCTGGCTTTAACGTTTTGTACATATGAAAAAATTAAAAAATCTGAAAGTTATAATTTTAAAATATCCAAAGCGTTAGGGCCTTAGAACATTTAATTTTAGTCCCAAAGATAGCAGAATTTTACCACACCACATTACGAAATCGTTTGTCTGAATATTATCAAATTTACATTATTTAGTCCGTGTCCAGGTTTCAGACCGTCCAAACATACTAATACCTATGAATCCACGAATATCTAAAGCATTATCACCCTTAAGCTTCATTTTACAACTATAGGTCTTACCACTTTTGGGATCATAAATTTCTCCGCCCTCATAAGAAGTACCTTTTTTTGTGAAGTTGTTAAGAATCACAACACCGTTTAAAGGGCGGGATCTCTTATTTTCATCGGGATTTTTGGTATCTTTTTTTGACTTATCTTTAACGAGATACAGCTTACCAGAAAACTTCCCATTCGATTCATAGATTTCTACCTTCCCCTCTCCACTTGGATTTAACCACATTCCAACAATAGGATCCTTACCCTGCGCATAAGATACGATTGTAAACAATAGCGCTGCAAAAGAAAATAATAAACGTCTCATATTAATTAAGTTTAAAAATATATCTTAAAGATAATACATTTTTTATATGCGTGCATAACAATATCTTGTTAACAGATTATCATAGGCTTACGAATTACACAAAAGTATTGTGTCATTTGGCACCAATTTTGAACATCATTCTACAAAAAACAGGTACTATTATGAGATTCATTATTTCCCTTTTATTGACAGGATTAGTTGTTGCCATTGCAGCGTACGTTATTCCTGGGGTACAGGTTGCTGGCTTTGGGTGGGCCATCGTCACAGGTTTAGTCATTGGCTTTGTAAACGCTATTGTAGGCGGAATATTACGTCTCTTTACTTTTCCACTCAACTGGCTTACGTTTGGTTTAGTTTCTTTCATCATTACAATCCTGATGATTATGTTAAGCGATTCCATCATGGGATCTAAATTTGACGTCGCTGGATTTTGGAACGCGGCACTCTTCGCCATCGTAGTTGCCATAATTGAAATGCTATTGGATAAAGTCATTAACAAAGAGAAGTAAATTTTGATCCATTAAAAAAGCCCTTGTTGGAATTGTCAAGGACTTTAAGGTTAACATAGGAATGGTAATCCTATCTTCTTATAAATGTATAGTCAAAACTACAATAATACCCTATCCTTCGTAAATTTTAAGGGGGGACAAAATAGGGACAAATAAAATAAAGCCCCATCAGATACTCTGATGGGGCTTTATCTACTAAAACACACTAACTTATTTCTTCTTTTTCTTCATTTTATTAATCCATACAATAGTACCGGTCACAGGAAGAGATGTTGCGATGAGGCATGAAATAAAGTATAACAACTTACTAAAAGGCCCATAAATATCTCCAATATGTAATGCCTTTATAGACGCAGCAGCTCTCTCATTAAAAGGCTTATCCCTAAAGACATCTTTCTCTAGCGCTTCACCGGTATATTGGTCTAAAGTCAGTTTATCCCCTGCCGAAGGAGCAAAAAAACCAATCCGATTTTTAGATATGGAGATTGTTCCTGTACTATCTTTCGCAAAATAAATGGTAATATCTCCATCATAAGGCAACAGTTTATTCACCACTAAGATTGTCTCTTCAATACTCAGGGGCTTACTTCCATCTGTAGGAATAGCTGATATTAACTTTGGTTTCTCTTCTTTAGGTGCATCTGGGGATTTATAGGTACCCCAGGTCTTTTGCCATCCAGCGCGGTACCATTCGAAAGACCAAAATGGACCTGTCACTGCCATCAAAAAAAGGATGATACAACTATAAAATCCAAGCGTATTATGCAAATCGTGATTTATACGTTTCCATCTAGCAGACCATTTAATTTTAAGTCCATTTTTCCATCCGCGCATTTTTACTGGAAACCAAATAATCATACCCGAAATAACGCCGATCAAAAACAAGATAGTAGCTGACCCTGTAATCCACGAACCGAGTTTTCTATTTTCGACACCTTCAACAATAGGATTCTCCACTTCGTTCAGTAGTAACCACCTGTGCAGTCCAAACATTGTTTGCATCACTGCAGCAGTCTTTGTCTTCTCATCAGAAGGATCGCCAATCACCTGCCCTGTATAAGGGTTCAAGGCCATCTGATTGGCACGGGGGCCACGTCCCCCTCCTGTTGGAGCTGGTTTCGCTTTTCCGCCATCGGCACCAAGTTCTTTTTTCCCTTCCTCAGACTTATTTCCTTGCCCTTCTTTGACCGCTAAAGCTTTAGCATCTTGTTTTTTAGCTTCAGTAGTTTCTTTTTCTCCCGAATTTTCTTTCCCTTCTTCCTCCTTTTTGGGCTTAGCGTACAAAGCAAAGGTAGTCTTATCCGAGGCGAATGGAACCTTCACCCCAACCAACTTCCCTTTAATATCTGATTTAGCGTGAGCAAGAAGCGTGTCTACATTCAGTTTTGTCCCTTCTGGCTTTATCCTGTAATAATGCGGAATAGCCGCTTCACGGAGTTCGGTATTATAGGTATAAACAGTTCCTGTCGCGCAGACGACAAGCACAATAATACCAGAAATCAAACCACCCCAAAGGTGAATGTCATTAAAGAATTTACGAATCTTAGGCCAAGTGGATGAAGACATAATGTTTTACTTTTTGCAAATGTATATTATTTATTCTTAGTCTAAATAATATAAGCAGAAAGATATACTTTCTGCTTATATTGATTTTCGGGTGGACGACTAGTATGCACCAATGAAACGATGTCCGGTTCCATTTGCCAATTGAGCTCCTTTGGTAGTTTGTCCTGTCTTCCAATTTACAACATACACATTTCCAGACTCACTAACGGGCGTAAGAGGTACGTAAACATAATCCCCAACGACAGCTATACTTTGGTGCTGATCAAAATTCAATTGATCTTCGTAGTCGGTTTTGATCTTTGTTGCAGTCATTGCTTTTAGATCTACAAGTGCTAAATAACCTCCTTTTTTATCCAGATCGTACATAACGAAAGCCTTTCCGTCTTTCAGATACCGCCATGCTTTAATCCCTGCATTACCGGTAACGCCCAAAACCTTCGACAAATCAAACAAATAAGTATTATCATATTCGTTGGTATTCTTGTCGATACGCAATATATGTGGATAACCAGTTGTGTTTACACCTGTCGCTTGATACACATGCCCATCATCACCGATATGCTGCATCATCGTTCTATAACCGTTATTTCCATACTTACTTTTAGCAGACCAAATCAATTTAGGGTTTTTCAACGAAGGATAATCGACCACAATCGTTACTGTTCCTACAATATTTGCTGCATCACTTGGCCAAGTAACAACGTCTACAGTAGATCCTCTCGGCTTTTCAAGCGTCGGTGTTCCTTCCGGATTCACCTTCGATATATTACAGCCAATATATATCTTGTTCTTTGCCTGATTAATGATAGGCATATCGATACGCGTGATTGAGTAGCCTGCGGCGAGTTGTTCAGCTGTAAATGGAACAACAAACTCCGCCGTATTCATAATGCTTGGATTATCTAAGTTTAGTATTGCCACTTTTGCGGTCGACTTTATAGATCCAAAAGTTGCAGTCGGAAACTTACCGGAATAAACAGCTGTATCAGCCGTTATGGTAACCCCAACCCCAACTCCTTCGGCAGATTTCACCCAACGGGGAGCTGTTCCCAATATGATAGCCGCATTAACTTCATTTCCTTCTTTGGTTAAACGGCCTTCACCATTAACTTTGAATTTTTGAAAAATACCGCCATCGGCGCCAGTATACTGAATATCGTAGAGGAATTTTCCATCTGCAGAAGCTTGTATACGCGAAGTGCGCGGAGAATCGAATTTCCACCCTTTATTCGTTGAGAAGATATCAAGATTAAAACTGGGGTCAATCGCCTGATCATGCGTGATGGCATAAGCCAAAGTTCCCCCATTTCCATCACCATCATTCACTCCCTTCATTGCAGCCGTTAGTGTAATCCATCGAGTATCTTGGTTTTCTGGAATAACCGGCTCCGATCCGTTATCATTATCACAGCTTCCTAAAGAAAGTGATGTTACCATAGCTCCCAAAAGAGCGACTCTTAATAAAAGACGTTTTCTCATGATATAGTTGTTTATTAAAATTTACCTATTGTGTAATTCAGTTTAAAATAAATCCCTCTTCCGGGTTTTTGAACACCAAAATTGTCGTACAAAGCCTCATTCGATATGTTTTTGGCGTCAAGGCTAGCGACCAGTTTACTCGAAGGAAAACGGTAGCTCACACCGATGTCGTGGGAAAATTGAGTTGGTGTATACCCCTGCTCGGATGGACGCCAGGCAATATCGTATGCGCCGACAAAGCCGGTGCTGTAATACAGATTCATGATCGATTTTCGTTGGATCAGATTATCAAGCCTATACTGTACATTGGCATTTATTGTGAAATAAGGTTCATTCGGAACCTGTAGATTGTATCGATCGTCCGGTTTACCGGCATCGTCGTATTTACGCTTATACAAAGCATTAAACTTCGAGAAATTAATTACTGCATTTAGCTTATTGGCCCAGACATATACAACCTCAGCCTCAATTCCTCTTGACTGTGTCTTCCCCAAGTTCACGTAGGCCACCGCGGGAAGATCCAAATCTGTTTCGGTAACTATACTATCAACGGTCTGTCGGGTAATTTTATCCTTACCATTCCGCCAAAACACACTGCTGTAAAAGGACACCTTATGTTTCTTAAAATCCAGGCTACCGAACCTGAATCCGACATTATAATTAATATTCTGTTCGGGAGTCAGGTTCAAATTGGGTAATATATTGTTTTCTGTTCGTCCATACATCTGCTCTTCGGTAGGCATGATATAGCCATTTTCCATCGAAGTAATAAGAAAGAGCTTTGGTATAATATTGTACGAGACGGTTGCACCATAACCGATGTTGTCATTAAAAAAATGCTTTGTCATAGGGTTGACGAAATAACTTCCGTCAGCATTGTATGTGGGTTGCGGATCTGTCTGTTTTGTACGGTTTGCAGTATATTTAATCAGTATATTGGTTTGGAGTCTGTCCGAAAAAGTCTGGGCTTCATAATTGGCCGATACAATGTTTTTCATCACCTGGGTAACCGTAACCATATCCTTATTCGTCGGCTTCAACAGATTCGTATCGTCGCGATCTGTCCTTTCCAGTTTATGATTTACCGATATGCGGTGCCCGGGGGCTAAGGTATAGGCCAAATTTGATCGCGTATTGACTATCTTTCTGTCAACTTGAACAATCGAAGGCAGGCCTTGCTGGGCTCCGTTCGGCGACTTCACGACTATCGGGTCTAGGCCGTTCTCAATCATATAATCTGTATGCAATATCACTGGTTTGCCATCCCAGTTATAAAGTGTGGTAACTGTATCTTGAACGTAGGTGCCGCGATTGCTTCGCACTGCATTGATATTTAATGCCAGCCCCTCCACAAAAAGATCACGCTTGATATAATTCAAACTTAACACATGCGCGTCGTATTCTGCAAATCGTCCGACAAAAGGCTGTCCGGTCGTTGTCCCGTGTGGTATTTCATTGTATGTATCAGAGATATTGTACCCTATAAAAAATTGATCCGCCCAAGGGACATCCGTAAACCCGGCTTCAAAGCGTCCACCGATAGATTTATAGGTATTATTAAAACGCTTCGCTCTAAAGTCCCGTGTCAAAATCCCGTTCCGATCCGTATACTTTGCAAATTTACCCCACATTTCATAATTATTGTCTGTGTAGGTATAGAAGCCCGACCCCCGGAAAGACAAACCTGTTTTCTTATCGCGAAGGCTTATGCTTGCGTCAGCGTTATAGGTATTAAATGATCCGTAAGAAAGTGCAACTGTCGCGTTATTACGTGCAACATCCTTTTTAAGAACCACATTGATGGCGCCCCCAACATAATCTCCTGTCAAATGCGAGGGTAATACGCCTTTGTATACCTCAATACGCTCAATCATCGCTGGAGGAATATTATTCAGATTAAAAGATGATCCATACGTCGACACCTCTATTCCATCTAAAAATAACCCAATTGCACTTCCTGACATCCCATTCAGATTATATTCAACCTGAGACCCCACACCCCCATTCTGGCGAACCCGTACGCCTACCGCACGATCCAATAACTCATTCGTCGTCAGATTTCGTAATGAAGCTTCTTTTGTCTCTATGATAGCCACGGCAAATCCCGATGTTTCGATCTTACGTTTTACGGTATTACGGGTTACCTTTACCTCATCAAGAGAGACATCTCCCTTCGTGCTGACATGGATATGTAATTCGGGATAGTTTTTATTGACATTTAGACGTAATGCCTTTGGTTCTATTTCTACGGAAGATATTGACAATACATATTTTCCCTTGGGTACCTTTGGAAACGAATAATAGCCCGCTTCATTACTGATAGCCATAAGAGAGGTACCGTCAATCCTAATGGTAACATGCGATATTGGGGCTCCTTCTTCTTCGTGTACTTTACCCTTTATTGAAAATGAAGATTGACCAAATGCACAGATCGAAAGGGAAAGAAAAAGAACAGCAAGATAAATTTGTTTCATTATCTCAGATTATTACTTTAATTTTGTCTTTAGAACAAGTCTAAATAAAATATTGATGCCACAAATCTAGAACTATTCTAAACAAGAAAATGACGGAATCAGAAAAAAAAACTTCAAATTCAGAAATAGAAAAGCAGGATCTTACCGCATCCGCACCGTTTTCGCTGACGACCGTGTCACTCAATATGCATTATGCCGTGCTTTTTGATAGTCGTTCGCAACATTTGTGCAGTCCGATCGATGGCTTTCTGAATATCCTTTTTCCGGCGACCGACAACACATGCATCTGTCCATATTTCCTAAAACAGCAATCCTATGTAATCCGGGGAGGAGAGAATATAATTCATCCTATAAAAAAGGGCGAAATATTGGAGTGGAAAAACATCTATAAGGATAACCTCGCGATAGCACTCTTCGTGTCAGATGAAGTCCTGGACGATTTTAAGGTAAAATTTCAAGAAAATAATCTTCGGTTTAAAAATGGTCTATTAACAGGTAGTGACAATCGAATCCGCTTGCTTATTACCCAGGCCTTAGAATACATGACCCATGACAGTTATTTGAATCGCTTACGCGTACAAGCCCTATTAATCGAAATTTTAGTGCATCAGATCGAAGGGCTCTATGCAGAAAATGAACGGCATGAAGTCATCCCGAATAAGAATCATTACGATAAAATACTACTGGCCAAGAATATTATTCATCGGGATTTTTCAAAAAATTATACCATCCCCGAACTGGCCAAACATGTAGGTACGAACGAACAATATCTCAAAACACATTTTAAGCAATACTTTGGCAAAACTGTGATGAACTATATCACCGAAAAGAAGATGGAACACGCCAAAGAGCTTATCTTAACTGGAGATTACCGTGTGTCTGACGTCGCACGAATGACTGGATATAAACATTCAACCCACTTTACTTCTGCATTCAAAAAGTACTTTGGCTTTATCCCTAACTCTTTAAAATACACTTTTCTAATCGCCAATGAAGGCGCTCAGTTACTCGCTGATCTTGAAGGGATACTGCCCTTATTATAAAAGAAAATCCTGCATCAGGTGATGCAGGATTTTCTTTTATAGTTTTTTATGCCTTGATTAAAACTTATAATTCAAAGTCGTCATGAAATTCCGTGGCGGAATCGGATTCACCGAGTAATTCTCATGAATGAAATAACTTAATTCATTGGTAACGTTAGCTACCTTTGCCAATAAACTTAAACGACCGATTGTATAGCCTAGAGACAAGTCTAGCGTCGTAAATGGATCTACAGGTACCAAACGATTCATCCCATCTCTAACGTTTATTTTACTGTTATTCCAGCCAGCGTTACGTTTTCCGGTGTAAAATGCAGAAAACCCTACCTTTAATCCTTTAATGCTACCATTTTGTACAGTATAGAATACAGTAGCATTACCCGTATTTGCTGTGCTACCTACCATTCTTACCCCTTCTTCGTTGCCAGAAGTTTCTACAACTTGGCCTTTATCATTCGTATACTTTATGATATCAAGCGTCTTTGTAAATCGTCTGAAATTGTAGGCATACCCTGCCATAATATCCAACCCTGGTAGTATACGTCCTGTAATATCCAACTCAACTCCATCCGACATGGATTCTCCTGTAAACTCCTTCATACTCGGATCCCCATTAGCATTACCATTAGCGTCAAAAAGAGCTTGTTGGGCAGTATTGTTATTGATGATTCTATACGCAGTTAGATTCGTCGTTAAACGCCCTTTTAAAAATTCGTTCTTAATACCCGCTTCATAGTGATCTTCCAAAGTTGGTCCCATAGGCTTGTAATTAATATCATAACCTGTATTTGCGATAAAACTATTAGCATAGCTTACATAAAAGCCTAATTGTTCTGTAGGTTGATAAATTAGTGCAAATTTAGGCGACCAGGCCTTATCTTCTTTTTCCCCTAACTCATTTCCCTTAATATCCAAATTTTTAACTTCTTCTTTTACACCTGTTTTATAGATATATTTATCTGCATATGGAGTTCGCTGATAGGTGTAGCGAATACCTGCCAATACTTTGAACTGAGACGTAAGTGATATTAAATCTTGAATAAATGTACCATAACGATAAACGTCTGTCTTAGTCCAAGCATTCTTTGCCGTATTTGGAATATCCATGCGCATGCCTGCAGCGTAAGGGTCAAATACATTAATACTATCATAAAATGTAGTTAGTTTAGATGGATTTTTTAAATCCGCATAAATATCATAGGCGTAGGCCTTGGTAGAAGCTTGATCGGCATCAGCTCCAAACAACAACTGGTGTTTAATACCGCCAGTATTAAACTTTCCAGTTAAATTAAGTTGCTGATTCATCGTAAACTCTTCTGTTTGCCTACGGCTTAGTGACCGGGGAGCAAGTCCTTGAGCATTTGCTTGCAATCGTTCGGATCCGTAATAGTTTCTATTGTAATTCTGCAGACTAGCGATTGCAGATATTTTCCAATTGTCATTAAAATTATGATCCAATGCGGCCTGACCATTTGTTGAGTTGGTATTATTGAAGGCTCCATTTACATTTAAAAAGGTATTTCGTCCTACTGCATTGTTCAATTTACCTTCTACAGATCCTATTCCAAAGTCTGGTGTATAATCTGATTTTAAATAATCAAAATTAATATTCAATTCAGTACGATCAGATATTTTGTAAAGCACTGATGGGTTGACATACACTCGATTTGACTTCACAACATCACGATAACTATTTGCAGAGCTTCCTGTTCCAATAAAACGAAATGCAACTTTATTAGATAATGGTCCATACACATCCAAGGTGGGTTTATAGGTATCCCAGCTACCATAGCGCATAGACACCTCTCCTCCCAACTCGAACTTTGGCTTCTTTGTTGTCATATTGACTACAGCCCCACCTGTAACTCCACCATACAACAGGGCTGCTGTACCTTTAAGAATCTCAACAGATTCTAACGTACTAGCCTCAATTTGCCCTTCGTTATTTGTACGAGCGCCATTTTTAAACATGTTATTTGCGCCCATACTGTAGCCCCTTGCATAGAAGTTTTCATTAACTCCACCACGATTGGCTCCTAAAGCTATACCGTTGGCATTTTTTAATGCATCAGCAAGTGTATTAATCTGTTGGTCTTTGATGACCTGTGCATTGATAATCTGAACAGATTGAGGTAAATCCCTATCCAAGATACCAGACTTCGCAACGCCGACAGTTTTAGTATTAACAGAGTTATACCCCGTTATATCTACTTGATCAATAGCGTGATCCGCTTTGTGTAGTATAATTTCTTCTAACAATGTCTGATTACCCTTTGGAGCAACCTTTATCCGGTCTCTTTGAAAACCGACTCCTCCTAACAAGACTTCGAAAGGCCCTTTTTGATCTATATACAGCTGAAACGCTCCATTGACATCAGTCTTGGTAGATTTACTGCCCACCGATACACTGATATCCGAAATAGATTGCCCTTTGGAGTCAACGACCTTACCTTTTACGGTGGTCTGTGCATGAGCCAACGAAGAGATTCCTATGGTACCCATTAATGCGAAAAACAGTTTTGCCTTCATTCGTTATTTATTTATACTAATTCTAAATTAATCACAAAAATAACGTTAGCACACTGTCTGAAAAAGAAAGAATCGGACAAAAAAATTAATAATCCGAAATTTTCTTCCCTCTCTTATATGATCGATTCTATTCATCAGCTCCAATAACCGCTAAAAGTAAAAGGGCTGATACGCATATGCCTATCAACCCTTCTTATTTAAGATCCGTATTCTATAACTAATTGAATTTCCAACGCACAAAAGCCTCGATAGCTTCGTAGTCCGCCAATCCCAGTTGATGGTACAAATCTGCTGTCTCGCTGGTACGGTCCTCAGCACGCACCCAAAATTCGCGTGGATCATCTCCAGGGAATACCGGCACATCTTTTTGTGATTGATGTTTAAAGATAGCCAGACGCTTACGTTTTACCTCTTGCGGAGAAAGCGGTACTGCCATCTCAATTTCGTGGATAGGATATTCATGCCAAGCTCCACGGTACAACCACAGCCAGCAATCTTTAGTCCACTCGTCAGTCTTACGAAGGCGTAATAATGCTTCCAAAATAATATCAAAACAAACTCTGTGCGTTCCATGTGGATCAGCAAAATCACCTGCCGCGAAAACCTGATGTGGTTTCACTTGGCGAAGTAACTCCATCGTCTGCAAAATATCGTCCTCGAAAGACACTTCTTTAGCAAACTTAGTCCTATCGTAGAACGGTAAATTTTGAAAGTGAATATTTTCATCTGGTAGACCAACAAAACGAGCTCCCGCGATCGCTTCTCCTTTACGGATTAAACCTTTGACATTCCGGATGATTTCTGGATCAACTTGATTCGGTTTCTTCGTTTTGAAAAACTCCCGTGCTTCCGCATATATTTTACTTGTTATCCCCTTATCGTCGTCGATTGCTACAGCAAAATCCTGTACAAACTCCAAGTAGCGAAGCACATCGTCATCCCATACCGCAGTATTGCCTGATGTCTGGTAAGCTACGTGCACATTGTGCCCTTGATCAGCAAGACGAATAAAAGTCCCTCCCATAGAAATGACATCATCATCAGGATGCGGAGAAAACAAAATCACATTCTTACGTGCAGGTTCTGCGCGTTCTGGGCGGTTGCTATCGTCTACATTTGGCTTTCCTCCTGGCCATCCCGTAATCGTACGCTGCAACTCATTGAAGATTTTGATATTGATATTATAAGCCGGTCCCTGCTCTGTTACCAGTTCAGCCATACCATTATTATTATAATCGTCATCTGTAAGCTTTAAAATCGCCTTATTTAATTTTAAAGATAACCAAACGACAGCCTTCTTCGTTAATGATTCAGTCCAAGCCACATCGTGCGCTAACCATGGTGTATCAAAACGTGTCAACAAAGAAGCAGCATCCTCATCAAGAATAAACTCTACATTATCAGACAACTGTAAATAAGTAGCTGGAATCTCTGGAGAAATCTCTCCCTCGATTGCTTTCTTTACAATCTCCGCTTTCTTTTCATTCCAAGCCATCAGGATGATCTCCTTAGCCTTAAAAATGGTACCTACTCCCATAGTGATCGCTTTAGTAGGTACGTATTCTTTACCACCAAAGTCGCGCGAAGCATCGCGTCGTGTCAAATCATCTAAAGTCACTAAGCGTGTACCCGAATTAGGTGCTGAACCGGGCTCATTAAAACCAATATGACCAGTACGACCGATACCTAAAATCTGAATATCTAAACCACCTAATTCCGAAATCTTCTGTTCATAAGCCTCACAATAAGCTTGCACCTGACTAATATCTATCGTACCATCTGGAATGTTAATGTTTTCTTTTGGAATATCAACCAGATCGAAAAGGTTCTTCTTCATGAAGGTTACGTAACTCTGATCTGCTGTAGGTTGCATTGGAAAGTATTCATCCAAATTGAATGTAACCACATTCTGAAAGCTCAATCCTTCTTCTTTGTGTAGTCGAACAAGTTCTTTATAAACTTTAACAGGTGTTGCTCCTGTTGCCAGACCTAATACAGCTTTTTCGCCTTTTGCTTGCTTTTCTTTAATTAATGAAGCGATACGATTTGCAACATGAATAGAAGCAGCACTTTGACTTGCATGTACAGATACAGGCACCTTTTCAAAGCGTGTTTCCTCTAATAAATTTAATCTTGCCATTTATGAGGTAATAAATATGATAAATCGTGAATAGCAAATTTAATAATAATATGAGCTTTTCGTAAATAAAAGTGCAATTAAAAAATAATTTTAAAATCATTTTGACATGCAAACTATTGCATAAGCCTATAAAATCACTAGATATTAGTGAAGCGTGGAGTAAATCAATCAGATACACGTCATAAAAAAAATCATTTTGTACTTCAGCGCTTACGAATACTATTCATTTTAGTTAAATTTGGAGATAAGAATACGTTCTAGTTATTCGAACTACATAGACAGATGAAAAAATAGGAAAACTTCATCATCAAAAAAACAAACCGATTTGTCCAGTGACAGATCACGAATTAATTAAACACATATGAAAAAAATCCTTTTTTTACTGCTAAGCATAGCACCGTATTTTCTCTTTGCACAATCAAAAGAAGATTTGATAAAGGAGATTAAGGCCAACCCTACTCAAATAGAAACGATTAAGCTTATTCAGCGCGTCGGCGGCTATGATCCAAACTACAAAGAAATGGAGGCCTTATTCAAGACACTTGACAAAACAGTCAGAAAATCCAATGAGGGAAAAATTTTCCAACGCTACCTAAAAAGTCTTTCCAATGTGACCATCGGTAAAAAAGCACCCGGAATCACACAATTTGACTTAGAGGGCAATCCCTATGGATTACAGGACCTAAAGGGTAAATATGTCCTTATCGATTTTTGGGCTTCATGGTGCCCACCATGTCGCGCAGAAAACCCTAATTTAGTAGCGGCATACAGCGAATTCAAAGATCAGAATTTCGAGATCTTAGGAGTATCCTTCGACAAAGACCTTGATTCCTGGAAAAAAGCTATTGCAGACGATAACTTAACATGGAAACACATTTCTGATCTTCAATATTGGAATAACGGTGCTGCAATTCCATACGGTATCAAAGCTATTCCTCAAAATGTCCTCGTAGATCCCAACGGTATAATTATCGGCCGTAACCTACATGGTGACAATCTGAAGAAAAAACTAAAAGAGGTGCTATAGCACCTCTTTTAGTTACATTTTATAATATTGTTCCCATCCTTTTGCCGGCGTAGGCCCCACCAAAAGTGCATTCGCAAACCGATCATCGACAACTTCCTTCTTTATAGGGTCAAAATCAAAAGATCTATTCAATCGTTGCGCTATCACTCCCAGACAGAAAACCTGACTTAACGGCCCAGCGAGTTCGAAAGGAGAACGCGTCTGTTCCTCGCCCTTACAAGCCTTCAAAAAATTAGCAAAATGATTTGAAGGCGAAATAGGTATATCTGGCAATTGCTTAGCGAGATCCTTTGCTTTATCCTCGGGAATAATTTGCAGCGTAGAAGCATGAGAGCCTCCTTTAAAGGTCAAATCTTTAGCATACATAATCTTTCCAGGATTAAGCTTCGCTGCTTCAATCTTTCCACTGGTTGGTGGAGGAATATTCGGATCTAACCCCGAAACACCATATCCTTCCGGGATAGGAGGTAGATTGTCCAAACCATCATACCAATTAATAGTCAGGGCTGGCATGTTCTTCCGCTTTGCGAAATTAAATTTGAGCGTCGATGACATCGGAAAGAAAAAAGAATTATGGCCATCCAACACGACTGCCTCTACCCGATTGGGAAGACCCAACTCTAGAAATTCATGAGCCGTATCCAATATATGAGCTCCCCAATCTCCCAGAGCCCCCATTCCAAAATCAAACCAACAACGCCACTGACCGTTCACGTAATCCTTGTTATAGTCATGCCCTCTGGTCTGCATCTGCCACAGATCCCAGTCCAATGTATCTGGTATACGTTCCGGATAAGGAAATCCCTTCATATTCACATCCCAACCATGCCAACGTCGAGCCATATTCATATGTGCATCTATACGCGTCACATCCTTTATAATCCCGGACTCTTTCCAAGCCTTGAACTGAAAATAGTTAGCCTCCGAGTGTCCCTGATTTCCCATCTGTGTCACCACCTTGGATGACCGCTTAGCCTTCTGAATGAGCAGTTCATTTTCCCAAAAAGTATGTGCCATAGGCTTTTCCACATATACGTGCTTACCCAAATCCATCGCCAACATGGCTATAGCAAAATGCGCAAAATCAGGCGTCCCGATACACACGGCATCTATCTGCCCCCCCATCTTATCAAACATCACCCTAAAGTCCTGAAATCTAGGAGTATCCGGAAACGTCTTCAATACCTCCTGTGTATGTTTTCCTCCCATATCCACATCACACAACGCCACAATATTACATAGTCCTGTCTTATAAAGATCTTTGATAATATCTCCTGCCCTATTCCCTACCCCAACACAGGCAAGATTTACACGTTCATTGGCACTAGCCAACCTAACCTCCCCTAATACACTATTGGACAACAAGGCGGCTCCTCCAGCTAAGACTGTTCTTTGAAGGAAGCTTCTACGTGATAAATAATGATTCATCTATGCTTAGAATTACTTAATTACTTCAATTTTTTCACTTTAAGGTTACGAAAGGACACCTCATCCCCATGATCTTGCAATAAGATATGCCCTTGCAATGCTTCTCCGAAGCGCTCCCAATCTTTATATTTACTAATCGCAACCAAATCCCTAAATTCCTTTGAACCTCGTTGATAGGACAACATCTTGATACCATTTAGGTAATGAACAACTTCATTATCCGCAGTTACTACAATACGCCCTCGATTCCATTCGCCTATCGGCCTCCTAGCCCTGCTGTCTTTATTAGAAGTAATAAGGTCGTAAAGAGATGCTAAAGTACGATTTCCATCTCTACCTAACTTAGCATCTGGATGGGTGGCATCGTCCAAAATCTGAAACTCTGGCCCTATAGCCGATCCTGCAGACTTCTCTTTCAAAGTTACAAAATACTTAACCCCACTATTCGCCCCAGGAGTAAGCTTGAATTCAAAAGAAAAATCGAAAGCGGCATACTGCTCTTTGCTAATAATATCTCCACCATTGGTAGATTCACCACCATCAGATTTTAAGACCTTAATCGCTCCATCCTTGACTTCCCACCCGCTTTTCGGAAAAGCGTCACCCTTTACACTTTTCCATCCAGCATGATCTTTGCCGTTAAACAATAAGCTATAACCAGCACTTTTTTCCGACGAGGAAAGATTATTCGGCTTTAAGTTAACGATAAAGACCTCCTTTGGAAAAGCCGTAGGCTTCAGGTTTTGAGTTTGAATCCTGATATTCTTAAAATAAACCTTCTTCCCATCTAATGCTTCCGGGATACTGTGCACCTGAAGCCCTATAAACCCCTTGCTATCGATCGTATCAATAACAAAAGCCGTCGGCACACCGTTGACCCATGTACGTAGCTCATCATCTATTGCTTCGATTCGTATATGATTAAATTCTTCTTTCTTGTAAGCCGATTTTGCTTTCTCATTCATATCCAAAGGATACAACCAGCCGCGCCGGGCTTCATCATAAATTCCACCTGTCCACGCCCTACTTGTTGGATCTATTTCGACCTGTCTCCCGTACACACGACCTCTCCCTCCATTTGCGGCCATATCGATATGACTACGCGTCTGTACACCCGAATTGGTTTGATCTCCCTCCAGCTTAATATCCAATTCAAGTATAAAATTTCCATATTCCGCCTCTGTAATCAAAAACGAGTTTGGAGTACCCTTAGTCATACGCCCTACAATAGCACCGTCTTCTATCGTATAGGGCGCTTTGCCCCCTACGGATTTCCAGCCGGTCAAAGTCTTTCCATCAAATAGGTTTGTCCAGCCATCAGAACCGGAAGATTGTGCCTGAACGTTGCCGACACTCATAACACCCAATAAGCCGATAAGGACAGTGGATATTTTAAAATTAAACATTCCCTTCATATGTGTATTACTTGTTTTCATATACTCTAATAAATTTCATGAGCTTGCAAGCTCGATTATTTTCAACAACGCACCAATTTCACTATCTCTAGTCAACATACTACTACTTTCAGAATGGTTCTTAGGTTTACTAAACTATCCGAATATAAAGAAAAAGAGGTAAGATGATTTAAAATTAGATCTGTAAGAGCCAATTTTTTAACGAAATCGATTGCGGTAACGCATCCTTTTTTGAGAAAAGAAACACCAAGTAGGAAATTTTATAACGGCTACAGATGCCAACAAAAGTTAAATCCGACAAAAACTCAATATTCGACACAAGTTGCTGTCTACCTTAGCCAAAAAGCGCTCTAAATAAATCCTCTAGCGTAGCCATAGGTCGGATCGCGATATTATATTTCTTTGCATCCAACCCCTTGACATTATACTTAGAAATAAAGATACCATCAAAACCCAACTTTTCTGCTTCGGCTATACGCTGTTCGACACGGTTAACGGCTCTGATTTCGCCAGATAACCCAACTTCTCCTGCAAAAGTAACCTGGGCAGGTAATGGGATATCCTGTTGTGAAGATATGAGCGCTGCTATGACAGCCAAATCTATAGCAGGATCTTCCACCCGAAGACCTCCTGCAATATTTAAAAACACATCCTGTGCACTCAACCGGAAACCAAAACGCTTCTCTAATACAGCCAGCAACATACTCAGCCGCTTCGTATCAAAGCCCGTCGCTGTGCGTTGTGGAGTACCAAAAGCCGAGTTACTGACCAGTGCCTGTACTTCGATCATTAACGGACGAACGCCTTCAAGCATAGCGGCCACAGCGACACCAGAGACCGGACTCTCCCGCTGGGAGAGCATTATTTCTGAGGGATTTGACACTTCTCGGAGTCCGGCTCCTTGCATTTCATAAATGCCCAATTCTGAGGACGAGCCGAATCTGTTCTTGACCGACCTTAATATTCGATATACATGGTTTCTGTCTCCTTCAAATTGCAAAACCGTATCTACCATATGTTCCAACACTTTGGGACCAGCGATCGAACCATCCTTTGTAATATGCCCTACGATCAGCACAGGTGTATTCGTTTCCTTAGCAAAACGCAACAACTCTGCAGTACATTCACGTACCTGAGATACAGAACCAGGAGCGGATTCGATCTGCGAAGAGTGCAACGTTTGAATTGAATCTATGACGATAACATTCGGGTTGACTACTTCTATCTGTTTGAATATATTTTGTGTACTACTTTCGGTCAGGATATAGCAATTTGCCTTTGATGACTGAGAAAGTCGTTCAGCCCTCATTTTTATCTGCTGTTCACTTTCTTCTCCCGAAATATAAAGTGTCCTTACTTCCGGAAGGGAAAGGGCCAGTTGCAACATCAATGTTGATTTTCCGATACCAGGCTCTCCACCGATGAGTACTAATGATCCCGGCACAATACCTCCACCAAGTACACGATTGAATTCTTTATCCGGTGTCAAAATTCGCTGCTCTTCTGAATAGACGATCTCGTGTATGATAGCAGCTTTATTGGTACGCTTTGCTGCCCCCGACCCCACGGTCGTACTACGCCATTCCGGAACCCGGGAAGAACCCGTCACGACAACTTCTTCTACAAAAGTATTCCATTGTTTACAGGACGGACATTGTCCCAACCATTTCGGAGATTCGTACCCACAGGATTGACAAAAATATGCTGATTTCGACTTGGCCATTAGGCTAAATTAATAAAATCCTTCATTACATGTAACAATATCTTCTTAAATTCGACCTATAACCAAACTAAATGAACAAAAGCACGGAAATAGAATTTGTGGGTTTACTGGAACAGCACCAGAATATCCTTCATAAGATCTGTAAGCTATACGCTGCGGACTTGGATACACACAAAGATCTTTTTCAGGAAATGGTCATTCAACTTTGGAAATCTTATCCAACATTCAAAGGCGACGCCAAATTTACAACGTGGGCATATCGGGTAGCTTTGAATACAGCGATTTCTTTGTACCGTGGTAGCAAACGAAAAATAACAACTGTAGATTGGAACAGCTCCCTACAAAACATTCGTTATGAAGAATACGACACAGAACAAGAAGAACAATTAAAAGCGCTATACACGGCAGTAAGACAACTGAATGATATCGAAAAAGCGCTGGTGTACATGTATCTGGAAGATAAAGATTACGGAGAGATTTCTGAAACACTAGGTATTAGTGAAGTTAACGCTCGCGTAAAAATGAACCGAATAAAAACAAAGTTGAAAAGTATGATAAATCAGAATGGAGGTCATTAATGGATGGATTAGATTTATTAAAACAACACTGGAACGGAGATAATAATTTTCCGAAAATAGAAAGAAATGAGCTTCAAGCTATGTTACATCGAAGTTCTTCGTCTATTGTAAAATGGATTTTTATCATTTGTTGCCTGGAGTTTGCCTTATGGTTAGCCATCTCCTCTATGGTTCCCTCAGAAAAACAACACTTTTTAGTTTTTCAAATTATTGATGTAGTCTACAATGTTATCTTCTATGCGATTATCTTTTATTTCATCTTCCAGTTCTACAGCTTACTTGTTCGGATAAAAACAACAAACAGCACTAAAAAACTAATGGAAAGCATACTAGCCGTTCGCAAAAACGCCCATCGCTACATTCAGTTTAACCTCTTGGCTGCCTATGTAGCATTCGGACTGGCATTAATTCAACTTATTATAGAAGAATCCCTAAATCGAGAAAGCTGGGGTGAAATACTTTTTTATGCTCTTGCGTTAGCTATTATTTTTACGCTTTTTGCCTTATTATTTATCAAAATAATTAAACTTTATTTTAGGGTACTATACGGCTTTCTCTTAAAAAAGTTAAATAAAAACTATGATGAGCTCACCCGTCTAGAAGAAGATGCTAATTAACAACATCAGGCTCGTTTGCTCTTAAAATACGCAAAAAATTTAACCCCATTATCTTTGCTATGGCATGTTCGCTATAACCTCTTGCTAATAGGGCTTTAGTCAGATTCGGAAACTGAGACACATCTTCCAAATCTTGAGGAGGGGCTTCTATCCCATCAAAATCCGAGCCGATAGCGACGTGATCTATCCCAACATGCTGTACCAGATAATCGATATGGTCGATCAATAGTGACAACGGGGCATTTGCTTGATATTGTTGCTCCTTTGTAAGTGCTCCGTACTGCTTTGAAACAGACATTCCTCCACTAGCACCCCCCACATGTTTCGCATAAAGATCTTTCACTTTTGTCTCATAAAGCGAATCTAGAAATCCTGAATAAAAATTCACCCCTATAACGCCACCATTTTTCTTCAAGGCTACCAATTGCTGATCGTCTAGGTTTCGAAAATGAGGTGTCAATGCTGCGGCATTGCTATGTGACACTAAAATAGGCCTCGTGCTCACTTCCAACACATCATAAAACAACCTTTTACTACCATGCGACAGATCCACCATCATACCCAACTCGTTCATCTTTCGAATTATCGCACGCCCCTTCTTTGACAATCCACGTTGCCTGGATGGCTTTTTACGATCTTCAATCGCTGCTGCTGTAGCCCAAGGTAAATTATAGTTCCATGTAAGCGTCAAGTATCTCGCCCCTCGCTGGTATAGTGCCTCAAGGTTCGAAAGACTAGACTCGATCATATTTCCTCCTTCAATACCAATTAACGCAGCTATTTTTCCCTGTTGGTGTATCTGTTCGATATCCTGGCTACTCTGAGCCAATGCTATCCGATCAGGATTACGACGAATGACATCATTTAAAGCATCAATCTGGTCATTAGCATGTTGAAAAGCCCCTTTCTTCCATTGTTTATCGTCAGACCATACGGCAAACACCTGAACATCAACACCTCCTTCTATCAACCTAGGGATATCCGTATGTCCCTTTTGCAATCGCTGACCTATGTCTCTTCCAGGAAGAACACTCTCGATGATCACATCGTTATGTCCATCGACAACCAGCATCCTCTTATGCAGCACCTTATGATCCTGTGCCCACCCTATAGAGCTGCACAAACCAACTAGACATAAAAAGCTAATTAACTGCTTCATTTCGCTTCATTTATCGTCTCATAGATGGCGTCTTGTATCCGACTCCTAACATTTAAATCATACAACTTGGTCGACACCTGTGGATGCACCCGATTGGATAAAAAGATATAAATCAGCTGATGTTTCGGATCTACCCAAATACAAGTCCCTGTATACCCTGTATGTCCATACACGGATGCATTAGTCAATCGGGATGGGTATTCTTTCTTAGGGTCCGAATCTGCGCGATCAAATCCCAATCCTCTCCGACTCGTCTTAGATTGCTTAGAAGTAAAAAGATCAACCGTGCTTGATTTAAAATAACGTACCCCACCATACTCTCCCCTATTGAGCAACAATTGCCCATAGATCGCCAGATCATTGGCTGTTGAAAACAATCCCGCATGGCCCGCTACGCCTCCAGCCATTGCAGCTCCTTGATCATGCACATAGCCTTGTAATAGTACTTTCCGAAAAGAAGTATCATTTTCTGTAGGTATAATTCTACTTTTTTCAAAACGTTCGCGAGGGTTATAACCAGCTGTTTTCATTCCAATAGGTCGATACAAAATCTCTTGTATATATTCTTCCATAGGAATAGCTGTCTCGTGCTCTGCAACCTCCTTCATCACGTACATACTGATATCCGAATATACATAATTGCCAATAGGTTTCACGGCAGAATGCAACATCTCCGGCCACATGACGTCCCGATAATAGTTATTCCGTAAATAAGCATTGTCTGCCACCTTTACCTGATGAGAAGCGGAAGATACCGACTGCATATCACCGGATTTCAGATTACGATAGAAAGGGATATAAGGGATAAACCCCGCTTCATGCAATAACACCGTTCGTAACGTAATATTAGCTTTGTTACTTTGCTGAGCCTGCCACAAATAATGTCCCATCGTGCTGTCCAGATCTATAATGCCACTTTCCTGAAGATGCATGACTACAGGTGTGGTTCCAGCAATCTTACTCACCGAAGCCAGGTCAAATATATCCGTTATCTTAGTAGCTTGTGTTTTGTCGTACGTATGCGTGCCGTATGCCTTTTCAAAGATAACCTGTCCATTTTTTATTGCCATAACGACCATACCAGGTGCAGCCTTTTCACGGATAGCTTCTGCCGCGATCTGATCGATCTTTTGCCCCATTTTCATGGTATTTAAGCCCGAGCCCTCTGAACTATACTGCAAGCGAGTCTGTTCCCTTCTATTGCCTGTACTGCCCTCTGTAACTGCAAGTCCGCCAAAAATACTCATTGCCAGATTCCGTTGAGCTTCTTCAGAAAATAGCGGATAACTGAGTTCCGTAACACGGCCTCCCAATATCGGTGATAACTGCCGCAACTGACCTACACCATCTTCAAAGCGGCAAAGAATTATATCCTTACGATTTACCAAAGACTGTCGTAGCATGTACAGCATCTGCTGGTTTAGATCAGCCGCTGTGCCAGCCACGATGATCAGATTAAAATATTTCGTCTCTTCATCGTACTTCGAAAAATCAAAGTACGATACATCTGCGTAACGTCCCAACTGTTCCACAAAAGTGCTGTACCTTCGTAAATCCGGTACAACTACCGCAATTTTGACCTTATCCAAACGCTTTACCGGAACAAGATGTCCTTTGTCATAAATCAACTTTGTTTTATTAGCAATAGTTTGCTTGTATTGTGCTTGGATAGAAGATATATCCAATAGAAAGAATGTTATTAGTGTCCAAAATACTGTCAATAATCGAATCATGATAATAAGGTTTCTAAAGTAAATATAGTCAAAAGCTGCACAAAACCGCAATCAAACTATACAAACTTACCCGTTGATTAAAAAGTCGGAATAGCATCCTTGTATCAAATTTACTACATGTTAGGAATAGTTTATATATTAACAAGGATATTATACGTAGATTACACGGACTTCATTCGGACTTCATTCGGATAATTCCGCATGAAATCTGAGTGATATCCGTGTTTTATTCGATTATATATCCAGTTAAATAAGACAATGTCCATAAATTGATCCCAACTTATTCCCTAGCAATTCAGATTCGCAGAATAGACACCTAACTTCCAACTTTTTCAGTACCTTTGAATCATGCCTGAAGTGGTTGAAAACAAAACTATTTTTTCCCTTTTAGAGGTTACGAAAAGCATTCAAAAGACCATTGCTGATCGTTACAAAAGTCTCTATTGGATCAAAGCAGAGATGAATAAGCTTAACCACTATAAGCACTCAGGTCACTGTTATCCAGAACTTGTTGAGAAAAAAGACGGTAAAATTGTCGCTGAAATACGCTCCATATTGTGGAAGACGGACTTCGAGCGTATTAATCAACAGTTCATCCAATTACTGAAGGAGCCCCTTCGGGACGGGATTACCATTTTATTCCAGGCAGGTGTCTCCTATGACCCTCTATACGGCCTCAGCCTGCGCATCGTAGATATAGACCCTACTTTTGTACTGGGTGAACTAGAAAAGGAAAAAAAAGAAAGTATAGCGCAGCTTCATAAAGAAGGACTATTTGATGCAAATAAAAAGCTTCCCTTCCCTACAGTCCCTAAAAGACTTGCTATCATCTCGGTAGAAACCAGTAAAGGTCTTTCCGATTTCTTTAAAATAATCGCCCATAATCCTTGGGGTTACAAAATTGAGACCACCTTATACCCTGCACTATTGCAGGGCGACAAATCCATTCCTTCTATCATTCGTCAACTTGCCGTGATCGCCGACCATTTGGAAAAATATGATGCTGTCGCTATTATCCGGGGAGGTGGTGGCGAAGTCGGTTTATCAAGCTACAACAACTACAACCTTGCCAAAGCAATTGCGATTTTCCCTATCCCTATATTGACAGGAATAGGTCACTCTACCAACGAGACCGTAAGCGAGATGGTGGCCTATAAGAATGCTATAACCCCCAGCGAACTCGCTGATTTTTTGATTCAGAAATTCCACAACTTCGCCATTCCTGTAGATCAAGCACAAGAACGCCTGATTCTTCGTGCACAGGAAGCTTTTTTGAACCAAAGAAAGCAACTAGCAGATTTTGCGCAGATTATTTCTTGGAATAGCAAGCAGAAATTCGCGTCACAACAACATCAGATTCAAATGATATCCCAACGAATCCAGCTGTTTAGTCGTCATATTTTAAAAGAGCAACAAGAGACACTGAAAGGTATCTCCCGAATCGTCAATATGGCCGACCCTAACCTACTTTTAAAGAAAGGCTTTAGTATAACCCGGATCAATGGAAAAGCAATAACCTCAAGGGAGCAAGTTAATGAAGGTGATACCATAGAAACAAGCTATGCCGACGGTATATTATCGAGTAAAATAATCTTAAAAACTTAGCAAAAAATGGAATCAAACTACACTTATAATGACGCCTTTAACGAATTGCAACAGATTGTTTCCGAGATAGAAACAGGTGATGTCAATGTAGACGAACTGGCCGACAAGATAAAGCGGGCATCTCAATTGATCCAGATTTGCAAATCTAAACTAACAGCATCCGAAGAAGAAGTCAACACCTTACTGGCCAAACTCCAAGAGACGAACGACAACGACCCCGATCCCAAATGACAATCAAAATTTGACAATCTTGTTAGTTTTCCAGTCAGCGTCAATATGGAGACAGAAATAGCAGACGTTATATCGTCCTTTTCGCAAATGACAGTAACAGAGCAGGCCCTAGAAAAACTATTGGATAAAGCCGATCCGACCACCGAACGAATTGCTCAAATAACCTTGCTGCAAGACTGCAATTACCACCAGTATCTAACAGCCTACCTAACAGTCGTAGCGGGCAAAAACAAACCAACTGAACTCCGCGCAGCCCTAACTGGTATACTGGGAGATTTTACATATTCAAGCGCACGGAATAATATCGTCATGAATTGCCAAGCAATTCTAAAAACCAGGATCCCAAAAGAATTAAAAAACCAAATAGGAAAAACAATAAACAAGTTAAATTGATTCATCCAACAGATACAGTCTCAAAAAGAGAGACTGTCAAACAGCATATACGGATTCAACATACTTTTTAAAGTTATCCAATATAGCCTGCCACCCTCCTCGTTGCATTTCAATGGAATTTTCAGCTTCCGGCTCGAAGCGAATCAACAACTTGGTTTGCTGTTTGTCTGATTCGAAATCCATTTCGACTTTTCGTCCATCCGACATGGTATAAGCTATCTTTTTAAAGGGACTCAATTCCGTATACGTACCCTCAAAATCAAACCCGAAACTGCCGTCTTTAGCCGCCATTCGATTTTTAAACTTTCCACCTACACGTAGATCGTTGATCGAACTGGTACAATGCCAATCGTCCGAGGCATGGTTCCATTGCATAATATCTTCCGCGGAGTTGTAAGCATTCCAGACAGTCTCTACACGAGCGTTAATTTGAGTTTCTATTGCTATAAAATCCATAAGTTTAAATTATTTTACGAGATCGTTACACCCGGTCTTTTCTTTAGTAACAAGAATACGTCAATTTTGTTATTATCAAGGTATCAGATTTCCATTAAAAGCATCAGACTACTCCCAACGGCACACCGCTAGAAAGCAGAAAAATGCGTAACTTTGGAAGTTATGCAAAATAAGAAGGAGCACAATCCAAAATCTCATATTCAAATCAAGGGAGCACGGGTCAACAACCTGAAAAACATTGATGTTGACATTCCAAAAAACAAACTAGTTGTCATCACCGGCATGTCGGGTTCGGGCAAGTCGTCGTTAGCTTTTGACACTTTGTATGCCGAGGGACAGCGTCGTTATGTAGAGAGTCTATCCTCTTATGCTCGCCAATTTATGGGCCGAATGCACAAACCGGAAGTGGACTATATCAAAGGTATCGCCCCAGCTATTGCCATTGAGCAAAAAGTGATCACAAGCAATCCAAGATCCACCGTAGGGACATCCACAGAGATTTATGATTACCTCAAACTCCTCTTTGCCCGTATTGGCAAAACCTATTCGCCTGTTTCAGGTGAGGTGGTCTCTAAAGATTCCGTATCGTCTATCGTGGATAAGATTTTGACTCACCCTATTGATTCGACTGTTACATTATTTAGCCCTTTACATCCGACCAACGGCCGCAAACTGAAGGAGGAATTATCCTTGCTGCTCCAAAAGGGGTTTGTACGGATTTTCTTTAACGGCAAAGTAGAAAAGATAGAGAACATCCTTGAAGATAAATCAGTTTCAAACAAAGGTTTTAAAGAAGGGGAGATAGAAATTGTTATAGACCGGATCCGCCTAGATGGTGAAGAAGATACAACCACTCGTCTTGCCGATTCCATACAGACAGCATACTTTGAAGGAAAAGGTGAATGTGCTGTAGATATCGAAGGACAACGCTTTTCATATTCCGATAAATTTGAATTGGATGGCATCACCTTCGAAGAACCTACACCTAATTTTTTCAGTTTTAACAATCCTTTTGGGGCTTGTCGCCGCTGTGAAGGATATGGTAAGGTAATCGGTATCGACCCAGATCTCGTCGTCCCCGACAAAAGTAAGTCAGTATACGATGGAGCCTTAGCACCTTGGCGTGGTGAAAAGATGGGCACTTGGCTTGACGCCCTTGTCGCTACAGCTATAAAATTTGATTTTCCTATACATCGGGCGTATGCCGACCTGACAACCGCCCAACAGGAATTACTCTGGACGGGCAATAAATATTTCAGGGGTTTGAATGATTTCTTCCAAGAACTGGAGGAGCAGACTTACAAAATCCAATATCGGGTCATGCTATCCCGCTACCGGGGTAAAACGGACTGCCCCGAATGCAAAGGCAGTCGTCTACGTAAAGACGCTACCTATGTCAAAATCGCAGGCAAGTCTATCGTAGACCTGGTATTACTGCCTATAGATCAGGCCTTATTATTTTTTAATAGTTTGGATCTATCCGAAAATGATGCTAAAATTGCTAAACGCCTCTTGTGGGAGATTATAAACCGGATTCAGTTTCTGTGTGACGTAGGCTTAAGTTACCTGACATTAAATCGACTCAGTAATACCCTCTCGGGAGGAGAATCTCAACGGATAAATTTAGCGACTTCGCTAGGCAGTTCGTTGGTAGGGTCTATCTATGTATTGGACGAACCCAGTATCGGCCTACATCCCAAAGACACGCAAAAGCTTATCACGGTATTGAAGTCTCTACGCGATATTGGTAACACGGTAATCGTTGTGGAACACGAACAGGAAATGATGGAAGCCGCAGATTATCTGATCGACATTGGGCCCGAAGCAGGAGTCAATGGAGGCGAATTGGTTTTTGCAGGAAATTATGAACAGATTTTAAAAGACAAAAATTCGCTTACCGGTCATTACCTGAGTGGCAAAATGGAAATTGCAGTACCCCAGCAGCGACGAAAATGGGTTGATACAATCACTATAAAAGGCGCCAGGGAAAATAATTTGAAAGGAGTTACAGTAGACTTTCCGCTTCATATATTCACCGTGGTGACAGGCGTCTCCGGTTCTGGCAAGACATCCTTGGTAAAACGTATTCTCTACCCAGCTCTTCAAAAGGCCATGGGAAATTATTCTGGTGAACAAACCGGACAGTTTGATGGCATAGAAGGCGATATTCAACAGATCGAACAAGTGGAAATGGTTGATCAGAATCCGATAGGTCGGTCATCCCGCTCTAACCCGGTCACCTACGTGAAGGCTTGGGATGAAATCCGGGCGCTCTATGCCAACCTTCCTGCTGCCAAAGCTGGAGGTTTAAAACCAGCAGCCTTTTCATTCAATGTCGAGGGAGGCCGCTGTGACATCTGTCAGGGAGATGGTGAAGTAAAGATTGAAATGCAATTTATGGCCGACATTGTACTCCCATGTGAGGCCTGTGGTGGTAAGCGATTTAAACAACACGTCCTAGATGTACAGTATCAAGAAAAATCGGTCTCAGATATCCTTGAGCTGAGTGTAGACGAAGCGTTGATTTTCTTCAAAGACCAACCCAAAGTACTGGCAAAATTACAGCCTTTACAGGATGTTGGTTTGGGTTATATCAAATTGGGTCAGTCTTCGAGTACGCTATCCGGAGGAGAGGCACAACGGATAAAACTGGCTTCTTTCTTAATCAAAGGTAATAACAGCAAGAAGACCTTATTTATTTTTGATGAACCGACAACAGGATTACACTTTAATGATATCCAGAAATTACTCAAATCTTTTGATGCATTGATTGCATTAGGCAATAGTATCCTCGTGATAGAGCATAATATGGATATGATCAAGTCTGCAGACTGGGTAATCGACATCGGTCCCGGGGGAGGTGAAAAAGGTGGACAGGTCGTCTTTACAGGCACTCCAGAGAATCTAACTTCTTGTAAAGAAAGTTTTACCGGTCAATTTCTTACTAATCATCTTAAAAAGGCTTAATTTGTATTTCAACAAACCTTTAAAAAGATGGAACAGATCTTCTAGACTAAGCTTTAGAAATACCTAACTTTCTTTAAAACAGTTATTCCAATGAAAAAACATATTATCTTCTTTTTAGCACTTGCTTTGGCGGTTATCAAAGATGCAAACGGTCAAGTAGAAAGACCTAAATTAGTAGTGGGGTTAATGGTAGACCAAATGCGCTGGGATTACCTATACCGCTTTGCGGATCGCTATGGCAACGATGGTTTTAAACGGATTCTAAAAGAGGGATTCTCTTGCGAAAACACATTAATAAACTATATTCCGACCTATACCGCTATTGGACATAGCTCCGTTTATACGGGATCTGTGCCATCTATCCATGGTATCGCAGGCAATGATTGGATCATCCAATCGACCGGTCAACCTATGTATTGTACACAGGATGAAAATGTACAAGGTGTGGGTACGACAGAGAAAGAGGGAAAACAATCTCCTCGAAACCTATTAGCATCTACCATTACCGATCAACTAAAATTGGCAACTAATTTTCAATCTAAGGTTATTGGAGTTGCCATTAAAGACAGAGGTGGGATCCTTCCGGCAGGTCATTTTGCAGATGCAGCTTATTGGTTTGAAGCTAAATCCGGAGACTGGATATCAAGCACGTTCTATATGAAAGATCTTCCAAAATGGGTTAGTAAATTTAACAAGCTGAAGCTTCCGGAAAAATATCTAAAGCAAAACTGGAATACACTATATCCCATCAAAACTTATACGAATAGTATTGCCGACGACAATATCTATGAAGGCAAATGGGCAGGTGAGAAATCCCCTACTTTCCCAAGAAAAACGTCAGAATTAATGAAGGATGCCGGGTATGAGTTAATAAAAACAACACCACAGGGAAATACACTGACGCTCGACTTTGCAAAAGCAGCCATTGAGAATGAAAACCTAGGAAAAAATCCAACGAATAACACCGATTTTCTCTGTGTCAGCCTATCGTCTACCGATTATGTAGGACACCGTTATTCTTTATCTGCGGTAGAGATTGAAGACACTTATTTACGTCTGGATCGCGATATTGCAGATTTCCTAGCTTATCTCGACAAGACCGTTGGTGCGGGAAACTATACTTTTTTCTTGACCGCAGATCATGCTGCATCTTATAATCCGCTATATTATACTGATCAAAAAGGGAATGGAGGCTATCTTTTTACCAGGCAGATAGAACGGGAGTTGAATGCAGAATTACAGGATAAATTCGGTTCAAACAAACTAGTCCGAAGCTTATTGAACTATCAGGTTCACCTCGATTATAAACTCATAGATTCACTGAATCTAGAAGTAGATCAGGTGAAAAGAACAATCATTAAAAATCTAAAAAGCCAAGATGGCATCGCCTACGTAGTGGATATGGAGGACGGAGAAAACATGTTTTTACCAGCACCTATACGTGAGAAAATAATCAATGGGTACAACCGGAAGAACAGTGGAGCTATCCAGATTATCGCCGAACCGCAGTGGTATTCGGGTACTCCACGCAGTACCGGTACGACACATGGTGTATGGTCTGCTTACGACTCGCATATCCCCTTATTATTCATGGGATGGGGCATCAAACCTGGAGTGAGCAATCGACCTGTTCAAGTTGTAGACATTGCTCCTACACTTGCATCCTTGCTTCATGTTATGGAACCTAATGGCAATATCGGGCATACTATTGTTGAGGTATTGGGACAATAGTAAGTTGTTGTATTATTTTGTATTTTTGAGGCTACTGAATACAGATTATGATTTCGAAGAAAACTAAATATGCGATAAAGGCCCTCATGGTGCTGGGTCGGAATTATGGCAATGAGCCGATGCAAATTGTCAAGATAGCGGAGGAGGAACGTATCCCCAAAAAGTTTTTGGAACAAATCCTGTTGGAAATGCGCAACGCAGGAATTTTGTACTCTAAAAAAGGTGCCGGTGGAGGTTATAGTCTAAATAAGGCTCCTGAAGATATTTTTCTCTCTCAGGTCATGCGTCTCATTGATGGCCCTATCGCTCTATTACCTTGTGTAAGTCTCAATTTTTATAGATCCTGTGAGGAATGTACCGAAGAACATGCCTGTGGCATCCGAGATACTTTTGTAGATGTACGCAATGCAATGCTACAGATTCTAAACGACACCAGTATCGCCCATTTAATTAATAAAGAAAAGGAACTAAGCTTAGACTAAGTTTATATTATAATGACACTATTCTGTCGTTATGTAAAAAGAAAAGCTCCTCAAATTCGTTTGAGGAGCTTTTTTAATCTCTTTATAACTTTATTTCTTCGTCCTTCGAATTGAAGAAATGAAATTCTGTTAAATAATAGGATTGGACTGGTTTCACCTTTATCCATTTTCCATATTTGAAAAACCACTTGACTCGTTTAGAGATAAACCCAGACTTAATGTAGGCGTCTATATAGGGGTGCACACATAAAGACACTCCTTTTTCGTTTTGCTCTTCGAGAATAAAACTCAAGTTATTTTCAATGTCATCAAGCAATACAATACTTGACCTAATTTCTCCCGTACCATCACAAGCAGGACACTTCTCATTTGTCACAACACTCATTTCTGGACGCACGCGCTGTCGCGTGATTTGTACCAAGCCGAATTTACTCGGCGGAAGTATGGTATGACGAGCTCGATCTACGTTCATACATTCCTTTAGATAGGTATACAGCTCTTTTCTATTTTGAGGCTTATGCATGTCAATAAAGTCTATAACAACTATACCTCCCATGTCTCGCAATCGCAATTGTCTAGCAATTTCTCTTGCAGCTTCTTTGTTTACTAAGAGTGCATTATCTTCTTGGTTTTCTTTACTAGCAATCCGGTTTCCGCTATTTACGTCAATGACGTGCAATGCCTCCGTATGTTCTATCACTAAATAGGCACCACCTTGCAAATTAACCGTCTTGCCAAAAGCTGCCTTAATCTGCTTTTCGACACCAAAGTGATCAAAGATTGGCTCTTTATGTTTATAAAGCTTTACAATCTTCTCCAGCTCCGGCGAAATCTCCTGTACATATGACTTTGTTTCTTCATAGATAACAGGATCATTAACATATATATGAGTGAACTCGTCAGTCAGCAAATCCCTTAGAATGGTAGAAGCTCTATCCATTTCGCCTAAGACTTTCTGTGGCGGTTCAGCTTTTTTAAGGCGCTTGGTAAAAAGCTCCCACTTCGAAATCAAATCGAGAAGGTCTTTTTGAAGTTCTTCAACTCCTTTTCCTTCAGAAACCGTACGTATGATGACTCCAAAGTTTGCAGGTTTAATACTTTCTACAATCTTTTTGAGTCGTGAGCGTTCGGCACTTCCTTTGATCTTCTTGGAAATGGAAACAGAACTTGAAAAGGGCACAAGTACGACAAAACGTCCAGCGATGGATAAATCCGAGCTAAGTCGCGGACCTTTTGTTGATATTGGCTCTTTTGCTATCTGTACAGGTAATAATACATTTCGGCTTAATACTTCCGAAATCTTACCTGCCTTATCGATATCCTTTTCAAGCTTTAGACTATTAAGCAGATTCTCTTGATAACTGCCATTCTTTACTACTCGCGTAAGCTTAAGTAAGGATTGTACTTGCGGTCCTAAATCCAGATAATGCAAAAAGGCATCTTTGTCGTAGCCTACATCTACGAATGCTGCATTCAATCCAGGCATGATTTTCTTAATCCGGCCGAGATAAATATCCCCCACCGAAAAATGATTGTCTACCTGTTCCTTATTTAGTTCTACAAGTTGCTTGTCCTGTAGTAAAGCAATAGTCACCCCTTTTTCGGGGGTCGAATCGATAATTAATTCCTTTACCAACAGCTACTAAATTTGGGGACAATAGTACCTCGCGCACTATCTTATATCATCCCAATGAAACATAAACTTGTTTAATGAAAAAATACAATCTACGATAAAACATCTAAGTTTACCGTAGATTGTATAGCGCCTTTGGAAATAAATCTCCTTAGACTATCAACAAGAACTATTTTTTCTTGTGTCTATTTTTTCTTAAACGTTTTTTACGTTTGTGAGTAGCCATTTTGTGTCTTTTTCTTTTTTTTCCGCTTGGCATAGCTTTAATGTTTTTAAATAATGTTAATGAATCTTGTTAATTATTATTTACTCAATGCTTCGATCTGACGATCTATATACTGAGATAAGGTCGGATCTGCTGCTATTTCCTTGCTTTTTTGATAAGCAGCTATAGCTTCGTTCTTAAGACCGATTTTTTCGTAGCTTGTAGCTAAATAAAAGTAAGACTCCGCATCTGGCTTTACTTCAATTACTGTTTTGAAACGCTCAATTGCTTTATCAAACTGTTGCGAACGTATAGAGAATAAACCTAACGTTTTATTTGCTTCTACATTTTTTGGTTCTACCGCAACAACTTCCCGCAGCAAAGCAATTCCTGCCATAGGGTTATTGGACCCTGTAACCAGTGCTGCACCTAGTCCCGTCTTTGCAGAAAGACTATTGGCATCCAATTCGACGGCCTTTTCATAAGCTGCAATAGCGAACCTATTTAGCTCCGAAGCCATCATCGTATCCTGCTGATTTGTATATCCGGCACGAAAAGCATCCCCTGCTTTCAACCAATAGTCAAATTTTGGAGAAAGCTGTGCCAACTCCTGATAGATAAATGCCTGTGGAATAGGTTTTGCCACATCGTCCCATTTGGCCACTAGCTGTTCTAACAGCGCGACTTTTTGTTCTCCTTCTGCTTTCTCCACCTGAGCTTCGATTGCGGAAATATCTTGGGATAGAGAAGAATTAATACCTTGTTTTGCTAGCTCAGAAACACTCTTCAATGTATACATAGAAGATGGTTCTTCTGCGTTAGCTTCTGTTTTGCCCTGCTCCTTATCAACCAAGCCTTTAATAGGCTGAGCCAATAAGCCCCCCATTAGTACAACTACTAATACAATTACTATTATTTGTTTGGTGTTAAGCATAGGGCAAATTTAACTATTTTTTTACTTTATTACCATTTTTCACTTTTTCAACAAAAACTTTTGCTGGCTTGAAACTAGGCACGAAGTGCTCAGGGATAATAATTGCTGTGTTTTTGGAAATATTACGTGCTGTCTTTTCTGCTCTCTTTTTTACTACAAAACTTCCAAACCCTCTAACGTATACATTCTCTCCTTCAATCATCGCATTTTTAACAACTTTGAAAAACGCTTCAACCGTTTCTTGTACATCAACCTTCTCTAAGCCAGTCTTGTTAGAGATTTCTGCAATAATTTCTGCTTTAGTCATATCTATTATTCTGTAATTATATTATTCGTCCTAAACCCACATTTGGGGTTGCAAAATTATCTTTTTTAAATGAGCTTTAAAAATATTTCGGATCATTTATCCAACATATTTTTTTCATTTTCAAACGATTACCCTGAAAAAGCTTTCAGAACGCACTTCAAATCGGATGCAAATCTACCATTATTTTGCTGATTTTCAAATATTTATTAAGTTTTTCCAAAATACGCTTCGGCCAGATACTGTAGATCTTCTTTCTTATGTAAACAGGAGATGACAATACGATTTAACAGCGGACTATCGGGGAAAGGATACGGAAAACTAGAAATAAGAATATGCCTGTGGAGAAGATGTCTATATAAATGAGGATCAACAGATGTGAATACCGGAAAATCAGCTATATGACGCAACCTAGCATCGGTATTGATCAGGCAGCCAAAAAGATCAATATTCCGATGTAATACATCAAAAGCTTGGTGGTACAAATGACGTCCATTTATAAGCGCATAAACTGCTGCAGGAGTTGGTGGTGACGCTCCTCTAAAAATAGGATGCATCTTGATCTCTTTGACATAATCAGCAGGCCCGAATACAACTCCCGCATCCGTCCCCATCCCTTTGGCCAAAGAAGCAACAACAACAACGTCCACATTAGCAGAATCACTTGCAAAACCCAGGTCCACCGAAATAGCATCTTTTTTTACGACACCCAGCCCGTGTGAATCATCCAGAATAAAAAGCAGGTGTTTTGAAGGATCACACAAACTAGCAAAAGGGGAGAAATCATAGAAACCAGGTTTCAAATTATCCAATGTATTGGATATAATGACAAACTCCTTTTGTACGGACTGGTTAATATAATTAATAGTCTCGTCGCGCCATTCATCAAATGGGCGACATTCCTCACAATCTACTTCCATCCATAATGCAGGGTGCGAATCCGGCGCATATAAAACCTCCTTCCCCGACGATAATGCCCTTACCGCAACTTGAGCGGCAAGATATCCACTCGACAAGAGAGCTGCATGGGCAAAATCAAACCTTTCGGCCAACCGGCATTCCGCTTCATCATATATGCCCAGCTGTACGTTATTGGAGCGGGATGTACCATTATTCAAGCCATAAATATCAATCCCTTTTTTATACAAATGAATATAATCCGGATTATCCAAGAAACCTAAGTAAGCAGTACCTCCGAAAAAAAGATACTCTTCTCCATCCTTATAGATCATTCTTCCTGTAGGCTGATGCAACTGTTGAAATGTAGTCATATCTAATACAGATGGTAGTTAAGCGGCAGACTCACCCCTACAGAAATATTAAATCCCTTGATAGGCATCAACCCCTGCTTAGTACCCAAATCAACACCATAACCGGCTCCCACTTCAAAAAGATTAAAGATACCAACTCCTACTTTTGGCGTGATGGTATATGGGGTGGCCTCCATCTTAACAAAAGGCCAAACGGCTTTGGCACTCAGGTAATAAGTGACTCCCAACTCTGGAATAGCATGAGTCTTACCCGCTTTCCATGTCATATTTGCCCCCCCATCAAAACGGAGATAATTCGCATACCCTAAATCTGTAAGTGCCCAAAAAGAAGCTTTGACAAAACTTGCTTTTTGGTACTGGTATCCTATGGATGGACCAAAAATCCAGTTATTATGACTTTGCTGCTCTTGGGCGTTCAGCCTCACATTACCCGCTATAAAAAGGAACAATAAACAGAATATACTCCTCATTTTCGTTATTTTTTCAGGTTATTAATTAGCTGCAACAAAACCGCAGCTTGATTCATTCGTTCATCTTTAGCTGCATAAAGTAACGTCAACGTCCCTTTTGCGCCCAGTTCTTTTATACGGAGCAAATTGTCTCCTTTTTTCTTTAACTCCTCGTTATAACGCGACACAAACTCTTCAAATAGTTCAGGTTTATGACCGAACCATTTTCTTAATGTCGTCGATGGCGCGATGTCTTTGTTCCACTCATCTAATTCGGCTTCATCCTTACCAACGCCCCTTGGCCAAAGCCGATCGACCAACATACGGTACCCGTCTTGGGGATCTGGCTTTTCATAAATGCGTTTTATCTTAATCATCTCTTTCCAATTTTTTAAGACGCTATCATTCGGACTCGAAAGCATCCAGGTACTTGGCTATATAGAGATCCTTCTCTTTCGATTTGTATTGCTGTATATACCGGGGATGTTCTAAAATTTCTATCGTACCGAACAACTTGGCTTCCTTATTTAATTTTTGAATAAATTTTGCATTTTTCTTCCCCAACACGTACACCTTGGACACGTCGAGCCCCATGCTGATATGCTTTCTCAGCGAATCTATCATAAAGTCTTTCACCGCGGCAAATAGCGACGGATCGTCGTAATAGTTGGCATTAACCCATTGCCCAGCTTTGATTTGCCGAATGATCGCCAATGGGAAAGGCGAGTTTATATAGAATCGTTGATAAAAAGCCTTGGCCCCTCCGTAGGCATCAATCATATCGTATAGGAATACAGAAGATATTTCATGGGTATGGGCAGATTTCATCTCAATACCGCAGGCACTAAGCAGCCGCTTTGTATCCGTAAATGGCACCCCTGTAACCCCTGCCCCCTTACGACTAGGATTGATACCTACAATAAATTGACGGTCGCTCGCATCCTCATAGTATTTGCGATAGAACTGACGCATCACCAGCATCGTCTCTGGATTGTCCAGATAAGGATTCATGACCTGAAAACCATCCGGAAGCTCTCCTGCGTAATGCAAGCCACTATTGAATTCGATGACTCTATCCGCAAAATTTTCTTTCATAAACACTCCTTATCAATTATTTTAATTCCTTCAGGATCTCTTGTATTGCTCGCTCCAGCTGAGGATCTCTTCCTTTTTCTCGGTCTTCCACCGTATTCTTCACATAAATATCAGGAGCTACCCCTGTCATCTCCAGATCCTTCCCGTCCAGTGTATAACATCCCCAAGCAGGGACCCGATACATCGAACCATCTACCAACCCCTTTGTAGAGGTAAAAATAATCCATCTATAGGTTTCTGTACCAATAATCTTGCCTAAATTTAAGGCTTTAAAGCCTGCCGCTGTCATTTCGGCATCACTGAGAGACTGCTCATTAATCAACAAAACAATAGGTTTTGCCGCCGGGGCAAAATTACTTTGTGGGGCCCGCTTACCTCCACGGTATTGCCATTGCAGGTAGGGTCTCTGCGATAAGAAGCGCAGCACTTCATCATGGACATTGCCTCCTGTATTGAACCGCAAGTCCAGTATGATAGCATCCTTGTTATTTTCTTGTTCGGCCATATCCAGCAAGAATTGCTGTAGCTGATCCCCTCCCATGTTCTTCATATGCGTGTAGGCTATTCGATTGCCGCTGGACTGATCTACCTGTCTTTTATTATCTTTTATCCATTCATTGTACAAACGGTCTCGCTGCTGTGCTGCTCCCTGTGGTCGTACTTGCACCAGGATTTCTTTTCCCCCTCGGCTTAACAGCAATGACAACTCTTCTTGCAAAGAAGGAAAAGCGAAATAAGCATCCCGATCCCGGCTCTGATCTATTGAAACACCATTCACCGCGAGCAATTCATCGCCCGACTGAATATCGATTCCCTTCAGATCTGCTGCTCCTTGTGCAATGATACGACTAACTTTGAACGGATTTTCTTTCGAAAACTCAACCCCAACCTCATTACTAACCACTGCAAAGCCTTTTCGCTCTTCGGCTCCAGTAGAGTTGAACCCAAGATGCGAAGCATTTAATTCGCCCAACATATCGTTCAGCAACACTCTTAGATCTGCCCGGTTATTCACATAGGGCAAATAAGCTTCGTACCTCTTTTTGACCGCCTTCCAATCGACACCATGAAATTGTTCGTCGTAAAAATTCTCCTCGATGCCAGCCCACGCCTCATAAAACATCTGCTTAAACTCCTGGGAAAGGTTACGTTGAAACTTATACGAAACCTCAACTTTTTCTAACTTGTTGGCTTCGAGATTATACTTTTGTATGGCACCCCGACTCAATACAAAGAACTTACCCCCCATCTCGATCAGCGAACCGACACCACCATCTACGACCTTTTCCGTTTTGTTCGGTGTAAAAGGCTCCAGTACTGTACGGTATATGGCTCCCTTTCCTTCAGCATGATTGGAGTAATAAAAGACATAGGTCTTTTCACCTTTTTTTACGAGTACCGGGTTCGACTGCGTCCCAAACCCCGGACTGATTTGGGTAACACGATCCAGCAGTCCATCTGTATTGATCTGTACCATTGCTAGCTTTTGTACCGAATCTTTCTTCGTCACTGCCACAACCCCTTTCTTCCCAACCGTGCTGCTGTCCGGTTTCGGCTTGCTATCGTCCTTAAAGAGTTCATCAAACTTATTCGCTCGGTATTCTTTATCAAATTTATCCAAAGCCATCCGATAGATTTTTGCATCCAGCATCCCTGTCGGATAGGACGGTTTCGTTCTGTTGCTGGCAAAATAAATGTACTTGCCATCCGGCGACCAAACTGGACCTACCTCGGAGATACCTGTATTCGTTAAATTAGTCGTTTTATTCGTTTTAACATGGTGCACGAAAATATCTTGTTCAAAATTACGATACGCCGTAAAAAGCACATACTCGCTATCCGGAGAGAATGAGGGAGTAGAATTCTGAAATGCCCATATCTCGTCCTTAACCAATAATCTGCTTTTCATATCGGCAAGATTTAAAAGACGTACTTCATCCCTACCACTCAGATATACCGCCTGGCTACGGTCTTTGTTTAATGCAACATCCCGATTATTTCTTAAATCATCGGTAATCTGTTTCGGTAGACCTTTACCATCAGCCGAAATAGTAAACCAATTCAGATAACCGTTGACCGTCTGATTATACAACAGCGTCTTATTATCCTTCATCCATTTGACCTCGACAATCCGCTCGCCCTGACTAGAAATTTTTCGAAGAAATTTGCCTTCGATGTCCCCCACAAAAAGCTCTCCTCTGGACACAAAGGCTAGCTTTCTACCATCGGCAGCAACATCCATGTCTGATATGTTATCTTTCACATCAAAGTCCTGCTTTTTGTCCAATACAGCATTTCTGCTCAGCGCGATCTTAGGCTGTATCGCTTTCTTAGAGGCTACATCGTATACAAAAATCTTATAGTCCTTTTCAAAGATCACCTTTTCACCATTGGCCGATACGAGCGGTCTCTTGATAGACGTTTCAAAATGGGTGAGCGCTGTTTTCTTGCCTTGAATAAAAGTGTGCAAATTGTACTCATTATTCGCTTCGTCTGAGGCAAAGTAAATATTGCCCATACGGTCTACACTACTCCAGAAGTCTTTACCTTCGTAATCTGTATATTGTTTATATTTTTTATCTTTTGGATTGTATAACAGAATGTCTGGATTGAAAGCCCCCTTATAACGCTTACGATTAGCAGCGGTCATACTCTCCCACGAATCATTAAATAGCCATTCTCCAGAGGGTGTCTCCACCACATTGTGAATGGTATTAAAATAATGATCAAACAGACGCTTAGCCGTCCCCCCATTTATCGACACACTATAGCTACTGAAACGATTGTAGCGTGATGATGTAAAATAAATAGTTTGACTATCCCAACTCCAACTATCCACTTCGTCCATACCATCATGATGTGTCATCTGCTTGATCTCCCCGCCTTCCAAAGGCATAATATAGACATCCATATTGCCATTCTGATCGGCCGAAAAGGCAAGCCATTTTCCATCGGGAGAGATCCGCGGCGAGACCTCGCTACCAGTCATACCTGTAAGACGTAAAGCTACACCTCCATCTGTTGGCACGCGCCACAAATCCCCTTCATAGCTAAACACCACGACCTTGCTATCCGGACTTAAGCAGGGATGTGACATGAATGCGACTTCGGTCTGAGCTTGAGAAAGCTGAAAAACTAAAGAAAGACCCAAGGCGTATAGGATGTGCTTCATATGTATAAATTAGGTTAAAAAAACTTAACAGTTGAATTAGATTTTTATATAGGAGCAAGTTACGGAAATAATCAATAACAGCAATCATGATACGCAAGAAGACTTACTTTATACAGAGCCGGTTATCCCAAACTTCTGATGTTTCAAAATTCATTTAACATAAACCGAAAACAGACTTTATCTTTGTATCTTAGTGAACAACAAACTACATCTGCCATGCGATTATTCTATTTCTGTTCTTTACTTTTCAGCACAGCGTCTATTTGTTCAACCCAAGCGCAACAAAACCATGTTTTATTGGAGAACGTCCGAATACTAGACCAAGCCACACAATCCCTGACCGCGCCTAGTCATGTTCTGATCAGCGGCAACACCATCCAGAAAATTAGCACAGCACCGATTGCGGTGACAGATATGGAGGTCGTGAAGATCAATGGGACAGGAAGAACATTGATGCCTGGCCTTATAGACGTGCATGTCCATATGGTATTTGGTTCATTGACCATGCCTCAAATGGTGACAAACGACCTATCTGAGGAATTTTTAATTAAAACTATCGGCCAATCGGCTAACAATATGTTGATGCGTGGCTTTACAAGCGTACGAGACGCAGGGGGGCCTATATTCCCGATCAAAGCAGCCATTGATGCAGGCAAGCTTCCCGGCCCCCGAATATGGCCTTCTGGTGCTACTATCAGTCAGACGGCTGGCCACGGAGATTTCAGGACCCCAGATGAAAAATCCCGTCGCTTTTTTGGGGTAGTCTCCCGAGCAGAGCGATATGGGGCAACATTCATCGCCGATGGGCGGGATGAAGTGCTGACTGCTGTACGAGAAAACCTACGCTTTGGCGCTAGTCAGATCAAGCTCATGGCGGGAGGGGGAACATCATCAGCCTACGATCCGGTGGACGTCACACAATACACGCTTGATGAAATGAAAGCAGCTGTCGAAGCAGCAGAAGACTGGGGGACCTACGTAACCGTACATGCCTACACCCCAAGAGCTATCCGCAGAGCTATCGAAGCGGGAGTAAAATGCGTTGAGCATGGACAGTTACTGGATGAAGAAACGCTAAAACTGCTTGCCGAAAACGACATTTGGCTGAGTTTACAAAATCTAGTCGATGATACGCCCAACATGGATCCACAACGGAGAGAAAAGCGTAAACCGGTTATTGAAGGACAAGAAAAAGTATGGCCTCTAGCAAAAAAACACAAGGTCAAACTGGCTTGGGGTACGGACTTTCTTTTCGAACCTGAACTTAACGACAAACAAAATGATTTTATTCTGCGTCTGCAAAAATGGTTTACAAATGCAGAAATCATAAAAATGATAACACAGGATAATGCGGAGTTATTACAACTATCGGGACTAAGAAGCCCCTACCCCGGTAAACTGGGTGTGATTGAAGAGGGGGCTATGGCAGATATGCTTCTGGTCAATGGAGATCCGCTAAAGGATCTTAAATTGCTGACCAACCCGACAAAAAACTTCGTTGTTATCATAAAGGATGGCAAGATTTATAAAAACACATTGAAGAAATAAAATCACAAAAAAGTCCTTTTTCTTTATGAAAAAGGACTTTCTAACGTGACCCCGCTGAGGCTCGAACTCAGGACCCACAGATTAAGAGTCTGTTGCTCTACCAACTGAGCTACGAAGTCAGTAACACAAATGTAACTGCTGTGCTTTAAAATATCAATGTTTTTTTTGATTTCTTCCGCATTAATTCGTCCTCCCCTTAATATCTCTAGCTAATTGCCCTTGAGGAGGTGTCTACAAAATCTTAATATCTAAATGACAAAACCTTGACGTCTTTACTGTAATTTTGCAGGCCAACTCTTATTAAAATGTCTATAATTGTATCTGGATCAACCCATAATCTATCCTCCAGTAATAAAAGGATACGAATAGCAGTTTCCCTATTTTATTTCTGTCAAGGTATTGCCTTTGCTTCTTGGGCGAGCAGAATTCCAATCATTAAGGCACAGTTGCAGCTTACGGAAGCTCAGTTAGGCACTATTTTGCTGATGCTCCCTATCGGTCAATTGGTGACGATGGCGCTTTCAGGTAGATTGGTCTCAAAATATGGTAGTCACCGTATACTTCCCATCACAGCAATCGCCTATGGTATCATCTTATGCAGTATCGCTTTTGCCGCCAACGCCTGGCAACTAGGCCTATGCTTATTTTTATTTGGTGTGATCGGTAATATGTGTAATATATCGGTAAATACCCAGGGGGTTCTCGCAGAAGGACTATATAATAAGCCGATAATGGCGTCCTTTCATGGCGTATGGAGCTTGGCCGGATTTACAGGTGCTTTATTAGGCCTCTTGACAGTCAATCTCAATCTGTCGACTTTACCCCACTTCATCATTATATTCTTCCTTATCGTGATCAATGTCTTGACGAACAGACGGCACCTCGCTCCTCCAATCGAGCAAAACATACAGCGCACGACTTCATCCTTTAAACCCGATAAAATTCTTATCTCATTAGGAATCGTTGGCTTCTGCAGTATGGCTACCGAGGGCGCTATGTTTGACTGGAGTGGGGTTTATTTTCACGATATTGTATTGGCCCCTGAAAGCCTAATCATGCTTGGCTACGCTTCTTTTATGATTATGATGGCTTCAGGTAGATTTATCGGAGATAAAATCATTAGAAAGATTGGCAGACAACGAACGTTGCAGTTCGCTGGGGTGTTGATGTTTGTCGGAATGGCACTTTCTGTAGTCTTCCCCACAATTTACGCTAGTACTATCGGCTTTATGCTGGTAGGTCTAGGTGTATCCTGCAATGTACCGACCGTATACTCTATCGCAGGTAAGCATTCTAAAATACCCTCAGGAGTTGCTCTCGCTATGGTATCCAGCATCAGCTACCTCGGATTTTTAATGGGACCACCGTTGATTGGTTATATAGCTGAATTATTTAGCTTGCGGTATTCGTATGCCGTATTCTCTCTTTTCGGGATACTCCTGTTGGGAATGACAAGTTATTTAAAGGTGTTTAGGGAAAATTAAGTAAAAGGTCAGGATTTCTAGCCCTGACCTTTTTTAATTTTAATCGAATCGAATCACCTTCATTTTAGGCACCAACAATTTCATAATACTCCAAGCCAACAGATAGGCTATTGCACAAAAGCTGAACATAATGGTATAACCTGTCTCAATATGCCCCAGTGCTTTATAATGATCAAATAGATAACCGCCTATTTTGGTAATCAATGCACCACCGATACCACCGGCCATACCGCCGATACCGACCACCGAAGCCACCGCCTTACGTGGGAACATATCCGATACTGTCGTAAAGATATTGGCGCTCCAAGCTTGATGGGCAGAGGCCCCTATCCCTATTAAGATGACCGGGATCCAAAAACTATAGTGCCCCAAGGGTTGCGCCAATAGTACGACCAACGGAATTACTGCAATAGCAAGCATGGCTTTCATACGCCCATCATAAGCCGGATAACCCCGATCGATGTAATACTTGGGAAACCAACCTCCGCCTATACTCCCTATCATTGTCATACTATACAAAACAGCCAATGGCAGCATAATATCCTCATTGACAACACCGTATTGATCTTTTAGATAACCTGGCAGCCAAAAAAGAAAAAACCACCAAACCCCATCTGTCATAAACTTACCGGTAGCAAAAGCCCAGGTTTGCTTGTAGCCCAATAGTTTGACCCAAGATACAGGCTGATCCGTTACTTCTTCAGATTCATTTACCCGTTTGTCTTCTTCCTGATCCTTGCTGATATACGCCCGCTCTTCATCGGACATCCTCTTTTGACGACTAGGCTTCTCGTAAAAGATAAACCAAAAAATCAGCCATAGAAAACCAATTCCACCGACAATTTCAAATGCGGCAGCCCAGCCCCAATGCCCTGCGATCCAAGGTACCGTCAATGGTGCTAAAATAGCTCCGACATTCGCTCCTGAGTTGAATATACCTGTAGCAAATGACCGTTCGCTCTTTGGAAAATACTCTGCAGTCGCTTTGATCGCTGCGGGAAAATTGCCGGCTTCACCGACAGCAAGAACAGCGCGGGCAAACATAAAACCCACTATAGAAACAGGTACCGATGCAATACCTATCCACCCTAATGTACCAACTATACCTTCACCAATAGCTATCGCATAGGCATGGATAATAGCACCTATAGACCACAATATAATAGACCAGGCATACCCCCATTTCGTACCAAAACGGTCTACAAACCGGCCTGCAAAAAGCATGGATATGGCGTAAACAAATTGAAAAACGGCGGCTATATCCGCATAATCACTGTTAGACCACCCAAACTCTTCTTCCAGTGTGGGTTTTAACAAACTCAGCACTTGTCGGTCCATATAATTTACAGTTGTCGCAAAAAACAAAAGGGCACAGATCACCCATCTATAGTTGCCTATTTTGGTTGTTGTCATCGGCTTATAATTTTTAGTTTATATATCGGTTGCTTTATTTTTTTCTGAAAGTGTCCGTATTATTGATTCGACATTATATTTTAAGGAATCAATGAGCTCTCTTCGTTCGGTTTAATGGTCATCAAGAACTTTCATGTCTGTTGATGAGCCGGAGAGATCATGAAAGTTTTTTCTAGCTTGTTTGATCAGGTCAAGAGCAGAGATCGTCTTTTCTTTCAAATCCTTTGTATCTTTCGGATTTATTAATTTACTTCCCATGCCGACAGCACACACACCTGCATCAAACCAAGACTTTAAATTATTTATTTCTATATCAACTCCCCCAGTTGGAATAAATAACTGTCCTCTGAACAATTCTTTGATGGCAGACATAAATCCAGGGCCAAGGACATTTGCAGGGAAAAGCTTAATCAATGCAGCTCCGTGTTGTTGTGCCGTATAGATCTCCGTAGGTGTCATACAACCTGGTATCCACAGTAGTCCTGCAGCATGAACTACGTCACCAACAGTGGGATTGATCGTCGGCGACACCACAAAATCTGCCCTTAAGCTCACAAAAACATTTGCTTCGTCCACCGTTTTTACGGTGCCGATCCCCAAAAACAGTCCGGGCATATCTTGATCACGCACCGTCAACAATGCCGCAAATACTTCTGCAGCTTTATCGCCTCTATTGGTGAATTCGAATACCCGAATACCCGCTTGATACAGTGTCTTTACAATAGCTGTCGCCTCAAGGGCATCATCATGGTAGAATAAAGGCAACATGCCCTGACGCAAGATCGCTTCTAATACGCTATTTTTTTTATCCATTTTTAATCCGTTTTTGAATATCAGCGACGGTATTATGGGTCGCATCACTCGCTATAAACAATTTATCAAAAGCAGCTGCCGTAGCAAAATCGAGCGTGTTACGCATCCCTATCTGTTGGTATAGCCCATATATTAGTCCGGCCATAAAACAATCACCACTGCCCACTTTGTCAACGATTGTGGTCGCCACATAATCTTCCGACTGCAAAAGCTGCCCTTCACCAAAAAGCGTGGTAAAATACTGGATCCCATTCTCCAAATAGTCAAATCTAAATGTATTCGCTACATATGCGCATTTTTCAAATCTAGACATCAACTCAAGGCTTGTCGCCCTCGCTTGCTCCATAAGCAAGTCTCGCGGGTAAGAAGACTGCTGCTCGCGCAACTCGGGATACAAAGCTGCTCCTAACATCTGTTGTGCAGCCCATACATTGCCCATAATAAGGTCTGCATACGCAGCCAGCTCGGTCATCACCGCCAGGGGTTCTTTACCATATTTCCACAGCTTAGACCTATAATTTAGGTCTAAAGACACGAAAATATCACGACGGGTTGCTTCCTGAAGCGCTTCTAGACAGATATCCGCTACCTCCTGAGAGATCGCTGGACATATTGCTGAAAAATGAAACCAGGATACCCCATCGAAGATGACATCCCAGTCCATGTCGGACCGTCGTAAATTCGCAAACGATGAGTTTGCCCGGTCGTATATCACCCCGGTATGTTTTAGGTCTTTACCCTTAGGGAGATAATATATCCCGAGACGATCGCCCTGCAATAGCATGTTGTCTATCTCAACACCTTTTTTCTTTAAATACGTTAAAATATCTCCTGTAATATCATTCGCCGGCATCGCTGACAGATAAGCCGAAGGCAATCCCCACAAAGCCAGAGCAGAGGCAACATTCAGTTCGGCTCCTCCAACGTAAAAAGGCAATGCGCCGCCTCCTACCCAATCTGTGGAAAGATCTGGACAAATACGTAGCAGGATCTCTCCAAAGCTTAAAATTTTACCATCCATTGTTAGAAAAATCTAAAATATTCCCGAGCATTATAATAACTAATATCTCCAATAATTTTACCGACCCATTCTATATCATTTGGAATTTCTCCTCGCTCCATATCTTCCCCAAAAATATCACAGATCAATCTTCTAAAATATTCGTGTCTCGGAAAAGATAAAAAACTCCGCGAGTCAGTTAGCATACCTACAAAATTGCTAATCAACCCAATATTAGACAGTGCATTTATCTGCTTGGTCATACCATCCTTTTGATCCAAAAACCACCAGGCGGATCCAAATTGAATCTTACCCCGTACAGACCCGTCGTTAAAATTACCGACCATACTCGCAAAGAGCTCATTATCTGCCGGATTCAAATTATACAAAACGGTTTTTGCGAGTTTATCCCGACTATCTAATCGATCTAAAAATCGAGAGAGCGCCAGCGCCTGACTAAAATCTCCGATCGAGTCATGCCCTGTATCAGTACCCTTGCGTTGCAGCATTCGCGTATTATTGTTCCGAAGCGGGCCTAAATGATACTGTTGCACCCAATTTTTTTCATGATTCCACTCTGCAAAAGAGACTAAAAGTGCAGATTTAAACTTCGCTACTTCATCTGCCCCGAGCTCTTTTCTTCGTCGTATTTTCTCAAAAATAGCATTTAACTCCTGATCACTATATGCTGCCGCATAAAGGTGTTCGATACCGTGATCCGACACCGTACATCCGCAAGATGAAAAATGGTCGTGCCTGCTTCTTAACGCATCTAAATAGCTTTTAAAATTATCTATTGATAACCCAGTAACTCCCTCTAACTTATTAACATACTCGTTCAGCCCCTCCACATTGCCTGCATTCATTGCTTTGTCTGGCCTAAATGCGGGTAATAGTCTAAAACTTTCACCTTCCTTTGCTACTTGTTGGTGATACGCTAGACTATCCAAAGGATCATCTGTTGTACATACCACATCTACATTCATTCGCTTTAACAGCCCTCTTGCAGAAAAACCAGCCTCAGCGATCTGTCCGGCCGTCTCTTCATAAATCCATTCTGCAGTCTTGGGTGACAGAAGCGCTGTAATTCCAAAATAACGCTGTAGCTCCAAGTGCGTCCAATGATACAAGGGATTACGCAAGGTATAAGGTACTACCTCAGCCCATTTTAAGAACTTCTCTTTATCCGAGGCCTCCCCGGTAATGTATTCCTCACTTATTCCTTGAGCACGCATTGCCCGCCACTTGTAATGGTCATAAGCTAACCAAAGCTGTCCAAGATTATCAAACTTTGTATCTTGGGCTATTTGCTCCGGGGGTAAGTGATTGTGATAATCGATAATCGGTAAACTTTTCGAATAATTATGATATAATTCTTCGGCTGTACCTGTGTTTAACAAAAAATTTTCGTCTAAAAATGCTCGCATTGATAATAATTAGTTAATGGCAAAACCTGATTCCCCTAAAACGAAGGACATAACATACCTGGTATAAAATGAATAGAAATTTTGCTTTATCATATCTAGAGCTTAAAAGTAAGCACAAGATAACGAAGATTTGTAGTTAAGCTTCAATATTAGTTACGAAAACGTTAGCGTTGATTGCAAGTTTTCTTTAGCATAGAGTCGGGATAAGTTGTCTATCTTAAAAATCTCTCTCTCCTATAATTTAAGTTAGTAGCCCCGAGCAGAATCGAACTGCTATCAAATGTTTAGGAAACATCTATTCTATCCGTTGAACTACGGGGCCAACTCTAGTTAAGGTACACAAAAGTATTATTATCCGAGCTTCTAAACAAGTGCTCTTTTTATTTTACATAAAACTATAGCTTTTAGCTATGAAATCAAGATAGAAAACATAGATTTTGATGATACCCAATAGGTATTTTCAATTTACTTTTGCCGTTATATTACGTACCTTTGTAGTACAAAAAAAGAAAGATACATTATGAGTTTTACAGGTAAGAATTTTCCGAGCATTACAGTAGATGCAATTGACTATTTAGGCGATTACATTTCAATCAACATTTTTGAAAAAGCACAAAAAGAAAACAAGAAAGTATTGTTATTCTGGTATCCAAAAGACTTTACATTTGTATGTCCTACAGAATTACACGCTTTCCAAGAAGCTCTTCCGGAATTCGAGAAACGTAATACAATCGTGATTGGCGCGTCATGCGACTCAAACGAAGTACACTTTGCGTGGTTAAACACAGCAAAAGATAATGGTGGTATTGAAGGTGTAGAATACCCTATCATCGCTGACACAAACCGCAACCTTTCTAGCGTATTAGGAATTTTAGAGATGAAAGAAGTGGAACACCCTGAATATGGTACACTTGTAGAAGGTTCTGCGGTGTCTTACCGTGCTACCTACTTGATCGATGAGACTGGGAAAGTATTCCACGAGTCGGTAAACGATATGCCTTTAGGACGTAACGTAAAAGAATATATCCGTCTGATCGACGCGTATACACACGTACAAAAGCATGGCGAAGTATGTCCTGCAAACTGGGAAGAAGGTAAAGAAGCAATGAATGCTACACGCGATGGTGTTGCTTCCTACTTATCGGCCAATTAAGAAATTTCAATCCTTCGAGAGGCGGATTTCTTCCGCCTCTCTTCTTTAAAATACAAAACGACTATGTTACAGGAATTAGAAAACGACACCTTACAGGAAGTTGTAAATAACAACAAAACTGTAATGGTACAATATGCAGCTTCTTGGTGTGGAAACTGCCGCATCATGAAGCCTAAATTTAAAAAATTGGCCATGGAGAATGAGGATGTGACTTTCATTGTTGTAGACGCAGAAAAAAATCCAGAATCAAGAAAATTGGCCAATGTAAACAATTTACCAACCTTTGCCGCGTTTAAAGATGGAAAATTGGTAAACCAGGTACAAACAAATAAAATAGAAGGACTAATTGATTTATTAAATGAAGTTACCAGTAATTAAGCACCTAACAGACTTTATAGAGCAAAACGATGCAGATTATGTCTTAGAAACTATCGAAACGCTAGAAGCCTTGACAGAAGTTTCTTCATTAAAAGACGAAGAGCTTGATGTTATTGGCGAGCTAATATCCAATATGTACGGAGCTATTGAAGTTGATAAGCTCATAAAAGAAGGAACGCCTAAAAAGGAAGCTTTAAATACCTTCATGCAACGTGTCCTAGGCTCCATAGACAAATAGCAGCCCTGTCTTGGGGAGATTAAAATCCTACTATTTCACAAAAGATATTATTCCATGTCGCTATTGTTTATAACTTTTGCGATGTGGAAAATTATTTTTCAACTTAGCGTTTACTATATTACGCTTTTATAGTACTTTTACTAGCGTTGAAAGGTTACACCCTAATTTGGGGGTCGTAAGACTATTTTAAGACTAAAGATTTTTAATTGTTGTAAAAAAAGAGCTAAATAAAATTTAGCTCTTTTTTTCTGAAGGTGTCTGTACTCAATGGACATCAAGAACTTTCATTTTTGATTGGTGAACCAAAGGAATCATGAAAGTTTTTTTTATAACAACCTTTGATCCCGCTAGTAGAGCAACGAATGTAACCAAAATGTCCCACAAATTCTATTGCACATAAAAATGGATTTATGTATGTTTAATCATGTATAAAAAAATACTCTTCTTATTTTTTTTCATCAGCACTCTCGTTATATCGGCGAAGTCTCAACATGGTAATATGCCAGCTAATGAAATCATGATCAGGCTTCAAAAACTTAACACATTAGGATCTGTATTATACTTTGCGGCACATCCCGATGATGAAAACACACGATTGATAGCATGGCTAGCACAAGAGCGAAAATACCGAACAGGATATCTGTCGCTAACCCGAGGCGACGGTGGACAGAATCTTATTGGGACGGAACAAGGAATAGATCTGGGACTAATCCGTACACAAGAGCTACTCGCAGCTCGATCGATCGATAAGGGAGAACAATTTTTCAGTTCGGCCTATGATTTTGGCTTCTCTAAAACATACACAGAGACTTTTGATTTTTGGGACAAAGAGACCGCCCTCCGGGAAGCTGTATGGATAATCCGCAAATTTAGACCGGATGTCATTATAAACAGATTTCCGCCAGATAAACGTGGTGGCCACGGTCATCATCAAGCTTCAGCAATACTGGCCCATGAAGCATATCTTGCGGCAGCTGATCCAAAATATTTTCCAGAACAGCTCGGAACTGTGGCTCCTTGGAGAGCGAAACGTCTGCTATGGAATACAGCTAATTTTGGGGGGATGAATAATACCTCTGAAGATCAGCTTAAAATAAACATCGGTGCATATAGTCCTCTTTTAGGCGAATCATACGGCGAAATAGCTGCACGCAGCAGGTCGCAGCACAAAAGTCAAGGATTTGGAGCGGCAACTTCACGCGGCAACAGTACCGAGTATTTTGAGCATGTAGCAGGCGATGAAGCAAAAGGAGACATTATGGAAGGCATCACGACCAGCTGGGATAGAATCCAAGGTAGTGCAGACATAGAACCATTGATAAAGCGCATTATTGCTGATTTTATCCCTACAGAGCCTGAACGAAGTATATCTAGTCTTTTTGAGCTCCGTGATCGGATACAACACATCAATGATAATTATTGGAAAGCACAAAAGATAAAAGAGATAGAAGACATTATTACTGCTTGCGCCGGTATATGGATTGACGTATCGACAAAAGCGGACCAGTATCCTCTTAACAAAGATTTTGATGTCTTGTTGGAGGTAATAGCACGACGTCCCAATCTTGCGGTAAAACTACTTAAAACCAGCTTGGGAGAAGTTCAGGAAAACCTAGCAACAAATGTTAACTGGTCCTTATCAAGACAATACAAATTTGCCCAAATAACTCAACCTTACTGGCTTTTAAAGGGACATTCCTTAGGTAAATTTGATGTCAACCCCGCTGATGTAGGATACCCTACCAATCCCAACCCTCCGAGTGTCACCTTTACATTTGAAATCAATGGCAAGATTCTGAGCAGAAATCAAGAGATACAATACCGGGTCGTGGATCCTGTGCGAGGCGAAATACACAGCCCTATAACCATAATACCGACGCTAACGGCAGAATTGTCTTCCTCCCTTTTACTAAGTACAAATATGGAACAGAAAACAATGGAGGTCACTTTCTATCGTCACGACGAAAGCCAAAACAATTTTGTTGTAGATATACCCCAACCTGAAGGTTGGCAAGTCTCTCCTAAACGTATCAATCTAGAATTCGGAAAAGAAAATAGCCTTGTCAAGCAGATTGCCGTAAAACCGGATAATTCAAACAGTGCTAGTGGTTCAATATCCTTCCAATGGAATGGTGAACTTCTGAAATCGATAAAAACAATAGATTATGACCATATCCCTCGGATCACCTGGTTTCCGTTGGCTACAGTGAGTTGTAAGAGCTTTGCGCTAACAAACCCGGTGAAAACTATAGGCTATCTCCCTGGTGCAGGAGATATGATCCCGCAATCGCTAAACGAGATAGGTATAGCGGTAACTCCTTTGAATAACCGTCCATTGTCGGCCTCTTCATTAAGCCAATACGACGCCGTCATAGTCGGTATCCGCTACTTCAACATCAATCCACAGGCTTCCTCTACACAGAAGCTACTTATGGACTACGTAAATCAAGGAGGTGTCGTGCTCGTGCAATATAATGTAAACACGAAGCTTTTTGCCGACCAGATAGGTCCCTATCCGTTCGCTATCTCGAGAGATAGGGTCACTGAAGAGCATGCAAAGGTCAACTATGATTCGAAAGACGTCGCCTTAACCTACCCGAATAAGATCTCAACGCTCGATTTTGATGCATGGGTACAAGAAAGAGGTCTTTACTTTGCCGATAAGATCGATAAAAGATACCGTACTCCACTACGGATTAACGATAAAGATGAAGAATCGAAAAACGGCTCACTCTTGATAACAAATTATGGAAAAGGCAAATTTGTATATACCTCCCTTTCCTTTTTCAGACAATTACCGGCCGGAGTTCCCGGAGCTTACAGATTATTTGTAAATTTGCTCGCAAAAGAAAAAGTAAATTAACATTATATATGGAAAATCAAGTAAACGATGTACAACCTCTTAACGTAAAAGGTTTAATTTTATTAATCGGATCTGTATTGGGCGCACTAACGGCTTTTGCTTCTTGCGGATCATTTTTAAGTCTTATTGGGGGGCTAGTAGGCGGGTTTATTTTCGCAGTTTTCTTCAATACAGTGCTTTTACCACAAAAACCTCATGACAGATAAGGGACTCCCTCCTTTAGTACGTAGTTGGCGCCAGTTCTATTGGATATTGGTGATCTGGCTATTGTTATGTATTGTATTTATGTATTTATTTACGGTGCATTACTCATGAGTCCTATCGATTGGATAGTACTTTTCTCTACCCTGCTTTTGATTATCACCTACGGTATATTCAAAAGCAGGAATATTCGTAACATAGACGGCTATTTATTAGGCGATCGCGAATTGCCTTGGTACAATGTGGGGCTCTCTGTAATGGCTACGCAGGCCAGTGCAATCACTTTCCTATCCGCACCAGGCTTGGCTTACACCTCGGGAATGAGCTTTGTCCAATTCTACTTTGGACTGCCTTTAGCCATGATTGTGCTCTGTATTACTTTTGTCCCTATCTTTCATCGGCTTCGGGTATTTACCGCTTACGAATTCCTTGAAAAGCGATTTGACATCAAGACGAGAGCATTAACGGCTTTCCTATTTCTTATCCAACGTGGCATATCTACCGGGATTACTATTTTTGCCCCATCCATAATACTATCTACTATTTTGCATATTGATGTTACCTATACCACTTTGGTCATGGGAAGCGTGGTGGTACTCTATACAGTATATGGGGGGACCAAGGCTGTATCTTATACGCAGTTACTGCAAATGGGAATCATATTTGCAGGGCTTCTAGCGGCTGGTTTTATGGTTATCCGACTTCTCCCGGAGGATATTGGATTCCGTGAGGCGCTACATATTGCAGGTAAATCGGGTAAAACCAATGCTATTGATTTCACGTTCGATTTAAACAACCAATATACCGTATGGACAGGCTTGATCGGAGGTTTTTTCCTTCAATTGTCTTACTTTGGGACGGATCAAAGTCAGGTCGGGAGGTATCTAACAGGGTCTTCTATCCGTGATAGCAGAATGGGACTTCTGATGAATGGATTGTTAAAGGTACCCATGCAGTTTTGCATTTTATTGATTGGGGTATTGGTATTTGCGTACTATCAGTATCATACCCCACCTTTATTTTTCAACTCGATAGAGACCAAAAAACTGGAAAACAGCAGCTATAAGGCTGAATATATGGATCTGTTGCAGCAACAGGAATCTCTCGGCGAAAAAAAATCGCAAACAATCCACGAACTTACGAAAGCGCTATCGCATAATGACAAAGCAGGAATAGAACGCAAAGGCGAAGAGTTGAATGCGCTAAACACAGCGTCAACATCACTAAGGGAAGACGTAATCAAACTCATCAAGAAAAATGATGAACACGCCGATGTAAATGACAATAACTATATCTTTTTATCGTTTGTGACCTCCACCTTTCCAAAGGGCTTTATCGGTCTGCTGATAGCGATCATCATGCTTGCCTCGATGGGCGCTACCGCCAGTGCAATAAACTCGCTCGCTTCGACGACCGTAATCGACATCTATAAGCGATTTATCAATAAGCAGGGTTCTGAGCGCACTTACTTAAAGGCTTCGCGTCTCTTTACGCTGGGCTGGGGCATATTCACGGTAATTATTGCACTATATGCCAATAAGCTTGGTAATCTTTTGGAGGCAGTTAATATATTAGGCTCTTTATTTTACGGTACTATCTTAGGAATATTCCTTGTTGCCTTCTACTTCAAGAAAATCGGAGGGAAAGCCGTATTTTGGTCTGCTATAATTACCGAAGTTATAATCATTGGTATTTGGAAAGCGGATATAGTAGCTTTCCTATGGCTCAACCTTATTGGGTGTATACTTGTTATTTTATTTGGATATTTACTACAGCAAGGAATAAAGAACAATGATTGATGGTTAATGGTTTATTAATAGAGACCATTCATTCTCAAATCTCTCATCTCTTAACTCAAATCTAATTCCTAATAATACTTACGGTACAGATCATAAAGTACAGCTTGATCATGCGCTGTCAGCACTCCATTTACTTCCTTGACAATATACTTGCGCTTAAATGCGCGGATTGCCCCTTCGGGGTTACGCATATCATATCCCATGATCTTCAGCGCGTCAATAGGGTTAAAATTCGCTGGGGGCGACATCAAATAATCTTCATTATACCAGATACCAAAGCCGTTTTGCGCCAATGACTTCCATGGGAACAAAACATTGGGATCGTCTTTTCGCATAGGGGCGATATCTGCATGACCTATAAAATTGAGCTGAGGTATAAGATATTTTGTCTTCAATGTATCCAAAAGGATGAGTAAGGCGTTGATCTGAACATCTGGAAACGGCTCCTTGCCATTGTTGTCTAATTCGATCCCGATAGATACTGAATTTAGATCATCAATGTTTCCCCACTTGGATTTACCGGCGTGCCAGGCACGATCATAATCATTAAGCATCTGGATAAGCTGTCCCGTCTTACTGATGACATAATGTGCGCTAACTTTGGAATGTGGAACCTGAAATGTCCGAACGGTCTGAGCGACACTATTCTGCGCGGTGTGGTGTATAATGACAAAATTTGGCTTACGAAGATCGTAATGTATCGCAGCGGCCCAATCGGCACCTTTGTACACACCAGTTCGTTTTTGTTCAATGATCCGTTCCTCGGGTGTTAACTCTCGGGGGACCTGAACAAGTGAGCTGTCCATTGCATTGTCTATAACCAATTTGGGTGCTTCAATTATTTTCGCTACCGTATCTAGCTTTACCTGATCTATGCTAGAGACGGTCCTTGGCGACATCAAGGTCTTCTTTGATGTACCGCAGCCCACAAGTCCGAATAAGCATATCCCAATAACAACACCCCTCAACCGCATATCAATTCCTATCTTGGCAATGCGTATATAACCCCCAATGTCAGCGCCTGACTATACTGCACCTTTGACGATTCATCTGAATTATAAACAAGAATACCAGTAAGGCCTACGTTAACCAAACTCGTTACTTTAGCACTTAATGTTGCATCTAAACGGTGATCCGGATCCGAAATATCTTTATAATCTGCAAATAAGTTATAACGAGCTTTCAGATTAAGATTTTGAGATAGGTTACGATCTAAATTAGCTGTCACCTGAAAAGCGAGGTCATTTTTAAATTTTTTCCCCGGCTCAACACCGTAGACAGGTTTAGTTGCTTCTATCGGCGGAGCAATTCTTTTATCTGCAATAATAGTCTGCCGAGCAGTACCTGTACCCAATCGTAATGAAAATGTCTTATCTGGTTTATATTCGAAACCGAATGACTCTGTAAAATATCCCGGCGCCAAAAATGCGGAGACCGTATCGGTAATATTTTCTCCCTTTGCATCGTACTTATAACCTATATCAAATTGAGATTCGAAAGTAAATGAAAAATAAAGCGCCCAAGTATCCGTAAACTTGTAGGCTAGCTTATTATCCCAAAAAAGCCTATCCAAATTTTTCTTAGCCAACTGATCTTTATTCCAGATTTTCCCATATTTGAAATCAAATTCGGTAACAAAATTGAATCGATCTTTATTATAATCAGACTTATGCCAAAACGTACCTCCTATAGCGACAGAATTTACCCCTCCCGCATTCCAGTTTTCACTAAACGATGCTTGATTTGCATTTATACCAAATTTGGTCCAATGCTTCCAATAATCCACTTCTAATCCGAGCTTAGGTATCGGAACATTAATTTGTTTGATCTGAAGGCCTTTTGCTGTATCTGCAGTCAATTTTTCGGTATTAGGTTTCTCTCTCAGGTCCTTTAGATTTGCTTGAGAAAACACCTTCGCGCTGACGGACAGCAGCACAATGCTTAAAAACAAGGGTAAACGTTTCATCATAGACTATAACTAATCGTTGTTACTAATATCAATTTTATTCAAATCTGGTAAAGGCTTAATATAAGGCACATATTTAAAGTACTCATACTTCGACTTTATATAACTTACCAGTTGATAATGTGTTGCCAAAGATACAAAATCATACGAAGGTCTGTACCTTACCATAAAATTGTCTAGCGGTTCGCCTTCTAATCCTATAACCGACTTGACTAACTCTTTAGAAAAACGCATATCGACAATATTTTCCTGATATTCCCTTTCAAAATACCTGGTCAACCGCCTCGCATTTTTCGCTTCTTTACTGAAGAGGCTATAAATCGCATTAATACTCAGACCTGCACCTGTCGGCCCTACGCTTAGGTAACTCCCTGGATCGGCCAATTTATAGGCTTTATCATAGTCCCTTCGACGTTCTGCTAAAATTTGCTCCGGTGTCTTACGCCCAAGAACCGTTACAGGATCTATATAAATAGAAGTTTTCTTTAAATTAAAAATCAACACGCTTTGACCTTCATAAGTCAAGGTATCGCTAAAATACTGCTCTCTTTGCGCGATAATCTGATCGCCGGGAGACATATCTAAAGCAAACTCTCCTCTTGAATTATTAAAGATATTTGCGCCGCTGGTCTTATTAATCATCAATACACGACCAATCCGCTGCTTCGTATCCTTATCAAAAATCAGGCCCTCCACCTTTTGCTGCGAATAAGTCGGCATACAAAAAGAAAGAAAAAACAATAATGATATTATGTTTAGATTGGCATTCACAACCGTAAAGCTACATTATTACCAACAAAACGCCATATTTTTAACAAGTTTTAATATCACTTGGTAATTACCAAAAGCTGCCCTATAGCGATCTCATCTCCAGAAAGACCGTTCAATTGTCTTATTTGATCAATTGTAACATTGTATTGACGACTAATACTGTATAATGTCTGTTGAGGTTTTACTTCGTGAATAATCATCGCAACCGGTGATTTTATCTGTTCCGGTTTAGCAATAGGCTCTGACTCTACTTTCGTTTCAATAGCATGTACAACCTGCTCTTCTCTTCTTTCCTTTTCGACATAGGTCTCTGCCCGATCATATTGATATAGAGCATATCTTTCTATCAGGTCAATAAGTAAATCTGGATAACGCGGATTAGTCGCATAACCCGCCTCTTTTAGACCTTTGGCCCAGCCTCTATAATCATCTTTGTCAAGCGCAAACAACTTCTCATAGCGCTTACGTAATAAAAATTGGGAATGATCCTTAAACGACTGTTCGGGATTGTCGTAAACACGGAAACAGTCATTCGGGTTATCATCAGCCCTTCTTACACTTTTTCCGGTCCAGACGCCACCACACTTTATTCCAAAGTGATTATTCGCTTCGCGGGCTAAATAAGAGTTTCCATTGCCCGATTCTAAAAGTGCTTGCGCTAATTTAATACTCGCGGGAATCCCGTATTGATTCATCTCTCGGATAGCGATCCCTTTATACTGTTCAATATACGACAGACCTGTACTAGAGACCCCTCCTTTGGAAGGTGTTTTTTTTGAGCCATAAGAACTGGATGAATTGGGATTGGACAACACTGTGCCTCTTTTTGAAGCACAAGAGCTCAACAGTCCTAAGAGGACAAAAAGCAAAAAAACAGATCTCATCAAAAAACAAAAAGTATATAATGTATTATTTTACATCCAGATCATCCAGATCATAACGATCGATAGTCCCCAGAACCTTGCGACTCCAGTCGCGGGTTGCTGAATATCCCGACCGTGCAATTCCTTTGACCCAAGCGCTGTAATCTAACGGAGAATACTTATCAAATAATCCCTGCGTTGATTTCCTCCGCTGCAGTAAATCTACAAAATCATGGTAAGATGCCAAAACAGATTCATAGCCTTTGTAGGCAGACCTGATGGTCTTACTATTGTTTTTTCCCTTAATTCCGAAATGATTGTTCAAGTTTGTTGCAATTCGGCTATTACCATAGGCACTTTCATGAATAGCGATTGCTAAGATCACAGATGCTGGCACACCTGTTTCGCGCATGAGTTGCTGTGCAACGCTCTTGTGCTGCTCGATGTAACTTGAAGGACTAAATTTCTTTTGTCCTAACAGTGTCGTTACAGAAGCAAAACACAATACTAGTATTAGCAACATTTTGCTGCATAAACATTTTTGCATTTTCTACTTTTTAGTTCAACAATTACTTTTTGCGCAATACAAAAAGCCCGTCTCTAATCGGCAAAATCAACTTTTCTACACGGTTGTCTTTTGCCAGGGTAGCATTTAATTCCAAAACCTGTTTTGTCTGGCTATCTGGATTCTCTTCAAAAACCTTTCCTTTCCACAAAACATTGTCTATCAAAATCACTCCCCCTGAAGGAACACGATCTATTAACATCTCGTAATAAACCAAATTCCTTTTTTTATCGGCATCGATAAAAACTAAATCAAATTCTCCTGCGATGGCAGGTATCACTTCAAAGGCATCCCCAATGTGATATTCTATGTGAGCAGCGTATGCAGACCGCTGAAAATAACCAGAGACTCGCTCTTCCTGCTCTTCATTAATATCTATGGTATGTAAGATACCGTCTTCTTTTAACCCTTCTGCTAAACATAACGTTGCATAACCTGTAAAAGTACCTATCTCTAAAATTTTTCGGGGAGACAGCATCTTACTGATCATGGACAGTACCCTTCCTTGGTAATGACCAGACAACATATGCGGCATTGTTTCTTTTAGATACGTCTCTCTGTTTATCGTACGGAGCAACGAATTCTCTTCGTCACAAGTACCTTCTAAATAACCACTTACCCGTTCTTCATTTTGAAACATAACTGCAAATCTACGGAACTAATTCAAAAAAAAAACTTTTTTTACGCCTCCACATAGACATCCGGATGATAAAAGGGTTTAATAAATAACTAAAAAAGCCCTGTTTCCTATCGAAAAACAGAGCTTTTTTTGAATTCTAAAACCAGATTATTGATTAATCTAATGAGGCTGTAATTAACCTTAAGAACTCAGATCTTGTAACATCATTTTGAAATTCACCGGTAAAAGCCGACGTTGTCGTCACTGAACTTTGCTTCTGAACACCACGCATAGCCATACACATGTGCTTACACTCCATCACTACGGCTACGCCGGCAGGATTCAATGTTTCTTGAATACAGTCCCTAATTTCATTAGTCAATCGTTCCTGGACTTGTAAACGTCTAGCGAAGGCATCTACAATACGTGGAATCTTACTCAATCCTACGATATGTCCGTTAGGAATATAAGCGATGTGTGCTTTCCCAAAAAAGGGTAACATATGGTGTTCACACATCGAATACACTTCTATATCTTTAACAACTACCATCTGGCTATAATCTTCTTCAAACATCGCGCTACGTAATACTTCTGCAGCATCAACATCGTAGCCATGTGTTAAGTATTGTAAAGCCTTAGCCACCCGTTCTGGAGTTTTGATCAAACCTTCCCGATTAGGGTCTTCACCTATGGCAGATAGAATATCGTTGTAGTGTGAGGCTATACGGTCTACCTGCTCTACATCATACTGTTCTACTTTTTTATAGCGATCCAATTCTTCATTGAAATCCGTAGAATTACTCATTTTAGCTAATTATTTTATGTGATTAATCGCCGAAATACTCGACGGAATTATTTTCTGTTTCGTATAGCTTTACGCTATGTAACTGAACCTGCTCTTGTTCAAAATGAGGCTTCAATACTTTAAATATCTCCATAGCGATCACTTCTGTGGAAGCCATTTTACCCTGCATAAAATCGACATCTAAATTTATATTCTTATGATCCATTGGAGTAATGATGTAGGTATTTATAATACGCTTCATCAACTTCAGGTCGATCAAAAACCCAGTTTCTGGATTTACCTCTCCTTTTACCGTAACATACAATTCGTAATTGTGCCCATGCCAATTGGGGTTTGAACAATAACCAAAAATGGCTTCGTTTTTCTCTTCCGACCAATCTTCGCGATGCAGCTTATGGGCGGCACAGAATCGCTCTCGCCTTGTAATGTATATCATATACGCAAACTTAGATAAAAATGCTTTGATAAACAATCCTATATATCCCATTTGTACAGCATAAAGCTTATTACACACACAGTCCCTATTATTGGGTGTTTTTTATGACAATAATATCACGCAAAAAACTCTATTTTAGCAACTACAAAGCAAAGTATACCTGCATTAAAGTTAAAACACAGAAAAATGAAACCTCTAGTCGTCGCCGCTACCGAAGGGGAAATTGCCCCGAGTTTGGACTTACTATCGCAGTTACAGATCCCTTATTTAATTACGGGGGTCGGAATGACAGCTACCGCATACCAGCTGGGAAAGAGGATCACGCAGTCCCGCCCTGATTACATCTTAAATATTGGAATAGCGGGTTCATTCTCTAAGGATATTGCTTTAGGAAGCGTAGTCAACATTGTAGAAGACCATTTTTCGGAACTCGGAGCAGAAGATGCGGAGCAGTTTCTCTCTTTGGAAGATCTTGGGTTTGGCAACAGTATGTTCCGTTCTTCACCCCCTCCAAATATTACGATCTCCCTCCCACAAGAAACAGCGATCACCGTCAATATGGTACATGGACATACTCCATCAATTCATGTCCTGAAAAAAAGATTTCCCGGAGCAACAATTGAAAGTATGGAAGGTGCGGCCGTGCTTTTCGTCGCTACCGAAGAAGGCTTACCTTGTCTTCAAATACGTGCTATATCTAATTATGTCGAAAAGCGAAACAGGGATAATTGGGAAATACCGCTAGCAATCCAAAATATAAACAAATGGCTGCAAGATTTTCTAATACAAAACAAATAACCCAGGCAAAGTACACGAATGGGGACAGCAACATTACCTATCGCACGTGTGAAATATCCATATAATGTAAGCCGCGCAAATACGGATTAACACGAAGTAGTGCGCACACTAAAAAAACGTGCGTAATATCGCTTGGATACGCAAGCTACCAGATCGCCTCTAAAAGGCAGTTTATATGCATATGAAATATCATTATTAAATAGTATTTTTGCATATCAAAGGTTAATTAAAACGATTTCAAAACTAATGAGAGAAATTCAATTCAGAGAAGCGCTTCGTGAAGCAATGAACGAAGAAATGCGTAAAGATGAAACTATATTTTTAATGGGCGAAGAGGTTGCAGAGTATAACGGTGCTTACAAAGTGAGCCAAGGTATGCTAGACGAATTTGGCCCAAAACGTATTATTGACACTCCTATTGCTGAATTAGGTTTTGCAGGTATCGCTGTCGGAGCCGCAACACATGGCTTGAAGCCAATTGTGGAATTCATGACATTCAACTTCTCATTAGTTGCAATAGATCAGATCATCAATTCAGCAGCAAAAATCCGTCAAATGTCCGGTGGTCAGCTTTCTTGTCCGATTGTATTTCGTGGCCCTACAGGTAATGCAGGACAGTTGGCAGCACAACACTCTCAAAACTTTGAGAACTGGTATGCGAACACACCAGGATTAAAAGTAGTAGTTCCTTCCAACCCTTATGATGCAAAAGGTTTATTAAAATCATCCATCATCGATCCAGATCCGGTTATCTTCATGGAGTCTGAAGTCATGTATGGCGATAAAGGAATGGTACCTGAAGAAGAATACTATCTTCCTATCGGAAAAGCTAATATCATACAAGAAGGAACTGACGTAACGGTTGTTTCTTTTGGAAAAATGTTACCAAGAGTGGTAATCCCTGCGGTAGCAGAGTTAGAAAAAGAAGGTGTTAGTGTAGAATTAATTGATTTACGTTCTGTACGTCCTATTGATTACAAAACAGTAGTTGACTCTGTTAAGAAAACGAATAGATTAGTTATTGTTGAAGAAGCATGGCCATTGGCCTCTATCTCTTCCGAGATTTCTTTCCATGTTCAGAAAAATGCTTTTGATTACTTAGATGCTCCTGTATTGCGTGTAACATCTGCAGACGTTCCTTTGGCATATGCACCTACTTTGGTAGAAGCGACTTTACCAAGCGTGGCAAAAGTGATTAATGCAGTAAAAGAGGTAACTTATAGTAAAAAATAATTTGTACAAAATATACAAATCAAAGGAGTCCTAAAGGACTCCTTTTTTTATACCCTATAATATGGAGCAATAATCTGAATAAAAAGAGTTATTTTAACATAATCATTGCTAAACGCTGTAACAAAAAGCTTGGTTCGACGACATATCATAGTCCGAGTATTCAACAGATTTTTGTTATACCTAGTAAGACTTATACACAATCAACAATTAGAACTATATGAACAGACTTTTCACTACATTATTCATTGCTGCTACAATCACGCTAAGCGCACAGGCACAAGAGAAGATCACCTTTAGGTTAAACCCAGAAAAAGGAAAGGTCATCCCCATTGAAATGATTATGAAGTCGGATATTGAAGGTGCGCAAAACATGATCATGGATATGACTATGCGCATGAATATGACAGCAACAGAAGTTACGGAATCATCGGCGAAGTACGAAGCTAAGTATACCCAGGTCAAGACCGATATCAATGCCGGAATAGTTACTATCTCTTATGACTCTTCCAAAGAACCTTCCAACCAGATGGAGGAAATGATGTCTACACAGCTGAAACCTCTCTTGGAGAATAAGCTTAGTATCACAATGGACAAAAACGCCAAGGTATTGGAAATGGATTTTCCGAATGTTCCGGCAGAGGCCTTTGATCGATCTAGCATTCAGGGAATGTCCGTTGCCTTTCCGGATAAACCTTTATCTATCGGAGACTCTTGGGAAAATGAAATCAGCTTGGCACAATTAGGAGCAAAAGGAAAGAATGTAAATACCTTTGCAGAGAAGACCGCCGATGGCTATAAGATTAATGTGACAGGTACTTATACCGACAACGCGGGCACTAGTATTGGAACATCTACAGGTTACTATATCCTAGACCCCAACACCTTTTTTACCAAACACTCTGTTGTCAACACTACCATTGAAGTACAAGGAAATAAGATATCTTCCAGCATAGAACTAAAAGAAATAAAATAACAGAAAAGTCCCTCCTAGGAGGGACTTTTCTGTTATTTTATATACGCAACATTATAGACTAAGCGTTAATTTCAGATTTATAAGCATCTGCTGTCAACAAGGCATCTATGTCTGCTGGATTCGTTAATTTTACGCGGATGATCCAACCTTCACCGTATGGATCAGAGTTCACTAATTCAGGAGAGGCATCAATTGCATCATTCACGGCCAAAACTGTTGAGTTTACGGGCATAAACAAATCAGACACAGTCTTTACTGCTTCGATAGTACCAAACACTTCATTCGCAGTCACCTCTTCCCCTACAGTGTTAATATCAACAAAAACAATATCACCCAACTCGCGTTGAGCAAAGTCTGTAATACCGATTACGGCTTCATCGCCTTCTACACGAACCCATTCATGATCCTTTGTGTATTTCAATTCTGTTGGAAAATTCATTTTTTGTTCTTTTTTTCAAAAATATCATTAACAATTGACATTACCAAAAGCGATTATATGTATTTTTAGAATATGAACAGCCAAATTGCAAAGCTTTACGAAATAAGCCGAAAGGAAAGTCGGTTAATCATTGGTCTTATGTCTGGAACCTCTTTAGATGGTCTCGATATTGCACTCTGCAAAATTCGAGGGAGTGGCTTTGACACTGAATTGGATATTCTTCATTTTGAAACATTACCTTATGAAGACCAGTTCAGAACATATATCCGAAAGATCTTTGCAAAGACTGAAATAAACCAACAAGATCTCTGCGGCATCAACCCTTATGTGGCGATTACGCACTCGAAACTTATCAATCAAGCGTTAACCCAGTGGGGAATTGATACAATGGAAGTTGATCTGATAGCCAGTCATGGACAAACTGTATATCATGCTCCTCAAATACTAACGAAGGACTATAATCTCCCAAACAGCACACTTCAGATCGGAGACGGGGACCACATAGCTGTTCACACCGGAATCATTACCTTATCCGACTTCCGACAGAAACATATTGCGGCAGGAGGAGAAGGAGCTCCTTTAGCAGCCTATGGTGATTTCCTTTTATTCACTGATACAACTGAAACTCGAATATTACTCAATATCGGAGGCATTTCGAATTTCACTTTCCTTCCCAACAAAGGTTCATCGAGCCAAGGATTTGCAAGCGACCTCGGTCCTGGAAATACGATGATGAATCAATATATGTTTAAAAACTTCGGTGTAGAAATGGATGCAAACGCGATGAAGGCGCAGTCAGGAAAGGTCAATGACAGGCTACTTCTTCATTTGTTAAAAGAAGATTTCTTAGATCTAGCTTTTCCAAAGACAACAGGTCCAGAACTCTTCAACCTCAGCTATCTCCAAAGAAAAATAGAGGAAGCAAATTTAGACAAGCTGTCTCACGAAGACATCATGGCTACACTCAATATGTTCTCTGCCAAAGCTATCGTTCAAGGAATTAGGAAGGTGTCCACAGGCCTAGATAATATCGCCGTATATGTAAGTGGCGGAGGCATACATAATCCTCTTTTGATGAAAAATATCCGTACCGAATTGCAGACTGTAAAAGTCGCTTCAATGGATGAGATAGAAATGAATCCTGATGCCAAAGAAGCCTGTCTGTTTGCCATATTGGCAAATGAAACTGTTGCAGGAAGCCCCGATCATGTTTCTTGGCTAAAAGACTCGCCCGCTGTATGCATGGGTAAAGTTAGTTTCCCCTACTAAAGCTCTACATCGATTGCTTCTTGAATGAATTTCTTAAGGGGATAAATTCTTTTGCAAAACCCTATAACCTGCTGTAGAGCATCTGCTTGGGTGAGATCCTCATTTGCTAGTGATTGATGGATGATAAAGCTTTTCAGCTTGAGAACTTCAATATTCGGATCTTCTGACGAATATCCTGCGGGAGGTCTACTAAGCTTGTCTTCTTGGGAAAGATCAGAAATCTTCCATTGGCCATTTTGCAACGCCTCCTCCAGCGCTTTATAATTATAATCAATCTCTTGTCGGATCGCATCAAGATGTTCCTTTTTAGGGCGCCAATATCCAGCAGCTATAAACGAATTCTGAGGTTCAATATGAATGTAGTACTCCGGGCCCTCAAGCTTCCTGCCATCTATAGAGATACCGGCTGCAAGCCAAGACTTATAAGGAGATTTATCTTTAGAAAAACGTACATCTCTATAAATCCTAAACATACATTTAGCTGCTTTAATATCCGTATTGATCAATGGATCGAACTTTGACAACTCGGCAATCATTGCTTCGATGAATAACTTTACATTCTGCAAAGCCTCATCGTAATGATCTTTATGTTCCTGAAACCACTCTCTTGAATTATTTGCTTTAAGTCCCGAAAGAAAATCGATTGTTGTTGCTGAAATATTCATATGTAGATAATTATCTTAGACGAGCTCGCAAGCTCGGTTTGACTTTTAATGGTCATATGGAATATCCAAAGTATATTATGCACGTTTTTGTGCAGTTCTGCTACATGGATATTTCATAACTATTGTATCATTAACAGAAACAAAAACACCAAAGGAGCAGCCATCAACAGACCATCGAAACGATCTAAAAACCCACCATGTCCCGGCAAAATATTACCCGAATCCTTTACCCCCAAACTACGCTTTAACATAGACTCTACCAAGTCACCTAACGTGCCGAATACACCTATAATCAACGCCATAGATGCCCACTCCCATTTAGCTAAGGAGCCAAAATACTGCTCCAGGTTGAAGGCAATAGCCATAGCAAATACAACTCCACCGATAAAACCTTCCCAGGTTTTATTAGGAGATATCCGCTCAAACAACTTACGCTTACCAAAGCTTCGACCAGCAAGGTAAGCACCTGTATCATTAGACCAAAGGATCAACAAGAAACCAAGAGGAATATAATAGTTAAAAGTTCCTTTCACAAAGCCCAATGCCACAAAAAACAAAAATGGGATCCCTGCATAAATAATCCCTAACAAGGTATATGCAATATCATTAAATGGAAATAAACGCTTTTGGAATAAAGCGGCAATAAACAATGCCGAGAAAAAAGGAACAAATAACCAAACTTTGATAAAAGGGATCAACCCTATGCAATGCAAACCTACAAGGCCGGCCAAGATTGCCATAGCAAGAAGACCTAATACCACCATCGGTTTTACTTCTTCTCTACGGACTATACCGTAAAATTCAAATAGACACCAAAGTCCGATCAAGGAAAAAAAACATACAAAAACAGCTTGCCCTAATAGATGGGCTCCAATCAATACTGCTATAAAAAAGAAACCTGTAATTGCTCTAGTTAACATCGTCTCCTACTGTATTAGCTCCTTCACCAGCTTCAATTAACTTCAATGCTTGCTCCTCCAAGTCCTCATGGACATACAGTTCTATCCTGCCGAACAAATAAGAAGAATCCTGCTTATTCATCGCGACAGACGGTATTTCATTTTCCACCAGCATCTGCTTCACGATCTCTGCTTCGATAGCACTACTGTATATCTTAATCTTTTTCCAACCCTTCTCCATTATACTTCTTTATTTTTTGAAATTTTATAAAACCATACGCCCAACAATATTGTTAGCATCAAGCTGCCAATATACACAAATATTGTATAGCTCTCGTATGTTTGCAAATCGGCATATGTCTTCCCTTGTCGTGTATAAACAAAGGCTATTACAGCAACAGTGGCATTATTAACAAAATGTGCCAATATAGGAATCCAGATATTCTGCGTCCAAACAAACATATATCCAAAAAATACACCTAAGAGCATACGCGGAAAAAAACCAAAAAACTGTACATGTATAGCGCTGAAAACAAGAGCTGACACCCATACGGTAAGGTGATAGTTTTTTGTCAATCGCTGGATCATATGCATCAAGGATCCACGGAAATAATATTCTTCTGCGATAGCAGGCATCGCCGCCATGACAATGATATTGGCAACTAGGAACTCCCAACTATCGACCATAACTATCCGCTCTGTCAATACAGCCATGCTATCTTCCTGCGTTCGCATCCACACTTCTATTTTATTCCAACTCTCAGGTAATGTCATCGTCATGTTTGCTTCGCCAATTAATTGCATGATAGGACCAAAAGCAAATAACAACGCAGCAGCAACAACATATGGCAACCAGACCCTTTTATTCTCAGTGGGAAAATAATTAAAATAGGGTTCAAGTCTCTGCAACACAAGGGCAGGTAATAAAAAGGTTCCGAAAGAACTGGAAACCAATAGGGCGTATAAAAAAAAAGGGCGATCAGCAAAAGAAGATAAATCTCCTCCACTGTCTAATATTTCTCCCCCCCACCCATTTGAAAAGACACCAAGGATAAGCACTAATAACTGGACAACAACACTACATCCTAGTGTAAGTCCCAATAAAATCACGAAAGAGCTCCATGGTCCATTGGGTTTACCAACATATTGATTCATGGGCTAAAGTTACTTATTATTTAGAATAAGAAAAGGGGGCTAGGCCCCCTTTTATAACTTTTAATTAGCACGGTTTGGATCCGCTGGCTTTTTGACTTCTTGATATGGATAAGTCTTGATCTCATCTAGAAGAATCTTAACTGTTCTCTCTAACTGAGGATCTCTTCCTTCCAATAGATCCTTTGGCATTTGTTCGACAAAAACATCAGGTGCAACACCTTCATTTTCGATAATATAGTTACCCTTCAGATCGTATACTCCAAAATTGGGAGAGGTAATGCTACCACCGTCCAATAGTGGCGGATAGCCCGAAATACCAACCAATATCCCCATTGTCGTACGACCGACAAGCTTACCTAATCCTTTGAAACGGAACATATAAGGCATCATGTCTCCTCCAGAACCTGCATTTTCATTAATGATCATTGCCTTTGGTCCATAAATACCATTTCCAGGTGTTGTAAATGATCTTCCATCACGTATACCCCAGCCAGCGATAAGCTCTCTAGACAATAAATCAATGACGTAATCTGCAACAGAACCGCCTCCGTTGTTACGCTCGTCCAACAAAAGTGCCTTTTTGTCCATCTGTGAGAAATAATATCTATTAAAATTAGTATACCCCTCTTGGCCCGTGTTCGGCATGTAGACGTAGGCAATCTGCCCATTACTTAATTGGTCTACTTTTTTACGATTCGTTTCGACCCAATCCATACGGCGCAATTCAATCTCATTCGCAAATGAAATAGGTCTCACGATAACCTCTTTAGCGCCGTCAAAAGAAGGCTTCGTGTTGATTTTCAAAACAACTTGTTTGCCTACTCTATTTTCCAATAGCTTGTATATACTTACAGCCGACGTAAGCTTTACCCCATCTACTGCGACAATATAGTTCCCCTCTTTAATATTTAATCCAGGCTCGGCCAATGGTGCCTTAAAGGAAGGATTCCAATCTAAACGGGTGAAGATTTTGTTGATCTTATAGTATCCATCTACTTGCTCTAAGTCGGCACCTAATGCTCCTGTACTCACGGATGGTGATGATGGCTGATCTCCGGGGTAAATATATGCGTGCCCCACGACCAACTCGCCCATCATCTCATTCAATAGGTATCCTAAATCTGAACGGTGATTGACGTAAGGTAAAAATTTCTCGTATTTCACCTTTACAGCATCCCAATTTGCGCCGTGCATATTTTCTACGTAGAAAAACTCTTTCTGCATCGACCACACCTCATTGAATACTTGCTTCCATTCGGCAGCAGGATCTACTTCGAATTTAAAGTTATCGATATTAACCTTTCCTGAACCTGGCGCTGGCTTTTGCCCCGCTGCAACGATAAAATAATCCCTGCCGGTTGTGTACATCATCTTTTTGCCATCTGCACTGATACGGAATCCCCGCGCATTCTCTACAAGGGCTTTATCCTCCATTTTGGAGAGATCGAAAGCCCCAATAGTACCTCCCCTCTGGTAGGTCAGCGTATTTTCGACACTGCCATCCAATCTGTAGAAGTTGGCCGGAAGCGGTAAAGCCACAATACGATTATTAATATCACCAAAATCTACTTCCAACTTCTTCTCTACCGGTTTTGCGGCCGGCTTTGACTCTTTTTTAGTTTCTGGTTTTTTCTTATCTTTCTTATCAGCGACCTTCTCTTCTTTTTTAGGTTCTTCTACTTTATCTTCTTTTACTGTTTCCTCATCACTCTCGTTTTTAAGTAATGACGGTGTTTTTTTGGATAAGATAAATGCATAGACATTATACTGTGGATTGCGCTCGTAGGCAGACATATGTAGACCAGAGTTCGTCAGCCCTGTATTCGTACTTGCGGTAAAGAAAAGATATTTCCCATCCTTACTAAAAGTAGGTTGTGCAGCGGCACTCATACCATCTGTAATCTGATGTGTCTGTTTGGTCTTCAAGTTATACATAAATACAGCGCGGACACCATTGTTAAGACTCTTTACGTAAGAAATCCAATTGGAATCAAACGACCAAGATGGTTCAAAATGGTTACGTGTACGCCCGGTAATAGAAGCCAATTTATCAGAATCTACCAACACCACATTCTTTGTAACGATATCGACATAATATAGATTTAAATGGGCATCATTGAAGAATAGCTTTTTACTATCTGGCGACCATGTGGGTTCAAAAAAGAATAAACCAGTACCTAAGTTGATATAAGTCGGTTCATCTACGGCCTTTTGGTCACGGAGGACAAGCTGATACTTACCGCTTTTGTCCGAAAGATAGGAAACCCATTTTCCATTTGGAGACCAAGAAGGGAATCGTTCATGACTACCAACGGAATTAGAAATATTTCTCGCATCGCCTTTTTCCTTAGGAACTGAAACAATTTCACCTCGGCTCTCAAACAATGCACGTTGTCCTGTAGGAGAAATATCAAAGTTGCGGATATCATCTCTGAGATCTACATACTTTGATCTCTTGAACATAGGATCTGCTGTTACGGCGATATTCAACGCATTCACCTTATTTGATCCTAAATCAAGAATATGGATTCTTCCAGCATACTCGAATGTAAGTTCTTTGCCCACACCCTGCAAGGTACGAACATCGTAATCATTGTAATTTGTAAGCTTCTCTACCTTTTTCGATTTGGTGTCGTAGCTATAGATATTTACAATCTTATCTCTATCGGATAAGAAGTAAATTTTCGACCCCAACCATACCGGCCTTACATCATTACAGTTTTCACCTGGGATCACTTCTGTATTTTTAGTTTTGGTATCGAAGATCCATATAGACGGCATACCTCCTCCACGATAACGCTTGAAGGCCACACGATCCCGCTCTGTCGGATCAGCGTTTTTGATATATGCCCAGTACCGACCATCATCAGACGGTGTTCCTTGATATGCTTCAGGCATCATCAACGGCGTAGAGTTCTCTGCGGCAATTCCTGTTTTGTATAATCGAGACCCCAGTGAGTACTGAAACTCACGTGTTGCCTGAAAATACACTTCATTGTTATTCAACCATCCCCTCACCAAATCCGCTGTCGGGTGAAACGTGATACGCTTTGGCTCACCACCTTCTACAGGAATAGTATATACATCTGTATTTCCGTCATAATTACCTGTAAAAGCAATTTGCTTACCATCAGGAGAAAACATGGGGTTCATTTCGACTCCAGGATTGGTGGTTAGTCGACGTGGATTCTGCCCGCTTTTATCGGCAATCCAAATATCCCCACCATAGACAAATGTGACATGTGTCTTGCTAATGCTGGGATTACGCAACAGCAATGTTTCCTGTTGAGCATGAGCCGCAGACAGGCTACCGACAGCCAGGACTACGCTCAGTAAATTAGAGACTTTTTTTAACATAAAGATATTTTCAAGGTTATTGAACGACAAAGATATTTGATTTTATAGGAAGAAAAAGAGTTATATCCAAGTTGTTGCAATAAGATGTAAAATACCTCTCTATCAGAAACACTTCTCTAGAGTCTGCCCAGCTGGCGGATGACAGATGAAAATCAAACTGGGGCCGTTGAAAAGGCAGCCCCATGAAATAATTATACACATATGAAATAAACAAAAAAAAGGCTGTCCAAAATGAACAGCCTCTAATATTGTCTTGTAATTGACCACGATTAATCTTCAGATGCGATCTCTTCGTCAACGATAATACGTCCACAGTGCTCGCAGATGATAATTTTCTTGCGTTGACGAATCTCTGATTGCAACTGCGCAGGAATCTTATTATGACATCCAGAACAACTATCACGTTCGATAGAAACTACAGCCAATCCGTTACGGTAAGAGCTGCGAAGTTTATTGTAAACCTTCAAAAGGCGCTCTTCGTTCTTACCAGCAGCGGTATCCGCTTTCTTCACCAACGCTTCTTCTTCAATCTGCGTCTCCGATGTGATTGTTTCTAATTCTTGTTTTTTAACATCAAGTTCTCCTTTAGAGTAATCTAAATTCCCTTTTGTCTTTTCGTAAGCTTCTGTTTTATTTTTAATTTCAAACTCAGCTTCTTTGATACGTTTTTCACAAACTTGAATTTCTAGGCCTTGAATCTCAATCTCTTTGGATATCGCATCATACTCACGATTGTTCTTAACCTCATTCAATTGACCTTCGTATTTTTTGATTGCAGACTGTGCATCTTTAATCATATTTTTACGTTTTACAATTGAATCCTCTAAGTCGTCTAGGTCAATACGGATCTTTTCAAGACGCGTTTCTAACCCAGCCAATTCATCCTCCAAGTCGGCAACCTCTATAGGTAGCTCGCCACGTACTTGACGAATCTTATCTATCTTTGTGTGGATCGATTGCAATGCCCACAATGCTTGTAATTTTTGTTCTACGGTTTGTTCCATTAACTGTAGTATTTTATAGGATTTGTATCTATTTCTGTCAATAGAACAGCAAAGTTAACAAATTTTTTCTGAATAATCTCCAACAATAATTCTTGCGTAAATTGTTCGGATTCGAAATGCCCGATATCCGCAATTATTAGATCTCCCTCAGCGTCAAAAAATTCATGATATTTATAATCTGCAGTGACAAAAAGATCAGCTCCTGATCGCTTAGCCTCATTTAACAGAAACCCACCTGCACCACCACAAACCGCTATACGCTCAATCGGCTGGCTCAACAGTTTGGTATGGCGAATTACATTTAGTTTTAGTCGATCTTTCAAATAGGGCAGAATGTCTGCTGTTGCTATAGGCTCAGATAAGTTACCAATTACTCCAGATCCCACTTGCTGTAGATTATTTTCCAACGCTACGATGTGATAGGCGACCTCTTCGTAAGGGTGTACTGCCAACATGGCGACCACGATACCACGTTCTGCTGGCGCTGGAAAAACAACTTCAATCTTAGTCTCTTCTACCCGCTCTTGCACACCGACTTCCCCTATGGCAGGTTTCGCTCCATCTAAAGGCCTGAACGTACCATATCCTGCAGTATTATAGCTGCATTGGTCGTAGTCGCCTATGCTTCCGGCACCTGCTTCAAATAGTGCTTGACGAACCTGTTCGACATGAACTCGAGGGACATACACAACTAGTTTTTTCAGCAACCCCGATTTCGGACTTAGTATAGCTTGGTCTATTAAGCCCAATTTGTCCGCTATTTTGGAACTGACACCGCCAGTTACATTATCCAGATTTGTATGTATAGCATACAGTGCAATGTTATTTTTTATTGCTTTTATCACCGTTCGCTCTACATAATTCTTATTATTGAATTTTTTCAGTCCTTTAAAAACAATGGGGTGATGTGAAATAATCAGGTTACACCCTTTGGCCATTGCCTCATCGACAACTTCCTCTGTACAATCTAGTGCTATCAATGCCTTATTAACCTCGTCATCCGGATGCCCGACAATTAGACCAGAATTGTCATACGATTCTTGATAAGAGAGAGGAGCTATCTGTTCAAGATATTGTGTTATTTCTTTTAGCTTCATACGATTCGCATTTATAGATTTTCTTCCTTCTGAAAATCTTCATCATCGGTTTTAGTATCATCCCGATATTCAAAAGGCTGCTTTAATAGCTTTTTATACTCATATATTTTAAACCAATACAACACAAAACCTACAAAGGCAATAATGGAAGCCATAAATCCGACAAAGGCCGGTAGTGGAATATTACTAACCATATAGCCTCCTGCATACATATACCCCTGCTTCTGTGTGGGGTCTTCTTCTACAGCGACCTGCCGATCATAAAACTCATTATTGAGGGAGTCGGTAAGTCTGCGAACAACCACAAAATTCCAATAAATATTAAAGAAGGGCAAGGCAACAAACCAGGCTTGGCTTGGCAATAGGCACCTGTTTTCTTTTTTAATCAAATTTAAAGTCGTCCGTATCGTATTTGCAAACAGAATCCAGACAAACAACTGGATAAAGAATGCTACCACCAAATAAGGAACGAGTTTTTGAAAATCAGGATTTTGTAAGAGTTCTTCCATTTATTATTTTTTCACCGCTTCCTACCCCCCTTCAGTCAATCTGAAGCGAGCACAAAACGTGTTTAATTTATTTTTAAAGATAAAAAGAGTTAGGCAAATAATAAAAATATAGCGGGTATCTTGTGTAGCTCTATAGACCGCTGTTTCCAATCTGCTACAGACATACTATATATCATTTCCTCTGATCCCGTTAAGTTTGCCGCAACACAAATCCTCGTACTAGGTTTGCATACTTTCAACAGTTCTGCCAAAAGCTGATTGTTACGAAATGGCGTTTCAATAAATATCTGGGTTACTTTTTCGCGAAGACTCTGTGCCTCCAAGTCTTTTACTTTTTTACTCCGTTCTCCCTTATCAATAGGTAGATAACCCTGAAAAGTAAACTTCTGCCCATTAAACCCCGAAGCCATTAAGGCCAACAGAATAGCACTGGGACCTACCAACGGAACGACCTGTATATTACGTTTATGTGCTTCCTGCACCACTTCTGCACCTGGATCGGCCACACCTGGACAGCCCGCTTCGGACATCAACCCTATATCTTTGCCTTTAAAGACATTAGCAAACATGAGGTTATAATCAATTTTTTCCCGAGCGTGCTTACCAAAATCATGGATTATGAGTTCACTTTGGGGAATAGTCAATCCTGCCGTCTTTAAAAACTTCCGGGCAGTCTTTTCATTTTCGACCACATATTCGTGCACTTTTGCGATCACATCTTGATGCAATAGCGTATATGATGATCTTTCGGCACCTTCAGCCAAAGGAACTGGTATTAAATAAAGCTTGCCCTTTTCCATACTGCAAACCTAGCTATTTTTTTCTGAAAGTGTCCGTATTCAATGAACATCAAGAACTTTCATGTATGTTGGTGATCCAAAGGAACCATGAAAGTTTTATCCAAAAGCGCCTGTTTACTTTAGAAAAATAGACACTTTTCCCTACTCCCTTTTTAGCAATACACTTCCTTTGTACAACCGTGAGTCACCTCCCTTAAATGCTGTCACATTGTAGAAATAAGTCCCCTCTTTTAATCCCTCTCCAGTCCATTCATTTGTATAGCTATCCGCTCTAAATAACTCCTTCCCAAATCTGTCTACAATAATTAATTCGACACGATCGTAAGCCTCTAGTCCCAAAATCACATAATTATCGTTCTTGCCATCACTATTGGGCGTAAACACATTTGGTATATATAGATCCCTAGGTATGATTTTCATATATACCTTTGCTGTAGCCGTAAGGCCATTTTTATCTGTAATTTTATACTCCAATACGTCATTACCCAAATAATCATCATTGGCCACACAGACTATAGCACCATTTTCTACATATGCCCTGGCATGTTGAGGTGGCTCTATAATCTCGATACTATTCGCCAAGATCGGTGATGAACCCGGTTTGTCGTTATCCAACACTTGAACAACTCTGGATTGTCCAAAAACAATTATCGCATGATCCAGCTTAGCCTGAGGAGGTGCGGTTGCGATTTTTGTAAACCAAGTACCGGAGAGTGTTTTCGATGATTTAGTCTCTACATCTTTTCTTGTATGAGTCGCGTTTCTGTCTAAACTCTCAAGGTTCGTAACATTGCCTATCCAGTTTCCCCCTTCGGCATCCTGCATGATCTGCGCCTCGGGATCTACAAAAGCTACTCCGTTTGAAGATACTTGATGTATCAACGTATAATCCATGATCATCGGCTTATCAGAAAAAATATTCCAAACCCGGTCCATTCCAATCTCTTTGTCTTTAAATTTTAGCCCAGATGCTAGATAATCGGTAACAGCAACATAAACTTTATTTCTTTTCAAAGAAGGCGTCAAGCTAGCTGGGGTATAATCGCCAATTTGCTTACCTACAGGAAACAGGAAAGCAGAACGTCGATTTCCGAACGCTTTAATCAAGTGCCCTGCAAGCGGATTATTGGTGACGACAAATCGCTTATGGTTATAATTACGTATCGAGGCTTCTTCTCCGAGTTCCAAATCGTTACCATCAAGAAAAATATGTGCTCCGTCAACGGCCAGATCTATCCCTCTACTCAATCTTAGACCAGCGCGTTGTTCGGTCACTGTAACAGGTTTTCGTATTTCAGGTGATTCCGCAATATTTGCTAGTTGTAATCCTTTATTATTTAATACGACCAAGTCAATATCGACAGCGTTTCCCCCATTTGCATCGATACGCGTGGGCTGTGCTCCCCAATTATTGTAGAATGGGTTTTTCTCCGGACTGTGTATATTAATAACGCCTTGTCCCGATACCTTAGCTGTTGGTGCAATCCAAATATTCTTTACATATAGATCAATTTGACCATCGATTCGCCACTCCGCATTTTCTCCGATAAATAACGATTCTGTATATATAGCCTTGAATTGATTTGATGTTAAAATAGTATTCCCATTACTATAAAGCGAACTCCCCGCACCTTGTTGGCCATATAAATTAAGCACAAATAAAAGGCTGGAACAGAGAAAAACTAACTTCTTCATATCTATCTTTTTATTTTGCTAGGAATGGTAGGATTGACGACAGATGGACCTAGAATATAAATGCGATGATCCTCTACTTCTCCAAAGTTTACATTGTCAACAGGACTCGTAGTCTCTTGTTCAGAAACATCAAAATAACGTAAACGGACATAAGTACTATAAGGTCTGCGGAGTGCGGGCACAACCCAATTTAGCTCTGCCACACCGTCTCCATCATTACCAATGTCTGCCATTGCTCGCTCACTATCATCAAATTTCCCGTTCAGATCAAAATCAATCCAACCGGCGATCCTACTTCCCGCCTTAGCTCCCTTATAAGGTATTCTTGCGCTAATCTTATTTCCTGGCATGTAATATTGTTTGTAGGAAAACCGCTTGTACTCTTCGGGCCATGCGTCCTCCTCATTCAACAAAAGACTTGTCGTAGGACTATTATCGTCTCCAAGGGCATCTTTAGAAAACATGGCCCCACTATCTTCATCTGGAGGAGCTGTCCCCAAATAGCTCCCTTTTGTTAGCTTAAGCTCACCTGCGCGATATTCATCAGTGTTGATATTTACTGTCGCTTTAACCTTTTCTTTGTTTTCTGCTCCTGCTAGTACTGGACTAATATTATCTTCCGAGAAAGTTAGGTTCTGCAACAAATGTATGGGACTTCCATAAGATGCCGGTGCATCTCCCAAGTCAGCAGCAGGATTAAGCAATCCTAAGGCCAATGCAGTCAAACCGCCTCCTTTTAACGTAGCCGTGAAGGATACCCCTAGATCCGGAATTGTTCCAGACTTATTATAAGCCTGTTCGCTAAAAGCCAAGAAAGCAACTGCCCCCGTTTTCTTATCGTTACCTCCTAAAAATTTAATGGTTTGTGTTCCATTGGAGTTAATCTCCTTTCGGATATTATATGCAGCCTCTTTGGAATTCTTTTGCACCTCTACCACATGCCAAGATCCGTATGCTTCAGCATAGATATATTCCCTATTTGGGTCTCCGTTGCTATTCATATAGCCCGCTAGTGACTCAGCATCTGCCACCACCATCCCAGGCAAACGAATCGGTATATCACCAATCTTGGCTTTACAGCTGATTGTTATTTTCGCACCACCACCAGATTTTGTATTCCTGATACCAGAAACCATTTTATTCTGGCTCTCATTATCTCCGGTTCGTCCGCCACCTATATTATAGAGAATATCTAAAAAGTCTCCAGAGGTAACACCATCCCCCGTATATGTTCCTGGAATATAGGACTGGATTGCTCTTTCGTCGGCATCATTTCCTGAAACATTTTCAATAGATATAATCTTTGCCTCTATACAAAGATATTTACCTTCTCCCAGGTCGATGGAAGCTCTTGAGACGGCTCCTATTGCCAATGCTTCGTCTGTTTTTCCATAGGGGGAATTGGCATCTCCTTGCCCCCCCCAATTCAGCCAAAGCACCTTTTCTTTATTGGGACTCGTGCCACCAGTTGCAAACGCCGCTTTAACAGTGGAGTTTTCGTAACATTGAGCTCTTACCACCTCTGCGGAAGAAGAAAAGATAAGAATCATACACAACAAGAAACTTCTATTCGTCATTTTCATCCTCATTAAGGTCTCACTGCGAACACAATATTCATAAATGAACCGATGGTAATATCTGCATCCTGCTTAATCCTATAGCTCAGATCTCCCTCGTTCGATATGCTGACCCCCTCGAAGACGGTCTTATCGTAGAAAGTCACATAATAATCGAGCTGGTTTGCTGGCAAAACCGGAAGTTTAGTTGCCCTGCCCGCATTGACTGCGCTTGATGAGGCATCTGTAAGATTAAATTGCTTCGTGTAACTGTTGTATAGCTTTATTGTAAATACTCCCGCGTTCTCTTCCATAATCGTCGGATCTGAAATCTGATCTTTGGAAGTCGGCATCACCATGGATGGCATATAAAAAAACTTAGGCATTGCCGATTTCAATATTTTGATCAGATCATCCGTAACCTCAACCTTGTAGTTCTTAGTATTATTGTTTTCTTCCAATGTAACTACCGTGCCTTTTCCTCCAGATACGGTTGTCTTTTCTTGATTTGCATGAATATCTTCTGCAATCAGCAATGCTCCAAAGTCACCATCAACTTTAATGATATTCGCTGTATTTGCGCTGACGATCTTCGCTTTATGAACCACTCCTTTCTCATCCTTATATTGCAATCCTATTGCATCTTGATCCAATGATGTCAACGTTTCATTGCTCGTTACCAGCGCGGACAAACCGATACTCTCTGTCAAGCCCTTCGTATTTGTGTACTGCAAAGCATTACGCTCCGTATCGTATCGAAGGTTCGTCGTATTCAGGATCAATTCTTTGGGAGTGCCCGTCGCATCGGTATAGGTCAACCTATTCTCTGCCGCATCATAGGTAAGCGATCCCGTACCCAGATCAACAGTATTCGCTACACCCTTCTCATCTTTATACGTCAGCTGATTCGTGGGCTTATCGTAACCCAGTACAGTCAACGTTTCATTGCTCGTTACCAGCGCGGACAAACCGATACTCTCCGTCAAGCCCTTAGTATTTGTGTACTGCAAAGCATTACGCTCCGTATCGTAACGAAGGTTCGTCGTATTCAGGATCAATTCTTTGGGAGTGCCCGTCGCATCGGTATAGGTCAACCTATTCTCTGCCGCATCATAGGTAAGCGATCCCGTACCCAGATCAACAGTATTCGCTACACCTTTCTCATCTTTATACGTCAGCTGATTCGTGGGCTTATCGTAACCCAGTACAGTCAACGTTTCGTGGGCGCTCACGATTTCCTTAATAGAAATCGTCTTCGTATCACCTTCTTTAGTAAGATAAGTAAAGTTATTACCATCGTAATAAATATTCCCGCCTACACTCTTAATCAACGAAACGATTTCATTTTTGACATTCTCATTTTTGATGATCTGTTCAAACTTATTAGAGACATCTCCTGTCACATTGATTGTAGTCTGCAATCCAGCTTCAGAAGTATAAACATAAGTTCCGTCCCCGTTATCAATCAGGCTTGTTACCGTTTCATTGCCCTTTACTATATTTTTAAAATTCAGCGTAACGGGATTACCATTTATATCGATAAAAGAAATTTCGTAAGTGCTTGGATCATATGAAATACTTGTTGCTTTACCACTAGATGCGAGCACCCATTTCGTTCCGTCATTGTAATAAATCCCAGGAACAACATCATTACGCATCTCTGTATTAAATACCATAAGTCCCGCAACATGGTCTTGCATCGGAGCCGCCTTTGTCGTCATTTCCAACGCTATCCTAGTATGCAAAAGCCCCTTGTTTCTACTAGCTAGCTCTAAAATTGCATTTTGATTTATTGTCAGACCACTCTTGTCAGTTCCATCGGAAAGCCGCTCTTGGGCAGCGGCGATCGTTACTAGTGAAACAAAAACACCGGTTAATGTAAAGTTTTTAATATTCATAATCTCCTAATCCTAGAAATAAAGCAGTTTGGCAAACCAATACATAACATGCACCAGAAAATCAACAATACAACAACACAACCCCATCAATCGACTAAAAACACCAATAGCACAGATGCTCCATTAATTAGAGTTACTTCGTTATCAAATTGTTAAATAAGAAAATAGAACATTCAAGACGCCATAGGTATGGTACGTCTTCAAAAATGGACTTTTTCATAGTTGACTGCATACACAGTCACGGTAGATGTAATGATGATTACACGATAGCTAAGGTAGAAAAACGTATAATTCAAAAAAAAGCGTATCATACAAATGATACGCTTTTTAACCAAAAGATAATTTTTAAGAATAGCGCTATTCCGCCGCTACCTTCTCGGCTTTTCCCAGAGCTTCACGTAGCCACTTCTTTATTGTTACAGGAGACAATATTCCATATTTGATCATCGCTTCATCAAGTAACAGTCGCCCTTCCAAAATATCGCGAACTGCCCCCTCTTTAATATTCTTACTGTATTTTGACACCTCTATTGATAACTTATTGTAAATATCAAATCCACAAACTTAACACAACATTATCTTAGTAATCTAAGACCTCAATCTCCGTTCTTCGGTTTGCCTGATGCTCAGCCGAACTACACTGCACACCATTACTGCATCTATTTACCAAACGTGTTTCACCGTATCCTTTGGCCACCAGTCTATCCCGCGCAATACCTCTACTTACAATATAATCCACCGCTGACTGCGCCCGACGCTGCGACAGCTTCATATTGTAAGAATCTGCCCCACGGCTATCCGTATGACTCGATAATTCAATGCGTAATGTCGGATTATCTCTAAGTGTAGCTACCAACTTATCCAATATTTTGGCAGCATCTGGTCTAATATTATGCTTATCAAAATCGTAGTAGATGTTTTCAAGGACAAATTTTGTTCCCTTTGTAAACACCGGCTGCAGCAATAGTGTATATCTAACTACGGTGTCTCTTGTCGCTTGAATTCCTGTGATAGCTAATGAATCTGACAAATAGCCTGATTTCTCTCCTAACATTCTAAACTTGGTATTTGCTGCTACCTCAAAACGCACAAGCCCTTCTCCATTCGTGATATCTTTGGACACAATACGTCCTCCTTCTTCCCGAAGACTCACTGTCGTACCTGTAAGAATAGCTCCTGTGGATTTATCCTTAGTTATCCCCTCCAAGATGATGGTTATTTTTGGCGTTACATAGGTATAAGAATAAATATCATCTGACCCTATACCTCCAGATCGATTAGAAGAAAGGTAGCCTCTCGAACCCTGTAGATCTGCAAACGCTTCAACAAATGCAAAATCATCTGAAGACGAATTGATTGGATATCCTAAATTGATAGGAGTAGAAAATTGACCATTCTTTATCTTTACTTTAAAAATATCAAGTCCTCCCATCCCCACAAGGCCATTACTTGAAAAATATAAGGTGTTCCCAAACACGGACGGAAACATTTCGTCACCTTTCGTATTAATATCACTTCCCGCATTCTTTGGACTTCCCCAGCGACCATCTACCTGTAGCTCACTAAACCAAATATCGACACCACCTAATCCTCCAGGCATATCCGAGGCATAGTACAGCTTCTTTTCATCTGCACTTAGTACCGCGTGCCCTAAAGAATACTGTTGCACATTATTGTAAGGGAAATCTTCTTCTAACCATTGATCACCCGACTTCTTGAAGATCTTTAATTCCAAATTATGCTTTTTCCATTTAGAACCTACCGCCTTAAACCTTTCAGTATCTTTACCCGTGTATGTTCTCGTAACGTACAGCACATCTTCGGCTGCATTAGTAGATACAGGCCCAACATGATATTGCGAATGATTAAAAGCACCAGACAGGATATTTGGATAGTTTAGGCTACCATCTTTTTGTTGTTCTGCAGAATAGATCCTCAGATATGCCTGTCCTGTCATACCACTTTTTGCATCCAAAAGACTATTTGGCTCACCGGCATAAAGCACTCCCCCACTCGTCGGGATCAAAGCAAATTCTGCAAGAGCTGTATTGATATTCTTCTCGTTATACAACTGGTGTTTTGTAGGTGTTTTCATCCAAGCTATAGCAGAGTCGGCGCCCAATACAGCACGATGTAATATATCCTGATCACCATATGATGCTATATATCGCAGATACTGTTCTTTGGCTTCTGCGTACTTACCTTGCTGCTTTAGCACATCCGCATAGCGCAACCGGGCCTCTTTAGATGCGTCCTTTTGCGCTACCACACGTGCATACCAATTTTCGGCCATTTCATATTGATTGATATAAAAATAGCTATTGGCCAGTCGCTCCATATCTATCGTTCGCGGCCTCTTAACGTCAACAAGTCTTTCCAATGTGCTAGCCGCTCTTGCATACTCCATGCTGTTATACAACTGCTCGGCCGATGATCGACGGCTGGGACGCTCCTGTCCTTTTGAAACCACTGAGATCATTGAAAACAACAAGCACAGAATGCTACACTGTACAAAATATCTATTTATAAGAAACTTCATAATTTGAATTGATTGTGATTAAAAATAACGAGGACTTAAAATCTGTTTCCGTAACTGTCCACCAAACGTGATTCCAAAAGTAAGCTCGTGTGTACCATTCTGCAGTCCACTCATACGGTTAAGCATATGGTCATAGGAATAACCTATCCGTAGTTTTGGACTTACATAGAATTGGGCTACTCCACTCAGCGAATTCGTAGAACTCAATTTATTCACGGATACCTGATTGTATTTCCGATCAAAGATCCGAGCCCGCGTACGATAGCCACCACCAATCCAAAACTTATCGTTAAAGATAAACATGGCATTCACATCCAAAGACGTTGGTCCTTTAAAATCTTCCTTAATCAACACACTTGGACGTAGCAAAAGCCCAGGATCTAACTCAAACAATGCCCCCGCAATAAAATACCCGTGTACCTTACGATAAAGGCTCTCCAGCGAGTTTTGATTAAATTGAAAATCCACACCACTATTACTCCCTGCAAATAAATCCTGAACAGCAACCCCAGCGTACCACTTACTATTGTTGTAATAAACTCCTAATCGGACATCTGGCTTCCAGGTGGTTATTTTACCAGGAGGAATAAATCCGTCTCCATCATCCACATACTCGAGCTTATTACCATCCAGACTGTACTGTGTAACACCTCCAGCTACTCCCAAGCTCAAGCGATGCTCATCAGCCCTATCCAATTGCAGACGTAAGGCATAGTTAGCATATATACTTGTCGCTCCTTGCGCTCCAAGCTGATCGCCCGTTACCTGAAGCCCGACTCCATGGCGGCGACTCTCGGGATCCATGACACCATCGATAGAGATCGTTCCAGTCTTTGGAGCCCCGGTCCATCCCGACCATTGGCTCCTTAAGCCCACCTGCCCAAACCACTCCTCTTTATACCCCGCATAAGCCGGGTTGACGGACAGTGAGTTGAATATATACTGGGTAAACTGTATATTCTGCTGCGCAAATGTTTGTAAAGCAAATACCAGGTTAAACCCTAAAAGTGAAAGTATCTTTTTCATTATTTCTTAATCAAAACATTTCCCTTAAACACCCGCACATCATTGCTTTTAGCAGCTGTTATGATGTAGAAGTAAGTGCCTTCATTTAATCCTTGTCCATTCCACTCATTCTTGTAGTTTGAGTTTTTGTAGACTTCATTACCCCATCTATTTACGACAATAAGCTCGATTCGATCGTATGCTTCGATACCAACAATCTCAAACGTTTCGTTTTTATCATCTCCATTTGGTGTAAAGACATTTGGAATTAACAGTTCTCGTGGTGCTACCGTAACAAATACACGAGCCTTCGCTGTTAATCCATTTTCATCGGTTATCTCATATTCAAACTCATCCGTGCCTATAAAACCAGGATTCGGCGTATAGATGATCACTCCATTGATGACTCTTACCGTTCCATTTGCAGGAGGCAGCACCACAGTTACGCTATTTGTCACGATAGCAGCAGAACCAGGCAAATCATTTTCCAATACATTGATTTCTTTCTCCTTACCAAATTCGAGTGTCACATAATCATCCACTGCTTTGGGAGGTGCATTTGCAAATTTTGTAAACCAAGTTCCCGATAGCGTTTTTGCAGTACGGGTTTCAATATCTTTACGCGTATGCATCGACTGCGCAACGCCACCTGGCCCAGATTCCTCGTTGAATATAGTCACGTTACCGATCCAATTACCGCCATCCGCATCTTGGACGATCTGGGCCTCAGGATCGACATACGCCACTCCATTAGAGGAAACATTATGGATTAATGTATAATCCATTTTCATTCCCTTATCCGCGTAGATACTCCACACACGATCCATACCAATTGTCTCATTTTTAAACTGCATTCCTGAAGCCAGGTAATCCGTCACCGAAACATAGACTTTACTTTTATTCACCGAAGGCGTTAACCGTGCAGGAGTATAATCCAGTTCTTCTTTACCCACAGGGAATACGAAGGAAGAATTACGGTCACTGAAATTTTTGATCAAGTGCCCCGATACCGAGTTACCCGTAACGACCAAACGTTGCGTGCTATAATTTAAAATTTGTGCATTTACGTCCAGTTCAAAATCATTCCCGTTTAGAAACACATTTGCCCCGTTGACACGAAGGTCTATCGCTTTAGATAGCTTAAGGGCTGCTGCCTTTTCTTCGGCCGGATAAGAATTGTCTTGGTAGTCCCTACCGGATATATCCTTTAGATGTAACCCGTTATCATTCATCAACACGATACGCACATCGATATAGTTTCCGTTGTTGGCATCGATATAGGTTGGTTGATCTTTCCAATTATCGTAGAAAGGATTTTTGCGCGGATTGTGTATATTGATCACTCCCGATCCCGAAATCTTCGCTGTAGGCGCTATCCAGATATTCTTTACATAGAGGTCGATCTGTCCGTCTATCACCCACTCGGCATTAGGCCCAATGAATAAGGACTCGACGTAGATCGCGTCAAACTGATTTTCGGTCAATATATTACGCCCATTATCCGACAGGAAGCTTCCTGCACCGGATTGGGCAGACGCTCTTGTTCCTGCTGCTAGCAGCAGGAACAAGAATACGGTCTTTATACTTATCTTTATATTCATATTTTGGTATTGAATAATATCCCTTTAGTTGTGAGTCTTATTTATCGCGCCTTACTCGGTAGCATAGGGTTGGTGATGACTGATTTTCTTACTGGACAAACCAAAGTAGTTATATTATTAGGTTGACATTCACTGTTTGTCTTCAACTTTTCCATACCAATATTATCGATATAAAAATCATTTTTCACGCTTGCCGCTATATCATTTCTAAAAGAAAGAAACACATCGTCAATATCACAAGTCAATTCGCCTTGCGCTGGTAACTTAAAGTAAAATTCTAGAGGAATCCATTTCTTTTCATCTTGAGGCCCAAAAGTCGCACTCTCTATGGTTCCGATAATACCCCCAGTTTTTTTATCTTTAATATCAACGGCAATCTTACTTGGGTTGCCAACTACATAAATCCAACATGAAACTTTGTATGCAGCTCCATACTGCAATGTGACACCTCTTTCGTAAAATGTTTTTAAAGCATTTCCTCCATTGACTACCATCGCAGCCCCCGTTGGTGTACCTGACATATCTGTAACAGCCCCAGCTTCATCCAAACTCGGTGTCCAAAAATAAGAAGCTAAGTCAGTCGAATTCCATCCATACTTAATATGACCTGGAGCAACTACAGCATAATATCCATTATCAATAGCAGATTCACCGTAGGAAGTAGAAGTCGGATAAGGCGTACCAAATCTGTAACCGGTAGCAGGCATATAACTTGAACTAACTCTGCCCGAGCTTACATTTCTATTACTCACTCCAAAATCATCAAGGAACATAACCTGATCTACACAAGTCGCTTCTGGTGTGACTGACGATGTATTATTGCCGTAATCGGGATCCAAATCATCTGCCGAAATTGTCGCAACGTTTGTATGGGCTCCTGTCGCTTTAACTTTGGCTCTGATTTTTAATGTGACAGTCTCTTGAATAGCTTGTAAACCTCCTATTGTCCACACTCCTGTTGATGGAACATACGTCCCTTTGCTTGCCTGATGACTTACATATTCATAACCATTTGGCAACAAATCGTTAACCTTCGAGTTTGTGGCGTTATATGGCCCCAAATTAGATCCTGTAAGCGTAAACTCGACTTCCTCCCCAATTGCAGGAGTCATATTATTTACAGTCTTTTCAATCTTCAAATCAGCACCGGTAGTTCCCTGCACTTTCTGAATAATTACACCAGAATCATAAATATGGTCACTTGCATCAGCAATTGCAATCTTGAAAGTATAAGTCCCACCTGGCTGTAGGTTTACTAGGTCATAAGTAATCAACTTTGTAAGACCGTTGTATTCAATAAATACGGGCTTGGGACCGTTGTTCAGATTTGTTGGTAATCTACCATTAGCTGCAACAACTGTATTGTGCCCATTATTAACGTACTGTTCGCCTTGTGTTAAATCCAATCCAGAATAGGACAGAGAACCATTAACCCCAGCCTTTCCATAGTTAATGGTGTTGATGGATATGGGTTTCTGATTTGCTGGAATTTTAGCCATATTAAAACTCCCGGTAATGTTAGGACCTGTAACAAAAAATCCAAAAGCGTCATTGTACACCGAACCAACGTAATCTGGATATTCTTCTGACCCAAACTGAAAAGCAATCCGTAGGGCAGAGGTGTAATCCGCTAACTTAACCGTAAAAGTATAGACAACAGCGTCATTTTTTGCCTCAGAGAAAATACTCCTCAAATCAGCATCATTGTATGTTGTGTTGATATTTACACCTTTAGCCCGATTTGCATTTCTGCTTTTCAAATCTTCTGAAGCATTCCCCGTCGAAAACAAGATACCTTCATTCATTAATAATCCAGCTGCCGTTCCATTACTGAAGATTGCAATCTGCTTGTTTTTCTCCCCACTTTTCAAACCGTCCCCCGTTCTAAGGGTCAATGTCAATCCTCCTCCATTTAATGCGTCCAATATTTGCGTATCATTCGGATTAGCATTCACGATGGTAGCCTGGATTGGATTTGTAACCTGAGCATAAAGTCTAGAATGCCCCATTAGTACAATAAACCACACACATACAAAGTGGACGATAGATATTTGCATAAGTCTTTTCATTTCTTTTCGTTTAAGTCGTGCAAACACCATTATTGAATATGTTCAGCAACTTTATGAAGATTCAACCTTTTCAACAGTTTCTCATCCAATACAGGTTTATCTTTCGACGTTGTTTTGGCGCTCACTTGTTTCAAAGACTTTGCCTGAGCTTTCCCTTTTCCGACATTGTTTCCATCTTGTAGAATTTGATCGATACGCTCGAGATAATTATGCTCAATCGTCCAATTCCTTCTACTAATACTCATCTCTGGATTAGACATAAAACTATTCTTTTCCAGCATTACAAGTTCTAACTCGTGCTTTTGCGAAGCCGTTAAAGATATTACGGAATCAATCGCTGCTACCTCTAGCTTAGCTTTGTTTATCTCAGTTTCCGTTGATTCCTGTTGGGCATATGCATCCGCACCAATCAAGACAAATAAACACAGTAATATAACCTCTAATTTTCTCATGATATTCATCATTAGTTAGTTTCTTTAACTGCAAATACTATATTCATAAATGACCCAACTGTAATATCTGCATCTACTTTTACTGTGTAAGTCAATACACCGTTTGCATCTACGCCAACAGTCTCAAATATAGTTTGATCAAACCAGGTCACATAATAATGTAATTCTCCTGCGGGTAGTACTGGTAACGCCGGAGCTCCTGGACTACTTGGTTGTGTTGTCGTCCCAGTTGTTCCAAACTGAGCAACATAACGCCCATACAGATTGAGTGTTCCTACACGAGTTCCGTCATTAAAGGTATCCCCCGTAACTTTCCCCGACCCAACAGCATTTAACTGTGTCAGTGTGGTAGGTATTATGATAGATGGCATGTAGAAGAACTTTGGCATAGCTGCTTTCAGAGCCTTAACCACATTATCGCTTCCTACGGCTAATAAGTGCTGTGTAACTCCCGCTGTTGCATCTGTCGCCTGCACCTTCTTCTTGTCTAAACCAGTGATATTGAAGTTACTTCCACCTGTTGCTATAGTTAACGGGTTAGCATTTTGAGTAATAGTTGTAGAACGTGTTAAGCTTCCGCCTAACTTCACTTTATCGTCATGAATTTCTACGCCACTTTCTGCTTTAACAGCCAACGTTACATTTTTAAAAGTAGCATTGTTTCCGTCGGTTACCGTAATTGCACCATTTGTAGCGTTAGAAATTGTTCCGTCCGCCAATACTGTTTCAATAGCTGAAGTATTAACATCTAAAGCTCCTGTTGATGCGTTTTTAGTAAGACCTGTTCCTGCAACATTTGCATTCAAATCCACTCCTTGTACAGATCCGTCTAAAATCTTGTCAGAAGTTACAGCACCTGTTTTAATATTTGCTGATACTGTTTTTAAAAGGGCTGTTGGAGCATTAGCAGACAACTCTAAATCTGTTGAAGTTAAAGCTTTACCATCTGTAATATTAGCTACGTCAACTTTTGGTGTACCCGGTACCCAATTTGTGCCGTTAAACACCAATGCTTGTCCGTCTACTTTTGTACCAGAAGCTGCTACGGGTGTACCTTGAATTGATGAAAGTGTTGTTGCATTTGCAGCACCTGTAACATCTCCAGCTAATGTAATTTCAGCTGGATCTGCAGAGACAGTATATGTAGTCACTTTACCATCAACGGCCGTTTCTACTTTAACACCAGTACCTTCTGCGACAACAGTTTCCTTCTGGCCTGCTTGAATTGCGTCTTTTAAATCAACTATCCCGGCCACACCATTTACAGACGTCGTTAGAGTAGTTCCTGACAGTTCGTTCTTGACTTCGTTTACGATCAAAGCTTCTTTGGAAACACCATTGACATTTGACGTCATTTTATTTCCTTGAGAACTAAAGTCATTCGTAATCGTAGGAACAATTGTAGACTGATCTACCCAAGCCGTTTTGCCATCTTTGGTCACCATAACTTGTCCATTTGTACCTGCTGTCACTTCAAGAGTCACATTCTGCAATGTTGCGCCTTGTCCTCCCGTAACAGTGATGTTTGAACTCTCAATTTTCTTGTCAGAAGTTAAATTGGCATCAGTCAATGATACAAAAGATTCTTTTCCATTAACTGTACTTGTCAATTTATTTCCGACCAAAGTGAGATCGTTGGTAGTTGCATCTGTTTTAGACATCCATGTTACAGTACCATCTGTACCCGCAACAGCTACACGACCATCTACTCCTACGCCGGCTGTCAACTTCTCGCTGGTTACGCCTTTATCTGCAATCTGGATACCAGCATCCGCCAATAACTTCGCAGTTCCGGTAGTAGCTCCTGTGAACTCTAAACCTCCTGCTACAACTAGATTCCCTTTTGTACCCTCTACTGTCGTAATTTTCTCCAATAACTTCTCGATTGCGCCCTGAACGTTAGTTACTCCCAGGTTCGTAGAATTATCGTTATACACAATGGCATCAGCATTCGCATCGATCTCGCCAATCACAGCTCCTGCTGAGTTCTTGAACTCGTATTTATTAGTCGTCGTATTCAATGCCACAGACACCTCTTTAGGATCGATAACTACACCCGTCTCTCCTGCTTTTGGATTACCGTCCGCTCCGATCTGACTCTCATTATAGTAAGTAAATGTACCATCACTGTTCTTAACCAAAACGGTAACAGTCTCATTACCTTTTACGATACTCTCGATGGTAGCCCATTCAAGCTGGCCATCCTTGTTAGTAACAAGCATCGTGTTCTTCTCTCCGCCCTTGACCTCCACTTTGTAAGGATCTGCAGCTGTACCTGTACCAGTTACAGTCACAAAATCACCACCGCCGATAGCAACACTGCTGTTCGCGATATGCTGGATGTATTCCTCAACGGTACTGAAAGTATCACCGTTTACAGTAACTGGCCCTTTGTTTACAATAGTCTCAAAGTTCTCCACTATGCTCGCAGGGATATCGATAACGGTGACCGTATTGTCTTCCGAAGTGTATGTGTATTTGCCGTCTGTACCTTTTACCAAAGTCGTAACGGTCTCATTACCTTTTACGATACTCTCGATGGTAGCCCATTCAAGCTGGCCATCCTTGTTAGTAACAAGCATCGTGTTCTTCTCTCCGCCCTTGACCTCCACTTTGTAAGGATCTGCAGCTGTACCTGTACCAGTTACAGTCACAAAATCACCACCGCCGATAGCAACACTGCTGTTCGCGATATGCTGGATGTATTCCTCAACGGTACTGAAAGTATCACCGTTTACAGTAACTGGCCCTTTGTTTACAATAGTCTCAAAGTTATTTACAACTGACTTAGGAATGTTGATCTCGAAAGTCTCCTTCTTCTCGTTCGTATACGTGTAAACACCGTCCTTTTCTGTGATCGTAGTTACCGTCTCGTGAGCTGCAACTAAAGCTCCTAAATCTATCTCATGCGACACGCCTTTGGAGTCTGTATAAGTCAACACCTTAGTCGTTTGATCGTAAACTAAACTTGTTTCATTCAATGTTAATGGCGTAGCGCCCCCATTACCATCAACATAAGTAATGGTATTTGTTTTCGAATCATAAACTATGGTTCCAATATTTAAATTGATAATCTCCTCCTTACCTTTCTCATCCTTATAAGTAAGAGCATTGGTTTTCTGATTATAACTAAGTACTGTCAAGGTCTCATTTGCCGCTACAATCTCCTTGATCGTGATCTCTTTCGTTTCGCCCGTCTCTGTTACGTAAGTAAATTTGTCTCCATCGTAATACACGTTACCACCAACATTCTTGATCAGGTTGATGATCTCGTTCTTGACATTCTCTTCCTTAACAATTGTCTCAAAGTTCTGGATCACATCAGCAGGTACATTGATTACCGTCTTCGTTCCATTCTCTGAAGTATATTCATATTTGCCTTCTCCAATAGAGATCAAAGTCGTAATCGTTTCATTTTTCTTAACGACCTCTTTAAAATCGATCGTTACAGGACTACCATTCACATCCACAAAAGAAATTTCGTAAGTCGTAGGATTGTATGAAATACTCGTCGCTTTACCACCTGAAGCCAAAACCCACTTAGTACCATCGTTGTAATAAATACCCGGTATCACATCATTGCGCGTCTCTGTATTATATACCATAAGGCCGGCAACGTGTGCACTCATTGGATAGGCTTTGGTCGTAGCCTCCAAAGTCACTCTCGTATGAAGCAATCCCTTATTTTTACTAGCAAGTTCTAAGATAGCATTTTGGTTAACGGTCAACCCATTATCACCTGTACCATCAGAAAGTTTCTGTTGTGCATTAGCAATAACAACTGATGACAATAAAAGCCCGGTTAATGCAAAGTTTTTAATATTCATAAATTCCCTAATCTAGAAATGATTTGTATTGACTTTTGGACGTTGCATAACGAACCAATTATCTGACAGCACAAAATTACCCCTATAACACAAGCAGTTACAAACCAAACAAATGAAAAAGCTCATTTTTTGTAGACATCGAGCTACCTAGCCTCTCTATGACAATGTATTATTGTAAAACACAAAAAACTATGGTAGAACTATAGCCACAGAAAAGAAAAAATATCCAACAAAACTCTAGTTATCTAACTAACTATATAAAGTAAAAAACTGGAGGACGACCAAAAAAAAGGCTGCACCAAAATGGTGCAGCCTTTAAAATATCTACAGAATCCGTTACTATGCTTCTGCGTATTCTTCGATCGAAGGACAAGAACAGATAAGCGTTCTATCACCCTGCGAATCATTTACTCGGCCTACAGAAGGCCAGAATTTATTTACTTTTAGATAAGGAAGTGGATAAGCCGCCACCTGACGAGAATAAGATCTATTCCATTCGTCATCGATAACAACAGCTGCAGTATGCGGTGCATTCTTCAACACATTATCCGTTTGATCAACTTCTCCGGCCTCTACTGCTGCAATCTCTTGACGGATAGTAATCAAGGCATCACAGAAACGATCTAACTCAGGCTTAGACTCCGACTCCGTAGGCTCGACCATCAATGTACCCGCTACCGGGAACGATACTGTAGGTGCGTGGAAACCATAATCCATTAGACGTTTTGCAATATCTGCTACTTCAATACCTACATTTTTGAATCCACGACAATCCAAGATCATCTCATGTGCACAGCGCCCATTGGCACCTGCGTATAACACAGGATAATGTCCTTCTAAGCGCGCCTTAATATAGTTTGCATTTAAGATGGCAGTTTTGGTAGCTGTAGTCAACCCTTCGCTACCCATCATCGCAATGTAGCCATGGGAGATCAAAAGAATAGAAGCAGAACCAAAAGGCGCTGCCGAAACAGCAGATATACCTTGCTCGCCAGATACTTCAACAACTTCATGATTTGGCAAGAATGGCACCAAGTGCGCTGCCACACCGATAGGTCCCATACCTGGACCACCACCACCGTGAGGAATACAGAAAGTTTTATGTAGATTTAGGTGACAAACATCGGCACCGATCAAGCCTGGACTCGTAAGACCGACCTGAGCATTCATGTTTGCTCCATCCATATATACCTGACCACCATTCTCATGAATAATGTTACAGATTTCGATAATAGTTTCTTCAAATACACCATGTGTAGATGGATAAGTAACCATCAAAGAATTTAAATTAGCAGCATGCTCTTCGGCTTTCGCTCTCAAATCAGCCACATCAATATTTCCTCGCTCATCCGTTTTTACCACGACAACTTTCAATCCTGCCATCGAAGCCGAAGCTGGATTTGTTCCGTGTGCAGAAGCAGGGATCAAACAGATGTTACGGTGTCCTTCACCTCTACTTTTTTGATAAGCATCGATCACCATTAGCCCTGCATACTCACCCTGAGCTCCGGAATTCGGTTGGAAAGACATCTTAGCAAATCCTGTGATCTCGCTCAACCAGTCGTTTAACTCGTTGATCAACTGCATATAGCCTGAAGTCTGATCTGCTGGTGCAAATGGATGCAATCCTCCGAAACGTGCCCAAGTAACCGGAACCATCTCTGTAGTCGCATTCAACTTCATCGTACACGATCCCAATGGAATCATAGAGTGACAAAGAGACAGATCTTTTGCTTCCAACGATTTGATATAACGTAGCATCTCGTGCTCCGAACGGTAACTGTTGAAGATAGGATGTGTCAGATAGCTAGAAACACGCTCTAATTCAGAGGGGATAGAACTCGTCAAGTTATTTACCAGACTTTCTAAATCTACATCACTTTGGTGCTTTCCTTTAACTTTGGCAAAGACCTTAACTAATGTTTGTATATCAGCAAATGTAGTTGTCTCATCGATGGAGATACCCACAATACCTTCATTGTAATAGAAGTTCAGCTCGTGGTTTAAAGCTTCAGACTTCAAGCCGTCAACTTCTTTACCCACGTTGAAACGTAAGGTATCAAAATAGGTCTTATTCAACTGCTCATACCCCAATGATTGAATAGCTTTGTCGGCCAATTTTGTCAGATCATTGATACGAGACGCAATGTTTTTGATTCCTTCTGGTCCATGATACACCGCATAGAAAGACGCCATAATAGCCAATAATGCCTGTGCAGTACAGATGTTAGAAGATGCTTTATCACGACGTATATGTTGCTCACGCGTCTGTAAAGCCATACGAAGCGCATACCCACCGTTTGAATCTGAGGTAACACCAATAATACGGCCAGGGATATTCCGCTTATACGCATCTTTCGTCGCGAAGAAAGCAGCATGCGGGCCACCGAAGCCCATAGGCACACCAAAACGCTGCGAGTTACCTACAACAACATCAGCACCCCATTCGCCCGGAGGCGTCAATAACGCCAAAGACATCAGATCTGCTGCAACACAGACTGTAATATTCTTAGCATGTGCTGCTGCTGTGAAGTTTTTATAATCTGCTACTGTCCCATCTGCCGCAGGATATTGGATAAATGCAGCAAACACATCATCCGCAAGATTTGCTTCATTGATATCAGCAACGCGGATTTCAACACCAAATGGTACCGCACGCGTACGCAATACATCCAACGTCTGAGGGTATACATTTGGTGACACCAAAAATGCATTGGCATCTTTGTTCTTACGTGCACTGTACAACATGAACATACCTTCCGCAGCAGCCGTAGCCTCATCCAATAAAGAAGCATTCGCAATCTCTAGCCCTGTAAAGTCGCAGACAACAGTCTGGAAATTAAGAAGAGCCTGTAAACGTCCTTGCGCAATCTCTGCCTGATAAGGCGTATACTGTGTATACCATCCTGGATTTTCGAAAACATTACGTTGGATCACACCTGGAAGGATAACGTCAAAGTATCCTTGACCAATGTACGATTTGAACACCTTGTTCTTTTCAGCAATTTGCGCTACTTTCTCCAAGTAGGCCACCTCACCTAAAGCGTCTGGAAGATTTAATGCTTTTTTTGCACGGATTTGAGCCGGAACGGTTTGTTCAATCAACTCATCTAGCGAACCTACACCTAAGAAACCCAACATTTCTTCTACTTGTGCGGCACGAGGACCATTATGACGGTCCTGGAATTTTTCTTGGTAATATACGTTACTCATTTGCTTTACAATTGCAAGGACTATATGTAATTAACTCTTTGACAAACAATTTATTTATTCATCATAAACGGTTTGTTTTTCGATGTGCAAAGATACGCAATTTATAAGACTTTTTTGGAGGGGACCTATCAGCAGAAACTTTTATAATAACATCAATCGATTGCACAATATATTATGCAAAAAACAAATAAAAGGGAGTTTTCATACAAATAAAACATGCAAACTAGCAAAACCGTTCATAAAGCCAAAGTTTCACACCGTACACTACATCTTCGATCTATGAACTTTATGACTAATATAAAATCGTAAACTTGAAGGCTAAGGGATCAAAATGTTTTACCAGTTCTGCGATAAGGTCATCACCGTATTTGACATAGAGTACGGCAAAATTTTCCGTACGTTCCTGCAATCCTCCGCCCGGAAACAATTTCTCCTTGATCCGTTCGATCTGTAATACGGCATCCTGATGGTTACGTTTGTCCGCCTTAAGCAACTTCTTCTCCAGATTGTTAATTGCCTTTTTAAGACGTGCTTTCACAGCATCGGTACTAGGTCCCAAACTCGGGTCTATCTTATGCGTACGTAGTTTTATCTTTCCAAAAATAGCATTCAGCTCCATCCACTCATCTTTGAGGTGTAGTCGATGTGTCGTATGCCGTCTCACGTATTCGTTTTGCAAAGCCAAGGTAGACTTAAAGACAGATTTGAAGGTCAGGTCCAATCGATATATTTTGCCTACGATATTATCTTCGGTTATCAATGCCGAGTTACGAGGTATTAGGACAGGAAAAGGAACATGATACTGGTCAAAATTTGCTTTAAGCTGGAGCCAGTACACAATCTCTGCCCCACCACCGATATAAGCGAGATTGGGCAATATTACCTCTTGATACAGAGGTCTCATCACCACATTAGGACTGAAGCGTTCCGGATATTGTTCGATTTCACGGCTCAACTCTTCCGGAGTGAAGAGCAGTCCCTGATGTAACACTTCATAATTACCATCAGCATTCTTCTCTATCCGCTCTCTAAACTCATCTGTCAGGTAGAAAAAATTACAGGGTCTAGCATATACCTGTGCAGTATATCCCTTTTCTTCAAGTTGGGCAGAGGTTTTGGAAATTGCGGCAAAGCTCCTTTCGTGCAGAACATCTTCTTCAATAACTGGTGCGTACAGCTTTTTCAACTCCCGCCTATCGGCATCAACAATAACAAGTCCGTAAGACTTAAAAAGCTCATGTACCAATACACGCGTCGCATCAGCAAGGCTTCTCCCTCTCAAATAAGCTTCTTCGACAATAGCGGTCAACTGCGTTGAGTTTTCCGAGAGCCCCAACATCCCACAGTACTGCCGCACCACTTCGCCCATCGAACCCGTATCCATACGCCCTGTACCGGACACCTTTGGAACATCCCATACAATCTTTTTGCCGTATACCCGTGTATTATTGATCTCGTCAAAATCATGGTCCTCTGTCGCCATCCAGTAAACAGGCACAAAATTATTTCCCGGAAATTTTTCCTTTAAATCTTTCGCTAGACGGATTGCTGTAGCGATCTTAAAAATAAAATAAAGCGGTCCTGTAAAGATATTCAATTGATGCCCTGTCGTGACCGTATAGGTATTCTTGTCGGCAAGCAGCTTAATATTCTGCTCCACCTCGATGGCATCTTCCAACAACCCAACATATGAAGACCGAAGTGACTCCACCAAGACTGCTCTATGAGCAAAGGATTCCTTTAAACGAATCTGCGCCGCAAATCCGTCCATTGTGGGCTTATTGCCGTAAAATGAATCCAGATTGTCTTCGCCTGCTAAATACGCCAGCAGTGTCTTCGAAAAGCTGTTCGTGTCTTTGTATTCGATATAGGTTGCCTTCATTTACTAGAAAATGTTATCTTTCGAACACACAAGTTACACCTTTTTACAAAAAGGCAAATGCCAAACCAGAATTATAGCGAATATTTGACAATTACACAGTTTTCACGTACTTCTCATCGTAATTTTCAATATCGATGATATAGTGATTTTGGATCAGAAAATCATATAGCGGCTTTGCTTCGTCAGACACCTTAAGATTTTTTGTCGTTATAATCTTATTCTCCTTTTTATTAAGGTAAGGATAGGCATACAGCTTTACATTCTTACTGAACATCCCAGAAATATACGAGAGCAGCTCGTTTGTATAGTTTTCTTTGTTATAATTATCCGAGTTAAAGATATTACGCAAATTTGAAACGTTAGTAGCGATACCTACATTACGAGGTTTAAATGTCTTTACAAACTCTGCAAGGTGATTGTTCCGTCTGAAATTCGAGACCATAATGTTGTTTCCTGTGGAACAGAGTTCTTCAGCACGTTGCGCAAAATACTGCAGGTCTTCTCCCGTCAGGTCGAGATCTTCGTCCAGCACATTCCCCATCAACACCTCGATCAACACCACCGTATTTTCAGGGTCTGCCAACGTATTCTTTTTAAATTGTTCGACAGCAAGATTAAACAGATCAAAGTTAGGTAAAGACTTTTGTCTGTACTTTGTCCGCAAGACAATAATATCTTTTTTGTATAGGAAATCTTTGATTTGGGCTGCCCTACCATCCGGTCTAAAGATCGCCGCGTTGGCAAAACCCTTAGCAATAAGATACAAGTTCAAGAGACGCTCGTTCGCATTCTCGAAAACTGGACCACTCACCTTGACCAGATCTATCTCTACCGAACCAACCGAAAGATTGTCGACCAGCGACTCGATCATGACCTGTGGATCCTGTGAATAGTAGTATGCAGCAAATACAAGATTGACACCCAATATACCTAGCACTTTCGATTGCAGCCGGTTATCGCTATCTAACAAACGAACATGAATGATAATATCATTGGTAGGCCCGTCTACTTCACTTTGAAACCGGATTCCCAACCAACCATGTGGATCATTTGTCTTTGTAAAATTCAGTGTTGTGACCGTATCAGCAAAAGCAAAGAAACGCTTATTGTCGTATTTTTCCATATGCAGACGTTCGGTCAACAGATTGAACTCATGCGACAACATCTTCGTAAGGCGGGCACGACTCACATACCTTCCCGACTCCTCCACACCATAAATCGCATCACTAAAAGCCATATCATAAGCAGACATGGTTTTTGCTATTGTACCGGAAGCTGCTCCCGCCTCGAAAAAATTACGAGCTACCTCCTGCCCCGCGCCAATCTCGGCAAACGTACCGTAGATTGCCGCATCTAGATTTATTTTTAACGCCTTTCGCTTTGTTTCGAATATCTCTCTTGCCATTTGGCAAAGTTAAGAAAATACAACAAATTATTCGGAAAACAGTTCTTCCGTCCGCATAAAAACCGTTGACCAAATCATACCGAACAGAAAAACACCTCCTTAAAGCAAGTTTAATCTCCTTAAGGCATAGAATAAGGCAGCGCTGTGCAACGCCTGCCCCACTTTATTCGCAAAGAGAAACTCCTTAGCTTCTTCAATAGATAGCTCAACGACTTCAATATCTTCCGAAGCATCTAATTCTTGGTCCTGAATCTTCCTCCCTCCCTGTAAGAGATAAGTATAGGTCAGGTTGCCGCTCGTAGCCGGATTAGCATACAGTTCGCACACATATTCGATACTATCAAAGGCATACCCCGTTTCTTCCAACATCTCCCTTCTTGCCGCGTCTACAGGATCTTCACCATCCTCCACTACACCCGCTGGCAATTCAACCATTATTTCCTGTGCTCCATGCCTGTATTGCTTGACAAACAGCAGTGTTCCATGCGCTGTCAGACCAACCACATTCACCCAGGTAGGATATTCCAGCACATAATATTCGTCCTTTATTGTGCCATTGGGCAACTCCAACTTATCGACGCGAAGAGTTGCCCAGGGTCGCTGAATAATATACCGAGAATCCAATAACTTCCAATTCTCCATACTACCCCTTTACAATATCCGCCATAATACGCGCTACTTTCTCCTCAAGACGTTCTGCGACGATCTTAAAAGAAGACTTATCCAACAGACGCTCTTTAACCGAACAATAAAACTTAATCTTAGGTTCTGTACCAGAAGGCCTAGCGGATATAACATCTCCATCCACCGTAATAAACTGCAGTACATCAGATTTCGGCAAATCAATTTTATCCATACGACCTGTAGAAATATCTTCCGCCTGCAGGCGTTCGTAATCCCGTATCTCTTTTACTGCCACTCCGCCTAAAGATTTCGGCGCGTTACGCCGAAGGCTCACCATCATGTTTTGAATCTCTTCGGCACCAGCTTTACCTTTCTTGGTCAACGAAATAAGCTTCTCTTGATAAAAACCATATTCTACATAAAGATCCAATAAAACCTCAAACAAAGTCTTACCCTGCTCTTTGAAATAAGCTGTCATCTCAGCAATAAAGGCACAGGAGTTGACCGCATCCTTATCCCGTACCAGATCGCCGACCAGAAAACCATAACTCTCTTCACCACCCACGAGATAGTTCTCTTTTCCTAAAAGTTGGGTCATCTTTTCCCCAATAAACTTAAATCCAGTCAATGTTTCATAACATTTAACACCGAAGCTAGCACTGATATCACTTATCAGATTTGTAGTCACGATAGTCTTGACCACATAATCATTCGCTTGAAGTTCCTTCTTATCCTTTTTCGATGACAACACATAATACGCCAAAAGGCTTCCGATTTGATTGCCATTCAACAGCTGAAACTGTCCTTCCGTATTTTTAACTGCGACCCCTACGCGATCCGCATCAGGATCTGTCGCCATAACGACATCCGCATCTAATTCTTGCCCTTTTCGCATCGCCATAGACATTGCATCCTCTTCCTCCGGATTAGGATAGACCACCGTTGGGAAATTGCCATCGGGATCCTTTTGCTCCTCTACCACAGACACATTTTCGAACCCCCAAGCATTTAACATCGCTGGCACAACAGTGATACCCGTACCGTGAATCGGAGAGTACACGATTTTTAAGTCCGTATTGTTACGAACAGCTTCTGGGTGTATACTTAGACGGGTATTTGCAGCAATATAAAGCGTATCAAAATCCGATGTCACCAGCGTTACGTTCGCACTATTTCGGTCAAACTTGATCTCAGAAACCGACTGTATAGCGTTCACCTCAGCGATCACATTCTTATCATGAGGCGCTACGAGCTGCCCTCCATCATTCCAGTACGCTTTATAACCATTATATTCTTTCGGATTGTGCGAGGCCGTCAACATCACGCCACCTTGACAGGCATAATGACGCACAGCATAGGACAGCATCGGTGTCGGTCGCAATTCGTCAAATAGGAAGACATGAATGTCGTTAGCTGAAAAAACATCAGCAACCAAGTGCCCCAAAGACTGGGAGTTATTCCTACTATCGTAAGACACAGCCACCTTAATCTGCTGATTCGGAAACTGCTGCTTAAGATAATTTGCCAACCCCTGGGTTGCCTTACCTATAGTATATTTATTTATCCGGTTTGAGCCCACACCCATTATACCGCGCAATCCTCCCGTACCAAACTCCAACTCTTTATAAAACGAATCGACCAACTCTGTTTCTTCATTATTGTCAATCAATTTCTGGACCTTCCCTATGGTTTCTTGATCATACTCCGATGAAGTCCAAGCATTAATACGTCCTTGCGTTTCTTTATCAAAATTCATTATACTCTATTTTCTAAATTTCTATTCTATCTACTGGCTCCAAAACACAGACTTAGGCATCACAACCTGCATATGCCCGATCCAACGTCGTCACGTACCATATCCCTTTATAGCGCCGAACGTGAAACACCAAAGGGGTAGCGGTCGTCACGATCACCCGAAAACTCTCAGCTTCGGCCACTTCTATTGCTTCCAACTGTTCTTCTGAAAACATCGTCTCATCAAACTCCTTCTCAAAAGCTACAATATTAGACAATTGATTGGGATGCGATGTCGTATCGCAGAAAAAACCAAGTTTATTCCATTTTTCAGTACCACAGTCAAATTCTGGTAATTTCTCAAAAGTCAGCGTATAATCATTACTAAAGTCTGGGTAAGGAAAATAATCCGGCATAGGCTTCGCAAAATCAATACTGTCCAACTTGACAAAAGTATCGGACGCTCCAGGACGATAAATTATTGTAATCCCTAGATCAGGATGAACAAGTCTGTTAACCTTATTGTTATCCTTGCTTACATACGCTCTCACAAACCTAGTTACGACCTCTGTAAGATCATTTTTCTCTTCGACTGTAACAGGTGCTACGACTTCAACACTATCCTTTGTTGTGCGCTCTTCTGAATGACGCTGTCCACATGATGTCAGTAATGCCAACAGCAAAATCACAATACCTAAAAATCTATACATTATATTACTTATTGTTTTTCTTTATTGTACTTTCGATCACATCCCACATCTCTTCAGGGATGGCTTCCATTCCATTCATCTGTCCAGCCCCCTGCAACCATTCTCCTCCATCTATAGTAACCACTTCCCCATTTATAAAGTTAGCAAAGTCCGACACCAAAAATGCGGCCAAATTAGCTAATTCTTGGTGATCTCCCACTCTTTTTAGTGGAACTCTATTTTTAAAATCAAATTTGGCGGCCAGATCCCCCGGTAGCAACCTATCCCAAGCACCTTTCGTTGGAAAAGGCCCCGGCGCTATGGCATTATGGCGGATACCATACTTCCCCCACTCAACTGCCAAAGAGCGGGTCATTGTCAACACTCCACCTTTTGCAACAGCCGAAGGCACCACATACCCCGATCCCGTATAGGCATAGGTAGTCACAATATTCAATACTGTCGCAGCCTGCTTAGTTTTTATCCAATGCTTCCCAAAGGTTAGCGTACAGTTTGCTGTTCCCTTTAATACAATATCAATAATCGTAGAAAAAGCGTTAGCAGAGAGTCGCTCTGTGGGTGATATAAAATTACCAGCGGCATTATTAACCAACACGTCCACCTTGCCAAATCGACCTATACTCTCTTGCATAAGCTGCTCCACCTCATCACTATTCCGAATGTCACAGGCCAATGCTACGACAGGATTTCCAGTTTTACTGTTAATCTCAAGCGCAGTAGCCTCCAGTACCTCAATTTTCCGACTTGAGATAATCACATCCGCCCCTAATTCGGAAAAGTAAGTCGCCATAGCCTTACCAAGGCCAGTCCCACCTCCAGTCACCAAAATGGTCTTTCCCCTTAAGGCATCTTCTTTTAACGCTCCTTGTACCATAATATGTTTGTTTAGTTACATGCCCTCTTACGACCGTTTCTGTGTCAAGTTGTAAATAATTGTTTTCAGAATCTCGCGTGTACTCGGCTTCCACCATTGCTCCAACACCTGCTCCACCGCCGCATTCTGATCCTGCTCCATAGCCCGGATAAGCTCAGCTCTCAAATTTAGTTTGGTAGTACGCCATGCATTTTTCTCAAACTGCATTACCGCCTTTAGCTGTCTGATTGCAGCATTCTGTATCCGGTCAAAGGGCACAACTTCATCCACCAACCCCACAGAAAGAGCTTCCTCTGGCTTGAACAACTTCCCCTCCAACAAGTTGCGATAAGCCGCACCTTTACCCAACCAAAAACTATAAAGGGTAAATATGGACTCAGGCACAACTAGGCCTACTGGCACCTCATTCAGTCCAACAATATAATCACCCTGCGCCATCAACCGATAATCACAACACAATGCCATCACGCATCCGCCAGCAGGACTGTGCCCTGTAATTGCTGCCACAGTTGGTTTAGAAAAAGAGGCAAACCGTTGAAGAAGAGTCATAAACCTACTCCAAAACTCACGCATCTCCTCCTCGTTATAAGCAAAAAGAGTGATCAAGTCCAGCCCAGAAGAAAAGAATCCTTCCTTACCGGACAATACAACACCTTCTACAGAAGGATCCTGTCCAGCCTCCTCCAGCGTATCAATCAACTCATTGACCAATTTCAGATCCATTGCATTTGATTTACCACGGTCCAGTAAAACATGTAAGATATGATCCTCCTTTTTCGTACGTATATAATCCATAGTTACTCGCTTAAAATGATATTACAAGATAAAATATTTATTTCACTTCCAGTTCCACAACCTTACGCAAAATCCTTCCCGTAAGATCAAGCCCTTCGATTACCATGAGATATTTCCCCTTACCATCCGAGGTAAAAAAGTTAAAAGATGCCTTTCCTTCTTTATCCGCGACAAGACTGGGCTCCCAATGTATAGTTGTGCGAAGATCCCGACTCAACAGCATCCCATCCACAACATCATAGACCGGTTTATAAAATGTCCTATTAACATGTAATCCCTGAGGCTGCACCGTCAAAATACCCTTAGGAACATAGCTACGCATTGCTGACAAACCCGTTTTTGACGTAATGATAATCAACCCATTACCTCCATTCACTCCATATATCGACGTATAATTAGCGTTCCGAAGCACCTCCACACTCTCCACATCACTCACATTAATCATAGACAATTGATCCGCTTCGATATACATTCCATCCAAAACAACCTGCATCGGCACATTACCCCTAGTATTATAAGGAATTCCCCCGTTAAAAATCACCCCCATTAAGCGCCCAGACAGACACATATCCAATGTAGGACAGGTTTCGAGCTCCTCACTCGTAATGATCTGATCAGCATTTCCAGGCCCGTTGAGATTACTGGAATTTTCTGCTACTTTCTTTTTCTTCGTAGCGCGTACCACAACTTCCTCGATCGCTATCGCTTTTTCCATTAAACCACGACTTTCCAATTCCGCAAAAAACTGCTTTGAGAAATTAATTTGATCCACATACGATGCATTCACATCCCAACGCTCATCTGCCCAATTTCGATTATCTCCGACAGCAGGTCTTTCGGGGGTATTTATTACAATATCGATATTGTTCTTTCCCTTATTCTGGTCTCTTGCCGAGATCAGAAACTTGATACTATCAGGAAACAAAAGATTATCAAAAACAAAATACCCGTCCTCATTGGATGTTGTATCCACAAAATCCATGTAATTTTTCGTAGATATCAATTGCACTTTTGCATGAGCTTCCGGCTTGGTACGTCCTAGTTTTTTAGTATATCCGCTTATCCGCTGTGATTTTTCAACTTCAAATTTCGGCTTAATTTCTTTCCCTAATGTGCTCCAATCAATATTCCGCCAACCTTGGGTTAACATCAACATATCGATTTCTCGCATCCTCTCATTCCCCCCATCAAAATAGTATCCCGGGTTTTCGATGTATCCCTTTAGATCCGCACTCAACAACATCGAAGATAATATATTGGGTGCCAATGTCGGGTTATCCTTAATTTTTGCCAGATCGACTACAGCTGCCGAAAAAGCCCCAAAACGAACAGAATCCTCCGCCTCGCCGATCATCATATCCACCTGTACCTTATCTCGGGTAGTAAAACTCGTCTTATTCAGATTCACGACAACCGGCAAAGCATCTTTAACATTATAATTAAAAAATGGTCGTTCTACAATGGGCAAGAATTGATCATTCAATATACTAATCGTCAATACGCCCGAAGGCAATACCTTTTTATCTACCGAAAAAACAAGTTCGTCTTTGCTCAGCTTCTGCTTAGATACAAAAATGACCTCTCCCAAATGATGCACGACAAAATAGGCATCCTTCTGATTCACGAGATCTTCAGAAAGATTAAGTTGCGCAAAAACCTTATTTTCATGCTGAACGTTGACCGCTATCGAATACCCTGTCTTATAAATCTCGGGCATCTGTACACTCATCTTAGCCCCATCTTCAAATTCTGCTTGCACATCGAATACACTATTGGGCTGAACAAAAAGATAAGTCACCCCCATTCCAAGATCATTTGTCTCCGCAACACCAGCCGTATCTGCCCCTACTTTGAAAATCACTTTAGTTTTAATCCCAAGTCCTTTCGGATTCACCGCTTTAACGGCTATGTTGTTAATTTTATTTTCCAGCAACTTTCCTCCTTCTGGAAATAACTGCACATCATTCTTCACCTCCGGAGGCAGCATCTTTAACAACTTATTTACAGGTATTTTCTCAAAGTTATCAAAGCGCAATTTAATATGAGCATTGGTATATTTCTTACTTAACTCCACAGTCAAGTTACCATTTTCATCCGTATTGCTTCGTTTTCGTTCCACAGATTTACCATCTGATATCACTTCATAGCGCACCTGGGTTTTAGCCAAAGGAACTCCCGTCAGACTTCTTAACTGAATCTGGTAGGTATTATCTTTCTCCCCACTTCGGACAGAGGTCGTAGTTATGATATTATCAGATCGACCATTGGCCACTTGAATCGTACGGTCATAGAAATACTTTTCATCAGCATTGCGCATCCAATTTGTATAAGCCCGTAAACGATAGGACCCTTCCGTTATAGTGTCTGTTAGCTTAAAATCCCCCATACCAAGCCCCATAACAATAGGTATCGTCATGGAATTGACCACCTTTTTTGCCCCATCGATCAATTCCACATACGCAAGACCACTGTGGTTAGAAAACAAATTCTGTAGCCCTATTGTCGCATACGCTTTAAACCAAACAGTCTCTCCAGCGGTATAAGCATATTTATCAAGATGTAGATATAACTTTTCTTGCGGATTATTTCCACTATACACAGCCATATCGTCTAAAACCTTTTGAATATCCTGAGAAAATAAAGCGCCACTACTGAACAGCAGTAAAAAAGGAATAAGAAGAAATCTCATAGTCGTCTCAATTGATTTTTAAATTGTTAAGGAAAGATAACAAAAATTAAAGCATATTTCTCTAAGTTTGTGGCATGAATATCTTAATCGTTGGATCTGGCGGTCGCGAATCCGCCTTTGCCTATAAAATAGCACAAAGCCCTAAACTTACCAATCTTTATATTGCCCCCGGCAATGCTGGAACTGGACAATACGGTCAAAACATTGATCTTAAAGTCACCGATTTCGACGGAATAGCAACATTTGCACTAGCCAACGACATCAACCTCATACTTGTGGGACCAGAAGAGCCATTGGTAAAAGGTATCCACGATTTCTTTTTAGAAAGAGAAGACTTACAACATATTGCTGTCATAGGCCCTCAAAAATTGGGTGCTCAGCTTGAAGGATCTAAAGATTTTTCAAAAGAATTTATGTTTAGACACAATATCCCTACTGCGGCTTACAAATCGTTCGAATTATCCAATCTGGAAGAGGGGTTGGCCTACTTAGAGACACAAAAACTTCCGATCGTTTTAAAAGCAGATGGACTTGCTGCAGGCAAGGGCGTTTTGATCTGTGAGACACTGGAAGACGCTAAAACAGAGCTAACAGCTATGCTTGCTGACGCCAAATTTGGACAGGCCAGCTCTGTTGTTGTAATTGAAGAGTTCTTAAAAGGGATAGAGCTTTCTGTATTCGTATTGACAGACGGAGACTCTTACAAGGTATTACCTTCTGCAAAAGATTACAAGCGTATCGGTGAAGGAGACACAGGCCTTAATACAGGAGGCATGGGATCCATCTCTCCAGTACCTTTTGCCGACGAGGCGTTTCTGACGAAAGTCGAAGAACGAATTATAAAACCGACAGTTGAGGGACTAAAGATTGATAACATACCGTATAAAGGGTTCATTTTTATAGGTTTGATGAATGTAGGTGGCGATCCTTATGTTATAGAATATAACGTACGTATGGGCGACCCGGAGACTGAATCCGTTCTCCCACGTATTGAGTCCGATCTAGTTGATCTATTAGAAGGTGTTGCTCAGGGCAATTTGGCAAACCGCTCTTACACGTTGAGTCCTAAAACGGCGGTAACAGTCATGTTAGTTTCTGGCGGATATCCCAGTGATTATGAAAACGGCAAGGTAATCAGCAATATCGAAAATGTAAAAGAATCTATTATCTTTCATGCTGGAACAAAGCTTGTCAACGGAGAAGTCGTAACCGCTGGGGGCCGTGTTATTGCAGTCACCACATTACAAGATGACTTATTCACCGCACTTCAACAAGCGACAGCTGATGCTGGCCGGATCTTTTATCAAGGAAAATACTTTCGTACTGATATTGGCTTTGACCTTATTTAAAAATAATATTTTAGCTTTCAATGCATTACAATATTTGGATAAAAAATATTTTGGATAATAGATAAAAGCGTCTATATTTGCATCACCAAAGCAAAAGGGCCCGTTCGTCTAGGGGTTAGGACGCCAGATTTTCATTCTGGAAACAGGGGTTCGATTCCCCTACGGGCTACTAAAAAGCGACTTTTAATAAAGTCGCTTTTTTTATTGTCCCCAAAAAAAAGCAATACAACCTATTTCCTTCCTAGTTACTATATTTGTAATATTTGTCTCGGCAAAATAAATCGAGATCAGTTTTGTCTCTCTTGAAATTTTAGTCATATAATATTATGCTAACAGTAATCTTTACGGGACTAGTAATTATCACTATAAATGTCATTGTACAGGCATTCTCGACAATTTACTTCTTCCGTATTTTTATTCCACAATACCTGCGGCAAATGGAACGCACCAAGACCATATACCCCACGCTTTGGATGTTGGTCTACCTTGTGTCCTATCTTACGCTCCTACACGCCTCCCAATGCACCCTTTGGGCCGCAGCCTATTATTTCAATCCTTATATCTCCGATCTTAGCAGCTTTGAACAAGCCATCTATTTTTCGCTAATCACATTTACGACAATTGGCTATGGTGATATAACAATCAATTCGGAATGGCGTATTTTGGCGGGCTTAGAAGCTGTAAATGGAATTATGTTGATCGGTTGGTCTACGGCCATGATTTTTGCCTTCCTACAGATATTATACCGACAGAGCTGGAGCACACTTAGCTTTGGATTAAAAGACCATCACAAACTCTTCCCGCATGAAGACTCCAATGAGCACTCGAGCAATAATTATGAAAACAAAAACTAAATAGTCGATTTAGAAAAAGCTTTCGGCAATTCGGCTTTGTTTTAAGATTCATTTTTATATCTTTGTATTCATCAGATGATATGATGATACAAAAAAAATCTCTAGCACAAGAAGTCTCAGACAGCCTTAAACATAGCATTGAAAGCGGGGCATTTGCTATTAACGAAAAGCTTCCTACAGAACCGGAGCTTATGCAAAAATTTGGTGTGGGCCGCTCTACTATCCGTGAGGCTATCAAATTCCTATCTCAACTAGGTTTTGTCAACGTGCAGCAGGGACTCGGCACCTTTGTTGTCAGTCATAGTAGCAATAATGTTCTAGACGAGAAAATTGAACGCGCTAACTTTACAGAGATATTTGAGGTTCGACAACTGTTGGAATTAAAAATCGTAGAGAAAGCCGCCACAAACAGAACGGAAGCACATTTACAGAAAATGAAAAGAAAGCTGGAAGAGCGAAAACAGTATGCCGAAAATGGAGATATGCTGCATTGTATCCATGCAGACGTAGACTTTCATATCACTGTTGCAGAAAGTTGTGGCAATACCATTCTACATGAGCTCTACAAAACAATGTCCGTACACGTCAGCAAATTCTTCCTGACCCTCTATAATGATACCGCTACATTTGTCGAGTCACAAAAGATTCACGAAGACCTATTGCAAGCAATCAGCAATAAAGACGCTATCAAGGCAACAAAAATCGCTATTAAAATAATTGGAAGAATTTAATCTTTTTACCCTAATTCATCAGATGACCTGATGTTTTCTTATACTATCTTATGTCCACTTTATCCGCAAACAAAACCGTATATCCTATACTATTTGCCATCAGCTTTTCGCATCTACTCAATGACCTAATGCAATCGGTCGTCCCTTCCGTATACCCGTTGCTCAAGGACAACTACGCACTATCATTTACGCAAATCGGAATTATTACGTTAATCTTTCAATTGACCGCATCCGTGCTTCAACCCTTTGTCGGAGCATATACAGATAAGAAACCAAATCCAAGATCATTAGCCATCGGTATGATTTTTTCATTGTCTGGATTAATATGCCTTGCCTACGCGTCCAATTTCTACCTTATTCTTACCTCAGTAAGTCTTTTAGGTATCGGATCATCCGTATTTCATCCGGAGGCTTCACGTGTAGCACACCTAGCCTCTGGCGGCCGCAAAGGACTGGCTCAGTCCATCTTTCAGGTGGGTGGAAATACAGGCAGTGCCATAGGCCCATTACTTGCAGCCTTAATTGTAATACCGATGGGGCAAAACTATATCGGCTGGTTCGGCACCCTCGCTGTATTAGGTATGTTTATATTGACTATCGTGGGCAATTGGTATCAACAGAATGTTATTGTCAAGACAGCAACTACAAGTGGAATTATAAACACAGCTCCACAACAGGCATTACCAAAGCGCACTGTTATCATCTCCATTATCATTCTGTTAGTACTCATCTTTTCAAAATACTTCTACATGGCGTCCATGACGAGCTACTTTACGTTCTATCTCATCGAAAAATTTGATGTCAGTGTTCAACATTCACAGATCTACCTATTTGTATTTTTAGCGTCTGTCGCAGCAGGAACGATCTTGGGTGGTCCATTAGGTGACAAATACGGACGTAAATTGATTATCTGGATATCTATATTGGGTGCTGCTCCTTTCACATTATTACTCCCCCATGTAGGCCTGTTACCGACTGTTGTATTAGCTGGTATTATCGGTTTGATCATTTCTTCCGCTTTTTCTGCGATCCTTGTTTATGCCACAGATCTTATCCCCGGCAAAGTAGGTATGATTGCCGGACTTTTCTTCGGTTTTGCTTTTGGAATGGGAGGCATAGGTTCGGCCGTCTTAGGCTGGCTTGCCGACCACACAAGCATTGAATACGTATTCTCCATCTGTGCGTTTCTACCACTGATCGGAATAGTTACCGGATTCTTGCCAAACATTAGACGAAAAGCCTAGTTCAATTATCATAAAAGCCGGTCTAGACCGGCTTTTATGATAATTACTTAAGCAGCAATGGCTGTCTTTTGCTCCGATCGCGATATATACACTAATATAACTACACTTGCAAGCGCGTACAAAAATAAGAGTCCCAAACTCAGATTCCCTACGGCCCATTCTGAGGGAAGCAACTCATTCAGTACTGTCATAAACGACAGTCCGATACCTCCACCCAAAAAATAACTGGTACTCGTCAAGCTGGAAACTACGCCGTAATTGGAAGGATCTACATCACGTATACTCAATACAGCCATGCTTGTAAAACAAAAAGTAATTCCAACACCCGAAATACAGGCTGCACCGATCAATACCATGGACAATGGATGCCCCAAATAAAGAGCTCCCCACAACACAATCGCACCTACAAGCAAGAAAGACCAACCCAATACGCCCATCTGAGCAGAATTAACACGCTTAGAGACCGACGGAAGTACGAATTTGGCAATAAGTGCCGAAAGCACGCTAAACGGCACCAACATCAGACCTGCCGAGGCAGCTGTATGTCCCATATCACTTTGTAACATCAAAGAAATCAAGAATAAAAAGCCAATAAAGAAAGCTCCTTGAATAAAGAACACCAAATTGGAGATCACCACAGAAGGGTGGTTAAATAAACTGAGCTTTATCAAGGGTTCTGACACGGTCTTTAACCTATAAATAACGATCCCCAATAAAAGGAGCCCTATCAAAATAGAACCGATAACGATTGTTGGGGTCTCTTTGAAATCTGGCAATTGATGCGAACCGTAAGCAAGGCTTAGCAACCCCAGCACCAGCAAAATTCCGGACAAGGTATCCGTACGCTGTGAATCTGCAGAAGCTTCATCCTTCGGTATGTAAAAGTAAGCCAGCAAAAGCGTAACGGCCAAAATAGGGACATTGATCAAAAATACCCAGTGCCAACTCAGGTATGTACTTAATAACCCTCCTATGGACAGTCCACTTCCCGATCCTATTGCAGCGAAAGAGCTGAAAACTCCGATCGCTCGATTACGCTCCTGCGTCTCCCTAAAGGTGTTTGTTATAATGGACGAAGATGCAGGCATAATAAATGCGGCACCCAAGCCCTGCAAAGCGCGAAAAATAGCCAATGATTCAAAAGAAGTCGACAGCCCTGCTCCCAGCGAGGTTAGCATAAATACCAAACCTCCCCAAAGAAAGACCTTCTTACGTCCCTTCTGATCCGACATCCTTCCTCCGATGATCAAGAATCCTCCAAAAAGAAGGACATACAAAGTCTGTAGCCATTGGGCCTGTTCTACCCCAATGTGAAACTGCTCCTGGATAGATGGAATAGTCAAATTTATAATCGCAATATCCAACGCTTCCACAAAAGTGGCCACAGAGGCTATTATTAAAATAAGGTTCTTTCGTAACTGCATTATCAGAAAATTTTCGGCAAAGGTACTCTTTATCAAACAAACAGAATAAGATACTTCCCATTTTGTTTATCTTTATAGGTATAATAATGCACACAACACCTCAAATCACTAGAAAAACATGGAATTCAGAAAATTAGGCAACTCAGATATAGACGTATCCGTAATTACTTTCGGGGCTTGGGCCGCCGGCGGCTGGATGTGGGGCAGTACAGATCGTAAAGAAGCCATCGAAGCCATTAAAGCATCCTACCACGAAGGTGTTACCTCCATTGACACGGCTCCGATATATGGTCAGGGAGTTAGCGAGGAGATCGTTGGCGAAGCCATTAAAGGCATACCCCGTGACAAAGTACAATTACTTACCAAATTCGGTATGCGATGGGACCTTGAGCAACCCAAGGGTATATTGGCAATGCACAGCAAAAATAATGAAGGGCTTCCCATAGATATTTACAAATATGCCGGCAAAGAGAGCGTCATCAAAGAAACCGAAGCCAGCTTGAAAAGGCTAGGTACAGATTATATCGATCTGATGCAAATTCACTGGCCCGATGTCACCACACCAATAGACGAAACGATGGAAGCCTTAGAAACACTAATTCAACAAGGCAAGATCCGTGCAGCCGGTGTGAGCAACTATACGACAGACCAAGTCAAAGAGGCGCGTCACACCTTAGACATTGTAAGCAATCAAGTACCTTACAGCATGCTTAACAGAGGCATAGAACAAGAACTAGTACCTTATGCTCAGGAAAATAATCTAAGTATCATTGCATATAGCCCTATGGAAAGAGGTCTACTCACCGGTAAATACTTTAATAAGCTCACCCTACAAGAGGGAGATCATCGCAACCAATATTTCAAAAACTTTGATCTGGCAAAAGTCAAGTCCTTCCTCGATCAAATCGCACCATTGGCCAAAGAGAAACAAGCATCGTTATCCCAACTTGTATTACGATGGACTAGCCTACAGCCTGCTATTACAGTAGTTTTAGCAGGAGCACGTAATGCAACACAAGCTATTGAAAATGCAAAAGCTTTCCAGGTTAATCTATCACAGGATGAATTACAATTCATTCGCGAGGAGCTAGACAAGATTTAGCTATTAAAAAAGTCATCCCGCTATAGCGGGATGACTTTTTTAATAGCTACGCATAATACGCCTCAAGGAAGTTTTTAACCTGTAAAGGAGTTCTACCTAAAATAGCTTCGAGATCCATTCCCGTCTTATCAAACTCTCCTGCCTTTATACTTTTTAATATTCCAACAAAGAGACCTACAACGATCGGCGGCAAACCAGCATCGAGCAATGCCTGCTGATATTCTGTATCCGAGACATTCAAATACATTATCTTCAATTTGAGAACATCGCCCAATTGATCAGCGATCTCCTGAAAGCAAACACGTTGACCATTCACCAGATCTATTATTCTATTCTCAAATCCATCATTTACTAATACGTTTGCCGCCGCTTGCGCTAAGTCGTTACGGGATGTAAAGGCCACGGGGGTATCACCCGCTGGGGCAAAGAGGACTTTTCCTTCCCGGATAGCAGGACCGATAATATCAGGCAACATATCCATATATATACCATTGCGTAGAATAGTGTAGGTCAAGCCACTCGCGATCAACAGATCCTCCGTAGTCTTATAAACAGGCATCAACCCATTGGGCGAATCTCCAGCTGTAGATCGGTATTGAAAACTTGTAAAAATCACATGATTTACTTTGGCCGCCTTGGCTGCCGCGATCACATTTTGATGATGTGACGCTCTATTCTCCAAATCACTAGAAGAAACAAAAAGAAGCTTTTCAACGCCTTTAAAAGCATTAACCAAGGATTTATAGTCATTATAATCTCCAATTTTTACCTCCACTCCTCTTTCGGCCCATGATTTTGCTTTTTCATGATTCCTACTTAATACCGTTAGTTTGCTTGCTCCTTCCTGTTGCAAAAAAGCTTCTGCCGCAGCATTTCCCAAATGCCCTGTTACCCCTGTTATTAAATACATAGTTGTTATATTTTAATTTTTTATACTTACTTTTGGTAAGTCAAAGGTAAAAAGTAAGCTATAGATATACAAGAACTTAGCTCTTCGTAATTCACTTACCTAGAGGTCAGCATTACTGATTATCAGCACAATAATTTTTGATAAGTATGAATAATTTTTCAGATGCGACCTCCTGTCCTGTACGCAATGTCCTCGATCGACTTTCCGACAAATGGACCATATTGGTTATTTTGGTTCTCGGTGAGACAGGCACCATGAGATTCAATGAGATTCACAAGCAGATTGGCGACATCTCCGAAAAAATGTTGACGGTATCACTGCGTAAACTGGAAGCCGATGGTCTTATTTCGCGTGAAGTTTATCCAGTCATTCCTCCTAGAGTAGAGTATAACCTGACTCCCTTGGGACAAGAATTACTTCCATTAATCGATACGATCAGCAACTGGGCCAATCGGCATATGCAACAAATATTAACGAATAGGCAACAATATAACGGATAAAGCTATTTAAAATTAAACACGGCCCTCAGCACAGCCATTCTTCCCCGCAAGTCGTAACTGTTCTGTGCTTGCATATTTGCCGAGATGGTATAGGTTTCAAACTTTTTAATATTCCCGATATTAGAAAGGTTCAATTCAAAATCTGTGTTCCACTTTTTATGCCTATATCGGACAAAAGTATCAAAAAACACATAGCTGATATTCTTCAATCCAGGTTGACGGGTATATAGATGACGGGCACTCACATTGAAATGAAATACGCGATACATTGTAATAGGGAACCCCATATTCTGCGATAGACTAAACGTATTCCGGTCCAGTCCATCAGCTCCTTCCAGCTGTCGGGTCGTATTCCATGATAGCTGACTTCTGTAGGATAAATTAACCGACTTCCATAACCGGGCTTCCATAGATGGAGTCAGGTTGTAGGCTATATTTTGAAAAGGAAGCAGCTCCTTGTTAAAAAGTTGATTATAATCTGTCAAGCTCCAACTGAAACCAAGTTTAACCGTACTCGCCAATGGAAATATATATTTATCTACACCAAGACTCGCATTATAGGAGTTAACTTTGTTTTCCTGAGCAATCAATTCTGTCTGTGTAATATCATCATTAATCTCATTGGATAGCATCGTAGTGGATAAAGAGTTGCTGTAGTTTATCCCGAAATTTACAAACAACAACTTCACTGTCTTAGAAAGCTTATAGTTCAATCCCAGATTATTACTTCTATTTTCATTAATCCCACCACTATTACTTGCCAACGTTCTATAATTTCTTAGAATCAATCCACGGTACACATTTTCTATATTGCCAAAACTATTCCCTCTTTGGTACGAAAAACTCAGCTCATCCTCCCGCCTGACGATATACTTTGCGTCAAATGCAGGATTAAAAAGAAGCTTGTTTTGGGTCTGGTCCAGGCCAAAATATGGGTCACTATAACCCGTCCGCTGCAAAGACAATGGAAGCGACAATCGGGAGGAAAATCGATTCATACGCCATTCGTATTCTGCACGAACGAAAAGCGACGATCGGAGCCAATGCATATCATTTTGCGAAGAGTCTATATCCACATCAACCACCTTCCCGGCCGTAGATACGGCTATCACAGAGCTCAGCTTTTGATCTTCAATAGACAACCCAGCGCTATAATACTGTCCTATCCTTCCTTTTGGGAGTCTATATCCCACAGTAGCCTGTGTAAAAAGAGTAGGTACCTTTAACCGTTGCAGTGTTTCATTATACGGTACTCCCGCATTAAAAATGTCTGGAAAAACACCTGGATTCAATGACAGTATCTGTGGTTTATTCGCATAGCTAAAATACCAATTGACCTGAATGATATCCCCATTCTTAAGTACAGGAACATATTCCAACTGATTCGAAAATCCTTTAATCTCGTGTTCCCGTCTTACATTTATCAACCCATTGTTACTATAGATATCGGCCGATCCATCCTCTTGTTCGTACTCTAGCGACAATGCATTACTGATATAAGCATTAGAAGCATTCTTATTCATATTCAGTCTTAACGCCCCCAGCCATTCCTTAATGGAAGTAGCCTGTCTTTCATCAAAGGAATAAACGTTCTCTCCGGTATTGTAGGATGTATTTCCAGCATATTCCAGTGTATTCCTGTCCCGCAACAGCTGAATGTTCGATTTTAACTGCCAGTCCTTTTTCAAGTTCACTAAATTATTTGCATCCAGCGCGACCGAATTGTTCATAAAATAATTCGATTTCGCCAAGGGAGGCGCCCCCACTGTTCCTAAAGATAGAAGGTTATTCACGGCAGAAGTCCCCATACTAGATAGAACAGTCTGTTTGTTAAAACCAGAGAATCCCCCACTTAGGTCGTTTCCGATATTATTACCCTGCAATACATTCAGAAGTTTATGCTTCTTATTGAATAAGATTGCATTAACCTCCCCGTCGTATTGCTTTGGTAATCCTCCACCCAATTTGACCTGACCGGTCAGCTTAAGCTTTGCATCATCTTTAATCACGAGGTTAAGCGCTACCTCATCCGTATATCGTTTGTTTTTAAGCACCTTTTTATGCTCATGGTTATTGAGCACCTGTACATCCTGCACCATTTTATGCGGTATTGTTTTTGAACCTATCGCATAGCGGTCATCCAGAAGATCGTCTCCATCGATATAAAAATTAGAGATCGACTTGCCTTGGTATTTTATTTGTCCCGATTCCGAGACCTCTACGCCGGGCATTCGTTTTAATACATCCCCTATGGATCGATCTTCCTCCTTCGCAAAAGACGACACATTATAAGCCAACGTATCACCGATACGATGTACACGAGGTCTGCTCTTTACATCCACGTCTTCCAAACGTATAGAAGCCTGTTCCAGCTCTATCCGCAACTTCTGCACAGGGCCCAAGGGGACAGACTTCTTTTTGTAGCCAAGATGATTGATTTCCAGATAAGCTTCTGCTATATCTCTGCTCGTGGTCAGCACGAAATTACCCTCTTTATCCGATGCTTTAAAAGCAATTATCTTATGCTCCGAGGATTTAAGTAATACGGTAATGGCTTTCAGTGGTTCCTGCGAGTTCTTATCGACCAATACCCCTTGGATAGTAGATTGCTGCGCCAAAGTTTCAAAAGCTGTGCATATAAAAAGGAAGAAAACGGCTAGTCTTATCAACATACTTAAGGAGTCAGTTCAATCGGGTTATTTGTTGTTTTCGAAGGTTTATAACTATCATCATTCTTAACTGACATCGACTTAATCTTTGAGACATCCATCGCCGGGTTTGATCCCCCTTTAGCGGCACGTCCTACTGCAACACCATTTGAACCTACCGAGATCATATTGCTACGACCACTTCTAGAATCCATGTAAGCACTTGGATTCGCTCGGAACGCCTTTTCCAACTTTTCTACCTCCACGGCTGTAGATGGAATTGCCTTTGCAGAAGGCGCTATCCGAATAGTAGTTTCCGCTTCCAGTTTATCAAAACCGGCATAGGTAAACTCGACTTCTCCTTTATCATCTTTAGCAGATAGTATTAAGCCAGGTAAACCATGCAGCTTCCAGGGGCCTGCGGAAAAAGGAATGTCCGTGGTAAACCAAGCCGTATAATTACGGCCCTTAAATTTCGTGGTTGCCTTCTGGCAGTTGTACCCTCCTACTTCTTGAGATTCTTCAAATATCTCCCATTCTTGCTCTGGATACACTCCTGACAGGATAAATTCATCCGAAGCCACCCTCGCTATCTCGATCAACTGTTGTTCTGTTGGTTTGATAATATAAGATTCTTTAATAGCTGTTGTTCTATTTATAATGACAAGCTGTCCATCAAAAACGGGATCTTCTATCTGCGTCTTGACATCCTCTTGCATACGTGTGGCCGAGTAGCTGGTATAATAGGAATCCTTTTCGCCCAGGTAAGTCACTACTTCGTCCCTGACATGTTTATCTCGCTGGGTCGTGTCGTTCACATGTTTAAAGATATAATGCACTTTTGCCAAAGGCTTCTCTTGTGCTTTAGATAGTGTAGCCCACAGCACCATGAAGCTAAAAAACAGAATTCTTCTCATATAATTACGGTTTAAAAGTAAATATACGATTTTTTCGTAATCAACAAATTATTAATTCACCTTTACTAAAAAATTATTTTTTTGTAACAAATTGTGAGTACAACAGACTTACTGTACAGATCACAGATTAATCTTAACAGCATAATGATAAAACAAATAATAATTTCTTCTGTGCAAATAAACTTCTGCACATGCAAGGTATCTTGCCCACGGCAAGGCATGCGCTGTCATAACATAAACCAGGTAACATACCGCACACTATAACTATCGTCAGACTGTGAACCAATTAAACGAAAAACTATTCTTAAACCGCCTGGAAGAGCATAAGAGTATCCTTCACAAAGTAGCCCGTATGTATATGGACAACAAAGAGGATCGTGAAGATCTCCATCAGGAAATCATTGCACAACTGTGGAAATCCTATTCCAATTTCAAAGGAGATGCAGCCTTCTCTACCTGGATGTATCGTGTAGCTATTAATACCGCCATCACTTACTTCAAGAAAGACAAACGCCGTAGGGATAGGTATAACTACGCGCAAGCCGAAGAACCCGAAAATGAATCGTACGACAGTAAAAAAGATAAACAGCTTGAGATCTTCTATACAGCAGTACAGCAATTAAATCCGGTAGAAAAAGCTTTAATCTTCTATTTCATGGAAGGGCTCTCCCACCGAGAAACCGGTACCCAGCTAGGAATTAGTGAGGGTAATGTACGCGTGAAACTCAACCGAACGAAAGAAAAACTACAACATATAATAAAGAAATTTGATTATGAATCTTGATGAACTAAAATCGGCTTGGAACGCAGAGAGCCCCCAAGATGTAAATATACCCACACACATCAAACAGCTACGCCAAGCCCAACATCCTTTGGATAAACTAAAGCGCAACATGAGAAATGAATGGTATATGCAGATCGCAGCCATTATATTTATGGCCTTTGCCCCGCAGTTATTTGAGATACACCCAAGCACTTACCTTATATACTATACGGCCTACACTGTCGTATTGATCGTTTCCATATATTATTTGAACATTTTTCGTTTATTTTACAAACGAATCAGCCATTATACGGCAGATACCAAAGATAATCTCAACGAGATCTATTACGAATTCAAGCTAAATATTGAGCGCTATCATTCCTTCGGATTTCTATTGATTCCTTTCGTGCTTGTATGGGCCTCTGTGTATACGTACAGTCGTCTTTTAGCAGAAGGACAAGACCTCTCTAATATGCCAGAGTCTGTAAAAAAAGCCTTTCTACTTATAGCATTCATTACCACAATTCTAGTTACGTTAAGTGTATTAGCCTGGACCAAATACTTCTATACGCCTTATACTAAACAGATAAAAACTGTTCTAGACGAATTGAAAAAGGACGAAGACTAAAGCAGGTGTCGACCTGATGGTCGACACCTATAGAAACACCTGTGTATCAACAAAAAAAACAGCCGTTTTTGTGACAAACGATAAATCTATCGTAAAAAAATAAATTCCTAATCAAAGGCAAATTCCTTTCCTGATCGTATAAAAAGAACATTGGAACCACGTAGAAATCACTTTCACAAAACCACTTCAATTTTTGTAGCGGCAATCCTACAGTATATCTAGTTATTTTTTTAATAACTTTAGTTTACGTTTTTTTTCCAAAATACCCTCTCAAATAACACTAAGAGAAATTTGGCAAAAAAACAGCTACTAATGAATCAAAAATTATAAAACTTAAAATCATGACAAAAAAACTATTCGCCGAATTTTTCGGCACATTTTGGTTAGTCTTCGGCGGCTGTGGCAGCGCCGTTTTCGCAGCTGGAGTACCGGATATTGGGATAGGCTTGCTCGGTGTTTCTCTCGCCTTCGGCCTCACCGTCCTTACCATGGCCTATGCAGTCGGACACATTTCGGGTGGACACTTTAATCCTGCTGTCTCCGTTGGATTATGGATAGGCGGTCGATTTTCAGCCAGTGAACTAGTTCCTTATATCATCGCTCAGCTATTGGGCGCTGTAGCAGCCGCAGCATGTCTTTATACCATTCTAAATGGTGCAGGCGCATTTTCTACAGATGGCCCTGGCGCTTTCGCCACCAATTTTTACGACATGCCCGGCTATTACGGTAGGAGCTACAGCATGGTAGCCGCATTCTTAGCCGAGTTTTTGCTTACCGCATTCTTTTTGATCATCATTCTTGGCGCAACGGACAAATGGGCAAACGGTAAATTTGCAGGTATAGCCATCGGTCTTGCTTTAACCTTGATTCATTTGATCTCCATTCCGATCACCAATACATCGGTCAACCCAGCCCGTAGTACGTCACAGGCTCTTTTTGTTGGCGGTGAAGCTTTATCCCAGTTGTGGCTGTTCTGGGTGGCACCGATATTGGGCGCCGTTGTAGCAGGTATCATCTATAAGTTTCTATTTCAGAAAAAAGACAGCAGCGTAGCTGCTTAGGACCAGTTCCATACGACAATAGCCTCTTTTCAACTGGCAGGGGCTATTGTTTTTAATGGCAATATGATGTATATTTCCATACCGATCTATCGCTTTGATTGTCACTTTTTTTCACTTAGAACACAAAAAGAGTCGCTAATTTTCACATTAATCACCTATATTTAACTGCATTTTATAGAGAGGTCAATTTTCACTTCTCTTTGTGGGTACCCCACAGGTTCATAATGATGGACCAACTATGAAAAACATTAGGCTGATCAAAGATTACTTTATCTGCTTTATTTATGTATCCCCTGTAGTGATTATCAATTGATCCATACGCAGAAGGGATGTATTTTTTTTAACTGGAAATTAGAATGGAGAGCAATTTTAATTACGTTCAATTCTTTAAATCAATTCCGTGTCCGTCTGTTATCCTAAAGGTCAATAACAATGGCTTCGAAATCGTTGATGCGAATGATGCGTACTCAAGACTTTGCACATTAAATATAAAAGATATTATCGGAAAAGAGTTCTTTGAACTTTTCCCGATCAGTCCTTATATCTATCCCGAAATATGGTCAGACAGCTTCGAATCGGTATTGAAGGAACAAAAAGCCATAAATCTAGGTGTTCGAAAACTCGTAGCCCCGCTCAATACCCATACCACCTTCTTAGATATTAGGCATTATGAAATACATCACCTGCCCATATTCGACACAGAGGGCAATATCGAGTATATTGTACGCTCACTTACTGATGTAACACAACAAGTCATCCAAGAAGAACTTTACAACGAGTCTCAGGCCTCAGCACAATACGGCAATTGGTGGTTGAATAGTGAACAAAATACAATGGAATGGTCTACGGGATTTAAGGATATCCTGGAGATATCTCATGATTTTCAGCCCAGCATCGAGTCCGCTAGACAATTTTATCATTGTGAAGAGGAAGAAGCAAGTTTTTACAAATCTGTCGACGAGGCGATCGAAAACAAAACGATGTTTAAGACTGTCCTGTCCATTATCACAGCAAACGGTAATGAGCGATGGCTTTTATTGATTGGGAAACCAATTATTGTTGAAGATATCTGCGTAGGCATGCGGGGCGTCGCAAAAGACATCACTGAAAAACTTGCCTACATTGACCAGATTGAAAACCAGCACAACAACTTGAGAGATATTGCTTTTGCGCAATCCCATCTCGTCCGTGCTCCCTTAGCACGGATACTTGCTCTTGTACAATATTTGAAACAAGAATATAATGAAGGACCTTCCGAGACCACTCTACTTGATGCACTTAACCACTCCGCTAAAGAACTGGATTTGGTGATTCATGATATTATCAAGAAGACCGCCCCCGAAGAAATGTTAAGATAATAAGTAATTAAAAGCCATGAAACTAACCACCGCTATAGTTGATGATGATAAAATATTTCATTTCCTAATGGAGATACTGCTCAAAGAAGCAGCAATTTCCAACGCTCCAATAGGTCTTCATGGAGGACCTCAATTTTTAGAATGGTGGCAAGACAGACAAAGCGCATCCGAGGCTTCGCTCGTCTTTCTAGACCTCAATATGCCGTTAGTAGATGGCTGGAAGGTGCTAGAAAAATTACACGAACAAGGTGCGAAAAACACCTTCGTTGTCATTATCACCTCCTCCATAGATCCTAAAGACAGAAAAAGAGCAGAAAGCTACCCGATGGTTATCGATTTTCTTGTCAAACCTATACTTTTAGAAAATCTGACCGCTATAAGGCAGTCACCCTTTCTTAAAGAACATTTCTAGACATACTTAGGTGCCAAAAAAAATAGGCTGATCATATGACCAGCCTATTCTTTCTATTATCGGAATCAAGTTCCTTATTTTAACAACTCCGCTAATTTCTTGTGAAGCTCTTCGCCTCTCAAGTTGCTTGCTACAATTTTACCATCAGGACCGATCAAATAGTTCTGCGGAATTCCACGAACACCGTACAAAGTTGAAGCCGCATTTTTCCATCCTTGTAAATCACTTACATTTGTCCACTCCAATTTATCATCAGCGATAGCTTTCAACCAATTATCTTTTTTACCCGGATTATCCAAAGAAACTCCCAATACCGTAAAGTTTTTGTCTTTAAACTTATGGTATGCCTCTACTACATTTGGATTTTCGTGACGGCAAGGGCCACACCATGATGCCCAAAAATCAAGCAACACATATTTCCCCTTGAAGTCTGATAATTTCACTGGCTTGTCGTTTACATCATTTTGTGTAAAATCAGGAGCAATGGCACCTACTGCAGTGGTTTTTGCGGCAATAATACGTTTACTAAATGCCTCTCCTGCAGGGGTACTCTTCACCTCAGCACTCAATTTATTAAAAGCGGGTTCAGCAAAATTGACATCAAGCTGCGAACCAGATAGATCCTGTAATGCCAACAATGCAAAATAAGAGGTCGGGTTTTTAGTTAAATAATCTTTCTGCGCACGCTTCTTCTCTTCCATCAATGGAGCAGCCATACCTCTCAATTTTTCGGCCAATTTACCGTCTTTACGTTGTTCATCTGTAGCGCCATACCACTCTCTATCCAGAGCGGCCAAACCTTGGGTAGAGCGCTCTAATGATTTTGCATATTGTGCGTATTCAACACTAAGTGGTGATCCTGAAACGGTTGCATTCTTTATCGAATCAGTAGCCAATAATTTTGCAGTGCCTTTATCGATGTACAAGCTGTACGAATCCGCATTTTGTGCGCGACGATCCAACTTGCCGGTTGGCACGTAAGTAATCGTCATCGGCGTAGGGCCTTCTACTGTTCCTGCAAAAGAAAATTTGCCCCCTTTTACAACAACGCTATCCTGTGTCATACCATTACCTGTACGGTAAGATAAATACGCTTTCGCATTGTCATTTGATTTCTTTACCTGAGCTTCGATTTTAAAGCTCCCTTGCTGTGCTAACACCGACAGTGGTAAGGCTAGCATCATTGTTAAAAATATTCTGTTCATCTTAAAATTTAGTAATTGATTACATGGTAACCAGAAGCTAAATTAGATATTTTCAAATTCGTCTGCTATTAATACACGTATCAATTACGTTACCACTCCTTTCAAAACATAATTACGTAGCCTACAACAGGAGAACGAACAATATAAAGCAGACTTGAAAAACTACTTAGCACGAATAGGGTCAAGTAGGGTAAACAAACAATAGACACTAGGCAGACATCCCGGCCGATACACCAACTGATACAAACGATACATCAGATGGCCTGAATGATCAATTTGTTGGTACCATCTCCATAGATGTGATAGTTGGTGTAGACCACTCGCCCCACCGCAGATGATACCGTCGTTGAAAGAACTCTCAAAGTATGATTTCCAAGCGACAAAAATCTTATCGCTACATTAGACGGATACACAGAGGGAGTAAATCAAGTGGGTTTCGTTGATTATGTCACATCCAATAAGGCTCGAGCTGTACTGTATATACTTATAACGAACTGAACTCGAATAAAGAATTATGCACGCTTAAATTTATTTTTAGCGCACCATTTGCCTCAATAAGTCTAGCGCGAGAAACTATTAAATGTGGGATTGGAGAAAGAGGTAGATAGCTAAACTTCAATATTCAAACGGCACTAAAACACGCTATTCTCTAAAATTTTGTATATTTTTATCCCCTATATTATAAAAGTATAATCTGTTTTATGGAAGGCTAGCTAATTTTCGGAATTCTTCCTTTGAGATATTTAAGCACAAAATGGCACCAACTATTATAAATAATGAATGCTTGCTGTTAGCAAGAATAGCTAAAGGTGATCAACAGGCATTTGAAAAAATATACGTCTCTTATTTTCCTAAATTATACACATTTGCCTACCACATCCTGAAATCTAAGGCTATAGCACAAGAAGTAGCTCAGGAAATAATGCTATCAATATGGCTAATGGGCGAAAAAAGTACAACCATACAAAACCTTGATGCGTACCTAAAAACGTTAGCTAAAAGAAGAGCTATAGACCAACTGAGGCGAATAGAAACAGGACGAAAAGCAGCTAATATAGCTGTACATGATTCGAATGAAATACATAACGAAACCGAAGAGTCTGTCATTCTGAAGGAAACTAAACGAATAATCGAAGAGGGTATAGATCTACTCCCTCCTCAACAAAAACTGGTATACCAACTCTGCAAACAGCAAGAACTAAAGTATGAAGAAGTAGCACTGCAACTCAATATATCGCCCGGGACAGTACATCGGCACATGAAACTGGCGCTACAATTTCTCAGGGCTTTTTTGAAAAAACGCATGGACATCCCGGTATTATTAATCTTAATGGGTTTGTAAAAAAAAATAAAACACTCACAAACAACATCTTATAATATATTTCATTTTTACATTGCCCCTCTCCCGCCCTTATAAACGACTACTCCCTAAAAACTGTTAATAATTTTCTGAATAAACAGTAAATACAAAACCTACACATGGAAGAAAAATATATAGCCTACTTATATCAAAAGTATCTACTAGGTATATTGAGCATAGAAGAGCAAGATGATTGGTACAATGTGGTTATAGATGAAAAATATGAATACGTCCTGTCTCGAATGATCGATGGTGACTGGAGTCGAGAAAGTCTTTTGGCTCCCATTCTTGATCAAAAAGACCAACAGGCACTATTCGAGTATATTATCGCTCATGACCAACCAATAAGTGTAAGGATGAAGGTGTTTAAAATAGTCCGTATTGCAGCAGTAGCCTGCCTAGCTGTAATCATATCGACCACAATGGTATGGATGCACCACCAAGAACAAGAGCCTAAATTATCTGACGATAAGGTTATAAATAGCCTGATCACACCAGGAAAGACAGGCGCAACACTGACGTTAGCGGATGGGACACGAATAAACCTTACAGAATCGGAAAATGGCGAATTGTCGACACAAAAAGGTGTATCGATAAAGAAAGGTAATAACGGGCAACTAACCTATATTGTCGAAGGAGATGTAGACCTTAACAATAGGTCAGAAGGAATAAACACGTTGTCTACAGACAATGGGGAAACTTATCGTATACAGCTACCTGATGGATCTCAGGTATGGCTGAATGCTGCTTCTAACCTATCTTTTTCATCAAATCTCCTTCGCGATGGTCAACGAACGGTCAGACTAAAGGGAGAAGCATATTTTGAAGTAACAAAGGACAAAAAACACCCATTCGTGGTAGAAACTAATAATCAGAACGTAGAGGTATTGGGTACACACTTTAATATCACTGCTTATGAAGATAAAGCGCAAATTGCGACAACGCTATTGGAGGGAAAAGTAAGAGTGCACTCTGCTAACAAATCGGTACTGCTAAAACCTGGACAACAAGCGTTATCCGACAATGGGAAACTGCAGATAAAGACGTTACCGTCACCCCAACAGATGGTAGCGTGGAAAAATGGGGAGTTTAGTTTTGACAATTTAACACTTCACGAGATTATGATGCAAATAAGCCGCTGGTACGATGTAGAGATAAGCTATGCGCCCCATGTTTCGGATCCAGGTTTTGGAGGCACCATAAAACGCTCCAAAAGCATTGATGAGGTATTAAAAGCACTAGAAAAAACACAAGGAATTAAATTTAAAATCGAAGGAAGGAGGATACATGTAATGCCATGAAACTAGACTGGAGAACTAAAGCTGGGAGGAAGTGCGCGAACACTCCCGCCCAAAAAATGGGCTCCATAATAAAAATTATGTTCGAAAAATGTATTTAACGAAATGATATCACTAAAAGCCTCCATCGCATATGGTAGAACGATGGCTGTAGTGATATAAAACCCTAACCAAATGTACAAAAAAATACTAACCAAGGGAAAGCTCTCTCCTGGAGACTATTCCAATTTAAATAAATGGATGATGCGAATCAAAATCACCGGCCTATTGATATTGTTTGCATTCTTGCAAGCAGGATATTCAGCGCACGGACAAAAAATTTCGATCCAAGCTGAAAGCATATCTATTACCTCTCTTTTTAGAGAAGTGAAAAAACAAAGTGGATACGACTTTGTCTACACCAATAACCTGATAAAAAGTGCGAAACCTATCCATATCGACGTTAGGAACATCGCACTTAAAGATGTACTGGATATGTGTTTAGCTGACCAACCGTTTGACTATGTGCTCCAAAATAGAACCGTAATCGTGGTACCCAGAAAAAACACCGAAAGCGCTGTGTCAAAAACAATAAAAGGAAAGGTGGTAGACCAATCCGGAAAGGCTGTATCCGGGGCATCTGTTATTGTAAAGACAACTAAAAATGGAACTTCGACAAATGAGAATGGAGAGTTCGAGCTGCAAGAGGTTAATATTGGTGATATCCTACTAATAACCCACATGGGATATAAAGGAAAAGAATGGACTCTTAAAGATCTTGACGATATCCCCGTAATCACGCTGATGGACGTCACTACCGAGCTGGACGAAACGGTAGTGATCGGCTACGGTACAGCCAACAAGTTGACTTATACCGGAAGTGTATCTACGGTAGAGTCTAAGGATATCGTAAAAAACGGAACTCCAAACATCACGGACGCACTAATAGGTCGTCTCTCTGGACTAAATGTCGTACGGCCAAATGGAAATACACCGGGTAGCAGCGCTTCTTTTAATGTGCGGGGGATGAATACCATAAATGATGGATATCATACAAATACGCCGCTAATAATCATCGATGGAATGCAACGGAACTTCTCTTCGGGACGTACAGAAACAGATGTATTTGCCTCAATAGATCCAAATGACATTGAGAGCATATCGGTACTTAAGGACGCAGCCGCGGCCGCAGTATATGGTGCCCGAGCGGCGAATGGTGTTATTTTGATAACCACAAAAAGGGGAAAGGAAGAAAAGCCAACATTAAGCTATAACTTTTTGTACGGCGTTGACAAGCCAACCCGAATGCCTAAACCTCTTAATTCCTGGGACTGGGCAACACTGTATAACGAAGCTCTTAGAAATGATGCACGAGATGAAAATGGGAATATACCTGCCAGTTTTAAACCCATATACTCGGACGAGGATATCCAAAAATTCAGAGATGGATCCGATCCAGATATTTATGCGAACACGAACTGGCTGAAAGAAATATTAAAACCAACGGCGCAACAGCAACAACACAACCTGTCGCTGCGCGGGGGCAGCAAGAATATCAACTATTTTGTTTCGCTAGGCCATACCGATCAGGGAGGATATATCGACAATTATAACTTCAAGCGATATAACTTAAGATCTAATATCGATGCTAACGTCAATAATACACTAAAGGTATCTGTAGATATGGCTGGTACATATACACAAACGGATAGCCCTCCAGGATACTCATACACTATATTCGGAGATATGCTCAAAGCTTCTCCAGTGTACCCCAACCGATACCAAAGTGACCCTAGCAAGTATGGTGTAGTGTCTGGGGCCAATGACCGTTATAACCCTTATCTATCGACCCAAAGAGGATATGACCAGAGTAATAAGATGTCGCTGTTCAGTACGTTGAGTGCAGTACAACAACTGAGCTTTGTCCCCGGATTATCACTCAAAGGTTTGTTCTCTTTTAACAAAACATACGGCGATCAAAAGACTTGGTCAAAGAATTATAGACTCTTCACAGATGATGGAATGTATTATAAAGAAAATACATTCGGAAGCGCATACCTAAATGAAGGTAATAGTAGATTCCAAAGTGTGACGAGTGAGTTACATCTAAACTATGCAAGATTCTTCGGTGCTCACGATATAAAAGGTCTCCTTCTATTTACGCAATCGAAAGACTATACAAGAAGCCTGAACGCTTCGAGAAGAAATTTCTTGTCGACCGCAGTAGAAGAACTGTCTGCTGGTGAAGCTGAAGGACAGGAGATTAATAACGGATTTGAAGAGTCCGCACGCCAAGGTTTTGTAGGACGATTTAACTATAGCTACAACAAAAAGTACCTTGTGGAAGCAAACTTTAGATATGATGCTTCATCCAACTTTCCTAAGGATAGCCGCTGGGGGCTTTTCCCTTCTTTCGCCGCAGGCTGGAATATATCGGAAGAAAATTTCATCAAAAACAATACGGCTTGGTCATTTGTCGATCTATTGAAAGTCAGAGCCTCATGGGGACAGCTCGGAAACGACAGAATATATGCTTCATTTGCCTACCTCGATCAATTCAACACGAGCTATAGCAAGATATATCTTGGAGATAAAGCTATGTCTATCTTGACACCTAGTGCGATGTCAAATCCGGATATTACCTGGGAAAAAGCGACGACCTCGAATGCAGGGGTAGAAGCCTTATTATGGAACGGATTGTTGGGTTTGGAATTTGATTATTTTAAAAAGCGGACAACAGATATCTTAGCACAACCCACTTTGGCATTTCCTGCGACATTTGGCGCATCACTGCCGATGATGAATAATTCGACTGTACGAAATGAAGGTTTTGAAATTGTGTTGAGCCATAGACTAAAGCGCGGAGATTTCTCCTATAGTATTAGACCAAATATTGGCTTCTCAAAAAGCAAGATTGAATATATGCCCGAAAATCAGGCTAATCCAAACCTTGTAAAATCAGGACGAACACAAGACTACCTCGCATTTGGCTACCAGAGCATAGGCTTATTTCAATCGTATGAGGAAATAGCCAATAGTCCTAAACAGACCTTTGGACGGGTGCAACCTGGAGATATCAAATATGCAGACATCAGTGGTCCGGATGGTGTACCCGACAACAAAATAGATGCATTTGACCTATCACGCATAGGTAATCCAAGCGAACCCAAAATCACGTACGGAATATCAGGAGATATAGCTTATAAAGCATTCGACATGAGCTTTCTATTTCAAGGGGCAGAGAAAACTTCATTAAACCTTTCTGGAGATCCAGGGTGGGCCTTTGCCAGCGGCCTATTGACCCTAGGAAGTGCCTATGAACATCATCTAGACCGTTGGACTCCAGAAAATACCGATGGAAGCTATCCGCGCTTATTCTACAGTAGTAATAATAATAAAAGGGGATCGAGCTACTGGTACAGAGATGCCAGCTATCTAAGACTCAAAAATCTGACTGTTGGATACACACTGCCAAAAGAGATTACGGAAAGAATAAAAATGAGTTATTTCAGGGTATTTGTGAGCGGCACAAACCTAGTCACTTGGGACAAACTAAAAACATTTGACCCTGAACTTAGGGGGGTATTTAGTAGTGGTGGATTCTACCCCTTACAAAAAACGTTTAATATAGGTGTTAACATTAATTTCTAGTCTTGAAACGATTCGCTTAAAAAATTATAGTGAACTATTGTGAGGCAATCATTGCTAAAACTAAAAAGACCGTGATTTGCAAATAATGAAATAAAAATGAAAAAAATAATATATATAGCACTGGCAAGCACCCTGGCCTTTACGGGATGTAAAAGTGACTTTCTAGACCTGAAACCAGCGTCTTATTCCGAAGATAATCTATTCTCGGACATTGCCCTGTCCGAAGCTTTTGTTAATTCGCTATACCTTAGCATACCGCTAGATGTGGCAAACTACCCCCTAAATCTAAACGCTGCATCTGACGAAGCCAAGACGACAAATCCAATAGCAAGAGCTAATTATATCACGCAAGGCAACTATGACGCTACGACGAATACCCTGAGTACCTGGAACGGTAGTTATCAGGCAATACGTAATGCCAACTTGTTCTTAAAAAATTATGAACAGCTCCCCGCCGGAGACGAACGTGATAGACTAAAGGGCGAAGTGTTGTTCATGCGGGCATTTTACTACCAAACCTTGTTAAAGCAATATGGTGGTAAAGGTCTCGGAATACCACTAATACTACACCCACAGAATATCAATGAGGATATATATGTAGACCGGGCTTCCTACGAGCAGACTGTAGAAATGATCGTAAAAGACCTAGACGAGGCTACAGATCTGCTACCCATACCAAATAAAACAGCTGCCGCTAGAGCCTCCAAAGGGGCAGCAATGGCACTCAAAGTAAGGGTATTAATGTATGCAGCTAGCCCTATGAACAACCCTACTAATGATAGACAGAAATGGCAGCGAGTAGCGGATGCCGCAAAAGTGCTTATTGAGAAAGATTACTATACACTAAACGATAACTACGAGAAGCTCTTTCTGGAAAAAAACAACGAGCTAATTTTTTACAAACTATACACAAACGGACCCGGAAACTATAGTCTGCTAGATTTCAACATACAACCGCCAACCACAGGAGGGAGAGGTAGTTCGGCCCCATCACAGCAAGCTGTAGATGCCTATGAAGTAGTCACAATGGAGTCTGGAATAAAGACGGCGACTTCCTTTAATTGGTCAAACCCTGAACACGCATCTGCTCCTTACCAAAATAGAGATCCCAGATTCTATGCTTCTGTACTATATGATGAAGCAGAATGGTCTGATGGAAAAGGAGGAAAACGAAGTCTGGATCTCAAAGACAACGGAATAGACCGCACAATGAGGCCTGAAAATGCGACTAAAACGGGATATTATCTGCGCAAATTCATGGATTTTGACTTCTTCCCTAAATTTCAACGAACCGGGGATGCAAGGTCATTTTCTCCAGTCATTGAAATACGCTACGCCGAAGTACTACTAAATTATGCCGAAGCACTAATCAAATTAGGAGAGCATAACGAGGCGCTAAAATATATCAATATGATAAGGGATCGCAAAAGCGTAAAAATGCCGCCAATACCTCTAGGGCAATTAACCTGGGAACGTTATGTAAATGAACGTCGCGTAGAGTTAGCATTTGAACAACACCGTTTTTGGGATGTAAGGCGTTGGGGGATAGCGAAAGAAAAATCTAAAGAGCTATGGGGGATTTCCATCAAGGTGAAAGACGGCGGAAAAATATATACTCCCGTATTAATCGAAAATAGGGTATACGAGACTAAAATGGATATATTCCCTATACCTCAGGGAGAGATAGACAAGTATAGATCGGTTATCCCTAGTTTTGAGCAAAACCCCGAATGGGACTAAAAAAGTTTTCAAATTTTCAAATTATTAAATATGTACAAGATAACATTATTGTCGACCATATTCCTCTTAGTGACGTATGTGTTGGCTATAGGCCAACAATCGACTAGACTAAGCGGTCAAGTCAAGAACAGACTATCTGACACATTGGTCCTAAGTATTGAAAGCCCTGCCTATTTTTTTGGAAACACTCGTACAAATATCATATTGGACGAAAATGGGTACTTCGAGCTCGAAGTACCCATGAAAAATGTTGCTATGCAGTTTTCATTATTCGGAGGGCCAAAGACAACCATAAAAGATCTGTTTATAGAACCCGGACAAGCTTTATCTATCGAAATAGATGCTAATAATCTTAAGACTGTCGTGTTCGGTGGTGACAAAGAGGCTGCGAGTAACAATGAAACCGGAAGACTGTTCAACAGTGTGTTTGCCAAACCAGATTTTTGGAAGGACCTAAAAAAGGATACTACCGTCGGTATAGAACGCTTCTTCAACATTGTGGATAGTGTTGCTGAAGCAGAAATTGCGTACTGGAAGGGCAAGGAGGATAGAATTACTAAATCCTATTACGAAAATAGGAGAATCAATATTATTGCCCTACAGGCAGCTCAAAAATATACTTATGCGAGCACGCGCAACAATAATCAACAGTCTAACAAGGCTATTGATCACCGCTATTTGGCCTTCATGGATAGACTGCCTGTTATCCAAGAAACACATTTGAGCAGTATGGGCACTTGGCGACTTATCAATTTGATAGTGAAGCATGCTCAAAACAAGGATAAACCAATAACCTCAATCAGTAATATGAATACGGCTGACCGTATATTTGACGGACCGATCAGGGAGTTTGCGGTAGCGGACGTCATACGACTAGCACTGGTCTGGGAAAAAGACGCAGACAAGATGGGAAAACTAATGACTCGCTATCTAACACTAGCTCAAAACCCTGACTACCGCAACCCGCTGAATAAACACTATGAAACCTATCAAACGTTGAAAGTCGGAAAGGCTGCTCCTGACTTTGAACTGGAAGGAGTAGACGGTAAAACGTATAAACTAAGTGATTTCAAGGGTAAAGTCATCTACTTGGATTTTTGGGCCTCATGGTGCGGACCATGCCGGTATGAAATGAAAAATCATGCCGCGTCATTGCACCATCAGTTTGAAAATAGTGACGTAGTCTTCTTATTCGTAAGTATGGACAACAACAAAAGTAATTGGATCAAGGCTATAGAAGAAGATCGTATAGATGGGGTACATGTGATATCTCCTGATGGACATGGCGGAGAATTTGCAAAACGCTATAACATATCGGGAATACCACGATACATGATTATTGATAAAAACGGGGTCATGTATAACAACTATGCGCCCAGACCTAGTCAACCGCATACTGTAGAAGTTATAAATAAAGCACTAGCTGAACAGTAAGCAAATCATTTACTTCAAAAAAGAGAAGGCAACCAGAGAGGTCGCCTTCTCTTTTTTGACCGTAGAACTCATCAACATACTATGACTTCTTGATTTTCAGAACCGAGGCTGTAACAAATCATTATTGTGATCGACATATAGTCCTGAATACATTACCTGAACAAAACAACCTATAATGAAAAGCCATCTGGTCATATTCCAAATGACTTTTCATTTTACAATCAATAACCGGGATTTTGCTCTAGGTTAGGATTGACAGATTTTTGAGGGTTTGGGATCCGGATACACCAACGTCTTAGCATCGAGATTGGCTGGTTTTTCCAGCCATCCCAATAAGAACTTACCAAAACGGATCAAATCCTTCCGACGCCACCCCTCCCAATAAAGCTAACGTGCACGTTCGTCCAACAAACCGTCCAAAGTCAACGACGTAAATAAGCTTGCCCCACGCTCCGTACGTATAGCATTGATCAGTACCAACGCATCTCCAACGGGGCCGTTGCCACCTCTAAGTATGGCTTCGGCTTTCTTCAACAATACATCGGAATAGCGATATACCACCCAGTCATTATTACGCTGCCCCAATACACCAGAAAAACCCGGGCCCCGTAATGCTCCGGTCTCCTAATAGCCCAAGAGACCACTTATACTATTCTTAAGGAAAGTCACATTACCAGTCATATCCCAGGACCAATCACTATTTTTGATAACAGTACCTGTAAGGGCGATATCTACCCCTTTGTTTACAACCTCTCCATCCAGATTGACCCAGATACGACCAGAAGTTGATCCTCCTAACAAATCACCTATTAGATTTTAGAAAAGCAGAAAACAATAATATGAGCCTTATTTTTACACAAACAGACACTAACGCCCTGCTCAACGAGGTCTTTAAAGATCTGCAAACCCTCGCTAAGGAAAGAAACCTAAAGTATGAACTATCTCTGCCACGTATCACTCTGACAGCAGATGTAGACAGTGAGGCAATCTGGAAAATATTCACCAATCTGATCCACAACGCCATCAAATATGCCTATAGAATAGTACATATAAAACTGTTGCCATTCAACAGTGATGATATCATGTTTAACATTGAGTTTGGCAACGATGGTCCGATCATACCTTTCGATAAAAAGGATAAAATATTTGAACCTTTCTACAGGCTACATGATGTCGATAAAAATACGGGAACAGGTATAGCCCCCCCTCTTTCACGTTCGTTAGCCGAATTACACTATGGTGCATTATCCTTAATCCATACAAAGGGGGAACGAAACCTATTTTTATTTGCTTATCCTATACTTCAGGACCAGGCTTTCGATATTCAGTCATTTGCCGACGATAGGGATAAACAGCAGCAGCGCATTTCTTCTTATGTGGATAACCCAGAAAAGGTAAACCCCGTCATACTAATAGTAGAAGATAATAAGGAGATATTGGCATACCTCAACAAGGAACTAAAAGGACACTATACAATTCTACGGGCTGGTAATGGCGCTGAAGCCCTGGATATCCTAGACGCCAATGACGTACAACTGGTCCTAACAGACATCTTGATGCCCATAATGGACGGCATCACCCTATGTAGAAGAATTAAATCTGATATTCTATACAGTCATATTCCATTAATCTTCCTGACGGCAAAGAATAGCCTTGATGCTAAGATAGAAGGCTTAAATATAGGAGCAGATGCCTATATTGAGAAACCTTTTTCGCTGGAGTACCTGCTGGTAAATATCAGTAATTTGCTTACCAATCGTGAAAGACTACTTTACGGCACCATCTACTTCAAACCGATTGGACATGCATGTATCGGTACGAGACAAGGACTTTATACACCATCTATACAAGATCATCCGTGAACATATCGACTCGGTAGATCTCAATGTGGAAGTCCTCGCCAAATTCATGAATATGAGCCGCCCAACGTTGTGCCTCAAAATAAAAGGACTTTCGGATCTTAGTCCAAACGAATTAATAAATATATCAAGACTCCGCGAAGCGGCGGAGCTCCTGCCCCTTAAAAAACACTCTATCGCTCAAATCGCGACAATGGTAGGATATTCTGTACAATCAAACTTTTCAAGAGATTTTCATAAACACTACGGTATGACACCGAGTCACTTTATGAATACGCATAGTGATAAGACTTTACCGTATATAAGATAACTTGTAAATAACGCTATTAAAACGGCGGATATAAAACGAAAATAATACCCCAATACTAAAAAAACTTTGAGTGGTTTTATCAACCACCCAAAGTATAAACATATCAGGAAAACAACTTAATTCGTTACGTTAAAAAATGTGTACTCCAGCTTTAGAAACACACCGTCTTTTACCGGACGATGAACCGACCCGTATAGCTCTTTTTGATACGCAACATCAATACGTGCCTGGCTATTTATGATAAACTGTACTGCTGGAACAATGTCCATATACGAACGTCCGTTTTTGGTGATCGTCTGCCCTACCAACTCAAGCATGGCATTTATATTGGTCTGTTTATAACTCGTATACCGATTCGGGTACATCAACCTTCCCACGGAAAACGTATAATTAATAGCATCTTTTCCCTGTAATTCTGGAAAATCGTTACCATCGTTGTTCCAAGCTCGTCCATAACTCACATTGGAACTGAGAGCGACTTTCTTGATGAGCTGTGTGGCGACCAAACCGACTTCAAAACCGGAGTTTTTGCCCATAAGATCTATTGCTTCCTGCCTAACGGGTGTCTTATTCCAACTATACCTTCCAAAAGCGGCCATCCGGAAATGACTCTGTAGATCATCAACGGAATAAAAACGGTATTTGGCATATGCACTGGCTCCGGCTAGATTGAGTCGATTTGCGGAATTATCAAAATAGGTAGAACCCCGAACCATCAAATTCTTATTGATACCCCAGGTTACTTCCGGGGCAAGGGAATACATATAATCATCATCTAGATCATTTTTCATCAAAGACTGCCCTACACGCACACTGAGAGAACCTGCCGGCACATTGCTGGCGGGTTCTGTCACGACAAATAGTTCCTGAGCATATAGACCAAATGAGCTGAATAAGCACAAAAACGTTACTATATACTTCATATTATAATGCTACTATATGAAATACCTGATCGTTCTCTACAGAATAGCTCCCGTGCTTTGCATAGGTTTTTGACAGCTTCTTATACTCCTTCTGTGTTACGAAACCTTTATCTACGACTTTGTACTGGTTTGAGCCAGCTTTCTTGTCATCAATAAACACCAAAGAATCGTCTCCTACAGTAACTTGCTGCGCAGCAGTTGCTTCTGGCGACAGTGTCAAAACCATAGAGCCAACAAAGAAGCCGGCTTTTTCAACAGCATCCTTTAACACTTTAGGGCTTACAGTTTGATTATCATTGAAAGAAATCGTAAACGTATTGGTATTCAAATCTGTAGCAACATTAGATATCTGTGACAGAGATTTTAATTGCTTATTGATCGCATTGGAGCACATCGAACAGGTAAGTCCTGTAGCCATGATATCTACTTTTGATATTTGCGAATAGCCTGCAACGCTGGTTAATAATAGGCCCAAAGCTGCTATAAATGATTTTATTGTGAAAGTGTTCATCTTTATCTTATTTTTTAATTTGTGAAATAATTTGTTCTTCTGTAGGGTTGATTGCAATGAGTTTGCCGGAGCTGTCAAACAGATAAGCTGCCGGTAAAGCCTCGACACCAAAAAGAATAGCAGACTGTGCATCAAATCCTTTTGGGTCGATAAGTTGCTGATGCTTTAGTCGATCCTGCTGAATGGCTTTAAGCCATTTGCTGCTTTCTGTATCTATAGAGATCCCCACAATTTCAAAATTCTGTTTTTTGTACTTGTCATACAGTTTTACAAGATGCTTATTCGCTTTTCTGCAGGGCAAGCACCAAGAAGCCCAAAAATCTACCAAAACAGTCTTTCCTTGAAAAGAATGAAGTGCTATTTCGGTATTTTTATCGTTTTGTAATGTGATATCAGGAAGTGTATCCCCAATTTTTAGCTGTGCATACGAATTCGTAACAGCCAATAAAAGGATCATGATTATCCCTACTATGTTTATTCGCTTCATGTAATTATCAATTGATCATAAGAGCGTGGGCAAATAATAGTTTGATATTATTATACCCTATTGTATAAGAATTCAGCCTGTCTATTGACGGTATTCTTTACAAAAGGATCTTATAAAGTGAATATTGACCTGAAAAGGTGTTTAGAAAAGACAGTCCATGGGCTGTCAGGAAGGAATTTTAGCTTATTTTAGGAGGAAGCCAGATGGCACGCGCATCATTGGAGTGAAATATTTCTACGTAAAAATATTTTTGCTTTTTTTCTAAAAATTCGAAAGGGGCACCACTATCTATCACACTGGCAATCAAAGGGGGTTTTACATCTACAGCGTAAGATACACAGGAACAGCTTTCACAGCCTGCCTTGCATTTGTGTATTTTGCTGGCTTCTTTTTTCGTTTCCTTGCAGCAGGACCTTTCGGATGACATCTTCTTACAACATACCTTCGTGGCTTCGACACGTAATGCCATAGCCGATTGTGGCCCCATGAGAAGGGCTATAACAACGAATAGTAATATGTAAATCTTCTTAGCCATTATATCAAGGAATAAAGGTAGCACTTTTTTGACCTCTTTCTACCAAAATCACTGTAATCATACTGATACATTATGTACGGAAGCTATTTCATAGTATCCCAATAGGGGATTTAAACACATGCACAAATGTCCTTTACTACGCTAAAGTATCTGCGATATTGTTTTTAAGGGTACGAAACTGGCAAATTCTAGTTATATTGGGGCTTATATTTATTATAGACCTAAATAACGTATAACAAACAAATGATCTTTAAGGCACTTCGTTCCAACACCGATGTCGCGGATAGTATATTCAATAAGGTATATCCACCGCATATCCAAGAACTATCTGAACGTCACTGGACTCCGGTCGCTGTAGCTAAGATCGCGGCGCAATATCTAGCCGACGGCCCTAACACGAAAGTGCTGGACATAGGTGCAGGCGCTGGCAAGTTCTGTTTGGTGGCTGCAGCCTGTACTGAGGCTCGGTTTTATGGGGTCGAACAGCGCGAATCACTCACGCAGCTTTCGAAAGAAATTGCCGTAAAACACCATATTCATAATGTAGAATTTATTCACGCCAACATCAATCAGATTACATTTTCGGACTACGATGCTTTTTACTTCTACAACTCTTTCTATGAAAACATAGACACTTCGTGCCCCATCGATAAGGAGATACAACCGGATAGAAAACTATTCCGTATGTATAACAGATACCTCAAAAATGAATTGGACAAACTGCCCATCGGCACCCGAATAGCAACCTATTGGGGCGGCTGGAACGAAATACCCCGCAGCTTTGAGCTGAACGGCTCAGCATGCAATGGGTTGTTGAATTTTTGGAAGAAGGTGGTATAACTCGTACTCTACTTAACAAAAGAGCCATCGTCGCTTCGCCCTTTGCTGGTATCGTACATCCATCACCATTAAACTAACAATTCCATTTTTCTGCTTGAAGCCTCTCTTTTCTATAGTTGCATTTAGCACAAATGGTCTTGCTTTATCCAACCACTTGACCTGACTGTAAAAAAAAAGGTATGCTGCAGTGTCAAGTATTTGCGTAGTTCCTGTTTGCCATTAGCCAAGTACGGATTCTCGTTGTTCATGATATAAAACCCTTTATCATGGCCTTATCTTAAAAAAGAACACAAATAATCGGTAAGTTTATTAAATAGGGGCAATTAGAAAACTAATTAACCCTTATTTTCCATTTTTAAGGTTTCTATTCTAAAAAAATTAATTAATCACAAGCAGGACTGACTACTTCCCTCAAGAAACTGCAAACTCTTTAGCTAGATATCAGAAGGAACCTGGCTATATTTGCTCTGTAAGGATTTATTCATCGGAATTTCGAATAAAGATTTTTCCTTTAACTATGCCAGAACTATATTTCCCGCATTAGGATTGTTACCATAGTTATTGTACCAAACTTTGTTTTTACTATCTGCATGGAATTGTGTCTTAGTAGCCGTAAATATTCTGCAGAGCAACGTCAATATCATCAGTTGCTGAAGCAGTAATTCTCAAAAGAATCTTCCCTTGAGCATCGACTAGTATTTTAGTCGGAAACCCCGTAATATTGTAAGACTTTACGATATCAAATTCCTCTTTGTTCTCATTATTGAGGACGTTGATCCAGTGTATTCCCAATTCATCAATTGCTTTTTTCCAGCTTAACGTTGCTTGTTCCATGGTCTTGCCGTGTTCTTGTGCCACCCCCACGACCTCAAAACCCTTATCCTTGTACTTATGGTATAACTCCAATAGATGTGGCATGCTAGCTCGACATGGCGCGCACCAACTGCCCCAAAAGTCAATTAGAAACACTTTACCTCTAAGATCTTCTAGCTGGAAAGCTTCTCCTTTGTCGGTAGTACGTGCAAAAGATGGGGCCAAAGTACCTTTGGCAGTTACGATTTCGTGCTGAATATTATTTCGTATCTCTTTGCCGATTCTTGTATTATGATATTGATTATCTATAGAAGCAAAGGTATTTGCATAGTCATCTGAAGTGTAGATATTCTTAAGTCTATACAGTAAAAACAGACTAACATAAGATTTTGGATGTGCTATTATAAAGTTCTTCTGTGCATCGTACCCCAATCGGTTCAATCGTCTTATCTCCTGCATTACAACAGCTCCACTCTCAGATTCGCTATTTACTTCTCCTTTTAATAACGGAGCATATAGTGTAGACACCTGCCGATTAATACCTGCTATTGACTGTCGCAAAGTATTGTATTCATCATTTTCTTTACCTCCAGACACACGAGCTAATTCTAGTTCATTAACGAGTCCATCTATCTTAATATCTTCTTCATGAATAAAAAGATTTAATGGACTTTGCATGGTACCGGCTTTTCGTTCTGCGCCAACGGTCTGTAATACGGCATCAATTACAAGTTCTTGCTTAGGCAAACGAATTTCGAAATTTCCAGAATGAGCATTCCCGACATAGGATTGCCTTTTACCAAAGTGATCTATATAGGTAATTCTGAACTTTTCAAAATCCTGACCATCTGTAGACTTCAATCTTCCACTAATCAATAGACTATCTCTCTGTGCTAAAACAAGCACAGGAGATAATAAAAGACTTGCTAAAATAAATATCCAAATTGTCTTCATAAGTTTACTTTTTTTCTGATAAAACTCTTTCTAATAATTCCTTCAGCGCGGGTTTGGAGGGACGTGGAGAATCAATAGTCACAATATTTCCACTTCTATCGAACACCATAAAGCGAGGAATTCCGTTTATTTTGTAATATTCGGCAATACCTCCCCAACCAGAGGCAAATAGCTGTATACCACCTAATTTTTCATCCTTTATCATTTTAAGCCATTTCTCTTTGTCTTTATCTTCATCAACAGATATACTTACTATCTCCAAATCTGTTCCATTCATCTCTTCTTCTAATTTCTTAAGGTGCGGAATCTCTGCTTTACAAGGTCCACACCATGTTGCCCAAACATCAATAAGCACCACTTTACCTCTCAAATCACTAAAACGAACGACCTTGCCATTTTTATCTGGAAAAGAAAAATCTAATCCTTGTTCACCAACTTTCAAGGGAGCAATATTATTCATAATAGAAGACGCCTTTGTTTTCTGAGCATCCGTTAATAAAAATCCCTTGTACTTATCAGCAGCTTCCTTATATAATTTATAATCTTTTTGCTGTGCTAAATATTTCAACACCACATCGCCTTTCAACGTATCATTGCTCAATAGCTCTGTATCTTTCTGCAAACCGCTTATACCCTTTCCTGGGGGCGTATTGTTAATACGACGAAAAATCGAGGATACGCTAGATAGTGTACGGTTTCCCCAAGGAAGATTGTAAACAACAAACGCATCCTTTGAAAAGTCAGCTAATGAGAGCGTCTTGTAATAATCGGAATACTCTTCTATCGTAGGGTGAACCGATCTTGGTGTCATCATGAAATTCACAGCAATAGCGGCTATGTCCCATTTGATATAGGTCTCGAATCTATTGTCAAACCTAGGATTACCCGATTTATTAGTCTTTACAAATCTTTTTGTTTCCTGATTAACCGAGTCCAGCTGCGGATAGAAGTCTAAAAACGTACTGCGTATTTGTCTCCAACTAAAGGCCTTATCCTCGATAGGGTTAACTAACTTATGCCAATTCGATAAGATTTTATTTTCTGGACTATTTCCTGTACCTATTAAATCGTAGCTCATTTCTTTAATAGTCAGTTCCAATTCATCACCCGATTTGAAATAAAAAGTAAGATTATCTGTCGGGCTATTCAATTCGCCTGTTCCTAATGCATAAAACCCTTCGTAATCGGGATAAAAAGTAAAGCCGAATTTTTTGTCTGCTTGTGGTATAGCGGAAGCGATTTCTTCCATATCTCCATTGACTACTTTAAATAGTTTCACCACACTTACCGATTCCTTTTCTAATGTCCCTTTCACTTGAACTGGGGACTGTGCAAATAACGCAGCGCTTGAAAGCGCTGCTGTTACGGTTAAAAATGTTTTTTTCATTAATATCTTTCTTTATATGTTAGACTCTTTATTCGACCAAAACCAGAATAGCTCTCGTCCAATTATAATATCTGCATTAAGCGCCGGGGACAGTATAAATGTCTAATTGACCTTCAGTCCCATCACTTTGGCTGGATCATACGTTCCTACCATCAATTTGTTACCTCCTTTATACTTCGCAAAGTTTTTAAATTCATAAAAATTATGATATGAAATTTTATGTGTTCTATAATCTTTCATGAATTTGGACGTTTTATAGGTCATGTCATATTGATAAACTTTTCCGCCAACCGCATAAAATATATAACCAAACTCAGGATTGATTGCGTAGTATTCCGCTTTATCAATATCTTATACCTAATATTTCGTTGTAATAAGACTGTACATTATTAGCTGAGTTAAACCTAGCCAAGTATTTCTTGTTCGAATTCAAAGGCTTAAACCCAGAGAAAATTACGCTACCACTATAGGGCGCCCAACGCATATACGCCAAGTCCAGACCTCTACTTAAAGCTGACGACTATAGAAATAAGTATTACCCTTTCCAATTAAAGGATCTACTTTTTAGTACCCTTATCTGTTCCAAAGTATAAGCCATAACTTATTTTATCAGGGCCAATTAAAAGTCCAGCAGCATAACTACAAATCATTACAGGCTTTCCCTCAAGCTTCAACTCAGAACCCGTAGTTTCGAACAAATCCAACACTAAATCAAAGCTTCCTTCATTCGCCAATGAAATTACGTCAATCCGAGCAGAGCCATTTACTTCATTCATCATTATTCACCCCTCGTTGATTTCATTAACAACCTTAATACTGATTTTTTTCCTATACTTCACCCCTGTAGCATTTTCAGTACCCCAATACGCATCATACGTACGTGGTAGAATAGTTATCCTTAAATTGAGGTCTTTTCTGTTTGCTAACACAATTAGTTCACTTATTGATCTATGGCCTTCAACTACTCATCGGGTTATGCGCCAACAGAATCCGATTATGTTGGCTACCCCAAGGCGATCCTGAATTACTGTACTTCATTTTGTTTGTCTTCATGTTTTTTAGATTACATAATAGTTAAGTTAATTCGCTTGTCTTTGCCCAATACGGCCTTAGTCTGCAGCTCGGCGTAGTTTAACAACTCAATCAGTCTGTCCAACGGTAAATTGCGTGGAATCTTGCCGATATACTGTGCAACGTTACTTTTGCGTTCGTAATCGATGTCAATGTCATACCAGCGTGCTATCTCTTGTAAAACCTCGGCTGTATTCGTGCCATCAAAATTGAACTGCCCCCTAGTCCAACTCAAAACATCATCAATATTGACAGTCTTGGTCTCTAAACGTTGGGCGATAGAACTCGCCTGCTGATTGGGCTTTAGTATAGTCGTATTAGCGTCCAAGAAAACTTGTACGGAGCCTTCGGCTAATGTCGTTTGTTCTTTATCCTCCTGCGGATAAGATTTGACATTAAATTTGGTTCCGAGAACTTGTATTTTCTGATCCCTCGCCTCTACGATAAAATGGCTCTTGTTACTTGTTTTGGTGACCTCAAAATAACCCTCTCCCTCCAGCTGTACAATACGGTCTCCTGTCCCAAAAGAGGAAGGATAGGTTAGTTTAGAATCCGAATTGAGTGTGACACGCGTACCATCGACAAGCGTCAATTGATAGGTCGCTGCTTTAGGGACACGTAAACTGTTGAATTGAATCCTTTCCTTTCCGTCTGCAGCATTATGATAGCGAACCTTACCTTCGGCATCTTTGGTAATAATGTTCTCTCCCACGCGCAAGCTTTGATTGAGCGCGAGTTGATCCAAATCAATTTCCTCTCCCCCCTCCAATACAATGATCGCCCGTTCTTTTGCTGGCTCCACCTGCGCCAGTTGTTCTACAGTAGCTATCTCTTGAAGGGACATCGAGTTCCAGATGAAGTAGCCCCCAACAAGAAGCACAGAAGCCGCTGCTGACCAACGGTAGATACGCTTTAGATTAAACGGCTTAGCCTCGTTCTTAATAGAAAATAGAACCCGCTCTTTGGCTCTTTGCTGAATATGCCCGATCTGTGTATCGTCCGTCGCAGCGTTTGTGTTTAAATCGTCGTACCACGAAGTCACCTCACGTCGATCGCTCCCCCTTGCATTCAAAAAATTAGTTAGCTGCTGATATAATTGCTTTATATACATCATAACAAAATGGCCAAAATATAAGGTCAGTTATTAGATAAGTGTATAAAAAGAGGGGGAGCTTCTACTCTATTTAGAAAAAAAGTAAAAAATTTTTCGAAACATCACGCAACTTACTGATAGCCTTATTGATATGCTTCTCAACAGTAGACTCCGAAATATCCATCCGTGCTGCTATTTCCTTATTAGTAAGATATTCGTTGCGACTCAATTTAAAAACGGCTCTACATTTATCGGGAAGATTTTCGATTTCATTGGTGACAATATCGATAACATAGCGGTAATGCAAACGATCTTCCAAGGGTACAGTATCATCCAAGAGATCCAACTCCTCAAGATCCAAAGGATTAGCGCGCTTCAAAGCATCCCGATAATGTGCTAAAATAAGATACCGGCAGGAGGAATAAAGATAGGCTGGTAAAGAGGTTATCTCAAGCATATTATGGCGATTTCGCCAAAGGGATAGAAAAAGGTCGTGTAGTATGTCTTCCGCAACCTGAGGATCAGCAACCTTAGATAAGATATGCCTAGTTAGGTCAGTAGAAAAGAGGTCATAAAGTAGCGAGAAGGCCTTTTCGTCTCCTTTTACAATACGCTCCAAAAGCGAACGAAAATCTGTTAATTCACTCTCCTTCATGACTATTCGCGACTAAAGCTAACAAATTTATAATACAAACGAATATGAAACTTACTTCACGACAAAATTATAGATCTTAGAATCAGCAACAAACATAAATAAAGACGATTGATTTAGTGGTTTATTTTATATAAATCAAACAATCCACTGGATATCAACTCCATCTTTCTCCATTTTTCGAAGATAAGTCATCTGCCGCTTAGCATATCTATGGATTTCCGTTTCAAGTTTCGTAACGAAGGCCTCGTAAGTTAACTTGTCCTGTAGGTAGTAACTAATGTATTTGTACTCCAGTCCATAATACGCTAACTGTTCGTAGGTTACTCCTTGATCCAAGAGCTTTTCGACTTCTTCAACCATTCCCTGCTCCAAACGTTGGTGAAGACGTCGGCTAATTCGCTGCCGTCGGATCTCAACAGCTGGATCGAGGCCTAAGATAGTCGCTGTATAAATGGGTTGAGATGCAGGCAATACGTGTATTGGATCTGAAAGCCATCGTAAGACTTCGAGGGCGCGTACCATACGCTTCTTGGAGGAGTAATCTATTAGATACCCCTCAGGCACCGTATAATCACTTAAATATGCTTCGATTTCTGCTTTGGTTTTACGTTCGAGCTGCTCCCGCCAGATTATATCTGTCGGTATCTGGTTATAGGGCTGACTAGTCAAAAGTGCTTGGATATAAAACCCTGTTCCTCCGCATACGATAACCTGCTTTCCTTTCGCTTTAATCTGACCATAGGCTTGTTCAAAATCGGCCAAAAAACGGGATACATTATACTGTTCTCCCGGATTGACGATATCGATAAGATGGTAAGGGACATCTTCGTATTCCTGAATATCCTTACCTGTACCGATGTCCATACCCCGATACACCTGACGGGAATCTGCACTGATAATCTCGGCATTAAGGGATCGAGCTAGCTGTACGGCTAATTTCGTTTTGCCCGAGGCAGTGGGCCCTAAAAGGATTAAAATATCTTGAGCGCGAAAATTTGTTTGACGCTCAAGATACATTAAGACATTTATACTGTTTATCACAGTACAAATTTAGTCCATTTTTCGTTACTCTCGTTACTCTTTACTACGGTATCAATAAATGCCATACCACGCACACCGTCTGCTACAGTAGGGAAGTCCAATGTCTCTGCGCTGGGTGTTAACCCTGCTTTCTTTGCAGATACAGTCGCTGCAAAATTGCGGTATATGTTCGCAAAGGATTCTAACAGTCCTTCTGGATGCCCAGCTGGCACACGTGTGTTATGCGTAGCGAAAGAACTTAGGGTATAAGGTGCTGCATAAGCATTGCCTGTACGGTACAATTGGCGAGGCTGATCCAACATTTTAATGATCAGACTATTAGGATCTTCATTAGCCCACTCTAACCCCCCTTTTTCGCCATAGATCCGAATGCGTACGGCATTCTCCTCTCCTGCTGAAATCTGTGATGCCATAAGGACTCCCTTTGCTCCGTTATCAAAGCGCAACAATACCGAACCATCGTCATCTAGTAACCGGCCTTCTACGAAGGTTGTTAAGTCGGCACAAAGTTCTGTTATACGCTGACCAGAAACATACTCTGCCAAATGAGCAGCATGTGTACCTATATCTCCCATTACTAACGACTTGCCCGAACGTTTAGGATCGGCTCGCCATGCTGCGCCTGCATTGCCTTCACGCTCGGATAGACGGCTCAACCAACCTTGCGGATACTCTACCACGATCTTGCGGATCTTGCCAAAATGCCCTTCTCTAACCATCGCCTTTGCCTGCTTAACCATCGGATAGCCGGAATAGGTATGTGTAAGACATAAGGTACGGCCAGTACGTTCTACGATAGTCTGTAGCTCTTGAGCCTCTTCTAGGGAAACTGTTATTGGTTTTTCTACCACCACATCAAAGCCAGCTTCCATCGCCAACTTTGCAGGCTCAAAATGTAGAAAATTTGGTGTCACTATGGTTAGGAAATCCATACGCTCGTCTGCGGGCAACTGGGCTTCTTTTTCAATCATGGTTTTATAGTCTGGATAGACCCGGTCTGCCGCGACAAAAAGATCTTCTCCTGACTGCTTTGAAATTTCGGGATTAACACTGAACGCTCCACAAACCAGTTCAATTTTCCCATCCATAAAGGCTGCTATGCGGTGTACCGCGCCAATAAAGGCGTCATTACCACCACCTACCATACCCATGCGTAATCTACGTTTCATATGTGTTTAATTTGACTTTTAATGGTCATATGTGATAAATAATTATTCCCTTAATATGCCATTAAGTAGTTTAAGTTTTACTATTGAAGGTTGTCTAAAAATAACAAATACTTATCAAAGAATCAGCTTTAATTTTAAACTTCCTTTATTTTCAACAAAATAGTCTGCGGTTTCTCCTTCTGGAATAGTTATAAAACGTCTTCCTCGGATGATAGCAAACCGCTGGGGAGGAAGATCTGCGACAACCTTGAAACCAATAGTCGCTAATGAGGAATCTTCTTGAGCCCAATCTTTATCAGCATAGGTCATAATGTCCTGTGGATTAAAATTACCAACAAATGCTTTTACCAATTTAGAAAGCCCCCCCACAACTAAGGTGTCTCCTTTATGGCAAAAGCGGATCAACTCAAATGATCTATAATTCGTTCCTAAAGCATGAATAATACGTCCTCCGCTGAATACAGCAACAGACACCAATTCGCCCTGATGAAAAAGTCCATATCGATATTTGCCCGGTAGCGCTCCCTGAAGATGGTGTTCTTCTTGAAAAGCCATGGATACACCCTTGTCAATACGTGCTACAACAGTGGTCCGCCCATAAATCCGCTGACCAAAACCCTGCAATCCACGTAGTCGATTTATTATCTTTACGCCAGCAGACATCAACTGATCGTAATCAATATGTATGTGCAGCACAGCTTGGTCAGTCTCCATACGAAATGTACCCGGCAAATATAGGATGATAACTGCTTTTTCTGTTTGCAGCAAATAGTAAACCTCGTGCTCTTCGATAGCTGTAATAGGAATCTGCTTCGTCAATCGTCGGATAAATTCTGTTATGTTTTTTTTCTCTTGCTGCACAGCCATAAAAGTACGGCTTAAACCGTTTTAAAGCAATTCGACAGAGCAATGGGACAAAAAATATGATTGATTTCCTATATCCGGTGAACACTTTGCTGAAAAAAGCGATTACTTATTATTAGATGACGCTCTCTTTTTATGTACAAGTGATCCTTTGGGGGTAAACAGTAATCACGCTTTGCTAAAAAGCATTCACTCGTAGTTTTTTGCATTCACATTTTGTAAAAAAAGTAGCCACAAGGTATTCTCGGTGAGGTACTTGTTGCGGATAAACATTCACATTCTGCTACAAAATGATCACTGAAAGCAGGAAACCTATCACATTTTTTTGGATGGTGCCATTTTCTGATTTAGAATGAACCAACAGCAACTGAAACAAACCAATATACAGCGCTATAACGCAAAAATGAGTGGGTTAGGAAATCAAATAAATATTAAAATCCGTACCTTTGCAATAGAATTAAACAAATGAAATTACCAATAGTAGCATACGGTGATCCGATATTGAGGAAAAAAGCCGAAGAAATAGAAGAAGATTATCCTCAACTTAAAGAGTTGATTGATAATATGTTTGAAACCATGTATGGAGCCCATGGGGTTGGTCTGGCAGCACCTCAGGTTGGTCTTGCTTTGCGCATGTTTGTAATTGATGGCTCTCCTTTCGCGGAAGATGAGGATGGTGAAGGTGACCCTAATCTGAAGGATTTTAAGAAAGTTTTTATTAATCCCATTATTGTAAAAGAACACGGAGAAAAATGGGCTTTTAATGAGGGATGTCTTTCTATTCCGGATATTAATGAAGAGGTTTTGCGCCCTTCGAACGTCCTTATTAACTATCTGGATGAAAACTTTGAGGAACACGAAGAAGAGCTGTCTGGTCTAGCCGCACGCATCGTACAGCATGAGTATGATCATATCGAAGGCAAACTGTTTGTAGACAAACTCGGTCCATTGAAAAAGACCATGTTAAAAGGCAAGTTAGACCAAATTTCTAAAGGTCAAATACGTGTGGGGTATAAAATGAAATTTCCCCTTCAAAAGAAAGGAAGATAAAGCAAATGGGGACGAAACATTTCGTCCCCATTTATCTTTTTAGCTTAGCCCTAAAATTTCTTTATTGAATGCAGCATCGGCTCCTGTAGAGGCAAAATCATCAAAAGCCTTGTCCGTAACACGGATAATATGATCGGCTATAAACTTCGCTCCCTCCGTCGCCCCATCAATTTGATTCTTGATACAGCATTCCCACTCCATGACAGCCCATCCATCGAAACCATATTGAGTCAACTTACTAAAAATTGTTTTGAAGTCCACTTGCCCGTCACCAGGTGAGCGGTATCTACCCGCCCGATTTAACCAACTCTGGTACCCACCAAAAGTACCTTGCTTGCCCGTAGGATTAAACTCCGAATCTTTTACGTGGAATGCCTTAATACGTTCATGATAAAAGTCGATGTACTGTATGTAATCGAGCTGCTGTAATACAAAATGTGATGGATCATACAACAGGCAAGCTCTAGGATGATTATTCACCTTCTCCAAAAACATCTCGTAAGTAATCCCATCAAATAGATCTTCTCCCGGATGGATTTCGTAACAGACATCGACACCGCAGTCTTCAAACGTATCAAGAATTGGGGTCCAACGCTTAGCAAGTTCGGTAAATGCTTCGTCTACCAAACCGTCAGGGCGTTGTGGCCAAGGGTGAAAATATTGCCACAACAATGAACCACTAAATGTCGCATGTGCAGTGATTCCCAGATTTTGGGAAGCTTTAGCCGCATATTTGAGTTGTTGAATAGCCCATTCGGTACGTGCCTTAGGATTGTTTCTGACCTTCTCTGGAGCAAATGCATCAAAAAGCTTGTCGTAGGCTGGATGAACAGCCACCAATTGCCCCTGCAAGTGGGTAGACAATTCAGTGATTTCTAAGCCGGCTTCGTGCAGTTTACCTTTATACTCGTCAGCATAAGTCTTGCTCTCTGCTGCCTTTTGGAGATCAAAGTATTTTGCATCTCCCGTAGGAATTTGTAGCCCCTTAAAACCTAAGGATTTTGCCCATTGAGCGATATTATCGATAGAATTGAATGGTTCTTCTTCAGCAATAAACTGCGCCAAAAAAATACCAGGACCTTTAATTGTTTTCATTCGTATGTGTATAATTATTCGTGCATTTAATTGTTTTCTCGATGGAACTCATGAATGCTTCGCATTTATTTCATGATTCGTCAGTTGACGGATCGGTTTGATTTTTATCTATTTCAGCAAAAGAAACTACGATTTACAAACAATAAAGATAAGATTTTAAAGTGGCAAAATTTACCGATTAGGAACAAAAAGGTTTGTAAAATATTATTTCATGATTCATCTATTTCTTAGAATTTATGCGAGATTTTATTAAGTTTGATAATTAATTAAGCAAGTTATGCACACAAATTATGAGTCAAATCCTATTTTAGACCGCCTACCCCAACACTTAAGGCAGTTTATTAAACCCCAGAATTACGAGGATTATACACCTATAAACCAAGCTGTATGGCGTTATGTCATGCGGAAAAATGTAGACTATCTTTCTAAAGTGGCACATAATTCTTACCTAGAGGGCTTAAACAAAACAGGATTGGAAATTGACAATATTCCTGATATGTACGGAATGAACCGTATTTTGAAAGAAATAGGATGGGCCGCTGTAGCTGTGGATGGCTTCATCCCTCCAAATGCGTTCATGGAATTTCAGGCCTATCACGTCCTGGTTATCGCATCCGATATCCGTCAACTGGAGAATATAGAATACACTCCTGCTCCGGATATCATCCATGAGGGTGCTGGTCACGCACCTATCATCGCGAATAAAGAATACGCAGAGTATTTAAGGCGTTTTGGAGAAATCGGAAGTAAAGCAATATCATCGGCGCATGACTACCAAATTTATGAAGCCATACGCGAGCTGTCGATACTTAAAGAAGCCGAAGGAACTCCGATAGCCGAAATAGAACGGGTTGAAAACCTGGTCAATGACCTACAGAATAAAAAAATTGAACCATCGGAGATGGCTTTGATTCGTAATCTACACTGGTGGACTGTAGAATATGGCCTAATCGGAACCCTAGATGACCCGAAAATATATGGTGCAGGTCTACTTTCTTCCATCGGTGAATCGACTTGGTGTATGCGCGATGAGGTAAAGAAAATTCCATATGATATAACTGCTGCTTATCAAGGATTTGATATCACAAAACCACAACCACAACTGTATGTAACGCCGGATTTTGCCTTTTTAAGTCTTGTTTTGGAAGACTTTGCCAATACAATGGCTTTGAGAACCGGTGGGGGCAATGGTGTAAAAAAATTGATAGAATCACAGGCTCTGGGTACCTTGGAGCTGTCTACCGGAATCCAGATATCCGGTATTTTCTGCCGTGTCATTGAACATGAAGGAAGGCCTATCTATATTCAAACGGGATCTCCAACCGCGCTCGCTTATCATGACAAAGAGCTGATAAACCATGGTATAGACTATCATAGTCATGGATTTGGTTCGCCAATAGGCAAGTTAAAGGGCATCAATCTCTCAATAGAAGACATGAGTCCTAAAGATCTGCAAGCCTACGATATCGAAGAAGGAAAAGACGTTCGTTTAGAATTTGAAGGCGGGGTGACAGTAGAAGGACGTATCGTGACGGGACGTCGCAACATCAAAGGAAAAATAATTCTGATAACGCTTGAAAATTGTACCGTGCGCCATCACGAAGAAGTACTCTTCCAACCAGACTGGGGTACATATGATATGGCTATTGGAAAAAAAGTGATATCCTGTTTTTCAGGACCTGCGGATGCCAGAAGTTTTGATCTACACGCACATGTCTCGGAAACAAAAACTATAAAGCAACCCAAAACGAAGCAGAAATTAGACTTAGAAAAACTATACTTAAGTGTTCGTGAACACCGGGCTCTAGATCATAAAGCGGACTTAAATTCTATATTGCAGACGGTAAATACGTCCTATCCCGATGATTGGTTACTTACAATGGAAATCTGCGAAATAGCATATAAAGAGGGGGATAGCATCCTTTTTGAAAAATCAAAACAGTTCTTAAACAGCCTAAAGCTTTCCAAGCCGGCGGTAGGCCATTTAATTGAAGATGGCCTTCAATTAATAATCATTTAGGACAGATTCTTATTTTTAGCTTCAATCCACAAAGACATGTACTTTGTGGATTGAAGATATTGATGCATCAATATCTTACCGATGAAGTTGCTTTTCCTAAACATGACGATATCCTCCAATATTTCCCGGATTAAGCTAAGTAATATTTCGCTAGAAGAAGTATCTGCATATATATGATTAAATAGCTGAAAACCGATCTCTTGTTTTTCCTTCCAAACCTCGGCATTCCTATATAAATCAACGCTTTTTTGAACAAAAGGCAATACATCGTCTTCTACAAAACCCGCCCAATCCTGATTGTCATACATAGATTCTACTCCAATGTTGCTGCTTACAGAGGGTGTTCCCGCATACATCGCATCGACGAGCTTACCCTTGGTTCCCGCGCCAAAAGGAATCGGAGCCAATAAGACTTTGTAATTCGCTATGGTCTGGCGGGCATCCTCTGCCCTCCCTTTAATAAAAAAGCCTTCTTTGGGTTTATGAAGTTGAAAAACCTTCTCCGATGCATAGGCCCCAAAGATATGGAGCTCAGCATGAGGCTCTTTCTTTCTTATTTCTGGCCAGATTTTATGCTTTAATATCTCTACGGTTCTCCAATTGGGTTCGTGTACAAAATTACCAATGAAAACAAAATCTTTACGCTGTTCGAAAGTAGGTAAAATACCCAGGTGGATATCTTGTAATTTTTCCTCCTGAAAGGGTAAATAGAACAACCTTTCTGGAGAAACGGCAAAGCTATCGACCAAGAGACCCATTTCTGTCTTTGAAATAATCAGCGATAAATCTGATCGTAAGATTGCTGCGATCTCTCGCTTAGCCACATCTGTATCAAAGTTTAGGGGAGCACCCTTTTTGAAGGCCTCCTGTCTCGCTAGGCGAACGAAATGAAGATCTTCCGTATCTAATATCCTTAGTGCATCAGGACAATGCTCAGCAACCCGCCACCCATACTGCTCTTCAACCATAAACCGATCAAAAATAACTATAGTCGGAGATAGCTGTCGAATAAAATCATCAAACGACGAGTCATTCAATTGAATGGCATGTTCGTTTACTCCTATGTTTTTCAAGTCAAAAGAGTATTCGCTCTTGCCTGCTGCGGAAGCAAAATGAACTTCATAGTGCCTTGAGAACAAGCGTATCAAATGCAAAATCCGCCAACCGGCAGCCGAAGATGTCGGTTCTGGCCAAACCAAACCGACAAAAAGTATTTTTAGCATTTATATAATCTATGCTTTTGTTTTTTAATTATCTTTAAGCAAACTTAAATATAAAAATAGAACAATTAAATAAACCTATTAATAGATGACATCTTTTCAGATCATTGAAGATACTACTACCTATGATGCAATTGTTGTGGGATCCGGTGCTGGAGGGGGAATGGCCGGCTACATCCTAGCCCATGCAGGCCTCAAGGTCCTAATGCTTGAGGCCGGGCCATTTTTTGATCCTGCCAAAGATGCCCTACAGCTAAGGTGGCCCTGGGAGTCTCCGCGGCGAGGAGCAGGTACAACCCGGCCTTTTGGAGATTTTGATGCCGCATACGGTGGCTGGCAGTTGGATGGAGAGCCTTACAGCACAGAAAAAGGCACTGAATTCGATTGGTTTAGAGCCCGTATGCTCGGGGGGAGGACAAATCACTGGGGACGGATTTCATTACGCATGGGGCCTGATGATTTCAAACCGAAAGATGGTGTGACGGAGCAATGGCCCATAACCTATGAAGAAGTCAAACCTTTTTACGATCGGGTCGACCGTCTTATTGGTATATATGGCACTGTCGAGAATCTACCCAATGAACCGGATGGCATATTCCTAAAACCACCTAAACCCCGGTTAAATGAACTGTATATCAGCAAAGGTGCAAAAAAAGCTGGAGTCACCGTAATTCCTGGCAGAGGTTCTGTATTGACGGAAGCACTACCTGGAAACAAAGACCGGGGAACTTGCTTTTATTGTGGACAATGTGGCAGATCCTGCAAGGTATATGGTGATTTTTCCTCCTCATCATGTCTCGTAATTCCTGCTATTAAAACCGGTAATCTTAAGGTAATAGACAACGCCATGGTCAGAGAAGTACTTACCAATGAGGAAGGCGTGGCAATAGGCGTATCCTATGTCAACACCAAAGATCTACAGGAATATACTGTAAAAGCTAAAACGATTGTACTCGGCGCATCAGCCTGTGAAAGTGCCCGTCTAATGTTAAACTCGAAATCTGCCGCACATCCAGCCGGAATCAGTAATAGTTCTGGGCTGCTCGGGAAATATCTTCACGACTCTACCGGAGCCAGTCTCGGTGGCTTTCTCCCTCAGCTCCTGGATAGAAAAAGATATAATGAAGATGGTGTAGGTTCCGTACATATTTACTCTCCTTGGTGGCTTGGTGATAAAAAGTTAGATTTTGCCCGGGGATATCATATCGAATACTGGGGAGGAATGGGAATGCCTTCTTATGGCAGTATGCATGGCATCCCAAATATGAATCATCTCGTCCCACGAAAAGACGGATTGCCGCAGGAAAGTGGTGGATATGGAACTGCTCTAAAACAGGATTATAGACGCTTTTACGGATCTAGTGTCGGTATGGCCGGAAGAGGTACAGCGATCGCCCGAAAAGAAAATTACTGCGAAATAGATAATACCAAAGTGGATAAATACGGTATTCCTGTATTGAAATTTAACTATACCTGGTCAAACGAGGAAGTCAAGCAAGCAAAACACATGATGGAAACGTTTCAGTCTATCATGCATGAAATGGGAGCTGTAATAACGTCTCCTATACCTGGTGCTGATACACTTTATGGACTAGAAACACCTGGAAGAATCATTCACGAAGGTGGTACCACACGTATGGGCAACGACCCCAAAACATCCGTCTTAAATAAATGGGGACAAGCCCACGAGTGTAAAAACCTTTATGTGGTAGACGCAGGACCATTTGTACAACAAGGCGACAAAAACCTGACGTGGACAATATTAGCACTGTCTATGCGTACCGCAGAATATATATTGGAAGAACGAAATAAACTAAATACCTAAGAAAAGATGAATAGAAGAGATTCATTAAAAGCCCTCGGAATTTTGGCTGCCGGAACGGCCGTTCTCACCCAGAACTCCTGCAACTCTAAGGAAAAATCGGCGAACACAGCAACAGATCAGACCGATAAATTACCCGGTGTACAGGATTTTGAATACGATAGAACGAAAAGACTTGAGGAAGAAACTTTCTTCAACGAGCATGAGATGGCTACGATCACATGCCTAGTAGATATTATCATTCCTAAAGATGAAATATCCCCTTCCGCTTCGGAGGTAGGCGTTCCTGCATTTATTGAATTTATTGTCAAAGATATTCCTGAACACAAAATTCCAATGCGAGGAGGTCTCAAATGGCTGGATATCCGTGCGCAGAAAAAGTATAAAAAGGTATTTATACATTGCGAAGACAACCAACAGATTGCTATTGTTGATGAAATAGCTTACCCTTCCAAAGCTAAACCCGACGTCGCTCAAGGGGTCAGTTTTTTTTCGAGAATGCGAAACCTTACAGCTTCAGGTTTTTACACGACCAAAGAAGGAATAGCGGATTTAGGATATCAGGGTAATAGACCTGGTGTGTGGACGGGAGTACCGGAAGATGTATTAAAAGCACATGGATTTAATACTGCATAAGAGTGAAAGTAAGAGGTCATCTAGTATAAATTATCTAAGTTTGTAAGTAAACAAATCTAGAATAACAATGTTAGGATTAAAACTATTAACGGATCCGCGCTGGGCCAATGTGGCGGAATCCAATTTAGAGGAAATTTTGACGGACCATGCTTGGTGCGAGCAAAAGGCCGCTTCCAACGCTATCATGCTGATTACCCAAAACCCAGAATTTGAAGATCTCGTTCACGAATTAACAGACATCGCTCTTGAGGAAATGGAGCATTTCAAAATGGTAATCGAGATTATTAAAGCCCGTGGCTATACATTAGGAAGAGAACGAAAAGACGACTATGTTGGCCAATTAATGAAGTTTTCTAAAAAAGATGGCTCCAGAAACCAAGCTTTTATCGATCGATTGCTTTTTGCGGCGATGATAGAAGCCCGTAGCTGCGAACGCTTTCGTGTACTTTCTCAAAACATTGCAGACCAAGAGTTAGCCAAATTTTATCACGACCTTATGGTTTCTGAAGCCAATCATTATACAACATTTCTAAATTTCGCTCGCAAGTATACAAAAGATGTCGATGTCGAAAAGCGCTGGAAGGAATGGTTAGACTTTGAAGGGGAACTGATACAATCATATGGTACCAAAGAATATATACATGGCTAGTTTTCTTAAACTACCTTAATTTTTACAATCCACACGCTCCCTATCTTTGTATAATTAATATGGTCGGGGTATCTGGATTAGATTGATAATCTTGACTTTTAGTTTTACGTTATACATCAACAAAGTATGTTAGAATTAGGAATAGGAATGTTTGGTGATCTACAGATCGATCCTCAAACTGGACAAATACAGTCTACACAACAACGTCTTCAAGAAATCATAGAAGAGATAAAATTAATGGACGAAGTAGGGCTTGATTTCTTTGGAATGGGCGAACATCACCGTTCAGATTATGCCGTGGCTTCACCGGAAATCATTCTAGCCGCAGCAGCAACAGTTACAAAAAAGATAAAGCTCGGTTCGGCAGTCTCTGTATTGAGCTCGGCAGACCCCGTAAAATTGTATCAAGACTTCGCTACGGTAGACTTGATCTCGGGCGGCCGTGCTGAAATCATGGCAGGTCGAGGATCTTTCATTGAGTCTTTTCCGTTATTTGGTTACGATTTGAAAGACTACAGCGCTCTTTTTGAAGAAAAACTAGAGTTATTGTTAAAGCTTAAGAAAAATGATACGATAAACTGGACTGGAAAATTCAGAAAATCATTAATCAATCAAGAAATACACCCTAGAGCAACCAAGGATGGACTCCCGATATGGATAGCCGTTGGAGGCACTACTTCGTCAGTAATCCGAGCCGGTAAATTAGGACTGCCAGTCATGTTTGCTATTATCGGCGGTGCATGGGAACAATTCAACCCTCTATTTGAAATGTATAAACAGGCGTATGAAGATAATGGGCATGATATGTCTAAATTTCAGGTTGGCGTACATATGCATGCTTTCTTTGGAGATAGCAGTAAAGATGTGGCAGAAAAATATTTTCCGATATATGCTGCTCAAATGAACCGTATCGGAGCTACTAGAGGTTGGCCATCGTACCAAAGAACTCAATATGACTTTGGTAGGTCTAATCATGGCCATCTTATTGTAGGAGATGCAAATGAATCTATCGAAAAAATATTAGCCGTTTGGGAAACTTTTGGTCTCACACGCTTTTCTGCCCATATGGATCTAGGAAGTCCTGATCATAAAGATATGATGAAGGCAATCGAAATATTCGGAACCAAGATTGCTCCAAAAGTAAGAGAGGCAACAAAATAAAAAAAGCGCTTTAATAAGCGCTTTTTTTATGGAATAATACTTGTTATTACATCTTCAAAAAACAAGATAGGACTTGCTGTTTGTAAGCAGTAATTAAAAAGGGTTTTACTTTTATAAAAAAATTCTAAATGTTTTGAAAAATGAATATAACATTATTTAGCAGCTTGCTCTTAGGTCTAACTCTTTTTTGGAGTTGTGGACAAGGTAACAAAGAAATCTCAGCTCCCCTTGACGCCAAGACAGCGGAAATGGCCAACGACGCGTCAGCAGCTCTGCAAAGCGAGAGCGATCTTCAATCAAACAAAACTGAACCCGAAAAAACAGCATTAGAAAAGAAAATTATCCGTACAGGAAATATCTCGGTAGAATCTAAAGACTTAAAGAAAAGCAAAACTAACTTTGATGTCCTAGTAAAGAAGGCTGGAGGCTATTATGAGAAAGAAACCACGTCTTCTGGGTCTACCTACACCAACTATAACTTGACAATACGAATTCCTTCTCTTCAATTTGTTAATTTCCTAGAAGAAATCGAAAAAGGGAAAGACAAAATAACTGAAAAATCAATCCAGGCACAAGACGTATCACTGCAATACTATGATCTAGAATCTCGCTTAAAAAGCAAAAGGACATATCTGGAACGGTATCAAAAGATGGTGGCGACCGCAAAAAGTGTGAAAGATCTTCTTGAAATAGAAGAGCAGATACGACAGCTACAAGAAGAAATTGAAAGTACAGAAAGTACGCTACGTGCAGTAAAAGATCAGATAAGTTATAGTACTATCCAAGTAAACATATATAACTCTGACACTCTTATGCCACACAGCGATAGTGGTTTTTGGATGAAAGTAAAAGAAGCCTTGGATTTCGGGTGGGAATTAATTGAGCATATAATTATCGGTTTGGTAGGCATATGGCCTATCCTCCTTCTAATAACAGGCGGAATATTTACCTGGCGTCGATTTAGAAAAAACAGGAAGGCTAAACAGTAATAGAAAAAGGGGAACCTCAAATAGTTCCCCTTTTTCTATTATTTAAGTGTGGAAAGATCCATTTTTTTGAAAATAGCAATAAGCTCATCCAGTGAATAACCATCACCTTCCAATTCCACGACAAACCGCTTGTTATAAACCCACTTTATTTCAGAATCTTTTATCCCCTCATATGTGTCTTCCTTTACAGCTACACGCATACCATCGATATCCATTGTCTTTTCAAAACCAGTTTCGGTTATTTCCTCTTTATCCGCATGTAATCCCATGAATACCAAAGATACAATACTCGATGCCCCCTCACCTGCTCCATCCATAATATCAACGTTAATCCGTTTAGACCCATCTTCATTTTTATATTCCGCTTTGGCACTAGCAAAATTCAATACACTCATTTCCCCCACCTTTAACGAAGTTCGCTTTAATCCATGAAATGTCTCCGGTAGTACACTCTTTAACACATCGTTAGAAACAGGTGTTTCCGCTTTCAAGGTATTCATCTGCGATTCGAGTTCTTTACTGTAATCTTCGAGTTTATTAAGGTTCTTTAAAGCTCCCGCAGATTCTGAAACCTGTTCCAATGCTCCTTTGTCATCAACCGCTTCCCGTTGTTTATCACTATTGCCACATGAGTACAAAATGCCTATTCCCAACAAAGCTGTTAAAATAATTTTTGTTCGGTTCATATTTTCAATCATTACGTATATAGATCAATAACATACTCAAAAATTATACCCTAAAGTACAATCGTCAAAACAATCTAATAAGTTTAAACTATTTATTATCAACTCCTAATAGAATTATGATTTTTAAAACATAGTTCCTAATTTTGAAAATATGATTACACAGTCAACTGCAGGAATTAACGTATCTGTAGAATGCATCTATCAATCGGAATATTCCAATCCTGACAATATGCATTTTATGTTTGCTTATCGTATAACTATAGAAAACAGTTCGGATTACACCGCACAGCTAGTAAGCAGACATTGGGAAATATTTGATTCAATAGGAGAGCACAAGCAAGTACACGGAGAAGGAGTCGTTGGTGAACAGCCTATTTTACTTCCTGGAACATCTCATCAATACGTGTCGGGCTGTAATCTAAAAAGTGAACTTGGCTATATGGAAGGACATTATATTATGGTGCGTGAGATTGATGGACAGCAATTCAAAGTCGATATTCCCCGCTTCAATCTTATTGCTCCATTCCGTTTAAATTAACAGCATACGTTAATAAGTCCCCATCTATACTCTTTTTCTGAGTAAAAAACAATAATTTGCTTATTTTTGTAATTGGATAATTGTGTCTCTACAGATTCGTATTAAGACAGTAAAAATACAATTATCTATACGGCTATTTTTATTGTTATTCAATAAAAATAGCGATTATAAAAACAACGGTACTCTCATCTCTTAAATTAAGATATAAAAGAGCTGAGAATAAAAGAATAAGTCTTCAAGACAAGAGAGACAACGATATAATATAAAAAACGTGAGTATACTTAGCACAGAACAAGTTGGCCATTCTTTTAACGACAGATGGCTTTTTAAAGAGTTGCATTTCGCACTTCAAAAAGGTGATCGTGTAGCATTAGTTGGAATAAATGGAACAGGAAAATCCACGTTATTGAAATTACTGGCTGAAGTATTCCCTCCGGAAGAAGGCAAGATAGTTAAGGAAAAAGGTATACGTATAGGTTACCTTCCTCAGGAACCTAATTTCACAGGTTTAAATACGATAAATGACTTTATATACAGCGCTGATAATGAACAACAACAATTGATTAAAGAATATGAAGACCTTATTGACTCCCCTACGGTAGACGAGAAGAAGCTGGCCTTAATAACAGACCAGTTAACTGCCCTTAATGCCTGGGAATACGAATACAATATTAAAACAATTTTAAATAGGCTACAGATATCAAATTTTGATCAAAATATTGATAGTCTATCTGGTGGACAGAAAAAAAGACTTTCTCTAGCTAAGTTATTAATTGATGAACCCGATGTATACATTCTAGATGAACCTACCAACCACTTGGACATAGAGACTATCGAATGGTTGGAAAAATTATTAACAACGGGTCAAAAAACAGTATTGACAGTATCACACGATAGATACTTCTTAGACAATATTTGTACAGAAATACGCGAACTAGACAAGGCCAAAGTACATCTTTACAAAGGAAACTACGCCTACTTTCTAGAAAAGAAAGCAGAACGTGAATACAACGATGTGATCCAAGCTGAAAAAGCGCGCAATCTATTAAAGAGGGAACTAGAGTGGATGCGCAGACAGCCTCAAGCTCGAGGAACTAAATCTAAATCAAGGATAGATGCATATTATGCTTTGGAAGAGAAATCCAAAGGGCCGCGTGCTCATGATAAGGTAGAACTTAGTGTTAAGGTATCTCGCCAGGGTTCTAAAATACTCGAACTGACTAACGTATCCAAATCTTTTCACAACAGCACACTAATTAAAAACTTCTCTTACGTATTTAAAAAAGGAGATCGAATAGGACTTGCAGGAAAGAATGGAACGGGCAAAAGTACATTCCTAAACTTGCTAACAGGATCAATCCTTCCTGACAGCGGTGTCCTCGATATCGGGGAGACTACAAAATTTGGTTACTATAAACAAGGTGGATTAAACTTCAATGATGGAGATCGCGTTCTTGATATTGTAAAAAACGTAGCCGAATATATTAAAATGGCGAATGGAGATACGTTAACGGCCTCTCAGTTACTAACGCTCTTTCTCTTCCCTCCCGATAAGCAGTTTGGCTTGGTAAGTAAATTAAGTGGCGGAGAAAAGAAACGTCTTCAACTCATGCGTGTACTTATGGCTAATCCTAATTTCTTGATACTGGACGAACCATCCAACGATCTTGATATAGACACCTTAAACGTACTCGAAGACTTTCTTACCAACTACTCAGGTATACTCATACTTGTATCACATGACAGGTATTTAATAGACAAATTAACGGAACAACTTTTCATTTTCGATGGCGCAGGTAATGTAACCATATACAACGGAAACTATGCAGATTACAAAATAGAGCAGGAATCAAAACTAAAAGAAGAAAAGCTTATTGAAAAAACAATAAAAGAAACCCCTACCTCAACCTCTAACAACACTGAAAAGAAAAAACTGAGTTATAAAGAACAACTCGAATATAATAGTATAGAAAAAGAAATAGAGCTATTAGAGAAAAACATATCGGAAAAAACAGAGCTATTAAACAATACGACAAAACACGAAGTTCTATCGGAAATATCAAAAGAAATCGAAAACCTACAACAACAGCTTGATAAAAAATCAGACCGTTGGATTGAGTTATCTGAATACATTTAACCTGTTCCACGTGAAACATCAGTAAAAACAAACCCTGTTTCACGTGGAACATCATTAACATATATGTTTAATAAATATAACGTAATCGTAGTTGGTGCCGGACATGCTGGTTGTGAAGCTGCAGCGGCTGCCGCAAACCTAGGGTCTTCTACCCTACTAATAACTATGAACATGGGGGTCATAGCTCAAATGAGTTGTAATCCCGCTATCGGTGGCGTAGCAAAAGGACAAATAGTAAGAGAAATAGATGCCATAGGTGGATACACAGGAATTATAGCCGACAAATCCACCATTCAATTCAGGATGCTCAATAAATCCAAAGGACCTGCTATGTGGAGTCCTCGAACGCAAAATGATCGCATGCGCTTTGCAGAAGAATGGAGACTTCAGCTCGAATCCATCCCCAATCTCGATATGTGGCAGGATACCGTCAAAGAAGTCATCGTAGAAAACGGAACAGCAAAAGGTGTGATCACATCGCTTGGAATTCGTATAGAAGCTGATGCAGTAATTTTGACAAACGGAACCTTCCTAAACGGTATAATTCATATAGGTGAGAAAAAATTTGGTGGAGGCAGAACCGGAGAAAAATCAGCAACTGGACTTACAGAACAATTAGTATCTTTAGGTTTCGAGTCCGGTCGAATGAAAACAGGAACTCCCCCACGTATAGATGGTCGTAGTCTAAACTATTCGCTCATGGAAGAACAATGGGGTGACGAAGAAAAAGGGCGATTCTCCTATACAGATGTACCGTTACCTACAGAACAACGTTGTTGCTGGATTACCTATACAAACGATAAAGTTCACGAAATACTAAAAACGGGTTTCGAAAAATCACCTATGTTTACCGGTAGAATAAAAGGATTAGGCCCGAGATACTGTCCTTCTATAGAAGACAAAATAAATAGATTTGCAGAACGAGAACGTCACCAAATATTTGTAGAACCTGAGGGATTCCAGACAGTAGAAATTTATGTCAACGGTTTTTCAACATCTCTTCCGGAGGATGTACAGCAAAAAGCACTGCGTCTTATCCCTGGATTTGAAAATGCAAAAATGTACCGTCCGGGATATGCCATAGAATATGACTACTTCCCTCCTATGCAATTGGATCTTACTTTAGAAACACTAAAGGTTAAAAATCTCTTTTTCGCCGGACAAATAAATGGTACTACAGGCTATGAAGAAGCCGCTGCACAAGGACTCATTGCTGGCATCAATGCACACCAAAAAATAAACGATTTACACGAGCTCATTATGAAACGCTCTGAATCCTACATCGGCGTTCTGATAGACGATTTGGTAACTAAAGGAACTGAAGAGCCTTATAGAATGTTTACCTCACGAGCTGAACATCGATTGCTTTTGAGACAAGATAATGCAGATATACGTCTCAGTCCGATCGGACACAAACTGGGATTAATATCTGATGATCGTCTGAGAAAAGTAAAAGATAAAATTTCCAACTCGGATAAATTGGTCGAACATATGAAACAGGTCTCCGTAGCACCAGAATCTATAAATGAGATTCTAATACGCGAAAATTCAAGTCCTATTACACAAAAAGCTAGAATGTTTAATATGTTAACACGGCCGCAGATAAATATATATCATCTCGCCGAAGCCGACATGGAATTCAAACAGATCCTCGATCAATATGATAAAGAATCCGTAGAGCAAGCAGAAATAAAAGTAAAGTATGATAGCTATTTTGAGAAAGAAATTGAAATTGTAAATAAGATGAAAAAAATGGAGGATAAAGAAATAAATCCTAATTTTGATTATTCTTCATTAACATCATTGTCTATTGAGGCTAGAGAAAAATTACTAAAAGTAAAACCACGAACGCTGGGTCAAGCTTCACGTATATCTGGGGTTTCACCATCTGATATAAGTGTATTAATGGTTCATATGAGCTAAATAACTACATATCAACACATTACATAAAATACAGTAGAATTAAAACAAAGCGATATAAGAGAATATTTCTATAATTATGACACAAGAGTCCATGAATAAAAAAAATTCAATAAAAGGCTTAAAAACAAGCTTATTTCAAAAATTAGTAATTTTAGGTTTCACTTTTCTTATATCGCTTACATTTTTTCGCTGTGCAAACATGCAAAGACCAACGGGAGGGCCAAAAGACTCTCTCCCTCCCAAAATATTGAATGAGTCGCCGACAAACTATTCTACAAACTTTAAAGCAAACGAAATTGTACTTACACTTGATGAATACATCAAGCTTAATAACCAATTCAAAGAGTTTAGTATTTCTCCAGATCTCGACAAACAGCCAGAATATAAAATAAGAAAAAAAACACTGCACATTTTATTGCCGGATTCATTAGAAAAAAACACGACCTATACAATAAATTTCGGAAAAGGCCTTGTAGATTACAACGAAGGAAATCCTATTCTTAACTATAATTACGTGTTTGCCACCGGGCCAGAACTCGACTCTTTACAAATCAAAGGATCAGTCACTAACGCTTTCACAAAGGTATTTGATGAAAAAATCGATAAAGACGTAAAAGTCTTACTTATTCCAACCAGTCAAGACAGCATATTTGGAAAACGTAAAGCAAATATCTTTACGTTAGTGGATTCTTCAGGAAACTTTACATTCCGGAACCTTAAAGAAGATACCTATCGTATATATGCCTTAAAAGAACAAAATAACGACCGAATATATAACAATCCAGAAGAATCGATAGGCTTTATAAAAGACAGTATTGTACTGAATAGCAACGTATCAGGTATAAAAATAGCATATTCGAAAGGAAAGCCAGAAAAATTCAGAACAATTGAAAAAAAGATCGAAAAAAATGGTAGAGTGCTGTTAACGTTCAATCAACCTATTGATAATCCAAATATCACTATAATAGATCCAGCAATTCAATCTAGCGCACATTCCATTAGCTATTCAAATGACAAAGATTCAGCTTTCGCATTTATAAATAAACTGGATTTTGATTCTATTAAGTTCCAAATTGCGGATAGTAATCTTGTATTAGACACGGTGTTAATCCGACGATCCAAAAACGAAAAATACGAAAGATTTATAGAACCCCTATTAAACATCAGTAATAAAGTAGACAAAATAAAACATATCACGTTAACAAGTATCTATCCAATTGCAACTGTAGATAAAAATAAAATAATACTAAACGAGGATAGTACTTCTAGACGCAACTTCCAACTGCAACAGGATAGTATACTCAAAAACCAATATCATATACGTTTCAATTGGAAACCGAACAAGAACTATGAACTTATTTTGGAAGAAAAGGCTATCTTAAGTCCATTTGAAGACTTCAATAAAGAATTCAAAATTAAGTTTACGCTGGATCAATCAGAGAATTATGGTGACATTAAATTCAAGATAGCTGGCGTGGAAAAAGACGTACAATACATTGTACAGCTTATAGATGAGAAAAAGGAAAAAGTTTATGATTCGCGTATCTTGATCAATATGGAAGAAATAGCATACAATAAATTTCAAGGGGGAAAATATAGCCTACGGATCATAAAAGATCTAAACAAAAACAAAAGATGGGATGGCGCTGATGTATACAAGAAACAGCAAGCCGAACCGATATGGTACTTGGATAAAGCTTTTACAATCCGTGCAAATTGGGAGCAAAGCGAAAATATAGTACTTAAATTTGACGATTAGTCGTTAATTCTAATTACAGAAACCAAGAAGCGTACTTTACATAATTCTGCGGCAATTTCTGCAATAAATTAAGTTGCTCTTCCGTCAGTGGTTTTATTTTCTTAGCAGGTACGCCTGCATATAGAAAACCGGATTCGCATACTGTATTCTCCAATACCACGGAGCCAGCAGCAATAATAACATCTTGCTGAATATGTGCTCCGTCCATGACAATCGCTCCCATGCCGACTAATACATGACTGTCTATGATGCACCCATGCACAATTGCATTGTGCCCTATATTGACATGGGATCCAATATCTGTTCCATTACGCTCATAAGTACCGTGTATGGTTACATTGTCCTGGATATTTGAGAAATCTCCTATTTTAATATAATTAACATCACCGCGTATCACTGCATTAAACCATACGGAACAGTTTTGCCCGATTGTTACATCGCCTACAATCGTACTATTAGGAGCTAAATACGTATGATCACCTATAAAAGGAAAACTTTCTTTGACTGGAAGAATAATAGCCATATATCTATAAAATTGTATCTGCTAATTCATTAGCATGTTCAGGATAATCTGTTGTATAATGCAATCCCCTACTCTCCTTTCGGGTCATTGCCGATTTAACAACCAAGTATGCCACTTGTATAACATTTCTCAGCTCACAAAGTTTAACAGACAATTTGGTACCTTTATAAAAGGACTCTGTCTCCTCATGTAATAGTCCAAGACGTCGCATGGCCCGCTCCAATCGAAAATCTGATCGTACAATGCCTACGTAGTCGCTCATAAATTTCTGTGTCTCACGTAAATTATGTGTCACTAAAATATCTTCGTTTAACAACTTTGTATTAGAATCGTCCCAATCTGGAATCCCCTCCATAAAGGAAATAGATTCAAATTTCAATTGAGCATTTAGAAAAATCCGATGCGCATATACTGCCGCTTCCAATAAAGAATTGGAAGCCAACCTATTAGCACCATGAAGACCTGTTGATGAACACTCGCCGCAAGCATACAAATTACCTATAGAACTAGCACCAAACTCATCGACCATTATACCTCCACAAAGATAATGAGCAGCAGGTGTAACAGGAATAAAATCATTTGTCATATCCAATCCGATGGATAAACACTTCTCATAAATATTTGGGAAATGTGATAACAAATCGGCTTTATTTTTATGAGTAATGTCGAGGTAGACGTAGTCCAAACCTGACAATTTCATTTCGGTATCGATCGCTCTAGCGACTATATCACGTGGAGCCAAAGAACCTCGATCATCATACTCCTCCATAAAGGAATCACCATTCTGTCTTCTCAAAACCCCACCAAAACCTCTTACAGCCTCAGATATAAGAAATGCCGGATACTCGCTCGGGTTATATAACGAAGTGGGATGAAATTGGATAAACTCCATATTACGAACCTTGCCTTTTGCTCGATAAACCATAGCAATTCCATCTCCGGTAGCTATTATTGGATTTGTCGTACTGGAATATACATGCCCAGCACCCCCCGTTGCCATCAATGTTACTTTCGCGAGAAACTTTTCCACATTGTTGGTATAAGTGTTAAAAGCATAAATACCATAACATACAATATTGTTAGACCGCTTATCCACATGTTGACCCAAATGATGTTGCGTAATAAGATCTACTGCAAAATAATGTGTTAATATCTCAATATTGGGTTCTTGGTGAACCTTTTCCAACAAAGCTCGTTCGATCTCATACCCCGTAATATCCTTATAATGAAGGATTCTGTGTTCAGAATGCCCTCCTTCTTTGGCTAAATCATAACTACCAGAATCCTCTCTATCAAAGGAAGTTCCGTAAGCTATTAATTCGTCGATACGTGCCGGACCTTCCTTTATCACGTTTTCCACAACATCTGAATCACAAAGACCATCACCAGCAATTAACGTATCCTGGATATGCTTTTCAAAACTATCACTATTATCTGTCACCACAGCCACACCGCCTTGTGCGTATTTTGTATTGGACTCATCCTCATTAGACTTAGTGACTATCAGTACCTTACCTAACTTGGCTGCTTTCAATGCAAAACTCAACCCTGCAATTCCCGAGCCTACTATTAAAAAGTCAACCTTTCTCTCCGACATAAAAAACTTAAACTTATAACCTATATACGTTAACAAATTAACAAAATATGTGGAAAACGTGTAAATAATTAGTGAATTAAATTTGAAAACTATTTTTTACTCCACAATCCACATAAAATACACACATATCAACAGGTATAATTAGACAAATATGAAGAGGATATTAACAAATTGTAAACATAAATCAATTCACAACTTAATATGGAAAAAATAAAAGTAGAAAAATTACAGTATTGAAAATCAATGTATATCACCTACAAATCTGTTGATAACTTGTTGATAAAATAGGATTATCTCAAAAATAAAATAAAATATATGTCACTTATCCCCATTTTCCACAGACTAATAAACAATAAGTTCGATTTATATAAAATAGATTATTAATTATTGAAAAAAAGGAATGTGGATTTCGTTTGAATTTCTTTGTTTACTTTTGTGATGTTGATTTAGTCCCATTGATTGACATATTAAAGAAGAGAGATGAATATTACTTTTGAGAGAGACTTAGAAGCCAAAGGCTTTGTCGATGTACCTATTGATCCGAGTATTGATTTGGTCGATGAAATAAAAAGACTGAAAAAAGAAAAGAATGCTGTTATTCTTGCGCATTATTATCAAGAGTCTGAAATACAAGATTTGGCAGATTATATTGGTGATAGTTTAGGTTTATCGCAGCAGGCTGCAAAGACAGATGCCGATGTAATCGTATTTGCAGGAGTTCATTTTATGGCAGAGACAGCTAAAATATTGTCCCCGAGTAAAAAAGTATTGTTGCCAGACCTAAAAGCGGGATGCTCACTGTCCGACAGTTGTCCACCACATTTGTTTGCAAAATTTAAAGAGCAATATCCAGATCATCTGGTGATTACCTATGTGAACTGTACAGCGGAATTAAAAGCACTTTCGGATATTGTATGTACTTCGAGTAATGCAGTACAGATTGTTGAAAGTTTGCCTATCGATCAAAAGATTATTTTTGGCCCGGATAAAAACTTAGGTGACTACGTAAAGAAGAAGACTGGAAGGGATCTGGTATTGTGGAATGGTGCATGCATGGTGCATGAAATCTTTTCCCAAGAGAAAATAGAACGTTTACGTGGTGAATATCCAGATGCTAAATTTATTGCACATCCCGAATGTGAAGAGCATATCTTGCGTGAAGCTGATTATATCGGATCTACATCCGGAATGTTAAAGTTTACCATAGAAGATGCTAGCCAAACCTTTATTGTAGCGACGGAATCGGGTATTTTGCACCAGATGCAGAAGGCCAGTCCTAATAAAAAGTTTATCCCTGCTCCGCCAAACAATGCCTGCGCCTGCAATGATTGCCCACATATGAAACTAAATACATTGGAGAAGTTGTACAATTGCCTCTATTATGAGCAACCTGAGATTATCCTTCCTGAAGATGTGATTTTTAGAGCTCAGAAGCCTATTGAACGTATGTTGGAAATATCAGCAAAATTGGGTTTGTAATAAATAAATTAAGAAAATTGCGTCAAAAATATGTTTGATAATATAGACAAGACAAATATAAGTGAATTAGGAGAGTTTGGTTTAATAGAACATCTTACTCAAGCTGTCGAATTAACCGAAACTTCAACGGTTAAGGGGATCGGAGACGATGCTGCAGTACTGGACTTTGCTAATAAGAAGACTTTGATTTCTACAGATCTTTTGTTGGAGGGTGTTCACTTTGATTTGCGTTATGTTCCTTTAAAACATCTGGGCTATAAAGCTGTACAGGTCAATTTAAGCGATATTTATGCAATGAACGGGATGGCCTCGCAAATTACTTTTTCAATTGGTCTTTCATCCAAATTTCCATTAGAAGCTGTTGAAGAAATCTACGAGGGAGCTTTAATTGCCTGTAAAAAGTTTAATGTTGATTTAATCGGCGGTGATACTTCTGCTTCGGCACAAGGATTGGTTATTTCTGTAACCAGTATTGGTTATGTCGATGAGGGAGACATCGCGTACCGATCCGGTGCAAAAGAGGGAGATTTGCTATGTGTCTCTGGGGATCTCGGCGGGGCCTATGTCGGATTACAGTTATTGGAGCGCGAAAAGAAAATTTATTTGGAGAACCCTAATATTCAACCCGATTTAGAAGGAAAGGACTATATTGTCGAGCGGCAGTTGAAACCTGAGGCGCGAAAAGATGTTGTTCAGCTATTGGATGCGTTGCACGTGAAACCTCATGCAATGATTGATGTTTCCGATGGGTTAGCTTCTGAAATTCTTCATGTTTGCAAAGCTTCAAATGTAGGTTGTAGGCTTTATGAAGATAAAATACCTATTGATCCAATGACTTATGAGACTGCTCGGGAATTTGGATTGGATCCTACTGTATGTGCACTAAGCGGAGGAGAAGATTATGAACTTTTATTTACGGTACCACAATCTGATTATGATAAAATAAAAGGACAATTGGATATTTCTGTAATCGGCTATATAACAGAGGTTTCTGCAGGATGTGCGATGATATCTAAGTCGGGACATGAGCACGAAATTAAAGCACAAGGATGGAATGCTTTTAATAAATAGGCAAGCCTTATGAAATAAGTAAATTGAAAGTCCAGATTACGATATATATATAATTCTTGCTAATTTTGTGGCTTAAATTGCTAATTTTGCAATTGTAATAGCCGAAAATAAACATTATGAGCAAAGCTTTATGGACACCGCCGTCCGAGTATATACAAAAGTCTGGACTTTTTAATTATCAACAATTTTTAGAATCTAAAAAGGGAAGGAAATTTTCTTCTTATCATGATTTACACCAATGGTCTATTGATAATCTTGATGAATTTTGGACCAGTGTACTCTCCTATTTTGAGATATCTTATTCTGGAACGTATAATCAAAGCATATCTTGGGATTCTAAATCAGATGATTTTATTGATACACAGTGGTTTGAGGGAATAGAACTAAGTTATTCGGAGCATATTTTCAAACAGACGACTACAGAACGGCCAGCATTGAAATTCGCCAGCGAGTCGATAGGATATGAAGAAATATCCTGGCTGGAATTGACAGAGATGGTAAGTCGCATTCAACAATTTCTCGTTGAAAAGGATGTAAAAAGAGGAGATCGTGTTGCAGCCGTTTTAAATAATACCATTGAAACAATTGCTATATTTTTAGCAGTCAACTCATTAGGAGCTATATGGTCTTGTTGTTCTCCTGATTTTGGAGATGTTAGCATTTCCGAACGATTTACACAAATAAAGCCTAAAGTACTCTTTATAGAGACGTCCTATCAATACAACGAAAGGATATTTTCTAAATTAGACACACTTGAAAGGTTAAAGACTGATCTGGTGGATCTTTCTGCAATTGTCCAAGTGTATGAAGAAGATTGGAAGAAAATTATATTTGGATATGTCCCTAAGAAGTTAACCTTTACACGTGTTCCGTTTTCACATCCCATATGGATATTGTATTCCTCTGGAACGACAGGAAAGCCTAAGGCTATTACCCATAGTACAGGTGGAAATTTGTTAGAGCATTTTAAAGCTCTGGTTTTGCATCAAAATGTACAGGTTGGCGAAAATTTTCTCTGGTATACAACGACAGGATGGATGATGTGGAACTATGCATTATCTTCTCTATTGTGCGGCGCTACGCTGTGTCTATTTGATGGCATTATCAATCATAATAAGCACCTTACTTTTTGGACTTTTTTGAAGCGTGCCAAGGTAGATCATTTAGGTGCAGGTGCCGTCTACTTTAGTTCTTTAGAGGGATTGGAAGTAAAGGATTATAGTCCAAAAGTAATAGGATCTACAGGTTCTCCATTACCTGTGGCTACTTTTGAAGATTTACAACGTAAGTTTCCAGAGGTTCATATCGTGTCCTTGAGTGGAGGGACAGATGTTTGTTCGGCTTTTTTATCAGGATGTCCTATCCTACCTGTTTACGCTGGGATGCTTCAGTGTAGGACATTGGGATCTGATATAGTAGCTTATAACGATGAGGGGACCTCAGTATATGATGAGGTCGGCGAGTTAGTAATCCGCAAACCCATGCCATCTATGCCCCTATGTTTTTGGAACGATGTGGATAATGTAAAATATCATGAAAGCTATTTTGACCGTTTTCCAGCAGTGTGGAGTCATGGAGACTGGATAAAGATAAATGAGGAGGGTATTGTGATTTATGGTAGGTCGGACGCGACGTTAAACCGTGGTGGCGTACGTATCGGAACGGCAGAAATATATAATGCAGTGAATAGTTTACCCGATATTAAGGATAGTCTGGTTATATGTATCGATTATGAAAGCGGAGCATCATCTATGCTATTATTTGTGCAGTTGGAGGATGATTTTAGCTTTACAGAAGATTTAAAAGATAATATAAAGCGAACTTTAAGAAGTCAATATAGTCCAAGACATGTCCCTGATTCGATTTATAGTGTTTCTGATATTCCTTATACCTTAAGTGGGAAAAAGCTAGAGCTTCCTATCAAGAAAATTTTTTCGGGATCCGACGTTAGTAAGGTCGTTTCGAAGGATATTATGCGCAATCCTGAATCGTTAAAGAATTATGTCGATATTTACAAAAGTATTTAGGGCTGTAACACAGCCCTAAATACTTTTGTAAATACTAGGTTTGTATAACACCTACATTGTATTTAGGAATGTCAGGATTGTGGTTTGCAGCCTCAATTCCCATACTGATGATTTTTCTGGTTTCCTTAGGATTTATTACACCATCCACCCAGAGTCGAGCAGCAGCGTAATAGGGACTTAGTTGTTCATTATATTTCTTTTCTATTTCAGAAAGTAAATTATTTTTTTCATTTTCTGAGAGTTCTACTCCCCTACCTTTTAGGGTTGCTTCTTGGATTTGTAATAGTGTCTTGCCTGCTGATGCTCCACTCATTACAGCCATTTGAGCTGTCGGCCAGGCATATATTAGGCGTGGATCATAGGCTTTTCCACACATCGCATAGTTTCCAGCTCCATAACTATTTCCTACAATGAAAGTAAACTTAGGGACCACAGAATTGGCCATAGCGTTTACCATCTTTGCACCATCTTTAATAATACCTCCGTGCTCCGATCGCGAACCGACCATAAATCCAGTTACATCTTGGAAGAATACCAATGGTATCTTTTGTTGATTGCAATTCATTATAAATCTTGCAGCCTTATCGGCAGAGTCTGAATATATAACACCTCCCATTTGCATTTCTTGCGTACCTCCGGGTTTCTTTGCTTTGACGACTTCTCTTTGATTGGCAACTATACCTACTGCCCAGCCATCTATTCGAGCTAAGGCACAGACTATGGTCTTACCGTAATCTTTTTTATACTCTTCAAGTGAACCCTCGTCTACAATTGAATTCAATAATTGTAGCATATTATAAGGTTTAAGTCTATCTTCTGGAAGATTTCTATAAATTTCTTCTTCAGCTAGTAGAGGTAATTTGGATCTGATTCTTGAAAAACCGGCCTTTGGTGTATCACCAAACTTGTCAATAATATTTCTAATTGCATCTAAGCAGCTTTCGTCATTTGGATACTTGTTATCTGTTACGCCAGATATTTCAGAATGGGGCGTAGCTCCACCTAGACTTTCGTTATCAATGAGCTCCCCGATGGAAGACTTTACGAGATAGGAACCTGCTAGGAAAACAGAGCCTGTACCTTCTACAATGAGTGCATAATCCGACATGATGGGTAAATAAGCTCCGCCAGCAACGCATGATCCCATAATAGCAGAAATTTGTGGAATGCCCATTGCCGAAATTTTTGCATTGTTTCGAAAAATTCTTCCAAAATGCTCTTTATCAGGGAATATTTCATCTTGCATGGGTAGATATACACCAGCTGAATCTACCAGGTAGATAATGGGAAGATGATTTTCCATCGCTATCTCTTGCGCTCTCAGGTTCTTTTTACCGGTGATAGGGAACCAAGCTCCAGCCTTTACAGTGGCATCATTTGACACGATAACGCATAATCTCTTCTTGACATAGCCCAAGACAACGACTACACCACCATTAGGGCATCCACCATCATTGAGATACATATTGTCTCCTGCAAATGCACCTATCTCGGTATAATAACTGTCCGGATCTAACAAATATTTGATACGCTCCCAAGCGGTAAGCTTCCCTTTTTCTTTGTGTTTTTGAATTTTGTCTAAACCGCCTCCTAAGTAGAGTTTTTCAGTTTTTTGTTTTAATATTTCCAGAAGGTGTTCCATATTCTATGGATTATTAATTTAATATTTACAAAAGGTTGTTTAAATTATTTTTATAAATATCGTAAAATATAATTTGTTTTTTTTGATATTTGTAATAATAATTATAAACTGAATATAAACATAAGTAAAATTTCATTATGTACAATGCGAAGGATACCGAGCAAATGGTAATGATACGTGAGAGCGCACGTGAATTTGCAAAAACGCACATCAAACCCTTTGTTATGGAGTGGGATGAGAAGCAATTTTTTCCAGTGGATCTTTTTAAAAAAATGGGCGAGTATGGATTTATGGGCATATTAGTACCGGAGAAATACCATGGTGCAGGACTTAGTTATCAAGAGTATATTACCATTTTGGATGAAATATCTAAAGTATGTGGTTCTATTGGTCTATCTGTAGCAGCTCATAATTCGCTGTGTACAAATCATATTCTTTCTTTTGCAAATGAAGCACAAAGGGAAAAATATTTACCTAAATTAGCTACAGCAGAGTGGATAGGCGCTTGGGGATTGACCGAAACAGGATCAGGATCTGATGCAGGTGGAATGACAACGGTAGCTGTTCAAGACGGCGATTATTGGGTGATTAATGGATCTAAGATATTTATTACCCATGCCATTAGTGCCGATGTTGCTGTAGTAATAGTACGTACGGGTGAAAAAGGAGATAAGCACGGTATGACTGCTTTTATTATTGAAAAAGGTACTCCAGGATTTACAGCAGGTAAGAAAATTGATAAATTAGGCATGCGAGCCTCGGAAACAGCAAGTTTGTTTTTTGATAATTGTAGGGTGCATAAAGATCAAGTAATTGGACAAGTCGGCAATGGTTTTGTACAAGCATTGAAGCTCTTAGATGGAGGTCGAATTTCTATCGCGGCTTTATCGCTTGGAATCGCTCGGGGGGCTTATGAATGTGCATTGCAATATGCTAACGAAAGAGAACAATTTAATCAAAAAATATTTGATTTTCAGGATGTTTCTTTCAAGTTGGCAGATATGGCCACAAAAATAGAAGCTTCCGAATTATTAATCAGAAAGGCTGGTTATTTAAAAGATACCCATCAGAAAGTAACTAAAGAGGGTGCAATGGCCAAATTGTACGCTTCGGAAGTCGCTGTTGAAGTGGGGAATGAGTCTGTACAGATTCATGGTGGCTATGGTTTTACCAAGGATTTTCCGGCAGAAAAGTTCTTTCGTGATGCGAAATTATGTACTATAGGTGAAGGAACAAGTGCTATTCAAAAGATGGTAATCGCACGTGAAATACAAAAAAATGTTAAATAGTTCAGAAATAAGACTGGTAGAATGTCCCAGAGACGCTATACAAGGTATAGGTGATTTTATTCCTACACAGAAGAAAATCACCTATATAAATGGATTATTGGCGTCAGAATTATTTGAGTATATTGATTTCGGGAGCTTTGTTTCGCCAAAAGCAGTGCCTCAGGTGGTCGATACGGTCGAGGTGCTAGATGGTTTAGAAAAAGGAAAGACCAAGTTGTTGGCAATAGTAGCTAATGAAAGAGGAGCAGAAGCTGCTTCAAAGCTCGGGCAAATAGATTACCTGGGATACCCCTTTTCTATCTCTGAAACATTTCAGAAACGTAATGCTAATTCAACGGTAGAAGAATCTTTAGAGCGTGTAAAGCGTATTTGCGATCTTTTACAATTTGGAAAACAAGACCTCGTTGTATATATATCTATGGCTTTTGGAAATCCTTACGGTGATTTGTGGCATGAAGATTTAGTATTAGGGTGGATCGAGCGGCTTTCAGATTTGGGAATAAAAAGATTCTCTATTGCGGATACAACGTCAGAGGCTTCTGTAGAGGCTATTTCTACATTGTATAGGCTTGTGGCTAATCAATTTTCAAGTATAGAACTTAGCTTGCATTTACACGCGCGTATTGAGGAAGCACTTTTAAAAGTTAATGCAGCTTATGAAGTAGGATGCAGACGTTTTGAGGGAGCGTTTTTAGGATTTGGCGGATGCCCATTTGCTAAGGATGATTTAGTAGGTAATATCCCTATGGAATTGCTTTTGGATAGATTTGGAAAAGGAAACCCGCAACAGATTATGCAACTGATGGACGCATTTCAAGAAATGATAGGAAACAACGATGTATAGATATATCAAGGTAGAAAAAGAAGGATTTAAGTGTACTGTAACGCTAACGCGATCAGAAAAGCGGAATGCTTTTACACCTACGATGATTAATGAAATCGATCATGCCTTTCGGCACGCAAATGATGATGATGCAATAAAAATTGTAGTAATTCGGGCTGAAGGACCAGTTTTTTGTGCAGGAATGGATTTAAAGACTTTTGAAGACCCAACACTCGATACACCTAATCCACATATAGTTAATAGGAATGTATCACTCGGTGAAGTATTTGATAGCTTGTTAAAGCCTTCGGTGGCTATTTTAGAAGGAAATGTGATTGCTGGCGGTTTTTTGATTATTCTCGGCTGTACTTATACTTTTGCAAGTAGAGAAATTAAATTCAGATTACCGGAACTGGAATTAGGGATATTCCCGTTTCAGGTAATGGCTAGTTTATTGAAAGTAATGTCTGAAAAGCAGGTTTTACAGTTATGTATGGATACTCGGTATTTCGATGCGGAAAGAGCATTGTATCTGGGCATTATTGATGGTTTCTTAGAAAAAAGAAAAGTAGAGGAACTAATAAATTCTTTTGCGGAGAAAGATACAATAGCCCTTAAGACAGGGATTTATGCTATGCGAAGATTGAATACTATCGTTCCAGATGAGCGGTTTTCATTTCTAAAAAATGTTTTGGACGAATTGAAGCAGAGTAGGTAATTTTATTCTTCTTCTGCAGTCTGCTCAACCACAGAAGGATCTCTTTTTTCGATAGAAAAGCTATTATATCCTGCTCCTATTTCAATTTCTAGCAATTTTTGCTGTAGCATCTCCAAAATAGCTAAGAAGTTGAAGACAAACTGTACTCGATTTTCAGAGTTTTTTAGGATATGCTGGAAATCCAATCTTTTGTTTAATTCTATAAGCTCAGAAATAGCTTTCTTTTGCTGTTCTATGGAGTATGGGAACTTTACTACAGTATGTGTTATTGGCAACACACGGTGCGTAAAGTGATACATCATTTTTTCATAAACCATCATCAGTTTATAAAGATCAAAAGAAGCAAGTTCTTCTTCCGTAATTTGTCGCTTTGTGTGTTTCAAATCATAGTTGATGTTAGCCCTATGATGTAGTTTTTCGCGATCAGCTTCAAAGACTCTTAGTTCTTCGCAAATATCTTTGAACTGTTTATATAAAATAAGTTTTTGAACAAGTTGTTCTTTGAGATCTATTTCATTCTCATTGCCATCCAAATCGGGCCTAGGAAGTAACATTTTGGCTTTAATACGCATTAGCGTAGAGGCGACAAAGATAAATTCGGATGCTAATTCAATGTTTAGTGATTGCATTTTCTGAATATAATCCAAAAAATCATCTGTAATCCGTGAAATAGGTATATCATGGATGTTTAATTCATCTCGTTCGATAAAGAACAATAAAAGATCAAAAGGACCTTCAAATTGTTCAAGTTTTATTTCGTAGTTTGTCGCATCCATAACCAAATTCAAAAATAGGTAATTGTAAGGTAATATTTATGTTTTCGAACAACATATGAGGAATATTTTATCGTAAGTAATATGGATAAGAAAAAGATAACGGGATTATTTGTTTTAATTGACGTGATCGCTGAGTTAAAAGTTTTTGTCTATATATTCTATTGTTTATGGAATTAATTGTTACTTTGTATCTTATTTTGAAACTTTTTAAGGTATGCAGGTAGAAGCAGGAGCACTTTTGAAAGGAATTCAATTTCCGTCTGATTTACGTAACTTGAAAGATGCTGAATTAGAGGAAGTTTGTAAAGAACTTAGACAGTATATAATTGATGTTGTTTCTGTTAACGGGGGACATTTTGCTGCCAGTTTAGGAGTTGTTGAACTCACGGTAGCATTACATTACGTATTGAATACACCTTATGATCAGATTATTTTCGATGTGGGCCACCAGGCCTATGGCCACAAAATTTTGACCGGGCGTCGGGATTTATTTCATACAAATCGAATTTTAGGAGGTATTTCTGGTTTTCCTAAACGGGATGAAAGCGAATATGATGCATTTGGTGTGGGGCATTCATCGACGTCTATCTCTGCTGCGCTGGGTATGGCGGTAGCTTCTGCTTATAAAGGAGAGACAGACAGACAGCACGTGGCCATAATTGGTGATGGGGCGTTGACCGGAGGAATGGCTTTTGAAGCTTTAAATCATGCCGGAATAGAGAAATCTAACCTACTGGTGATATTGAATGATAATTGTATGTCAATAGATCCTAATGTAGGTGCTATGAAGGAATATCTTACGAGTATTACGACTTCTAAAAGCTACAATAGATTCAGGGATGATCTTGTAGCGGTATTAGCGAAGATTTCTAAAAATGGCCCTGATGCCTACGGTTGGGCGAAAAAACTGGAACTGAGTATCAAAGGGACTCTTTTGAAAAACTCTAATTTATTTGAGTCGCTTAATTTTAGGTACTTTGGACCTGTGGATGGACATGATGTCAATAAGTTGGTAAAGACGTTGGAGGATTTGAAGCATATTAATGGCCCTAAATTGTTGCACGTGGTAACAGTAAAAGGTAAAGGATATGCTTTGGCAGAGCAGGATCAAACAAAATGGCATGCTCCGGGTCTCTTTGATAAGATAACCGGAGAAATTAAGAAATCTAATCACGACAAACCACAGCCACCTAAGTATCAGGATGTTTTTGGACATACATTGGTCGAATTGGCGGAAAGTAATAGTCGGATAATGGGAATTACCCCTGCTATGCCGAGCGGATCATCTATGAATATTATGATGAACGCTATGCCGAATAGAGCATTTGATGTTGGTATTGCGGAGCAACACGCTGTCACTTTTAGCGCGGGATTAGCTACACAAGGGTTAGTACCGTTCTGTAATATATATTCTTCTTTTATGCAGCGGGCATATGACCAGGTGATTCATGACGTGGCATTACAAAACTTAAATGTGGTGTTTTGTTTGGATAGAGCGGGATTGGTCGGTGCCGATGGACCAACACACCATGGAGCTTATGATATTGCGTTTATGCGATGTGTTCCAAATATGACTATAGCAGCACCAATGAACGAAGAAGAGCTCCGTAATCTGATGTATACAGCTCAGTTGGAGAATATGGGACCATTTGTAATCCGTTACCCCCGAGGGTCAGGTGTTATGGCGGATTGGAAGCGTCCATTCAGAGCTTTGGAAGTTGGGAAAGGGCGTAAACTTGTAGACGGTGAAGAAGTTGCTGTTTTAAGTTTTGGACATGTAGGTAATGAGGTGTCAAAAGCATTCCATGTGTTGAATGCAGAGGGAATCTATCCTGCCCATTATGATATACGATTTGTCAAACCGTTGGATGAAGGATTGTTACATGATGTCTTTAATAAGTTTAAAAAAATAATTACTATTGAAGACGGTGTACTACCTGGTGGATTTGGTTCTGCTGTGGTTGAATTTATGGCCGATCATAAGTATACAGCAAACTTGGTGCGATTAGGTATTCCAGATGAAATAGTGGAGCATGGGGAGCAACCTGAGCTTTGGAGACTGTGTAATTATGATGCGAATGCAGTTGTGGTGGAATGTCGAAAATTGATGCAATCGCAACCTACTAAGACGATGGTTGGTTAGTAAACCAATTTTAAAATAATTGAATTTATAAAATGATTAAGCCACAAGGAATTGTGGCTTATTTTTTGCTTTATATTTTCTGAAAATTGATTAATGTATGGGTATGAAAGTTTTCCACAGTTTTCGATTTATAATCTAAATTTTACTAAAAACAACAATATATTATTGCTATCTATCAGGTGTGTGGAAAAGTAAAATTTGACACTTAAATAATTGCTTAAACACCTTTAAAATCTATGTAAATACTTGTATTTTAGTTTGTTGAGTTTTTTTTAGATTTTGATTTTTTTAGCTCAGAAATTTTTGTCATCTTCGTTGAGAGAGAAAGTTATAAACAATTTTTTATCATTAATTGGTTATCAAGTTATTAACAATTTAGGAATGGAAAAAACGTATACGGGTGTTTGGAATAATTGTCTTCAGGTAATAAAAGATAACATTCCAGCGCAAAGTTTCAAGACATGGTTCGAGCCTGTGAAGGCAATTAGGTTGGAAGGAAACGTTTTGACTATTCAAGTACCGAGTTTATTTTTCTACGAGTGGTTGGAAGAACATTATGTAGGAATTCTTCGTAAGACTGTCAAAAAGTTTTTAGGAGAGCAAGGAAGATTAGAGTATAATATTGTGGTTGAGAAATCATCTGCTAATATACCTTATACAACCAATATACCTTCGAATGGTAATGGTGCAGAAGCAAAGAGACAATCTATTCCTGTCCCTGTCGCACTGAATAAAAATATAAAGAATCCGTTTGTAATCCCTGGTTTGAAGAAATTGCAGGTGGATCCACAATTGAACCAGAATTATACTTTTGAGAATTTTGTCGAGGGAGAGTGTAATCGGTTGGCGAGATCTGCTGGATATGCCGTAGCGAATAAGCCTGGAGGAACATCATTCAACCCATTGATGCTATATGGAGATGTGGGATTGGGTAAAACACATTTGGCACAAGCTATTGGAAACGAGATAAAAAAGAATTTATCAGATAAGTTAGTAATATATGTGTCGTGTGAAAAGTTCTGTCAACAATTTGTAGATTCGTTAAAGAATAATACAATCAATGACTTCGTAAACTTTTATCAGGCAATGGATGTCATCATTATGGATGATGTACATAACTTCGCTGGTAAGGAGAAAACACAAGATATTTTCTTCCACGTATTTAATCATTTACACCAGTCAGGAAAGCAAATTATTTTGACATCAGATAAGGCTCCTAAAGATCTTTCTGGGTTGGAGGAACGTCTGTTAAGCCGTTTTAAATGGGGATTGTCTGCTGATATTCAAGCTCCAGATCTAGAAACAAGAATGGCTATCCTTAAAAAGAAAATGTATTCGGATGGCATCGAGTTACCTGAGAATGTAGTGGAGTATGTCGCTACTCAAATAGATAATAGCGTGCGTGAGCTAGAGGGAGCTATGGTATCTTTGTTAGCACAATCTACATTAAATAAAAAGGAAATCGACCTGAACTTAGCTAAATCGATGCTTAAAAACTTTGTGAAAAATACACACAAAGAGATATCGATGGAATATATACAGAAATTAGTATGCGAGTATTTTGAAGTACCCGTAGAAATGGTGAAATCTAAAGTTCGTAAGCGAGAGATCGTACAGGCTCGTCAGATATCAATGTATCTTGCCAAAAATCATACTAAATCTTCTCTGAAATCTATTGGTAGTTTTTTTGGAGGAAGAGATCACTCAACTGTAATCTATGCTTGTCAGACCGTCGAGGATTTGATTGAGACAGATAAAAAATTTAAAACTTACGTACAGGATATTCAAAAAAAGCTAAAGACTTCTTAATCGAATAAAAAAGAGAAAGTGGGAAGCAGCGCATCTTTTCGATACGCTGCTTCTTTTATGCAGGTAAGATTATAAAAAGATCGGAACAGTCTAGATTGACTGTCCCGATTCGGCTGGGTAATTATGAAATTATAAACTCTGTGATTATACAGATTCTGTACTTTCCTCCTTTTTTGCAGCTTGTTCCTCTAGATATTTAACAAATAGAGGTTTTTGTTCCTCTGTTAACAGTTCATTTATTTTTGTATTTGCTGTCGTTGTTAACGCATCTGTTTGTTGTTTTATTGCTTCTGTCGTTAACGTTGTATCCGATTTAATAGCAACCTTTGCCTTTACTTTTTCAAGAACGATTTCGTATATCGCAGTTTGCTGGTCATCATTTAGAGTTAGTTTCTCAGTTAATTCCGTAACGGTTTCTTTTGCTTTGGTTTCTGGATTAATCTCTTGTGCAAAAAGCATCGTTATCGCGAAAAGGAAGCTTAAACCTGTTAAAATTAATTTTTTCATAGCATTTAAATTTGAAGTTTTGAAATATATTATTTGTTCGTTTCTGATATAATAACTCCAAATTGTACTTCTTTATTGTTTTATTGTATCTTGTTTGTTACATTTTAACATCATTTAACAAAATATAAAAAGGAGGTAATTATATATCACCTCCTTTTTTATATCTTATTATCAGTATTTTATTTAATTTGATCTTCTATTTTTCCTTCTGTTTTGAAGTTCTTCGTATTGAGTGATCTGTTCGGGTGTAAGGAAAGATTTGATTTTTAAATTACGAGCCTCTAATGATTTCTTAATTTGTGCTTGATCATTTTCCTTTCTGTGTAAAGTAGAGGTCTTCATAGACTGAAGGATATAGATGTAAATTGAATCTTGCTGGGATTTATTTAACTCTAGTTCTTTTGTAAGGCGTTCAACTTGCATTTTTGCTCGTTCTTCAGGTGGACGGTTCTGCCGAGATTCTTTTTCTTGTGCAACGCACATACTTACTGTAAGTATTGTCGCAATTAGGAGTGTGATTACTGTTTTCATGATATATCAATTAATTATGAATGGTGTAAATTTCAATAAATTAATTGATTATTAGTTGGTTACACTATCATATTTAGCGAATATTAACCTTTGTTAATGCTAATTAACGTTAAGATGAGTGTTTAAATAATTAAAAATGAAGTGATCAAAGGTTTCTTTTTGTTGATCCATCGATTTTAATTGAATAGGGATGTAATATAAAGGAATATTAGAAAACATTTCAGGACAGATTCTTTGGATATCTTTTTCCGTTGTTAAAAGAATTTTTTGATCGATAGCTACCGAATGGTAGAGTTTTTCTATTTTACGAAAGTCTTTTTCTGTATAATTATGGTGATCCTGAAACTGTAATAGATGAATAGTGTTTCCCAGATCTCTTAGATATGAAACTAAGGGGTTTGGATTTGCTATCCCACAAAATAGAATAATATCAAAATTTCTTAATTCATTATGAAAAGTTTTTTCATCTCTGGTTTTGGGATGATCATAAGCAATTCCAGTATAAAAAATAGGAGAAAGCGAATGTTTTCTTATCAAATGTTCTATATGTTTCTTATGTGTCTCATTAAGAGTTTTAGGACATTTTGTTATCAGTATAAGATCTGCCCTTTTGGTTGCCGAAAAATTGTCTCTGAAATTTCCTGTTGGCAGAAGGAATATAGGCTCGAATAACGAGTTAAAATCGAAGAGTAAGATTGAAAAACCCGCTTTCAATTTACGATGTTGGTAAGCATCATCTAAAATAATCAGATCATTTTTGTATTGTAGTTGTTCTATACCAAAGCAGCGGTCTTCGGATACAGCAACGGTAATATCAGGAAATTTGTTCTTGAATTGTAGAGGTTCGTCTCCAACTTCTGTGGCAAAAGAATCTTTGTTTACAAGTCGATATCCTTTAGTTTTGCGCCCATATCCCCTGCTTAAGGTCGCTATCTTATAATTTTCTTTTAATAGACGAACAATGTACTCTGTCATCGGGCTTTTTCCGGTGCCACCTATTGCGAGGTTTCCAATGACAATTGTTGGTATGGAGAAAGTAGTGCTCTTCAAAACTCCTCTATCGTATAGAAGATTGCGTATCCAAACAATTAGGGAATAAATTAATGTAATGGGGAGTAGTAACCACCGTAGTACGGCAATCATTGCTTCACGACTTTAATACCGACATCTACGACATCTTTTAGTGGTGTCTCACGCATATTCTGTTCGATAGCAAATGTATATACGCCTGTATCTGGGAAAACAAAGTTTTCTTTTGCTAGGTATTGTACTTCATAAAGGGATCCCGCAGAGTTGCCAAGCCAACGTCCATCAAGTTGAGCCAAGGGGATTTCTTTGCGGTATGCGGTATCTATTAGTTTATTACCTTTTTCATGAAGAAGAACGAAAATATTGGAAAAGTCGTAGTCATTGGAATGGCGAAGATTGATATATAGATTATATTTTGATTTATTATCTTCTATATGTACCTCAAAATGAGGTTTTTCTTCGTATGACCAAGATCTATTTGATATAGGCTGATTTTTTTCATAAACAGCATCATTGGTACAAGAAACCAAAAGGATAAGCGTAACGCAAGGATATAGGAGATACTTTACCATATTTTTGAAAAATTAGTGACGAGAAATTACTCGCCACTATTATTGGGTTTATCGTTATTCTTATTTCTATTCCGATTATTAAATCTTTTCTTCTTTTTTTGTTCAGGCTTGTCTCCTCCTTCAGTCATCTCCTTTGATTTTGCCTGACCTGGATTTCTATTTTGAGAAGGTTGTCTATTTGGTCTAGAACCAGAATTGACATTGTTTTCTTTCTTTTGAGCTAGAGTACCATCATGCTTTGCCGCAGGCGATTCATTAGGAGGCCCATTTGTTTCACTCTTTTGACTTGTGGCCTGTTTAGGCTTGTTTTTTCTTTTTTTCCGTCTTTTGTTTTTATCATCTAGACGTGTAAGACTATCTTGCCCAACAACATTTTCGTAGTCTAGGATGACTGGCTTTTTTGTTTCAACAGTTTGTGGTGTATAATCTAGCGCATCGGGCTTGATACCACCTTTATTCATATCTGCAAGTTCTTTAACCTTACTTATTGATAGCGGTATCCAATTTTCTGCACCGGGATAAGAAAACCACATAGTTTTCTTAAATATATCTGTTTTTTGGAGATATGCCATTCCGCTAGTTGTTTCTATGCGATCGACATCATTCGGAATATCTTTAAGAGCATCCATATAACTGTCAAGCTCAAAATTCAAACAACATTTTAGTTTGCCACATTGACCAGCTAATTTTAAGGTATTCAACGATAGGTTTTGGTATCTGGCAGCGGAAGTAGATACTGTCTTAAAATCGGTAAGCCATGTGGAACAGCAAAGCTCTCTACCACAAGACCCTATGCCTCCTAGACGACTTGCTTCCTGACGCATGCCGATCTGTCGCATTTCTATTCTGATCCGGAAAGATTCTGCCATACGTTTTATCAGCTCGCGAAAATCTACACGTCCCTCTGCGGTATAATAAAAAGTAGCTTTAGTTTTATCGCCTTGATAATCTACATCAGAGATCTTCATGGATAAACCAAGATCAAGGGCTAGTTTCCTTGCCCGGTGCATGGTCTCCCATTCAAGTTCTTTTGCTACATTAAATTTGTTAACGTCTGCCTCATTGGCTTTACGGTATATCTTTTTAACAACAGAATCTGGAGAAATATTGTTTTTCTTCAACTGAAGTCTTACAAGCTCTCCTGTAAGAGAGACATGACCGATATCATACCCGCCTGTCGATGGTTCCACGGCAATCATTTCACCCATTTCTAGGTATATATTATCCGAGTTTACATAGTAGTCCTTACGCGATCCCTTGAATCGAACTTCAACGATATCAAAAGGTTTATAATTTGAAGGCAAATCCATGTCGGATAGCCAGTCATATACATCTAATTTATTACATCCGCTGGTCATGCAAGAACCATTGTTATTGCATCCTGCCGGTACTGTACCTAATTTGCTTCCAGTACCACAGCCCCCGGATGAGCAACTGCCACATCCCATATTTCTTTCTATATATATTGAGTCCCTCTAGGGAACGTTTGATATTTGAACAATAAAACTAATTGCAAAGATAAGTCTAAAAATAATATTTTCGCATTGCCGTTACGCTCAATTCCATAATGTGATTTTTCTAGGATATTGATGGCCTCTTCTAGTTGTTCAAATTGGAATAATCCACTAAATTTCTCTACAAAAGTAAACTCTTCTTCTTGTAAGAAGACTAGATTTCTCAATCCCTGTTGCATTAATATGATTTGCCTCATCATATTAATGGCATAAAGTAAGAAACTTTTTTGATTTTCTCTACCTAATTTTGAAAGTTTGTCCTCGGTCAGGCTAATTATTTCCTTTCCATTGTCTGTTACAATAAAGCGAAGCCATTGTACCAGGATAGAAAAAGTTTCGTTTTCACCATGTTGATGAATCAAATTTAATGCTTCTTGAACATTTCCATCAGCGATGAAAGCTATTTCTTTTGCCTTATTGGTATCTATTCCCCGATCTTCAATCAAATAATTTTTCATTTCATCGTGATGAAGTTTGTTTATTTTGATTAATTGGGTTCGCGAAATAATGGTATTAATTATTTTATCTTGATTTTCAGCAACTAATAGAAACAACGTCTTTGCTGGAGGTTCTTCAATTAATTTTAATAAAGCGTTGCCTTGTGTATCCAGATATTCGGGTAGCCACATGATTAAGACTTTATATTCAGATTCAAAGGACTTCAGACTTAATTTTTTAATAATATCATGAGCCTCAGCGATGTTGATATTTGCCTGCTTATTTCCTGAATCGAGTTGTTCTCTCCAAAAGCTTAAACCTAAATAGGGATTGGTAAGAAAAGCCTTGCGCCATTCATCCATATAAGTTGTCGCTGTTTCTTCTTTGCCTTTTGCAAAGAACGGGTACGAAAAGTGTAAATCAGGATGAATTAATTTTTCATATTTCCTGCAAGACGAACAAAGACCACAGCTGTCATCTTCATTTTTATTTTCACAATTGATATACTGTGCATAGGCTAAAGCCAATGCAAGACTTCCAGATCCTTCAGGACCTAAAAAAAGCTGCGCATGACTGACTCGGTTGTTTTTTACCGAGTTGATTAAATGGCTTTTAATACTCTTATGTCCTACTATTTCCTTAAACTGCATATTATTAGTCTATACAAACTTAGATAAAATGCACTGTATTCACGAATACCAAGTAGAAAAAGTACAGCTATATTCATGCTGTAGGAGAACATTAAGAATGAGTTTGATTGTAAAAATTTAAATCTTTTCAGTATTATTGCATATAAAAAAATATCGAAGCTAGACATGAGATTTATAGTATCCACATCCGTATTATTGAAACAATTGCAATCCATAAGCGGGGCATCCAGTAGCAGTACTGTTCTTCCTATTTTGGAGAATTTTCTTTTTGAAATAAAGGATAATACGTTAACAATTTCTGCGACGGATTTACAGACAAGTATGGTGACTTCTTTATCGATTGAAGCTAAAGAAGAGGGACGCGTAGCAATGCCATCAAAAATTTTGATTGATACACTAAAGACTCTTCCTGATCAACCGGTTGCTTTTTCCGTGGATACAAAGACCTTGGCTATTGAAATCAGTGCTGGTGACGGAAAGTATAAACTTAGTGGAGAGAATGCGGACGATTTTCCTAAAATCCCAGTAGTAGATAATGTTTCGACAGTAAAACTTTCAGCATCTATACTCTCAGAAGCGATCAACAAAACGATATTTGCCGTAAGTAGCGACGAGTTGCGGCCAGCAATGTCGGGTGTATTAGTTCAATTGGGCGAGCAAAATATTACTTTTGTGGCGACAGATGCACATCGATTGGTAAGATATCGTCGTACGGATGTCGGTGCTGAAAAGCCAACATCTATTATTTTACCGAAAAAGGCATTAACATTGTTGAAGTCTTCTGTACCATCCGATGAAACATCGGTATCCATTGAGTACAATACGACAAATGCTTTTTTTCAATTTGGAAGTATCCACTTGATTTGTAGATTGGTCGATGAACGTTATCCAGATTATGATGCTGTAATTCCTCAGGTTAATCCCAATAAACTTACAGTAGATCGTGCGTTGTTTTTGAACACCTTGCGTCGTGTCGTTATTTTTGCGAATAAAACGACACATCAGGTACGCTTGAAGATTAACGGGAGTGAGTTACATATTTCGGCAGAAGATCTTGACTTCTCGAATGAGGCTCATGAGCGTTTGAACTGTCAGTTTGAAGGAGAGGATATGGAGATCGGATTTAATGCTAAATTTTTAGTAGAGATGTTGAATAATTTGAATTGTGAGGAGGTTGTACTAGAAATGAGCACACCGAATCGCGCAGGCTTATTACTGCCAGCTATTAAGCAAGATAACGAAGATATCTTGATGTTAGTGATGCCAGTAATGTTGAATAGTTTTAATTAATCTAAGCTCCTTTGGAATTAATATATTCACTGATAGATTTCATTCTTCATATAGATGACCATCTAGTAGAAATTGTAAACAATTATCAAACGTGGACTTATTTGATATTGTTCCTAATCATATTTGTCGAAACGGGAGTCGTAGTAATGCCGTTCTTGCCAGGCGATTCATTGCTTTTTGCTGCAGGTATGCTGGCTGCACAACCTAATGATCTTAATATTGGGATTATGATTGTTCTCTTGCTTATAGCTGCTATTACAGGGGACTCTTTAAATTATTCTATTGGAAAGAATTTTGGAATGCGTATCACTAAGTTTAAGCTTTTTGGTAAGCAAATGGTTACAGATGAGCATATTACAAAAACACATTCATTTTACGAGAAGTATGGTAGCAAAACTATTGTAATAGCTCGTTTTGTACCTATTGTGAGGACTTTAGCTCCTTTTGTAGGAGGCATCGGTAGAATGAAGTACAGTACATTTATCACTTATAATGTTGTTGGAGCGATACTTTGGGTCGTTGGTATCACATTAGCAGGTTATTTCCTTGGTAATATTCCAATTATTCGAGACAATTTCTCAAAAGTCGTTTTGATTATTATTTTCCTTTCTGTACTTCCGATAGTATTTGAAGTGGTGAAAGAAAAATTAAATAGAAATAAAGCAGCATAAGAAGCCGCAATTAACAAATAGGAAGAGGCATCCATAATGGATAGCCTCTTTTTTTGTTCAGTACAAGTTTATATCTGATCTATAAGTTAAACGAATTTCATTCGGAGATAACAGGGACTTTATTCGGACTTCATTCGGACTGGAGCGAATGAAGTCCGAATAATAAGCGATTGATTTATGGACTTAATTAGCTTTGAATGAAGTACAGTCTACAATCTGTACTGGCACAATAGTATAGTTTTATGTACCCTATATTAAACATTGAAGTGAAAAAAGAGTCAATAATAAAAACAATAACAGGATGCGTATTATATTATTTTTACTTTTAATCTCTACCTCATCAATAGCGCAGAATAGGACTATTACTACAGATAAACAACAAGCTAAAGAAGCTTATCTCCTATTGAACGAAATTCGGATGCATCCAGAGAAGTATGCGAAGCAATTGGGTATATCCCCGGTTGGAAAAGTCAAGAAAACTAAATTGGTGTGGAACGAAACTTTGGCTAAGGCGGCTGAATTTAGAGCATATGATATGGCTCAGCGAAATTATTTTGATCATGTGACACCCGAAGGTTTAGGCCCTAATTATTACATCGCTAAGGCCGGCTATAGCTTAAATCCCGATTGGATAAAAAAGAAGTCTGCAAATAACTTTGAGTCTATAGCTGCCAATCACGCTACGGCAACAGATGGCATCAGAGCATTTATTGTAGGTAAGGAATCTCCTGGATTTATGCATCGTAAACATGTATTGGGAATGGATGAATGGAATGGTTCGCTTATGGATATAGGTATCGGTTTTGTTCATGCACCGACAGGCTCGACGTATAAAACCTATTTATGTGTTATAATAGCAAAACACGATTGGTAAATGGGTATTAGAAATAAACGTTAGTTTTCCTACCTTTGCATATGATAAAATCAATGACAGGATACGGTGTTGGCTCGCGTGAGAATGCGAAGGTTAAATATACCGTAGAAATAAAGTCCTTAAATTCCAAATTTTTAGAGTTAGGTATACGTTTGCCTAAAGCCGTTTCGGATAAAGAACTAACGCTTCGTGGAGAGTGTGGTAAACTTATTGAAAGAGGTAAGGTGAATATTTTGATTTCATCGGAATATACAGATCAGACTGCAAAGGCCTCTTCTATCAATGGAGAGCTTTTAAAGAAATATTATGACCAACTTAAGGATATTGCATTGCAGTTAGGGGAAGCTCAACCGAATTTATTTAGTCTTGCATTGACTATGCCCGAAGTCGTTACGAATAATGAGGATGAAGTAGATGAGGAAGAAGGAAAAGTGTTGTTAGATGCATTTTATCAAGCGATAGAAAAATTCAATGTATTCAGGGTAGATGAAGGAAAGGTTTTAAAGGCTGATTTGGAGAAAAGAGTACAGTTGATACTAGACTATCTGGCAGAGGTTGAATCGGTAGAAGGAAATAGGATACCCCTTATTAGGGAGCGGATTAGTCAATATATGGATGAAGTTGTTGGGAAGGAGAATATAGATAAAAATCGCTTTGAGCAAGAGCTGATTTTTTATATCGATAAGCTGGATATCACGGAAGAGAAAGTTCGTTTAAGAAGCCATTGTGGTTATTTCTTAGAAGCACTGAATGCAGTGGATTCTAATGGTAAGAAGTTAGGATTTATTTCTCAAGAGATGGGGCGGGAGATTAATACGTTGGGTAGTAAGGCTAATAATGCTGGTATACAGCAAATCGTTGTTCGAATGAAAGAAGAGTTAGAAAAAATTAAAGAACAATTATTAAATGTCCTCTAATCCGATGCGTAAAAAGTTAATAATATTTTCTGCCCCATCGGGTGCAGGTAAAACTACCATAGTAAGATATCTGTTAAGTAAATACAGTGATAAACTTGAGTTTTCCATATCTGCAAGTACAAGAGATCCTCGTGGAACGGAAGAGAACGGAAAAGATTACTACTTTATTTCAAAAGATGATTTTTTGCATAAAGTAGCAAAGCAAGAGTTTATCGAATTCGAAGAAGTGTATTCGGGTACCTACTATGGGACATTGCGTTCGGAGCTGGATCGCATATGGTCTGCGGGTAAAAGTGTTATTTTTGACATCGATGTAGTGGGTGGTCTGCGGTTGAAATCTAAATTTCCAGAAGAAGCTTTGGCAATTTTTGTAAATCCGCCATCACTTGAGGTTCTTAAAGACCGTTTATCCGGGCGAGGTACTGATTCTGAGGAAAAGTTGAAGGAGCGATTTGCTAAAGCCGAGTTGGAATTGAGCTATGCAAATAAGTTTGATGTGATCTTAAACAACTTTGATCTGGATACAGCGTGCAAAGAGGCAGAAAAGCTTGTGTTGGATTTTCTAAATAAGTAATGGAGAAAAGAAAGGTTGGACTTTTTTTTGGTTCTTTTAATCCGATCCATGTAGGTCATTTAATTATTGCTAATTATATGACTCAATATACGGACCTTGATGAGGTATGGTTTGTTATTTCTCCCCAGAACCCGTTTAAGGACAAAAAAAGTCTAGGAAATATGTATGACCGCCTTGAAATGGTCAATCTGGCTATAGAGGGCGCAGACAAACTGCGTGCGTCTGATATCGAATTCAGTCTTCCGCAACCTTCCTATACGATTGATACCTTAACTTATTTGACAGAAAGATTTCCCCATAAGGAGTTCATGCTCATTATGGGGGAAGATAACCTTATTGGGTTGCACAAGTGGAAAAATGCGGATGTATTATTAAGAGACTACCGCATTTTAGTATATCCAAGACCCGGATATGACGCCGGTGAATGGCGTAAACACCCCTCTGTCACATTGACAGATACACCACACATGGAGCTGTCGTCTACTTTTATTAGAGGGGCGATCAAGGATAAAAAAGATATAAAATTTCTCGTCCCTGATCGCGTGTTAGAATTTATTGATAAAAAAGGATTATACCTTTAATCACTATCTACCCATCCAGCCCCCGTCTACGGTTAAAATGGTGCCGTGTACATAGTCGGAAGCAGCAGAAGCTAAGAATACAGCAGGTCCTTTAAAATCATCTACCTCACCCCATCTTCCTGCAGGAATACGACTAAGGATCGACGCCGAACGGTCGGCATCCTCTCGCAAAGCTTCAGTATTGTCTGTGGCAATATATCCTGGAGCGATGGCGTTTACATTGACTCCTTTAGAAGCCCATTCGTTTGCAAAAGCTTTGGTTAGAGACCCGATAGCACCCTTGGATGCTGCATATCCAGGAACATTAATACCACCTTGAAAAGTGAGTAACGAGGCTGTAAATACAATTTTTCCGGAACCTCGAGCAATCATTTCTTTTCCTATTTCCCGCGTTAATATAAATTGTGCGTTCTGATTGATTTCTATAATTTGATCCCAATATTCATCCGGATGCTCGGCCGCAGGTTTGCGTAAAATATTCCCAGCATTATTGAACAGGATGTCAATTACAGGGTGTTCTTTTTTGACAAGCTCAATAAAGTTATATAAGCTTTTTCGGTCGGAAAAATCGCATTGGTAGGCATAGAATTTACGACCTAAGGATTTTATAGATTTTTCTACGGCAGAATTGCTTAATTCTAAGCTGGCGGATACGCCAATAATGTCGGCACCGGCTTCTGCTAATGCTTCTGCGAGTGCTTTTCCAATTCCCCGTTTACAGCCGGTGACTAAAGCTACTTTTCCAGATAGGTCAAAAGATGTTAGAATAGACATAGTATTATATTATTTCAATTTAACTTTAAGAGGGATCTGAAGTGATTCCGAGTAATCTTCAACAAAATCTTCCCAATCCGCAAAAGAGCTTATTTTTCCAGCCTTGTTCCAGGCGGCCCCATTGTAATAGGTAAGCGGGGTATGGTTTTTTACAATTGTTTTCAAGAGAAATTGCTTGTTTTCATTTGGTAAAAATGTGACTTTTCTCTTTGGGATGATAAGAGCCGTTCCTGTTTGTCCGAAGTTTTTGATTTCAGGTTCCCAGTAGGCTAACGTATTATTTTCCTGATCGAATTCGTATTTAGGATTAGTTTCATTACGTTTTGCTAATCCCAGTACGATAGGTGTGTTTTTAGCAGCATTGTTCGTAAGATCTATAGTGATCTTGTTGAAGTTCTTGCCAGCATCTAGACTTATCGTTTTAGAAAGAGAAATATGTTGACCATCGAAATCCTCTGTTTCAAAACTAAGTTTAAATGTCGTACGTAAGGGGCCATTGTCCAATATCTGAAACTTCCTATAATGTTTCGTGTAATGGACCTGATCTCCGAAAAAAAGAGCCATATCTCCTGCTCCAAGTGTTTGTCCGACAGAATAGTAGTCTAAACCATCTCCATGATCCTTATGATAGTCTTCACTTTTGTACCATTTATCGATGATTAGGTCTTTGGTTCTTTTGGACCAATAATCCATACCTTGCGCGTCATCTCCCCTACCTTCCAGGGCTTTGCCATACAATCTAAACGCAACGACATCATTTTCCCAAGCGAAATCATCGAAGCGCTCTGGAACGTATCGGGCATAGGTTTTAGGTTGAATAAAAGTGGGATTTTCTTTTTTTATGACCAGTTGGAGCGTGCCTTTGGCTGTTATATCTACTTGGATCAGTACATTTTTGATTTCTGTGCCCCCTAGTTTTTCGAGTTGATAGGGATACACGGTTTCCGAATTTTTTTCCACCACATTGAAAATACTGTCTACCGTAAAATGGCGACTAAATTGCTTATAGGGTATAGAGATGATTTCCAATCTGCCTTTGTCGGAAGTGTTTGTAATCTCGATAACTTTTTGTGCTTGGGCCAAAGAATAGCTTAGGCAGCCTATCGCCAGTGTAAAAAGAATAGCCTTCATATTTAACTACTTGGAGGTTTTACCTTAAATCTGTTATTGGACTTTTATCCATATCGTCATAATCCATGTTTTCTCCAGCCATTCCCCATATAAATGTATAATTGCTTGTGCCTGCACCAGAGTGTATAGACCAAGGAGGCGATATGACAGCCTGTTCATTTTGCATCCAGATGTGTCTCGTTTCGTCTATAGGTCCCATAAAGTGGGATACGGCTTGTCCTTCTGGTACTTCGAAGTAGAAATAGACTTCCATACGACGGTCATGTGTATGGGAGGGCATCGTGTTCCATACCGATCCGGATTTTAATTCAGTCATTCCCATCTGTAACTGACAGGTTTGTATTACAGTGTGTAGTAGCATCTGGTTAATCGTGCGGTGATTAGCCGTTTCCATACTTCCCAACTCAATTTTGTTTGCTTCAGCTTTGGTGATGCGCTTGGTCGGAAAGCTTTGATGCGCAGGCGTAGAATTTAAATAAAATTTAGCCGGACTATTACTGTTATTACTACTGAAGTAGACCTCTTTAGCGCCCTTTCCAATGTATAGGGCTTCTTTGGTGTCTAGATTGTAGGTCTGTCCGTCTACTTCGACAACGCCAGCTCCCCCGACATTGATAATGCCCAACTCTCTACGTGCAAGAAAATAGGGCTCTTTCAATAACGGTTCTATGGTGTCAAGTTTGATTTTATGACTTATAGGAAAGGCTCCTCCGGCCATGTATCGGTCATAATGGCTATAGACAAAATGAATCTTGTCTTCAAAGAATAGTTTATCGATTAAAAAGTTTTGACGGAGCCCGTTTGTATCCAATGATTTGGTTTCGTTGGGTCCAATTGCATACCTGGATTCAAATGTTATTGACATGATTATTTATATTGTTTGAAATCGTACGAAGCTTAAATATAGCCAAGATAGTTTGTAAACAGCAATCTGGGGTTAGTAAATTCACGGGATCGTTTGCGTAAAGAGGTTGAAAATAGTTTCTCCTGTGTCAGCAAATGAAAGGGAGTCAATATATAGTAGTGTGGGATTATATTATTTATTACCTTAGCTCTATGACAAAGAAGCAACCAACAATACTTGTAATAAATGACGATGGGATAACGGCTCCGGGAATAAAGGTGCTGCTTGAGGAGATGAAAAAGCTCGGTCGGGTTATCGTGGTAGCCCCTGATGGCCCTCAGTCTGGTATGGGGCATGCAATAACAATTGGTAAGCCACTAAGGCTTGATAAGATAGATCTTTACGAAGGAGTAGAAATGTATAAATGTTCAGGTACTCCAGTAGACTGTGTAAAGCTTGCGGTAAACCGTATTTTTAAGGGCAATAAGCCGGATCTATGTGTTTCTGGGATCAATCATGGGTTAAATTATTCAATCAATGTCCTATATTCAGGTACGATGTCTGCAGCGGTGGAAGGCGCCATAGAAGCGATTCCTTCTATCGGTTTTTCTCTGGATGACTTTTCGCATACAGCTGATTTTTCACATTGTAGACCTTATATAGGGGCTATCGCTGAGCAGGTGTTAACTAATGGTTTGCCCAAAGGAACTTTACTTAATGTTAATTTTCCTCATATTGACAAAGAAATTAAAGGAATAAAGATTTGTAGACAGGCTAATGGTCATTGGATTGAAGAGTTTGAACACCGATTGGATCCTTATAACAGAGAGTATTTTTGGCTGACGGGGCAGTTTGAATGGAGCGATCGAGGTGAGGATACAGATGTTTTTGCATTGAAGAATGGTTATGTATCTGTCGTGCCCACCCAGTTTGATATGACAGCGCATCATGCTATTCAAGAGCTGAACTCTTGGAGCTTTAATTTTAAAAATTAACATGAAGGATTCTTTTTGGTTGGGGGGATTAGTCGGTGTTGCAGCGCCGGCGCTGGCTTATATACTCTCAAATTACACAAGCCTACAGACAAGTTTTTTTGTAGATAAGCCAATAGCAATATATGTGATTGCAGCATTGATTAATCTAATAACGGTCCGTTTTACCTATAGAGGAGGAAAGGAAACTTTTGCTAAAGGGATTATTTTTGTAACGTTTATAGCGATGCTTATTTTGGTCGTCACTGCAAAATTGAAAATATAAAAGAATATTAGTACATGAAATTAAGTTTAGGTTTTTCCCCCTGTCCAAACGATACCTATATTTTTGATGCATTAATTCACCACAAGATCGATAGTGGAGACTTGGAGTTTGAGGTGGAGTACCATGATGTAGAGACCTTAAATCACAAGGCTTTTCAGGGCGAATTGGCCATTACCAAACTGAGTTACCATGCTTTTGCTTATGCCATTGAAGATTATGAACTATTGGATGCAGGAAGTGCGTTGGGATTTGGTGTAGGGCCTTTGTTAATTACTCACAATAGAGAGTTGGCAGAAGAGTTAAGAGAATACGCCGGTGGGGAATTGCCAGAACGATTAAAAAACTTGACTGTAGCGATTCCTGGAAAGTATACCACCGCAAACTTTCTATTGGGTTTAGCTTTCCCTGATTTGCAGCATAGGAAAGAGGTTGTTTTTTCTGATGTGGAGCGAGCTGTAGCTGAGCATGAAGTTGATTTAGGTTTGATTATTCACGAAAATAGATTTACTTATCAGGACAAGGGACTACATAAGGTGGTCGACTTAGGTGATTTTTGGGAAAAGACAACGGGTAGCCCTATACCGTTGGGAGGTATTGTGGTGCGTAGAGGCCTGCCAAAAGAAATTAAGGAAAAAGTAAATCGTCTGATACATGAAAGCGTAGAGTACGCATTTGCACATCCAAAATCTGGAATTGACTATATTCGTAGTCATGCTCAGGAGATGGATGAAGCAGTAATGTATAAGCACATCGAACTGTATGTGAATATGTATTCGTCCGATTTAGGCCGCACCGGAAGAGCTGCAATAGAAAAAATGTTTGAACAAGCTAAGGTGCTAAAATTGATTCCTGAAACGGATAAAAACATCTTTTTGACAGAAAGACGATAATAAAGTAATAGGACTATAAAAAAAAACATTATAAGAGTGAAAGTTCTCATTTCGAATAAGTAAATTTGCCCGGTTAGTGCCAAAATGTCCTAATTATTTGTTTGGATTCAATTTTGTGCATGTGGAAAGAGATAAAAAAAAATTATGTTAAAATTCTTAAGTAAACTATTTGGTAGCAAGTCCGAGCGTGATATCAAAGCTATTCAACCTTATGTAAATAAGATTAAAGATGAATATAGCAAGCTAACCAATCTATCACATGACGAGCTTCGTGCCAAAACAATTGAATTTAAAGCACGTATTCAGGAATATTTAAAGGAAATCGATGCAGAGATTGCCGAATTAAAGAACAAGTCCGACGATACCAATACAGACATGTCTGCCAAAACGGAAGTTTATGAGAAGATTGACAAGCTAACAAAAGACCGAGATAAAAAACTAGAGGAAATATTATTAGAGATATTGCCAGAGGCATTTGCAGTGGTCAAAGACACAGCACGCCGTCTTACCGAAAACTCGGTGCTGGAGGTGACTGCTTCAGATTTTGATAGAGAACTGGCTGCTCGTAAGGCAAATGTTACTATTCAGGGCGATAAGGCCTTATGGAGCAATTCTTGGATTGCTGCCGGAAATGAAGTGAAATGGAACATGGTACATTATGATGTACAGTTGATCGGTGGTATTGTTTTGCATCAAGGTAAGATTGCAGAGATGTCTACGGGTGAAGGTAAGACGTTAGTAGGTACGCTACCGACTTATTTAAATGCCTTATCAGGTCAGGGTGTGCATATCGTAACCGTCAATGATTACCTAGCTAAGCGTGACTCGGAGTGGAATGGTCCGCTTTTCGAATTCCATGGCTTGAGCGTAGATTGTATTGACAAACACCAACCAAACTCTCCACAACGTCGCGATGCATACAAGTGTGATATCGTATACGGTACTAACAACGAATTTGGTTTTGATTATTTGCGTGACAATATGACGCAAACACCAGACGCCATGGTACAACGCAAATTGCATTTTGCGATGATCGATGAGGTCGACTCTGTGTTAATTGATGATGCACGTACGCCATTGATTATCTCTGGACCTATCCCTATGGGCGATCAACACGAATTCTATCAGTTGAAGCCGAGAATCGAGCGCTTAGTAAACGCACAAAAAGCATATATTAATACCGTATTTAACGAAGCAAAGAAAGCAATTGCTGCAGGTGATACAGATCCTGAAGCTGGAGGACTGGCTTTATTCCGCTCTTTCAGGGGCTTACCTAAAAATAAGGCGTTAATCAAGTTCTTAAGTGAAGGGAATCATCGTCAGATTTTGCAAAAGGTGGAAAATTACTATATGCAAGAGCAAAATCGTCATATGCCTAAGGCAGACAAAGAGCTTTTCTTTGTTATCGATGAGAAGAATAACCAGGTGGAGCTTACTGAAAAAGGTATTGAGCTTATCACCGCTTCTGGTGAGGACCCTAGTTTCTTTATTCTTCCGGATGTCGGTTCTGAAATTGCAGATATTGAGAAATCAACAGCTTCACTGGAAGAAAAAGCTGCGCGCAAAGAAGAGTTGTTACGCGATTACTCGATAAAAGCAGAGCGTATCCATTCTATAAATCAATTATTGAAGGCATATACCCTATTTGAGCGCGATGATCAGTATATCGTGGATGAAGGTAAGGTCAAGATCGTAGATGAGCAGACTGGTCGTATAATGGATGGTCGTCGTTATTCCGATGGTTTGCATCAAGCGATAGAAGCGAAAGAAAATGTAAAAGTAGAGGATGCGACTCAAACCTATGCTACGGTAACATTACAAAATTATTTCCGTATGTACCATAAATTGTCTGGTATGACGGGTACAGCATCCACAGAGGCTGGCGAGCTTTGGGAAATATATAAATTAGATGTTGTTGAAATCCCAACAAATAGAGGGATTCAACGTCATGATAGAGAGGATTTTATCTATCGTACAGCGCGAGAAAAGTATAATGCAGTAGCTCAAGAAATACAAAATTTAACAGAACAAGGTAGACCTGTGCTTGTTGGTACGACTTCTGTCGAAATTTCAGAGTTATTGAGCCGGATGTTAAAACTTAGAGGAATTAAGCATAATGTATTAAATGCTAAGTTGCACCAGCGAGAGGCAGAAATTGTGGCCGAAGCAGGACATCCAGGACAAGTAACAATCGCTACGAATATGGCTGGTCGGGGTACGGATATTAAACTGACAGAAGAGGTTATCAATGCTGGTGGGTTGGCTATTGTCGGTACAGAACGCCACGAATCCCGTCGTGTCGATAGACAGTTGAGAGGTCGTGCAGGACGTCAAGGTGATCCTGGCTCTTCACAGTTTTTCGTTTCATTGGAGGATCCATTAATGCGTTTATTTGCATCAGAGCGAATTTCAAATATTATGGTGAAGATGGGCGTCGAAGAAGGCGAGGTTATGCAACACAGTATGTTGACCAAATCCATTGAGCGTGCTCAACGTAAAGTGGAGGAAAATAACTTTGGTATTCGTAAGCGTCTGTTGGAGTATGATGATGTGATGAATTCACAGCGTACCGTAATTTACACGAAGCGTAAGAATGCTTTATTTGGAGAACGCTTGGATGTTGACTTGAACAATGCTATCTATGATGTGGTAGAAGATGTTGTTACAGAATCCAAAGAAGGAGGTTCATATGAAGAGTTCCAAATTGAGGTGATTCGTTTATTTGCTGTTGATCCGGCAGTGACTAGTGAAGAATTTACTTCTAGTAGTATTCCAGTATTAACAGACAAACTTTTTGATCAGATCATAAGTCATTATGAGCAAAAGGCAAAACATATAGCTGCGCAGACCTTACCGGTGCTAACAAATGTAATGGCTGAACGAGGAGATATGATTGAAAATATCGTTGTCCCTTTCACAGATGGTATTCGTGGCATACAAGTTGCGACGAATCTTAAAAAGGCGATTGAGACGGAAGGTAAAGAAGTATTCCGTTCTTTTGAAAAAGGCGTCGTTCTAGCTTTGATAGACGAAGCTTGGAAGGAACATTTGCGTGAGATGGATGATTTGAAACAGTCCGTTCAAAATGCGGTTTATGAGCAGAAGGATCCAATCATTATCTATAAAATGGAAGCCTTTAACCTATTTAAAGGAATGTTGTCTAGTATGAACAAGGAGATTGTAAGTTTTCTTTTCAAAGGTGAGATTCCGGGACAGGCTCCACAGCAGGTACAGGAAGCAAAGCCGGTTGTTCAGCCAAAGGTTATAGCGACAAAAGAAGATTTAAGTTCTCCTACAGGTGTTTCTGAAGAAGATATTGATAATAAATCGGGGCAGGTTACCCAACCTATTAAGAAAGATCAAGTTATAGGGCGAAATGATGAGTGTCCTTGTGGATCTGGCTTAAAGTATAAAAACTGTCACGGTAAAAACGGGTAAAAACAATAAAATAATGTTGAATAAAGGGTTGATTTTGGGTTTCGTTCTAGGGACAATGGTATTGTCTGCTAAAGCACAACAAACTGGTGTCGTGGAAGTGTCTAAGGATACGCTGATATCCATTTTGCAGAGTTTCAGAGCAGAACATGAAATCAACCCAACAACAACACGCAGTATTAGTTTAGGACCAAAGGTTGTCGATAAAAGTAAAGCAACTCGTGTCAAGAAAAGGGGATTTCGTGTACAGATATACTCCGGCTCAAATAGAAATGAAGCCTATGCTGTCCAAGGTCGGTTTAAGAACCAATATGCAGATATGGACAGTTACATCAACTACGATGAACCTAACTATAGAGTAAAAGTAGGTGATTTTACAAGTCGATCCGAAGCGAATAATTTTATGCGTGTCTTAAGGAACCAATATAGTAATGTTTTTGTTTTTCAAGAAGACATTTGGGTTTGGGAATAAATCTGTCCAGTTATGAGTAATCTCAAGCATGATATTCAACAGTTGGCAAAAGCTTTTTTTCCAGAAACTGTTGATATACGCCGTCATCTTCATCGTAATCCAGAGCTTTCGTTTGAGGAATTTGAAACCGCTTCATTTATAAAGAAGACTTTATCAGATCTTGGCATTAGCTATCAACCTATGGCCAATACTGGGGTTGTGGGGCTTATTAAGGGAGAATTGCCTTCTGATAAAGTTATCGCTTTGCGCGCAGATCTGGATGCTCTTCCTATCACAGAAGTAGAGGGCCGGTCTTATGGTTCACAACGACCGGGTATTATGCATGCTTGTGGACATGATGTACACACCTCTTCGCTATTAGGGGTTGCGAGAATCTTACAAGAGTTGCGGCCTTATTTTGGTGGTACGGTGAAGTTAATATTTCAACCCGGAGAAGAAAAGCTTCCGGGCGGAGCTTCTTTGATGATTAAGGAAGGGGTATTACAGAATCCTGATGCTGCGTCTATTATTGGTCAACACGTGATGCCTTTTATTGAAGTTGGTAAGGTTGGATTTAAATCCGGGCAGTACATGGCTTCTACGGACGAACTTTATATGACAGTCAAAGGTAAAGGAGGTCATGGAGCTCACCCACATCAAAATATAGATCCTATTGCTATTACAGCTCAAATTATAACCGCTTTACAACAGGTGGTAAGTAGATATGCAGATCCGAGAATCCCAACGGTATTGTCTTGGGGAAAGATCGTGGCTAATGGAGCAACGAATATTATTCCAAATGAGGTTTATTTGGAGGGAACTTTTCGTACCTATGATGAGAAATGGCGCGAAGGGGCACATCAGCGAATGACGAACATCGCCACTGGGATAGCGGAAGCTATGGGAGCTACTTGCGACTTTGAGGTACGCAAGGGTTATCCTTTTTTGACTAATGATCCGACGTTGACAAAGAAATCAAGGACCCTTGCCGAAGAGTATTTAGGAAAAGAGAATGTTGTTGATTTGGAGCTTTGGCCCGCAGGTGAGGATTTTGCATATTATTCACAAGAGATTCCTGCTTGTTTTTATCGACTAGGTACAGGAAATGTGGGCAAAGGAATTAATTCGGCGGTCCACACATCTACATTTGACATTGACGAAGATGCTTTGGAATTGAGCATCGGTTTGATGGCTTATATCACGATTGGGGAACTGAATTCTTAGTCTTTGGAGCCCTCCTAATTTATGTGCTAACTTCTTAAGAAATGTCTTCACACCATATCGTACGGGAGAATCAGGAGCCTGCGCTTCTAATCCAAGACTTTAAAGCTTTGGATAGGGAAATGTTGGATCAACTTTTAGAGTGGTCTCCCACTATTATTGTTGATGAATGTGCCGTAGATTTTCTACTTGCAGACGAAATAAAAATAGATGTTATTTTTTCTAGAAATACCTCTATCTTAATTCAGGAGCAGACGAAGGTGTTTCCTCTTGGGAATTCCTTTTTGGATAGTGCGTTCGATTATTTAATTTCTAATTCTTATTCCGCAGCGAATATCCTTTGTTCGAGTCTGGATGGTTTGGCGGATAAATGTACTACCGCAATTAATATTGTCGCTTTCTGTGACAATAGAAGGCATGTTTTTGTAAAAGGACATTATGAAAAGTGGAAGCCACAAGGAGAAAAAGTTTATGTGAATGATAAGACCGTTAAATCTTCACAAGGATTGAACCGAGTTGATCATGGTATTTTTGAAACGGCGCATAGCGGCTTCTTCCGATTGGATTTTATTTCCTCAGACTTCATTTGCCTGGGTGAAGATATCTAATCTTTAAGTTTTTCTACACGACTGGGGGTTTGAGAGCCATTAATGATACCTGTAGCCCCTATAGCTATCGCTTCAATACTTGCCTTTATATTATCAATATCTAATGTAGTGACATCGTCTTTGACCGTATGATAAAATTTATCTTTGTCAATTTGGGAAGTGGAGAAGGTATGTGCAGGTACACCTAAAGCCGCTAAAACAGCATTGTCACTGCGATAGAAGAGGTTTTGTTGTGGGTAAGGGTCTGGATAAAATTTGAATGAAGATCCCGCTAAATTCTGCTGCATGAGACTTCCTAGATTGGACCTGTCATAACCGGTTATATAAAGAGAATTTGGACCAAACTTAGCGTCCTTTCCTATCATTTCGATGTTTATCATGGCTACGACACTGTCCGCATTGATATTGTTTGAAAAATATTTGGAACCAAACATCCCAATTTCTTCAGCGGTAAAAGCGACAAAAATTAATGTTCGTTCATTATTGTTAAGGTTTTTATAATATTTTGCCAAACTGATCATTGCTGTTGTACCGGAGGCATCGTCATCGGCTCCATTAGCGATAGAGTCTGTTCCTTCGGATTTAATTATACCAATATGATCATAATGAGCGGAGAATATAACATATTCATTAGGCTTTGACTTGCCCGGAATAACTGCGGCTACATTTGAAAGAGAAATAGGTTTAATATTATTGTTGTTTATAATTTCGAAATCTTTGGTGATTTTATCCGCGACAACAAAAACTTTCGTTGCAGAGGTTCCCGTCGTAGAAACAATATTTTCTCTGTTATAGATTTTATTAAAGCGGGCTATAAACGAACTGAATGAAGGGTCTACCAGGATAATCGCATTCTCTGACGATTGGGCAAACATTCTAAAGGAGCTCGCAAAATCGTCCTTTTTAGTTATTGTATGTACGGGAATATTTGAAGAAGAATTCCAGTGAGTCTGTGCTTCGTCTCCTAGTATCAAAAAGCTATTTTCCTCTAAAACATGACCTTCCCAGATAATGGAGCTGTTTTTTTTACGCACTTGTTGCATGTAAAATGTTTGCCTATAATTATTTTCAGCATATGGGGTAAGACCAATCTCTTGGAATTCCTTTGCGATAAAATCTGCGGCTCGGTCTGCATCCTCGGTTAAGGCATGACGACCTTTCATTTCGTCCGAGGCTAGCGTATTTAAAATTCGGTCGATATAGGGTCTGTCTACAATGGCTTGGGCCGGCAACTGGCAAAAAGCAGATCCGCCAAGTAATAATGTGGACATCAAGGATACGAAAAGGATGTGTTTCATCTTTTATATTTTTAGTAGCAATGGTACAATTTAGTAAATATGCTTGATATATTTTTAGTTATGTATTCGGGAATTCCAAGCATTTTATCTAAGTTTGATCAGATCAAAATTAAAACAAAGAACTATATAAATGGTTTATATGTTGCGTAATGGTAACTGATTAAAAAGGTGTGTTAATATTAATTATTAAAGACAAATTTTATACATATGAAAGAAATTACAGTTCAAGAATTAAAATCAATGATGGATCACAATGAAGAATTTCAGTTGATTGATGTTCGGGAATCATTTGAGTATGACGTTTCTAATTTGAATGGTTTGAATATACCCTTAGCGGGAATCTTGATAGAGTCGGAAAAGGTATCTAAAGATATTCCAGTTATTATTCAATGTCGTTCAGGAAAGCGTAGCGCGCAAGCTGTTATGTTATTAGAGCAACAGGGCTTTGATAACCTGTCTAACCTCAAAGGCGGAATATTGGCTTGGAAGGAAGAGATTGATCCCGAGATGGATGTATACTAAAATAATCAATTAGAGATTATTTTGTTAAGTGTGTAAGGGGTATTCTCATGAGTACCTCTTTTGTTGTATTATTGAAGTTTGCCGTAGTATTAGTTGAGGTTATATGTTTTTTATAATGAAAATTATAAGCTTTGGGAACACAGAATGATGAATTAATAGCTTTGAGTGTCTTTTGTTGATTTTTTATTAAAAAAGCTGAAAGCCAGTGTATTCGTTTCTGTTTTTGTTAATTTTATATAACAAATTATAGACGCTTATGTCAGCAACAAATACATATAGTTTTTTCGAAGGAGTAGAGCGAAGCTTTGATAAAGCCGCTAGGTTTACTCGGTTTTCCAAAGGGATCTTAGAACAAATTAAAGCTTGTAATTCTATCCTCCGCGTAAAGTTCCCAGTTCGCATCGGCGATCAAATAGAGGTTATTGAAGCTTATAGAGTTCAACATTCTCACCACAAATTGCCATGTAAAGGAGGTATCCGTTTTAGTATGGAGGTGAATCAGGATGAAGTGATGGCGCTTGCTGCCCTGATGACCTACAAGTGTGCGATAGTGAACGTACCGTTTGGTGGCGGTAAAGGAGGTATTAAGATTGACTCATCTAAGTATAGTGTCTCTGATTTAGAACGGATAACACGGCGATATACTTCGGAGTTGTGTAAAAAGAACTTTATTGGACCGGGAATAGATGTTCCCGCTCCAGACTATGGGACGAGTGGAAGAGAAATGAGTTGGATCGTTGATACCTACTCCTCTCTAAATCCCAATGACGTTAATGCCATGGCTTGTGTTACGGGCAAACCGATCTCACAAGGAGGTGTTAGAGGTCGGGTTGAAGCGACAGGTTTAGGTGTGTTTTTCGGTATACGGGAGGCATGTTCTATTGAGGAGGACATGAAGAAGTTTGGGCTGACTCCGGGAATAAAAGGTAAAAGGGTTATAGTACAAGGTTTGGGAAATGTTGGCTATCATGCTGCCAAGTTTTGTCAAAATGCAGGGGCTATTATTGTTGGATTGATAGAATATAATGGGGCAATCTATAATGAAGAAGGTATAGATGTTGATGCTGCGCAAGCTTATCGATCTAAAAATGGATCGCTTTTAAATTTTCCGGGAGCAAAAAATATCGAAAACGCAGAAGAGGGGCTAGAGCAAGTTTGTGACATTTTGATCCCCGCTGCTTTGGAGGCTGTAGTCCATGCCGGAAATGCAGAACGTATTCAAGCAAAGATAATTGGTGAAGCTGCAAATGGACCATTGACACCAGAGGCAGATGAAATTCTTAACAAAAAGGGGGTATTGGTAATCCCCGATATGTATCTTAATGCAGGAGGAGTTACAGTATCTTATTTCGAATGGTTGAAGAACTTAAGTCATGTTCGTTATGGTCGTCTAGAGAAGAGATTTAGTGAAAATCGTTATGCAGAAATTATGAACTCTGTAGAGGATCTCACGAATAAGAAGATATCAGAGAAGGAACGTAAGCTGATTTTGAAGGGACCAGATGAAATTGATTTGGTTCATTCTGGATTGGAAGATACGATGATGGGATCCTACCAGGAGATTCGGGATGTGTGGATGAATACGCCTGGCGTTGAAGATTTGAGGACGGCGGCATTTATCTGCGCTATTAATAAAATAGGAGTTGCTTATGAAGAGCTGGGGATCTTTCCATAAACCCTGATCAAAAAAAATTTCGTATTTTCGAAGAATGAAAAATTTATTTCACCAGACTAAACAGGCATTCTATTTTAGTCTGGCTTTTTATTTATTGACGGTAGCGATGATGATGCTTAAGGCACCCTTTTCTTTGGTGTTGCTTAGTGTGTCGTTGCTAATATCTATGATATGGGTCATATTGGTGCTGCGGGAGGTAATGCTGTCTACTGGGGTGACCAATGTAGAACGTATCCTGTTGATACTTTTTGTTATTTTGACAAATATTTTAGGAGGCGTTGTGTATTTTGCATTCGTCAGAGAGCGGGTAATTGGTAAAGAAAATATAAAAAAATGAAGAAACATTTTATTTTAAACTTACTACTGAATTTAGGTATAATCTTTCTGATTATGAGTGGTGTCGCAGCTTACCAAAGCGGTAATATGTTGATCTTAGGAGCTGCTATAGCCATATCGGTGGTTTTAATCTATTTAAAGGTAGTTCTTCTTAAATATGTGAAGACAGATTTGGTGAAGCGACAGCAAGAAAAGACCGCTAAAGGTAGTAAAACGAAGAAGGGTTAATATCTAAATATTAACCCTTCTTCGTTTTTTATATGACAATATTTTAATTCCCTATTTTACAAAGGGAGGTTTTTTGACTATAGCCTTGATTTTCTGATTTCTTATATTGATATAGATATCTGTTCCTTCTTTTGTAAAGGCATTATTGACATAGCCCAAACCTACAGATTTTTTCAGTGTAGGAGATTGTGTTCCTGAGGTTACGCGTCCGATTACATTGCCTTCTATATCTACGATTTCATAATCATGACGAGGAATACCTCTTTCTATCATTTCAAAACCAACTAGCTTTTTCGGGGTACCAGCCTCTTTCTCTGCTTTTAAATTTTCAGAATTTACAAACTCCTTTGTAAATTTTGTTACCCAACCAAGACCGGCTTCTAGAGGCGAGGTGGTATCGTCGATGTCATTTCCGTATAGACAGAATCCCATTTCTAGACGAAGGGTGTCGCGAGCTCCTAGTCCGATGGGTTTGATGCCGAACGGCGCTCCTGCTTTGAAAATTGCATCCCATACAGTTCTCACATCGTCATTGGAGACGTAGATCTCGAATCCGCCAGCACCGGTATAGCCTGTCGCAGATACGATAACATTTTCAACACCGGCAAACGTTCCTTTTTGGAAAGTATAGTATTCCATGGAAGCAAGCTCTATGTCGGTAAGCGATTGTAGTGCTTCCGCAGCTTTAGGACCTTGGATCGCTAATAAAGATGTTTTGTCGGAGATATTTTTCATATCAACCCCAAAAGTATTGAACTTGCTTATCCAGTTCCAATCTTTCTCAATATTCGAGGCGTTAACAACCAAAAGATAGGTTTGATCATCCAATTTGTAAGTCAGGAAATCATCAACGATTCCGCCGTTTTCGTTTGGCAAGTAAGCATACTGTACTTTACCGTCGTATAGCTTAGATGCATCGTTAGAAGATACTTTTTGGATTAAATCCAGAGCTTTTTCTCCTTTCAAGATAAACTCTCCCATATGACTCACGTCAAAAACGCCTACAGCATTACGTACTGTTTCGTGCTCATCATTTATGCCAGAATATTGTACAGGCATATTAAAACCCGCAAAAGGGACCATCTTTGCACCTAATGATACATGCAAATCTGTCAAAGCTGTGTTTTTCATCAGAAATTAATTGTTTTTTAACGACATGAAGCTATCATGAATGGGGTGTGCATTTTCTTATTTTGCACAATTTACACCATGAAAGTTTCATTCTTTAGCTATATAAAATGTATTATTACAAAAATACTTATAAAGTTGAGATTATGGCCTTATATTTTGCAATATTGATAAAAATAGGTCGGTTTATTTTGCAACCGAGAGTTTATAGATCGTGGTTGACGTGGCTTGCTGGTCTGAATCTTCACAAAGTAGAAATGTCAACGTTGTTATGTTTTCTTGATAGCAAGAAAGTCCTTCAAATTTATGAATCCCAGAGATTGGGATAAACGAGGTTAAAGTCATTGTGTTAAAGTCTATAGTTCCAAAGAAGGATCCTCCTACTTGCCCGTCTTCATATGTTGAGTTTGTCTGTTCAATGGCCGCAATAAAGTATATTTTTTCTTCGAGCAAAATAGCATCTGTAAATGCAGGACTTCCGGCTTCTTGTTCAGGTAGTGGTATGTCTATATACCGTATAGGTGTTGAGAAGTCTTTCTTTGCTAATATGATACCGTTCTTTTTTTCAGGGCCATTACCCCTGTTAAAGAGATAGAGCGTGTCTCCATGTAAAAACGAGCCTTCAATATTGAGGTTTTCACTACTGATACCCAATTGCGCGTGTATATTTTCAGACAATGTATCGGTCGAGAAAGGTTTGGCTAAGTTGAGTGATGCGAGCGGGACTTGAAAATTTGTTGTTCTGCTGGATGTGGACATAGAGCCAAGCAGATGTAACGAATCATTGTACATGAAAATTGATTCAAAATCTAGCTTATTTTTTTTGTGTACCCTTTCATTTTGATTTGACCTATCAATTAAAAGATGTTTGTCTATTAGGTTTTGTGGGATACTGTAGGTGTAAAGATAGTTACTATCATCACAGACGATGTATAGCGTGTTTTCTTGGTAATAAATCCCTGAAGCTGCACTCAGGCCCATGATGGAGCATAATACTTCGAGGATAAGATCTTTCATGTTACAGATTTATATTTAGGATGTCAAGTACGCGTAGGAATTCAGGTTGCAAATCTGCTTTTATTTCAATGATTTGTCCAGAATGAGGATGTTGAAAAGATAGACTTGTCGCATGGAGTAACATGGTGTCCATCTCAAAACGATCTTTCCACAGTTTATTCTGCTTGTTACAGCCGTGAGGCCTATCCCCTATTATTGGGTAAAGTATGTGTGCAAAATGCCGACGTAACTGATGCATTCTTCCCGTTTCGGGGTTAGCTTCTACCAATGAATACCTAGATGTAGAGAACTTTCCATGTGGAACTTCTATCTCAGCCTGCACTAGTCGACGGAAGTGGGTTACAGCATTTTGCGAACTACCATTTTCTTTAAGTAAAGGGTAGTCAATGACTCCGCTATCCGGACAGAAGCCTCGTAATATAGCTAGATAACGTTTGTCTATTTTTTTTTCTGCAAAGAGAGATTGTGTCAGTCTATCAGTTTCTTTGTCCAGTGAAAATAATAAAACTCCCCCCGTTTTTCTATCCAAACGATGTGCTGGATAAACCGGCATACCTATTTGATCTCGTAGTTTTTGAAGGGCAAATTCACTGGTGTCGTTGGCTATTGAAGACCGATGCACGAGTAGACCATGGGGCTTGTTTACAGCAACCAAAAAATCATCTTTATAGAGAATCTCCAGCATTATAAATCTTTTAATATGCCAATTATCTCATCTGCCTTTTCATCGATTTTAGAGCTTAACCATACAGTTTTGAAGGCTCCTACCCCTATTGGAGTCTCTTTGTCTTGCCATTTGAGCCTTACGATAGAGAATAAATAATAGTTTTTTATAGAGATAGTCCGATCCATAAAATCTTGCGTGATTTTATCGCCAAATAATGTCATGCCTAGACGGACTGCATCTTGGTCTTTGTATTTTAGTTGTTTTTTGAGAATCTCTGTTGCTTTGGTTTTTATAACCTTTTCAAATTGTTCTCTAGGAGGATTTGTCAATATAGCACCCAAAATCAGGGCAAGCATGACCAGTGCAAAAATTCTCGTTTTAGACATATACAAACCTAAATAAAAAGCTTTGCTTTCACGAATTGTTGTTTGAAAAATGGCGGTAAATAGCTCTAGATCTTTACTATAATCTAGAATAGATTATGGATATAATTGATGAACCAGGCGGTGATTGTCCACATAAAGTAGAATAGGACTATACAAACGAGTAGTAATACAATGAAGATACTAATCAATAATCCTTTCGCGCTTCCTTGGTGTTTATTTTCAAAATAATGCTCACGTAGTATAACAATGTTTTTCTGATTGGCTTTATTAAAAAAATCAAAAATCTGACCAAATAAAGGAATGGAACCCCAGAATGCGTCATAAATGACATTTAGTAACATCTTTACTGCCGCTTTGGAACCGACTCCATTGCGGAGCATCACGAGAACTAGTAAAATTGAAGTCGCAAAGGCAATAAATTGACCGGCATAAGGGATTAAGTTTAATAAGGGATCCAGACCAAATCTGAATCCCCCAATATTAAATTTGTTATCTAAAATTAAAGATACACGCTCAACCCAAAGAAAGTCCTTTTTGAGTTTTTGAATACGATCTGGTTTGCGTGTTGTGCTCACGTTATTTTAATTCAAAAACACCGTCAATATAACAAGTCAATTTAATAGGACGGATATCAATGTTTAAATCACTGGACTCCATTCCCCCAGCCATATCCATATTCGCTGATTTAGCATACATTGCTCGTGGCATAGGTATCAAATCGTTGAAATTGATGCTGCTATTATCGTTGATAACCAGAGCTTTGCCAACGGACTGCCCGTCGGCCGCCGCAAGTATTTCTGCGTTTTGTCTTGCATCTTTCACTGCGAGAGTTTTTAACTCACGTTCAATTTCTCTTTTTTGAGAGTGATCGTAGCCATTAATTGATGTGCTTTGCAATCCCTGAGGGTCAATTTTTTCTAGCATACTATTTAGGCCATTTAGATTTGTAACCTTGATACGGTATTGGCGGGACTGCATTAACTCATTGTTTTTTTTCTTGTTTTCGTAATTGTAGCTATAGATGTTTTGAATAGTAAAATCTTCTTTTTTTACACCTGCTGCCATAGCTGCATCAAAAAGTTGTTTTTCTATGGTTTCTATCGTTACTTTTTTCTTCATATTACCATCCATATAAAACTCTTTGAGGCTAACAGAAAGATAAATAATGTCTGGAGTGACCTCTTTTTCGGCATATCCTTTAGTAGCTACTTTTCTGCTACTTTCTATATTTGTACTTTGCGCGTTTACCATAACGACAGAACTGATTAAAAAGAATAAAGCGATTATTTGTTTCATGAGACTATATTTCTAAAAGTTTAATACATCGATAGACAAAGAAAATGACAAAATGTTTAATATAGTTTTAAAATAAATGGTAAGTTTTTGTTTTTTATCCATTATCTTTAGAGAAATTAATAAATTAAAGTAATGCAAGAAGGTAAAGTAAAGTTCTTTAATGAGACCAAAGGTTTCGGTTTCATTGTCCCTGCATCAGGCGAGAGCGAAATTTTTGTTCACGTTTCAGGATTGGTTGACAAAGTTCGTGAAGGTGATGATGTCACTTACGAAGTTGAGCAAGGCCGCAAAGGTCTTAACGCGGTAAATGTAAAAGTTATCTAGTAGATTCTATTATATATTTATTGTGAAAAAGGCCGAAACGCTTAAAGTTTCGGCCTTTTTTTGCGCTTAAATTAACGATTATGGATTGTCGTTTCTGAACGGATTGTTCTGATTAGAGAACGGATTGTTTTGCCCCGAGAATGGGTTATTTACATCGCGTTGTCCTGCAAAAGGATCTTCGTTTTCACCACCTTTTGGATCTGCTCCATATTCATTTTGACCTTGGTCGCCTTCTTGGATGTGTAGATACAAAACATAAAAAATACCTATACAGGTAAATATCCATAGTAGATTCCATCCGGATTTGCCAACGTCGTGTAATCTTCTTATCGATACGGCTATACTTGGAATTAAAACAGCAAGTGAATAGATAGAACTCAATGTTCCGTTTTGGCTATACCAAGGCACACCTTCTGTAGGTCCGAATGTCAAGCCAAAGATCATATCGAGGGACCTCAATATGACACTACCGATAATAAAATTGAGTAAGGTAAACATCCAGTATTCTTTTCTTCTGGCACGTCCATTAAAATTTGCATAATTGTCTCTAACGACTTTTAAATACCATTCCATAGTTGTTATAATTTATTAGTAGTAAAGTTTTGTAACAAAAATATTGTTACTCAAAAATAGAGTAATTTTTTAGAACTGGAAATTTAATGGAAAATTTCTTCTAGAATCTCTAATGAGTTTACTGCTCCAAAGTTGTCCGAGTGTAGCCTGTAGAAATTGATGATTTGTTCGAGTATATATATACGATCTGCGTGTTTTATTATTAACATATGACTCTGTTCGTAGCTGCTATTGAGGATGGCACGAAATAAGCTTGTATGTGGCTCTTGTAGTACAAAGCTGTGTGCAGGTAGATTATCGATAAAACGTCCTTCCATAAGATCAAAATAAGGTTTTGATTGTGCCGTTGTACTGGGCAGATAGCCGAGGAACCGACTTAGTTTCATCAAAAAGCATAAATGAAAATTATGAATGGGCAGGTCGGTTTGATCTAACCAAAGGATAGACTGAAACACGAAATGAAACAACTGGGGGTCGGGTTGTTGGTGTCGAAGTACTTTATACAAAATTTCGTTTAAGAACAAAGCTACAGCACTTTTTCTGATATTTAATGGAATCTGTATTAAGGCGGGAGCTGGATGAGCTTCTTTGATGCGCTGTAAGGAATTGTCTTCTTTTACATACACCACCATATCCAGAAGGTGGAGCGGTTGTAGCATATTGACATGTATTTTTGCCTTAGGCTTTCGTGCGCCGTTAATTAAATAGGATTGCAAACCAAGGTTTTCTGTAAATATTTGGGTGACAATACTGCTCTCTGAGTAATTAGTTACTTTGAGTGCGATACCTTTGGTCTTTTGTAACATTAAATTTGTCGAGATATATTATGCCAACAAACTTAATTAAATTAGTCTTCTTGTCAAACTTTTGGCGACTCCCCTCCTATTTTCACATTTCTTTAAATGTGAATTGTTGAAAACTATTTTGTAGATCCAAAAGGAAAATAGTATTTCAAAACACATACCTTTGTGGGTAAAGCCTGTTTTCTATTATTTTGAAAAATAATTCTAGTCTGAATTGTTGTAAATCCAAAAAGAAATTTAGATATTTGCAAACTCTTTGCAGAGAGTGCAAAGGTGATTTGTGTAAATAGACAACATTAAAAATAAATATCATGTCAAGAATTTGTGATTTAACAGGCAAAACGGCATTAAAAGGAAATAACGTATCTCACTCGAACGTTAAGACCAAGCGTAAGTTTTATCCTAATTTACAAACCAAGCGTTTCTACATTCCTGAAGAAGATCGTTGGATTACGTTAAAAGTATCTACGTCTGCAATTAAGACAATTAACAAAAACGGAATTACTTCGGTTATCAGTAAATTTATCAAAAAAGGATACGTTTAGTAGATAACTGCCTGTTAATTAAAGATATTCATGAAATCGATCCGTCGTTGACGGATTAAAATAAAGTAAAACAATGGCTAAAAAAGGAAATAGAGTACAGGTAATCTTAGAATGTACTGAGCACAAAGAAAGTGGTCTTCCAGGTATGTCACGTTACATCACTACGAAGAACAAAAAGAACACTACTGAGCGTTTGGAATTGAAAAAATTCAATCCAGTATTGAGAAAAGTAACTGTTCACAAAGAAATTAAATAATTCATATTTGAACAAGTGTTATACTTGCTCATATTAAAAATATCATACTATGGCAAAGAAAGCGGTAGCATCGTTACAAAAAGGTGGTGGTAAAGAGTATACTAAAGTAATCATCACAACTAAGTCTGCTAAAACAGGGGCTTATACTTTCAAAGAAAGCATGGTGCACAATGACAACGTAAAAGATGTCGTGGCTGCAGCAAATAAATAAGCAGAAGATATTCCTTTTTTAAAGTTTTTCTTTAGAAAATTTAAGAGCCGTTTTGGTGCATAAGCCGAAAGGGCTTTTTTAGTATATTTGCTTTCGAAGCATGAAGAAAACGGAATGTTGAAAGCTCAAAATGCTATAAAGTACGTTACTTCTGACTTTTTAATTCTTTAACCGAGCTTAAGTTGAGCTCATCTTTAGATAATTTGTAAACATGGGGTTATTCGATTTTTTTAAGAAGAAGCAAGAGACACCTACACCTGAGGCACAAGAGGCCCTGGACAAAGGGTTAGAAAAGACTAAGGAAGGTTTTTTCTCGAAGATCACGAAGGCTGTCGTTGGTAAAGCTACGATAGACGATGATGTCTTGGACAATTTGGAGGAAGTATTGGTAACTTCAGATGTTGGTGTGACTACTACTTTAAAGATTGTAGAGCGTATTCAGCAGCGCGTTGCAAGGGACAAATATGTTGGAACGGAAGAATTAAACCGACTTTTAAAAGAAGAGATCCAAGAATTATTAGCAGAAAACAATAGCGATGATTTCCAGAATTTCGAGTATGGCAATCACAAGCCTTATGTTATTATGGTTGTCGGCGTGAATGGTGTTGGAAAGACAACTACAATAGGGAAGTTAGCTCATCAGTTGAAGGCCGCTGGAAACAGTGTGGTTTTAGGTGCGGCCGATACATTTAGAGCTGCAGCAGTGGATCAAATAAAATTATGGGGAGAGCGTGTCGGTGTGCGTGTGGTAGCGCAAGCGATGGGCTCTGATCCTGCTTCAGTTGCTTTTGATACGATAAAGTCTGCGGTATCTAATGGTGATGATGTCGCTATTATAGATACAGCTGGACGTCTCCATAACAAAGTCGGATTAATGAATGAGTTAGGGAAGATTAAGAATGTGATGCAAAAAGTCATTCCTGGTGCGCCTCATGAGATCCTATTGGTTTTGGATGCTTCCACCGGGCAAAATGCGATCGAGCAGTGTACTCAATTTACCCAAGCTACGGATGTTAATGCCTTGGCATTAACCAAATTGGATGGAACAGCAAAAGGTGGAGTTGTGATCGGAATATCAGATCAGTTCAAAATTCCTGTCAAGTATATTGGTGTGGGTGAAAAGATTGATGATTTACAGTTGTTTAATAAGAAGGAATTTGTAGAGTCACTCTTTAAGTAAGCTTCCGGGATGCCGGTTGTAAGCTTGGCATCGATTTCTCCAAGAAATATATATACGATGGCAGCCTGTAGGGGGCTTAATCGGTCTGTGATCAATGCTCAATACTATAAAGTGAGGACACTTTGGATTTCGAGCGGGCTCTGACCAGCCATAAGAGATAATAATTAAATGAAAACAAAGCAAACAAAAGCTGCAATTTCGACAGCGAGACCACGAGTTAACGTGGTTACTTTGGGCTGTTCAAAAAATATTCACGATAGTGAGGTTTTGATGGGACAATTGAAAGGTAATCAGATTGATGTCGTTCACGAGTCCAATAATATTCAAGCCAATGACATTGTCGTTATTAACACGTGTGGATTTATTGACAATGCGAAGCAAGAGTCTATAGATACAATATTACAGTTTTCCGAGCTGAAGGATCAAGGGAAGGTGAATAAAGTAATCGTTACAGGCTGTCTTTCCGAGCGCTATAAACCCGAACTTCAGACAGAGATACCGAACGTAGACGCTTATTTCGGGACGAATGATTTGCCGGATTTGTTGTCCTCTATAGGTGCAGATTATAGACATGAACTACTGGGCGAGCGTTTGTTGACGACACCTTCTCATTTTTCTTATTTTAAGATAGCAGAAGGTTGCAATAGGCCCTGTTCTTTCTGCGCTATTCCACTAATGCGGGGCAAGCATGTGTCCAAATCCATAGAAGATCTGGTGAAAGAAGCCAAATTTCTTGCTTCAAATGGCACGAAGGAACTTATTCTTATTGCTCAGGACCTGACTTATTATGGACTGGATATATATGGCAAAAGAAATCTTTCTGACCTGTTGCGACATCTTTCTGATGTGGAAGGTATAGATTGGATACGATTGCAGTACGCTTATCCATCCGGATTCCCAATGGATATCTTAGATGCGATGAATGAGCGCAGTAATATCTGTAATTATCTTGATATGCCATTGCAGCATATTACCGACAATATGTTGACTTCGATGCGTCGTGGTACGACCAAGCAGAAGCAGATAGACTTAGTAAATAAAATAAGGGATAAGGTACCTGATATTGCATTAAGGACGACATTAATCTGCGGGTATCCTGGGGAGACGGAGCAAGATTTTGAAGAAATGCTTTCTTGGGTAGAAGAGACTCGTTTTGATCGTCTGGGCTGTTTTACCTATTCACACGAAGAGAAAACCCATGCTTATAACCTAGAAGATAATGTGTCGGAAGACGTCAAACAAGAGCGCGTAGATGCCATTATGGAGGTACAGCAGGGAATATCTTATGATATCAATCAGACCAAAGTAGGAAATACCTATAAGGTATTGATCGACCGGGTAGATGGAGATTACTATATTGGGCGTACCGAGTACGATTCACCAGAAGTGGATAACGAAGTGATATTAAGTGCAAAAGATAACTATCTTAGGATAGGTGATTTTGTAAATGTCACTGTCGATCGGGCCGAAGATTTCGATCTTTATGGATCAGTCGTTAAATAAAATAGCAAGGGGCATGTAACATGCCCCTTGTTGCTTATAAGAACTTTTTAAAGATGGAGTAGAGTACCTTTAGGTCATTTTCCGTCAGTTGGGCAGTGTTTGTATCGCGTTGTATGTAATGCTGTTTAAATGCTTTAATGGAGGCATCAAGATTTTTCACATCATATCCGATCACGCGTAAAGCGAGTCGAGGGTCGAAGTTCGCTGGAACGTTTTCCAAATATTCATCATACCAGTATCCAAAACCATTATCTGCAAGGATTTTCCAGGGAAATCTAGAGGGATCGTTCTTGCGTGTAGGAGCGTAGTCCATATGTCCGATGAAATTTGCTTGGGGAATGTTATATGTTTTCTTAAGGTAAGTCAAGAGTTGTATAAGAGCTTGAATCTGTTTGTCTGTCCAAGGGTCTGTAGTGCCATTGTTGTCAAGCTCAATGCCAATCGAAGAAGAGTTTAGGTCCGTATCATTTCCCCAGCGACCTGCCCCAGCGTGATGTCCGCGGTACAAATCATTTACCATTTGTACTATTTTTCCATTTCTACCGATGACATAGTGCGAACTTACTCCTGCTTTGGCACTGTGGAATGTTTTTACGGTTTGTGCCAGCGAATCCTGAGCCGTATGATGGATCATTACGTAATTTGGTTTGCGGACACCAAAATTGATGGACCCAATCCACTCTTTGTCTATGCTTTCGATTTTTTCGAGCTGACTTCGTAAGGGAGCTTCTTTATATTGAATAGCAAATTCTTTGGCTTTTTTTTTGTATACTTTTTCTGTTGCAGCATATTTATTGGAGCTACACGAGGCAATCAGTGCTACGCCGACAATGAGGGGTATAAATAAAGACTGTTTCATTATTATTAGTTGATTTCACTGCAATATAGCAATACTAGCCAAAATTTGGCGTAATAGCTTTGATGCCGAAACAAATACTAGTGGAAAAAAGGAAAATTGACGTATCTTTGTATCGTGTTGAGTACTACAAAATTGATAGATATACGAAGTCTTTCGTTAGAACAATTGAAAGACAAGCTGGTGGAGATGGGCGAGCAAGGGTTCCGAGCGAAGCAAATTTACGAATGGATATGGCAGAAGTCTGCTGTTGATTTTGATCAGATGAGTAATTTGAGCAAGGAACTGCGGGAGAAGCTTAAAGCTGGTTTTACAATAAATTTCGTAAAAGTCAAGGAATCTCAGGTTAGTAGTGACAAGACGATCAAGAGTAGTTTTAGCCTTTACGACGGTAATATTATTGAGGGGGTTCTTATTCCTACACCCGATCGAATGACTGCCTGTGTCAGTTCTCAAGTCGGTTGTAGTTTGACCTGTAAATTTTGTGCTACCGGTTATATGGACCGTAAACGGAATCTCAATGCCGATGAAATATACGATCAAGTGGTACTGATCAGTAAGCAGGCGGAGGATAATTACGGAATACCACTCAGTAATATTGTCTATATGGGTATGGGGGAGCCACTGTTGAACTATGCTAACATGATGAAGTCTGTCGAACGTATTACTGCGCCAGATGGTTTAAACATGGCTGCTAAGCGTATTACCGTATCTACCGCAGGTATTGCCAAAATGATCAAAAAACTAGGTGATGATGAGGTTCGGTTTAATCTAGCACTCTCATTACATGCTGCTAATGATAACAAGCGAAATGAGATTATGCCCATCAACGAACAAAACTCGTTGGCAGCGCTTGCCGAAGCATTAAGGTATTACTATTCGAAGACGAAGAATCCCGTTACTTTTGAATATATTGTATTTCATAATTTTAACGATGAATTGCAGGATGCGAAAGAGTTAGCGAGATTTTGTAAGCATGTACCTTGCAAAGTCAATATCATTGAGTATAACCCGATATCCCTAGCCGATTTTGTAAATGCCGAAGCGGATAAAATTGAGACTTTTGCCAGTTATTTGCGTAGTCAAGGAGTGATAACTAATGTCCGAAGAAGCCGGGGCAAGGATATTGACGCTGCTTGTGGGCAATTGGCAATAAAGGAAAAGGCAGACTAATTCGGTTTTTCATCATATTTAGCTAAGTTTACTGTATATCAATAGTAAACAGTTTTGAACTTAAAAGCTTTTTTAAAGGATCTATTACATACCCTGTTGCCCGAACTGTGTATGGCCTGTGACGACGTTTTGCTGGCTCAGGAAGATATTCTCTGTACCATGTGTAGGTACCATTTGCCTTTGACCGATTTTCACTTAGACGCAGAGAACGAAACCGCTAGACAGCTATTGGGAAAATTAGATTTCCAGATCGCTATGTCCATGCTTTATTTTTCTAAAAGCTCTAGGGCGGAGCGTTTGCTCCACCAGTTAAAATATGGCAATAAACCACAGATAGGGATTTTTTTAGGACGAATGTATGGCTTAACATTGAAGGATATAGCCTTTCAACAGTCGTTTGATATGATTATTCCAGTCCCTATTCACAGGAAGAAGCTTCGTCAGAGAGGTTATAATCAAGCATACCAATTTGTAAAAGGCTTGTCTGAGTCACTCCACATACCAGCATACGAGAACATTTTAGAAAGAAAAGTCCATTCTGTAAGTCAGACTAAAAAGAGTCGTTCGGAAAGGTATGATAATGTAAAAGGGGTATTTGTTGTTAGTAAAAACAGCCCTTCATTAAAGGATAAGCACATCCTGTTGGTTGATGATATTTTGACTACTGGAGCGACAATTTGTGAAGCAGGATCGGTGCTCTGTACAGCCGGAGCAAAGGTCAGTATACTGACAATTGCCAGAGCCTAGTTTTTACCTCCTTTTTCCAGAGAGTGGCTTTGGGCATCCACAGTCTTTATTAAAAATACCGCAAGACTGTAGAGTTAGGCCTATGGTCAATAGGCTTAAGAACCAGGTTAAATATCTCTTTTTTTTCATTTCTCTCTTTTATAAAAAAATATAAAGGCAAACGTTGCCATTCCTATGCCTGTAATATCTGCAAATATATCCCAAATATCAGCTGTTCGGGTAGGGGATAAATATTGTTGAGCAGCTTCTGTTCCAAAGGCAAATATAACAGTACTAACAACAACTTTGGTAATGCTTAACCATTTACTTACAGACCTTTTTGATTTGAGAATCGATTCCCAGTACAAAAGGATACATAAAATGAAGAATATTCCGCAATGTACCATTTTATCAAATCCCTCATAGAATGTTACGTTATCAACTTCGAAGCTTCTTGATGGAAGAAGAAGGATTGTTAACATTAACATAGCCCATACAATTGCCCAAATATAATTTCTTAGATATTTCATCGCTCCAAATCTCGTATTTAGGAATGAAATAAGTAGAATTTTGTTGAATTAAGTTTTCTTAAAAAATGTTTATCAAAAATTATTTGACTGTATTTCAGTAGGTTGTGATAATTTTTTAAAAAAATATAGTACTATGTATTGCAAAGTACCATCTAAAGGATATAACTTTGTATTGTTATGATAGCAGAGAATACACAAACCCAGATGCGAAAAGGGATATTAGAATACTGTATCCTTTCGATTATCTCCAAAGGAGAGATATACGCATCAGATATAATTGCAGAACTAAAGAAAGCTGAGCTCCTGATCGTAGAAGGTACCTTGTATCCACTATTAACGAGACTCAAAAACAATGGTTTGCTGAGTTATAGTTGGCAAGAGTCTACTTCAGGCCCCCCTCGGAAATATTATCAGATTACAGCAGAGGGATCAGAGGTGCTCTATAGATTGGATGTAACCTGGAAAGAGCTTGTGTATGCTGTCGAAACCTCTTTGACCGGACGTAAGTAAAGAAACCAAGAACTAACCATTAGAATATATTATCATGAACAAGACAATAATCATCAACATAAACAGCATTGTTTTTCATATCGAAGAAGATGCTTACGAAGTTCTTAGAAGCTATATGATCGAGATAAAAAGGCATTTTAGCCAATCGAATGATAGCGGAGAGATATTACAGGATATTGAAAATAGAATCGCGGAGATGTTTACCGAACGGATTCAGGCGGGTCGTAAAGAAGTAATTTCGATGGTGGACGTGAATGAAGTGATTGCGCAGATGGGGCGTGTCAGCGACTTCGAACAAGCGGATGAAGAGACGGAAGAATCCTATGAATCGAATTTTAAAGAGGAATACAGACGCGTTGTTTCTGAGAAAAAATTAATGCGTAATCCCGATGATACTGTAATCGGTGGTGTGTGTAGTGGTTTGGGCTATTATTTTGGGTTGCAAGCCAAATGGATTCGTATTCTTTTTATATTACTTTTTTTATTCGGAGGGTCGGGAGTGCTGTTGTATGTCGTCCTTTGGATTGTGATGCCTACGGCTGTTACTAGGGCAGACCGAATGTCTATGCGAGGAGAGGAACCCAACCTTCAGAACTTTAAGAAGAATTTTGAGGAAGAGCTAGGAGGATATAGAGATGAATTTTCAACAGTCAAAGGACAATTTAGTAAAGGCGCTCAAGCTGTTGGGAGTGGCGTTTCGAGTTTCTTTCGGTTTTTGGGAAAAGGGCTCGCTTTTTTAATGCTGTTTTTCTGTGGTATGGTGATTATAGGGATGTTGGTGACCCTTGTTGGCTTCGCGACAGGTATTCTGGGATATCAAAATGAAATGGTTTTTCCAGGACTGGAGTTATTGTCTACGGGACAAGCATTAATTGCATTATTAGCTGGTGTGATGGCTATCACCATTCCTTTTATTGCATTATTACATATATTCCTTCGTATGCTATTGAATACGAGTCCGATGAATAACTACCTCTCCTTAAGTCTGTGGGCAGGTTGGATCGTATCTATTATTTTGGTGTTGTTTTATGTCTTCGTAGGAATTCAGGAATACAAAGAGTCCAGTACGATCAAAGTAGAAAAATCTTTGGAAAAAAGGAGTGTGTATCATTTTGTTGAAAAGGACATTCGAGTAATTGATGGGGCTACACTAGAGAATGGAGATAAAAAATATACACTTAAAATGAAGCGGGAAGAGTTGTCTAAATATTTGAGACGAGATATCAATATCCGTTTCGAATACCTAGACTCTCTAGAGACACCGTATATCCAATACAACTATTTTGCCAAGGGTCGTACCTATCAAAGTGCCTCTGAACGAGCTTCACGGATTAACTATCTAGGGCATGAAGATAAAGGTAAGATCATATTTGATAGCCACTTTGCGTTAGCGACAGATGAGCCTTATCGTGATCAATCGGTATCTGTAATCGTATTTCTACCTGTTGGCTCCAAAGTTACTATTGATGAGTCTATTCACAACAAAATGTGGTATCTCCCTTATTCAGACTGTATGAATGAATATGCCGACGAAGAAAAGGAAAAACATACAGAGTGGGTTATGAAGCGTTCGGGATTACAGTGTGCGCCCTCGCATGTAGAAAAGCCTAAAAAGAAAGAATAGGATGCAACTAAATCGGAAGAAGAGCCGTCTAATTAAATGATGGAGTTGATTTATAACCCTATATGAAAAGCGTTTTATTTTTAATACTAGGTCTGTTTTTGTTTTCGGTATCGGCTATAGCTACTCAGCAACCAGCAATACGAGGTAAAGTCGTCAATCAGGATAACGAGCCTATCAATGGTGCTTCCGTTTACCTGATTACGACTACAGCGCGGGCGATTTTAAAGACCGCCGTAACGAGTGTAGATGGTGTCTATACGATATTGGACTATCCCCGTGGAACATTTATCGTAGAAGCTACAGCGATAGGATTTGGTAAGGGAGAGACCCTGACATTTAGCGTTGATGATTCAGGGCTAAGTCTACCTGCAATTAAACTCGGACCTCAGACAAAAGAAATTGAGACTGTTACAGTTCGTAGAGAGTTACCTTTGATACAGAGTACAAATGGTAAACTGGTTATGAATGTGGAGAATTCTTCCGTTAGTGCAGGCAATAATGCTTTTGAGGTATTGCAAAGAGCTCCGGGAGTAAGTGTAGATAAAGATGATAATATCAGTCTAATGGGGCAACAGGGGGTCAATGTGACTATTGACGGTAGGCCCACCTATATGACAGGAGAGCAGCTGGCTACATTTCTAAAAAGCACAGATGGTAGTCAGATAAAAAGCATCGAATTGTCCACTACACGATCGGCCAAAGATGATGCTGAGGGCGCCGCAGGTGTGATCAATATTACATTAAAAAAGAATAAATTAGAGGGATTCAACGGATCCCTTGTCGCAAGCGCAGGTTTGGGACTAAAGTTTCGTGGAAACTCTTCCATAAACTTGAATTATAAAAAGAACAATACCACGTTTTTTAGCAATTATTCCTATACCGACAATCGAACTAAAGAAACGTTGGATATTATGCGTGTCATTCCGGATAGTATTGGAAAGACCTATTTTGACCAAGCTACGGATCTGAAGGAAAGAGACCGAACTCATAGTTATAAACTGGGTATAGAACAAAAAACTTCTAGTAGGAATACGTTTATGTTTCAGTTTAGTGGAAATAATAATTTAGAAAACCGAGATAATCCTGGAATAACAAATATAGGAAGTCAAGTTGGTGTGATAGACTCTATCATGGAGGCTTTCACGCTGGGCAAGGAGACGTTTAATAAGTATTCATTCAATGCGAACAACGAGTTTAAGATAGATACATCGGGCAAAAAACTGACAGCTGATCTTGATTATAGTTTATTCAAGACCAATAACGTCTTGAATTATGAGTATAGAACTTATTTTCCGGATATGAGTTATATCTATCCCCCCGAGTATGAACGGAGTGACGCACTGACCGACATTAAGATTTTTGCTGCAAAGTTGGATTACACCCAGAAGCTCTGGAAAGGGAATATAGAAACCGGTTTGAAGTACAGTAATGTGGAATCAGACAATAGAATTGTGTTCGATCAAAAGATCGCTGATCAATGGCAAAATAATACGGGACGTTCCAATACGTTCAACTATGTAGAGCAGATCGTTGCCGGGTATTTTGATTACAGCACCCAGATCAAAAAATGGGGCATCAAAGCGGGGCTTCGTGGGGAATATACCTTATCCGACGGGATTTCAGAGACTGAAAACAAGCAAGTAAAGCGAGATTATTTTGATCTATTTCCCTCGGCATCGTTAAGCTATAATTACAGCGAAAACCATGTGTTCGCTTTGAATTATGCGCGGAAAATATCGAGACCCAGTTACCGGCATCTCAATCCTTTTGAATACTATATCGATAAGCGTACTTTCTTGCGGGGTAATCCTTATCTCAATGCACAGTATACCGATGGTTTTTCACTTAACTACAGCCTCTTCAAAATGTTTAATATAGCAGTAGGACACGACTTTACCAACGATGCTATGGTAGAGAGCATGGGACAGGATACTGTTGCTAAGACAACATGGGTAATACGCGAAAATCTGGGAAAGCAGAGTACTACATATCTCAATCTTACTATTCCAGTCCGTATCGGCAAGTTCTGGACGATGTACAATAATCTAACTGGTATATATATGCATTTCCGCGGGCCGATAGCGGGTTATTATGTCAATCAAGGATCTGTATTTTTTCAAGGGAATTCAACCAGTAATTTCAAAATCAACAAGTCCATTTCTGCCGAGCTCGCTATGCGTTACAATTCACCTTTCTTGTACAATGTCTATAAAATCGAAGGACGGTTCAATACCGATATTGGGATGACTTATAATTTTAAGGATCAGCGTAGCTCACTCAAGCTAGCGGTTACCGATGTATTTCATAGTAATCACAATAATTTATCCACCAAGTTTCAGGAGTATGATTCGGAGATTCGGCAGTATAATGATACACAATCTGTCCGGGTCACATTTAATTTTAAGTTCGGGAATCTTAAGCAGTCTATTCGTCGTCGTGATAATGCGAGTGACGAAAAAGATAGAGCTCAATAAATATATTATGATTTAAAAGACTGTGTTTAGTTTTAGTTGTACCGTAGGCCTAAAGTGCCTGCGGTTTTTTTATGCTTTAATGCTCTTCGATTTAAACTTTGTGGGAGAGTTTAGTCTAACTCCTAGTTTCGGTATTGAAACCTGACTATGATTAATAAAATTATGTTTCGTATATTGAAAGGATAAAATATACATTTTGTTGCTATGGCGCCACTTGTAAGAGATGTGGCAGCCTGATAGAAAGGAAAGTTATGAAGAAGATATTTTTAGCCTTGGGGTTAGCAGGCTTCATTTTTACAGCACAGGCCCAAACCCATAAATTGGAGAAACTATGGGAAGCAGATCAAGGCTTGCCTGTTCCAGAATCCGTATTGTACGATGCCGCAAAGGGACTATTATACGTGTCTCTAATCGATGGCTCTGGCACCGAAAAAGATGGAAAGGGAGGGGTGGCACTTTTAAATCCTGATGGCTCCCTAAAAAATGCCAACTGGATTACAGGTCTTAATGCACCCAAGGGGTTGGCTTTGTACAGAGGTCTCTTACATATTGCCGATATTAATTCGGTTATAGTGGCCGACGTTGTTACAAATAATATCATTGACGAAGTTGAGATTAAAGGTTCCACTTTTCTGAATGATGTTACTGTAGATGATAATGGAGTGGTGTATGTGTCCGACACCAGGGATAATAAGATTTACCAGATTCGCAATGGCAACGCTTCTTTATATATGGAAAATGTACCGAGTGTCAATGGGTTGAAATACCTGAATGGTTCGCTGTATGCATTAGCCGGAGCAGAGCTTTGGAAAATCGATACGAATAAAAAAGTACAGGTCATCGCCAAAGGTTTTGAAAAAGGAGGAGACGGACTAGAGCCCGTCGGAAATGGTGATTTTCTCGTGACCTGTTGGCCAGGTTTGATTTATTATGTCAAAGCCGATGGCAGCATCGAAAAACTACAGGATGTACAGGGTAAAATGAATACGGCAGACTTGGGTTTCAATGCTAAAGAGCGAATATTATATATTCCCACTTTTAACAATAATAGCGTGATCGCCTATCAGTTGAAATAGATTTTTAATTACTTTTGTCTTATTAAAGAGACAGACCATGCAGATTGAAGCGTTGTACAGCATCTATAAGCAGTATCCGAAGATATCTACGGATACCCGTAATATCATAGCTGATAGTATATTTTTTGCCCTTAAGGGAGCGAATTTTAACGGCAATGCCTTTGCGGACCAAGCTTTGGAGAGCGGGGCTCGCTACGCTGTGATTGATGATGCGGCATATCAAAAGGACGAAAGATATATATTGGTTGAAGATGTACTGACCAGTCTTCAGGATTTGGCCAGGTACCACCGTGCCCAGTTGCAGATTCCTATTATTGGGATTACAGGCACGAACGGCAAGACAACGTCCAAAGAACTATTGCATGCCGTGCTATCGCAGCGATACAATGCATTTGCTACCCGTGGTAATCTAAACAATCACATTGGTGTGCCTTTATCCATCCTTTCCATCGATGCCGCTATAGAGATCGCTATCATCGAAATGGGGGCCAATCATTTAGGTGAGATTGCCTTTCTCTCCGATATTGCCCGCCCTACGCATGGGCTGATTACCAATGTTGGCAAAGCGCACTTAGAAGGATTTGGTTCTTTTGAAGGCGTAAAGAAAACCAAAGGTGAGTTGTATGATTATTTGCAGGATCATAATGGGACATTATTTCTGCAAGGAGATAATACCCACCTGATTGATATGGTTTCGTTTAGAAATATCAATAAAATCATCCGTTATGGCTTTGGTGCAGACAATGATGTGATTGGCAAATTGCTGATCGCAAATCCTTATCTTGCTATCAGTTGGAAAGAACGGAACAAGTCTGCTATTTACGAAGTATCAACTAATCTCACAGGATCCTATAATACGGAGAATTTTTTAGCTGCTATTGCGGTGGGACTACATTTTGAAGTTCCTGCGACGTTAATCAATCAAGGTATAGCGGGGTATGTACCGACCAATAATAGGTCTCAGATTACCAAAACCGATCGTAATACCGTTGTTGCAGACTTTTATAACGCTAATGCCAGCAGTATGGCAGCAGCGTTAGAAAATATGAAGGTATTGACAGCAGTGCATAAAGTTGTGATTCTAGGCGATATGTTTGAATTAGGCGACGATTCCTATCCAGAGCATGCCATTGTTATCCAAAAGGCTAAGGAATTGAAGTTGGACCGCTTGATTTTTGTTGGCGAAGAGTTTTTTAAACATCGCAGCGCCGAGGCCGAGTTTTATGAAAGTACTACAGATGCTCGGAAGGCTATTCAAGATCTTTCCGACAGCTTTGTTTTACTTAAGGCGTCTCGTGGAATGTCATTCGAGCGATTGTTGGAGGTTCTTTAGTCTTTTTTGTCGTCTACGTCAGACACCGCAGGTAGCGATAAATTATACTTTACAGATATCAATCGGATAGCTACTACGAATGAAGCGGAGATAAATGCATTCCAGCCCCTATCTAATCCAAAATACTCTAAGATTACAAATAAGAGTGCACCGGATAGACATGCCGATGCATATATTTCCTTTCGGAGAATTAGTGGAGTCTCATTCATTAAAGTATCACGTATTACGCCTCCCATCGCTGCAGAAAACATACCAAACATCATTGCTGCAATATTGCTGCTGCCATAATCCAATGATTTCTGTGTGCCTACTACCGTAAAAAAACCAATTCCGATAGCATCGAACAATGTCAGTGTTTTTGCCCAGTTGTAAAGGTGTCTATTGGCTACGATAGAGATAAAAACCCCGATAAAAATCGCGATAAGGTAGTTTCCGTCTTCGACCCAGACAGGTCTTATGTTTAAAAACACATCCCGTAGAGATCCACCTCCGATGGCTGTTACGAACCCCATAAAGGTCGCTCCGAAGACATCGATACCTCGTCTATTGGCCGCCATTGCGCCCGATATGGCAAAAACCATGGTGCCGAGCAGATCTATACCATATATGATGTTCATAATCTAAATACTGATAAACAATGATACAGAAAATATTTAGAATTAGACATTCTTGATTTGATACTTAATTACACCTATAGGTTTTAACACTACTATGATCTTTTTTGCTAAAGAAAGAGCGTGTACCTATCATAGTTTTAAGTGGTTTAATAGGGGGGGTAACCGCTGGCAGATAGTCCGTCACCTTCTTAGCTCACGGTTTCTTATAGCTATTATATTATAGACGGCAAGTTGCGTTTGCCCCATTTTCCTAGCTACGGTTATCCCATTTCAATTTTATTCTCCGCATTTCCAGCGTTTTAGGGTTTTATTGCAAAAATAGATGGGGATATCCTTTGGAACTATGGGTTTAATTGTCCTATCTTTGCACCACTCCGCAAGGGAGGAACGGTCGGATCTTAAGACGGGACCATGAAAAAAGAGGGGTTTAAAGTTATTTAAACGCGGGAATACAAGAAAAGACGCTGAAATAAATTTTCACATTTATTTTGGAGGTTTGAAAAAGATTCCTACCTTTGCAGTCCCAACGGAAACGAAGGGCAACAGAAAAAGCAGGATAACGGATTTTGTTCCGGCATCATAAAAGCAGAAGCGCGAAGCGGATGCGAAAAAAGTTCTTTAAAAAATGATCATGTAACGTAACGAGTAGTGTTGAGAAACGACGAAAGTTAAAAAAAATCAGCCATTTGGTTCTAGAATCAGAAATTATAATAAAGACAATTCTATTTTCATAAATAGTCTTGGTCTTACACTTCATTTTACAATGGAGAGTTTGATCCTGGCTCAGGATGAACGCTAG